>CAZTPX010000062.1:0-53200 GCA_964615095.1 uncultured Planctomycetaceae bacterium | reverse complement strand
CTTAGATGCTCCAGGAGGGGCAAGAATTCCCTAAATTCTTGAATAATCCGGGCTAAGGGCGTTCGGAAGAAATGAGCGGGTTGGAGTCCCGGCTTTAGCCGGAATGCCTGACCACGTCGCCTAAAGGCGGGACTCCAACAATCTGGCATTTTCGGCATTTCTTTCGGACGCTTTGGCGGCGGAACTACAATCGCGGCATCCATAGCCCCAGCTTTCGCCAGGACCATTATTTACCGCGAGAAAGAGCAACTAATGAAGTAGCCGTCCAGGAAAAGACTCTGGGCGGGGCGATTGAGCTGGACCATGTTGAACCAGTCGCTCATCTCGTAACCGGCGCGGAGTTCCCATGGGCCGCGGGCATAGGAGACACCCACCGCCGCCTCGATCACCGGCACCACGACGGTCGTACTGCCCGACGTATTGAGAGTTATGCCGACGAATGGATCGTTTTCATGCTGGGCGGTCTGGAAATCGGCCACCAGGATCGACTCGGCGGCCCTGCCGAACACTCGAAATCCAATGGGCGACCGCCACTCGAGTTCGGCACCCAAGCGAATGCCCTCGCCATCCATATTGTTGGGAAGGCTGACGGTGCCGGTTCCACCGGCTGGGGTGGTATACGTATTATTGAAGTTCTGGTCGATCTTGGCCCAGCGGAAACCGCCAAACGCCTTGAACCCTATGGTATCGTTAAGGCACGAGCTCCACTCGGCGTCGAAGTCCTGGATATTGACCTGAAGAGTGCCATCGGCTGTAATCGAACTTACCGGTTCCTGGGAGCTCTGACCAGTACTGTAATAACTCTGGGTAGCAAACAAGGCAAAATTGGTCGAGTTATTGGTGACGGTCTGCTCGTTCTCGACGTGAAAATAGGTGTAGGTCCACAACACGTCCCACCCGTTACAGAAACGATAGCCAAGGCCGGCGCGAAAGGCGTTAGCCCGGTCGAAATCGAGCGACTCAGTTGATATGGCCGTGGGTTTACCCAATCCATTTCCGGTATCCAGGGCGGCGAAATCCATCCCCGAGCGCCGGCCCAACCAGTTCAGGTAGTCTACGTTGGCCAGCAGGCCGGGTCGGCAACAGGCAAGGCCGCCATCGACTGGTCCCGTGGCCTCTGGCACCGGCAGCAGGAACCGCTGGAACCAGGGCGTGTCGGCTGACACGGCGGGAGGCGCCGTGGGCGCGGGGGAACTTGCAGGAGTGCCGGCGACGACAGGTGCCGCCGCGGAAGCGCTAGGGAGCGTGGGGAAAAGTGGCGTAGCTGGGTTGGCATCAGGCTCAGCGGCAGGTGCGGCAACGGGCGCAGCGGCAGGAGGAGTAGCAGGGGCAGCGGCGGGTGCGACTGCGGGCGTTGCCGCCGGTGTGGCGACAGGCTCAGCGGCAGGTGCGGCAACGGGCGCAGCGGCAGGAGGAGTAGCAGAGGCAGCGGCGGGTGTGACTGCGGGAGTTGCCGCCGGTGTGGCAACAGGCTCAGCGGTAGGAACAAATGCCACAACCGAATAAGTAGCCGCACCGTTGGAATCGGTGCGATTCTGCCCGTAAGCCGTAAAAGTGGCGCTGCATGCGACAACGGCCAACACGGCCGCGAAAATCCGGCCTCGGATCATGATACCCCCCATTTAACTCACGATAGCGCTGATGGCATCCGCTTGGAAATTACGGTTGCGCAAGAGAAATCGGCGTTTTCGGTCGTTCGGATTAGGGAAACCCTGACGCGCACGGAGAATTTTACGGACAGGTCAGTCGTAACCGACCATGACAAGGCGCTGTTCTTCCTCGCCCAACGGGAACTTGCCCCATTGGAGTTCCATGGAATCGATACAAGCGGCATATTTGCACATAAACCGCCGCTGAAGATTGAAATAGCGAACCATATCGTACATCCAACGAGGCGCTCGTTCCTCGTACTTCAATTCCAGAACTACCCCGTCGAAGGGCAGATAGTAAGGCCATCTGTCAGGGCGGGGAGGAATGGCACGTTCCGGCGCCGTGAATTTCCCTAAGCCGTGGCCCTCGTAACCCATGCCATTCACGAAGCTCGGCAACCCGACTCCTTGGGCCGGCGTGGCACTGACGTGACGGTCAAACGTGACGCGAAGTTCCTCGTCGTTCTCCCCTTCGTAGATCTCCCGCAGGTAGGAGACGTAGATCATCGGCTGGGCCTTGATGGCGTTGCACAAGGACCAGAACTTGTAGGCAATGTCGAGGCGTCGCTTGCCGTGGACCATCCGCGCCGGGTCGGGCCAACCGGCCGGGTTGGGCCAGCTCGTATTGAGAAAGAACTCGAGGGCGTCGCGGCTGAGCATGGCCCGGTCCTTGCAAATCACGTCCATCACACGACGCTTGATCTCGAAAAAGGCCGGCCGCTCCCAGTGGTCGTCATAGCAACGAATCCGCAGCTTGATGCGATTCAAGTGTCCGTAGTACGCCTGGCGAAAAAGGAAATAGTCCGGCGAATCCATGTAAATGCTCATCACCGGATGGCCGCGGGTCGGGGTGTCCTTATTGTGGACCGAAGGCCGGAGAAACGCCCGGCAGTAGTCAGCCACGGCGACAGCCCGTTCTTCATCGACCACATATTTCAATTCGTAGCGACCAGCCTGTCCCATGATGCCGAATCTTCCGTTCCCGTGCCTGAAATCAGCCTGAAATGGCTCTTCTCATCGTCCATCATAATTCCCCCTCGGAAAAAAGCCAAGCAAGAGGAGCGGGGAGCAGGGAGGAGAGGGAGGTAGCAAAGCAAGGAGCGCGGAACAGGAGTATGCTCCGAATTCCGTCTGCGGCCGGATATCGGGCGTTCGCTCCTTGCTCCCTGCTCTTTATCCCGCCGCAGGCGGAACCCGACCCGTAAAGACGAGCAAGGCGCGGGCCACTTCCTTGAACTTGATCTTCTTCGATGGGCTGGGCCGAAACCAGATGTTGTAGGCGGGGGCCTTGGGGCGTACAGCAGCGTCTGCGGCAGGCTTGAGTATTGAAGGCGGCGGCACCAAAGCCCAATTCTGGCCACCGACCTTATCCTCCAGTGCGTGGGCAAGCCGCTTCACCCACGACTGTGGATCGGACTCTCCTTGGACTACCTTCTCGAGCATTGCCTGGTAGTCGATCTGCCCGGACTCGATCAGCCAACAGAACAATCGGCCCGTTACCTCGTTCTCAAAACTGTATTTAGGATTAGGCTTGTTGCCCACGAGTTCCATGCACAATCTCCTTAAATGGCCTTACTTTCACCAGCATAGGGGCTGAAATATTAAGCGCCAAGGGAACGGAGGTCAGCTGCCAAAGAAATCATACAAAAACAAGGAATAATTATCGCCAACGGCAACGAATAATATGAATACGGTGAGTGTATCGCGCCGGCCAGGCTGATAGTATAGCAGGGCACAAAAGCTGTCGATATCCTCCAATTAGCCCCTCAACCTGCACGGTGTTGCATCGAATTGGGGGCATATACAGCCCTACCGTTCTTGTTAGAATAGAGTTAGCTTGCGGGTGGAAGCGGCGCGCAACGTCAGTACTGGGCAGTGGTTCTATCGAAAGAAGATGAAGGATATCCGCTATCGCAGCCTCGGGGAAACCTGGCTAGCCATACTCCGAGAAGTCTATCATTCCAGGGAGACGGTGGGCGACGATACGCGGGAATCGTTGCACATCTGCGCTACGTTTGCGCAAGCCGATTTCGACGCTGATCCCCTGCTGGTCCGCTTTGCATCGCGCGAGAATGTCGAACAGATGTGGAAGGTCTTTTTCACCACGGAGCCCAACCAGTTCGGGCACAGCTACCGCGATCGGATCCGCGGGCCGGGCGGGCGTTCCGACCTCAGCGACGTGATCGAATTGCTGCAGCGTGAGCCCCTGTCGAAACGTGCGGCGATCGTACTGATCGGCGAGGGTAACGGCCGCGTGCCCTGCATCAACGTCGTCCATTTCCTCCACCGCAGGCAGGGATTGGTGGCGACGTACTTCGCCCGTGGCCAGGACATCTTCCGCAAGTTTTACGCGGATGCCCTATGTATTTTCGAAATGGCCAGGCGGATCGCAGATGGCATCGGCGTTCCCGTAGACCAAGTTACGGGCATCATTAGTTCGGCGCATATTTACCTTGCCGACTTGGCCGCCATTGGCGATGTATTGGCTGGGGCCGACGCAATGCGGGGAACACTCGCTGGCAGCGGAGCGACAAAATGAACGTGTTTCTGGTCGTTCCGCGGACATTGAGTCCCAAGCAGACCTACCGCGAGTATCCCCTGGGCGCCGGCCTGATCGCCACGTCGCTGCGCCGGGCTGGGTGTCATACAATCGTTTACGACCAGAGCGCGGAAGGCTCTGACGACGAATCGCTTTGGGCCCGGCTTGCCGAATTCCAGCCTGATGTGGTGGGTTTCTCGGTCGTTACGCCCAGCTACCCCGTGGCTTCCCAACAGATCCGGCAACTCCGCGCCCAACGGCCGGACCTCCCCATGGTCGCCGGCGGCATTCACGCCAGCCTCTTTCCCGATGATTTTCTGGCCGATGGGGCCGACGCCGTGGTCGTGGGCGACGGCTGCGGACCGATGACGTTCCTGGTCGACCGTATCCGCCGCGGCCTTCCTTGGGACACAATCCCAGGCTTGATCGGCCGGACGCGGGAGGGCCGGTCATTCCGTAATGCTCCGGCGCGGCGATTGCCGAATATCGATCCGGGCATCATTGATCGCAACGTCTACAATCTGTCGCTCTACTCGCACCACTCGATGCTGGCTTCGCTGGGCTGCCCGTATCGCTGCACGTTCTGCTGCAACTTTTCCGGCAGGCTACTGCAGCAAGGCGTGACGATTCGCTCCTGCGATCGGCTTTGCGAAGAGATCGACTACCTCGTGGCTTGCCACGGGGCGAAGCAGATCTTTTTTGTTGACGACATCTTCCTTGTCCAACGAACCCATGCCCTGGAGTTCTGCCGCAAATTGGCCCGGCGACAGCCGGGCTTGCAGTGGATCGCCCAGATGCGGGCCGACGCGTTGGACGAGGAGGTTGCCGCCGAGATGGCCGCCGCCGGTTGCCGCCGCATCTACTTCGGCGTGGAATCGGGCTCCGAGGCCGTCCTCCGCCGGGTCCGCAAGGGCACCGACCGCGAGTCCATCCGCCTGGGCATCGAAAGCGCCAAAAAGGTGGGCATCCGCGTCAAGACGGGCTGGGTCTTCGGGCTGCCCGGCACGCTCGACGAGCAGTACGAATCGGTCGCCTTCATGCGGGAGCTTCGCCCGCACGAGATCTCGATCCACCAATTGATCCCCTTCCCCGGGACCGAATACTACGCCCATCCGCAGCGGCACGGCATCCGCATCCGCGATCCCAAGGACTTCGCCAGTTTCTGCTACGGCGGGATGGGCGACAATGTCTCGTTCGATTACCTCTCGCGCGGCCAGTTGATCGACTTGCTCGAACATACGGTCGACGTTTTGCAATCGGACGGCTACACCAATAGCGACGTTGCCACCGCTGAAACCCCCTACGTATTTTCCACGCCGCTCAATTCGCTGTCGATGAGCGTATTCCACTCCCCAGGACCCAACGTCCGCCACAAAACGTCAGCCGCCGCGGAGCCGGTGGTTCCCACCTATTGATCGTTTTGTTGCACACCTTGAACAGGATTGATGAAATGAAGCAAGTGCCTGAAATCATGGCCACGATCGGCCCAACCTTAGAGAAGCCCGAGGATCTTCGCAGAGCCGTGGAGGCGGGCGCTCGCTGGTTCCGCCTGCCTTGCGGCTACCGGCAACGTCCGCACGTGGCGAACGCCCGCGACATTCGCGCGCTGGCCGCAGAAGTGGACGTGCCGGTGCGGCTGCTTTTGGATCTGCCTTCGTCGCGGCCGCGGATCGGGACCATGAATGACCTGAAACTTGAGGTTGGCAGCCGGATCCTGTTGTGGGATTCTGTACACCGGGCAGAACCGCCCGTGAAAAGCGGCGTGGCAACGGTTCCACTGCCCCAGCTCAACGGCCTGTTCGAGAAGATCGCGCCGAGCCACCGGATTTGGTTCTGCGACGCACGCCTGGAGTTCGTCACCGAAGAGGTCGGCGACCACGCCGTGCTGGCTCGTTTGACCCGCGGCACAATTCCGTTGAAGGCATCGAACTCGATCTACCTGCCCGACAGCGCCAGCCCCTTCGAGATGGTCACCGACGACGACTTGGCGCTGCTGGATGATTTCGTCCGGGCGGGCATTATTCCCGATTGGGTGGCGCTTTCGCTTATTTCCACGCCCGAGGACGTTGTGGCGGGGCGCGAGAAGATCGATTCTTGCCTGGGCAAGCCGGTAAACATCATGGCCAAGATCGAGACACAATCCGCCGTGGACCGCCTGGAATCGATCCTGGAAGTCGCCGACGGAACGATGGTGGCCCGGGGCGACCTGGGGCCGGCCGTGCGGTTCGTCGGGCTGCCCGAGGCCCAGGCCCGCATCGTGGCCCTGGCCCGGCGGCTGGGAAAGCCCTCCGTCGTGGCTACGCAGATCCTCGAGTACTATGCCGAGCACGGCGTGCCGTTGCGGTCGGAGATTTCCGGGCTGGGCCTGATCGCCCGCGAGAACCCGGACGCCATCATGCTGGGCAAGGAGACGGTGTATAGCCCGCGGCCTATCGATTGCATCCGTTTCGCCACCGAACTTCTCACGCACGAGACGCGGCGGTTGGAGGCCGAGCAATTGCAGTTCCTCCGTCCCTCGGCGTCAACGGGAAAATCGTTCCTGGTCGCCATCGAAGGCCCCAACGGGGCCGGCAAGACACTCTTATGGTCGTTGTTGGCGAAGGCGATGGGCGCCGCCGCGCTCCGCGGCGTGCCGCCCGCCTGGGAAGATGCCTCGCGGAAACTCGAAATGATCCGCGACGCCGATTGGCTGGCGTCGGCCATGTACTTTCTCTCGGGCGTGATCGAGTCGTCGCGCCAGGCGATGCGGTGCGATGCGAAACTCCAAGTCATGGACCGCTCGCTCTGGTCGACTCTGGCAGTCCACTATGCCTACGACCCGGACCGCTTGGGTACCTTGCTGCCGCTGTTCGAACTGGCGGCTGACCGCCTGGCGGTTCCCGACCTGACGATCGTCCTGGAGGCGGACTCCGAGATCTGCCGGCAGCGGATCGCGCACAAGTCGGGCGTCGAGCAGGAATTCGACGCGGCCAGTCCGACGGACGAGGCCTTTTGCCTGCGCGAGCGCGAGTTCTACCATTGGCTTGCCGGCCAAGGGCCGCGGGTCGTATTCCTCGATGTCAACGCCGGCTCGCCCGAAGACGTATGTCAGCAGGCGAGCGAATTGATCGAGGAAGCCATGCCATGTTTCTGCTGACGAGCAATCCGCGCAAGTACGGTCCTCTGGCAGAGATCTTGGCGGGCATGCAAATTACGCTCCGCAAACCGGACTTCGAACTGCCCGAGTTGCAAGGCCCGGATTTCGAGGCGGTGATCGCACACAAGGCGCGGACCGCCGCCGAAGCCCTGGGCCATCCTTGTCTGGTCGACGACGCCGGCCTGCTCTTGGACGCCTACTCCGGCTTTCCCGGCCCGCAGACCGGCATCGTGGTCCGTTCGCTCGGCGCCGCCGGCATGCAGCGGCTTTTGGCGGGCACAACGGACCGCGCCCGCATGGTTTGTCACATCGGCTGTTGGCTCGACGGGCGGCTGTGGCATTGGCAGGGCGAGGCCGCCGGGCGCATGGATCCGCGGCGGCCGCTGGCGGAAGGTCCCGGACCGCTCACGCAATGGTTCGTTGCCGACGAGCCGGACGGTTGCGACGGGTACCTGCATCGCCGCCGCGCCCTGGCGGCCTTGGGGCGCGACATCGACTCCTTGCAACTTCGCCTTG
Source organism: uncultured Planctomycetaceae bacterium (assembly GCA_964615095.1). Classification (GTDB taxonomy): domain Bacteria; phylum Planctomycetota; class Planctomycetia; order Pirellulales; family Thermoguttaceae; genus JANXQG01. Next base: position 45,360 of record CAZTPX010000062.1, on the reverse strand, counting down.
GGACGGAACGGCCCAGTTCTGTAGAGGAACGGCGGAGCACCCGCTTGCGGGTCGGTGCCGTTCCGCCCGATTTGGAACGGCACGGAGCCCGTTCCCTACAAGGCGCTGCCGTGTGCAACCGGGAGTGCGTCTTCTGCCAGGAGTTCGATGGCTCGGGCAGGTCGATCTATCACGAGATGCTCGGCGGGGAACTTCCCTCGAGGGTAGTCCACGAGACGGAGCGGTTCGTGGTTTTCCCGCCGCTGGGGCAGTTCATCGAGGGCGGCCTGTTGTTGGCCACGCGGGAGCATCATATCGCCATGTCGGCGCTGCCCGACGACTACTACACAGAGTTGGACTGTCTCATGGCAGAAATCTGCGAACTGCTGGCGAAACATTACGGCTGCCGGCCACTGCTGTTCGAGCATGCCCCGGCCGCCCCGGGCGACAAGGGCACGTGTTGCGTGGACCACGCTCATCTGAACGTCTTCCCAGTCCGCGTCGACGTCCACGCCCACCTGCGGAAATTCCCCCATGCCGAGATTGGCCCCATGTCGGACCTGTCCGCGCCGCAGTTCCGCAACCAGCCCTATCTGTTCCTGCAAACCAACGAGGGCCGGCGTTTTGTGTATAATGCAGGGATCGTGCCGTCGCAGTACGTTCGCCGGATTGTCACCACCGAACTCGGCATGCCCGAGCGCTGGCACTGGAGGGAATACCTTGGCCTGGATGAACTCAAACGCACGTTTGCCGCTTTGTCGGGTTGGAGACATTCCCGTGGATCCGCTCCCTGAGAACTTGTCGCAGCAACCTCGCAGTCCCATTGCTGACGAGCAGCCGGAGTCCAGTGGTGAAACAATTTCTCACGATTTGTACGGCATGGATCCCAGCCGGACGGAGGACTATGACGCCATCCGACTTGAGGTGATTCGCCAGCGTTGGGACCAGAAGGCCGACCGTTGGGACGCCGACCTGGCCGACCATTGCTGCCACTTGAACCAGGACGACGCCTATCACCGTTTTCTCGACGCGTCCGACGCGGTGGTCGCTGCCCGCGCGTCGTTTTGCCGGGAGCGTCTCCTTGTTGACTTGGCCTGCGGCACGGGGCTGATCCTGGCCCATTTTGCTGACCACTTCGAGCGGGCTTTGGGCATCGACATCAGCCCGCGAATGCTGGCGGCCGCAACCGCCCGGCGGTTGCCCCGCGCCGATTTTCTCCAAGCCAGTTGCTTTGAGCTTGCCGGGCGGGTCGCTCCGGCGGGCGCGGTACTCTCGCGCGGCATCCTTCTCTCGCATTACGGCCCTCGCTGGGCCTTGCCCCTGCTCCGCCAGGTCCGCGAGATCCTCGTGCCCGACGGCGGCTTCGCGGTCCTCGACTTTCTCAACGCGTTGACGCGGCACGACTATCCGGCGAACCCGGACAACAAGACTTACTATACGGCCCAGCAAATGCAGTTCCACGCCCGCGAGGCCGGTTTCCGTCGCGGGAGCATTCTCGGCGAGCCGGACCGCCGCGTCCTCCTGCTGCTGGCGGAACGATGAACGCCAACGAAGTCATCTATCTCGATAACAACGCCACCACGCGTCTGGACGAGGCCGTTTTGGCGGCGATGTTGCCGTGGCTGGGCGAACAGTTCGGCAACCCAGCCAGCGGCCACGTCCTGGGCCGGGCCGCACGTACAGCCGTCCAACAAAGTCGCCATTCGGTCGCCCGACTGCTCGCCGCCCGTGCTGGCCAGATCGTCTTTACCGCCTCGGCGACCGAGGCCAATAATCTGGCAATTTCCGGACTGACCGCCGGCCATGCCGCCTGCCACGCGATTACCACGACGATCGAACACAAGTCGGTGGCCGAACCAGTCCGTAAACTCGAAGAGACTGGCCGCATCCGCGTCACTTGGCTGCGACCCGATCCATTGGGCCAGATTCATGCCGATGCGCTGGCCGCCGCATGCACGGCCGACACGCGCTTGGTTTCCATCCAGGCGGCGAACAGCGTGATCCACACGCTCAATCCACTTGCCGACTTGGCGGAGGTCTGCGCGGCGCGCGACATCCTCTTCCACTGCGACGCCACACAATGGGTCGGCAAGCTACCCATCGATGTGGACCGTTTGGGTATCGACGCCCTGAGTTTTTCTGCCCATAAGTTCTACGGTCCCAAGGGTGCCGGCGGGCTTTACCTGGGACCCAAAGCCTTGCGCGCCGGCATCCAGCCTCAGATCCTTGGCGGCGGCCAGGAGGACGGCCTCCGCTCGGGGACCTTGAACGTTCCCGCTATCGTGGGACTGGGCATGGCCAGCCAACTGGCAATCGACCGCCAGGAGACCGACGCCTTGCGCACCGACCAGCTCGCGCAACGGCTCTTCGACGGGCTCAACCGTCGCTTGTCGGGCGTCACGCTCAACGGCCATCCGCGCCAACGTCTGCCGGGCTCTTTGCACCTGACGCTAGCGGGCGTCGACGCCAAGGGCCTGATGGCATCGCTGCCGCAGATCGCCATCAGCGACGGTTCCGCTTGCGAAACCGACCACGACCCGGACTATGTGTTGAAGGCCATTGGCCGGCCCGCGGCCGCCCATCATTCGATCCGCTGCCAGGTTGGCCGTACGACGACGCCCGAGGAGATCGAGCGGGCCATCGAACTGCTGGTTGCCGGGGTTGAACGGATGCGCGCCTTTTAGTTGATCTTTGCATTGAAAATGAGCCCCGTAGGCCGGAACAAGCTTGCGCAGTTCCGGCGTTGATACCGATCCGTGCCGGAACTGCGCAAGCTTGTTCCGGCCTGCAAGACTGAGCCACCTTCCACGAGTCCAACCAATGGCCTTGCCTCTTACCGATCCGCCGTCGACACGTCCAACGCGCCGCCGCTTCCTGGTCATGGCCGCCGCCGGCCTGGCTTCCTCTTACTCTGGCCGCCAAGCCTTCGGCGAGGTCACGGGGCCCGCGATGCCGAAACTGGCCGCCTATGATGAGTTGATGAACGACTTCATGCGCGCGCACAAGCCGCCCGGCGCGGCCTTGGCAGTCGCCTACCATGGCCGCCTGGTCTACGCCCGCGGGTTCGGCTTTGCCGATCTGGAGAAGCACGAACCGGTGCGGCCCGCTTCGCTCTTCCGCCTCGCCAGCGTGAGCAAGCCCTTTGCCGCCGCCACGGTGTTGCAACTGATCCAGCACGGCAAGCTCCGCCTGGATGAGCGGGTATTGCCGCTCTTGAAGTTCGAGCCACATCTCGAAGGGCATGCCCGCCTGGACCCGCGCTGGCACACGATCACGGTGCGACATTGCTTGCAGCATACGGGCGGCTGGGACCGCGACAAGTCGTTCGATCCCATGTCGGCCCAGACCGCCGAAGCGGTCGCCAAGGCCCTGCGCGTGCCGCTGCCCGTTAATCCCAGGCAGATCATTCGCTACATGATGGGCAAGCCGCTGGATTTCGAACCGGGCACGGCTTATGCCTATTCGAACTTCGGCTACTGCGTGTTGGGCCGGGTCGTCGAGGCCGTTGCCGGCAAGCCTTATCACGAAGTGGTCCAGCAGAGAATTCTCGCCCCCTTGAGCATTCGCGACATGCGGCTCGGCAAGAACCTGCTGAAAGACCGCGCCGTCGGCGAGGTGAAGTACTACGACAGCCGCAATCGCGCCGGACGGGCCACCTCCGGGCCGAAGATCGGCGCGGAGGTTCCTTTGCCCTACGGCGTCGAGTGCATCGAGTCGATGGACGCCAACGGCGGCTGGATCGCCTCGGCGGTGGAACTGATGCGTTTCGCCGTCGCCCTGGACGACCCGCGGCGATGTCCGATCCTGAATGAGCAGAGCATCGAGACCATGCTCGCGCCGCCGCCGGGTTCTGTCGGCCACGGCCCCAAGGGGCGGCCGAAGCCGGTTTACTACGCCTGCGGCTGGGATGTCCGCCCGGCGGGCAAGGGCGACAAATTCACCAAGTGGCATACCGGTCTGCTGGCGGGCAGTTCTACGCTGTTGGTCTGCCGCGACGACGGCATCGACTGGGCCGTGCTCTTCAACCGCGATGCCGGCAAGGATGGCAAGGACTATGCCGGCCTGATCGATCCGCTGCTGCACAAGCCGGCCAACCAAATCAAGGACTGGCCCGAAATCGACCTGTTCCCACGATTTAACGGTTGAAAGCTCTCCTGTGGGTCAGGTCCAGTCACCCCTGGCCCCCCCGACTAATGCTCCGAAAACCGTGTTGAATAAAAGGGATGACAGAAACATGATTGACAGAAATATGCCTGCTTAGCGAAAACGGCCCGGTCCGCTGTCGACCATATTTCTGTCAACTATTTTTCTGTCATCAATATACCATTGTCAATAAGATATGGTATAAACTTGGGGTCATTCTACCGTTTCACTCTTGGCTGGAGGATCTCCCATGGCGGTGCAAGGCTGGCAAAAACTGTTGGCAGATTACCCGTGGTTCGAGGGCGAGGGCAACTACCCGATTGCCGCCTACAGCGAGTTCATGCCGCCGCCCCGGTTGGGCCGCAAACCCTACGGCAGCATCGATCACTGCCTGTTCCATGAAGACGACCCTTGCGGCTGGCAAGTCAGCGAATATGAAGAGTCCCTGGAACTCCAGCCGGGACTGGCGATGATCGCCAAGGAGTTGATGCACGTTGTTTGCCACCTGGGCCACCGCAGTCCGGCGCATGGCATCGCCCGCAAGAAGCTCGACGGTAATCCCTATTGGCCAGCCGATATCGAGGCGTCAGGAGCGCCGCCGCAGGAACGCTATGTAATCCTGCTGCCGTTGGCCCTCTCCAAGACCCAGGACGACAAGGGCCGCGTCCGCTGGAGCCTTTTCGGCAGCAGCGAGCAAGGCCCGGCCAAGGCCTTTTGGAAGAGCTTTTATAGCGCGCCCCGGCGGGAAGTGCCACAGGAGTGGTCCGAAGGATTCATGCGCCGCCTGCTGGCCGCGGCTTATGAGCAGAAACCGGAAGCCCTCGCCGATCTGCGCAAAGCGGGCTTCCGCGTTTATACGAATCCGCAGGCCGCCCTGCTGCCCTCCTGGAAAGAAGAGCCGCTGCCACGATGGACCGAGCCTTATCGTTGGGAAAAAGGGCCGCTCCGCGGCGTGCGTTATCTGTTGACCTTTTGCCCCTGGAAGTTCCTGCCCACGGCGGTCCGCCGGGCCTACCTGGCTGGCGATCTGCATTTATTGCCGTTCCCCGGCAGCCTGGTCTTCTTCGCCGCGCCGCCGTACATGGAACTCCAGCGCCAACTGCCGCTGGCCGGACAGATGCCGCTGCTGCAATCGTTGTTCCGCCACGAGGCCGCCGGCTCGATCCGCATCCCGCAGTCGGGCTGGCTGCACGAGGCGCGTCCCAATAATGGCCACGAACCCCACGTCTATGGGCCGGTCCGCGATACGTTCCGCCGCTCGCACCGCTGGCAGCGGATCCCGCGCTACGAAGACCCGCTGGCCGTCACCGGCACGGAGGATAAGCTGACCCACGTACTCTTGAGCACGGCGCCGGACGACATCAGCCTTTATAACAAACCCATGGCCCGCAACGCCCAGATCTGGAGCCACGAGTACGAGTTGCTGCTGGATGGCCCGCGCGCGACGCCCGGCGATCTTCAACGCGTGGCCGACCGGCTGGCCGCCGGCGGGCTGTTCGGCTACCGCATGATCTATCCGGCCATGCGCGTGGGCACGCAGGAGGTCTATTGGCATCGCCCGTTGGTCGCTTATCGCGCGCCGACGAACCCGCTTGCGTGTGGCGGCGAAGCGGTCTTGCTGCCCGATGCCCCGCTGGGCTATCTTACAGCCTATCCTTTCGACAAACCACGGCTCGATCGGGCCGTGGAGCTTTGGCCGCGTTTGTTGGATCGGCCATTGCACCGTGCGGCTATCGAGTTGTTTTCGCACATCCATGAGAATCATCTGCGGCAGACGCTTTTCAACGTTCGTAAGCTCTTGGACACCCGCGACCTGCTCGGCCGGCCGCTGAGTCCCAGCCTCGCGCGGCAATTGCTCACCCTGCCCAAGCACGAGTCGCTGGAAGATTGGTTCCAGTCGCTGCCCGCGCATGCCAGCAACGCCGAAGAGGCGGCCGCGCTGGCAGAGCAACTGCGAGGATACATTTCGTTTAACCGAGAGCCAGCGGCGACCGAGACCGCCGTCGCCGTAGGCTCCGCGTTAAACGCGGGCGGACTAAAATCCATCCCATTACGACCTTCGCTGACCTACGATCGTACGGCCAAACGGTCGTACGAAAAGGCCTATTGGCAGACGATTGCCAAGCTGTCGACGGGCCGTTTCAAGAACAAGGACAACGCCGACTGCGTGCTCGATCCCGAGACCCGCAAGCGATTGGCACATCACCATCGCGACCTGGAGGCACTAGGCGATTATCTCTTGGCCCACTATGCGAAGGTTGCCGCCGCGGCCGGCATGAGCGACCAGGTCCTGGTGGGCGAGTTGCCCTTCCACTGGCAGACCGATTTCCATTTCTCCTGGTCCGGCGGCTGGAAGTTGAACCAGGACGGCGAGACCTACGAGCGCGATCTGGTGATCGTGATCCCCGGCAAGAACCGCAAGCGGGCTGTGATCATGGCCGACCACTACGACACGGCCTACATGGAAGACGTTTACGGCCTGTCCGACAAGGGCGGCGGGCCGCGACTTGCCGCCGCCGGGGCCGACGACAACCACTCCGCCACCGCCGCCATGATGTTGGCCGCCCCGATCTTCCTCGATCTGGCCAAAGAGGGCAAGCTGGAAACGGACATCTGGCTCGTGCATCTCACGGGGGAAGAGTTCCCGTCCGACTGCATGGGCGCGCGGGCCTTGTGCCAGCGGGTGGTGGAAGGCAGTCTGAAAATCCGTCTGGCCGACGGCCGCTGGAAGAGCCTGGCCAGGACGCGCGTGGAGGGCGTATACGTGATGGACATGATCGCCCACAACAACGACCACGAGAAGGACGTTTTCCAGATCGCGCCGGGCGTGAATCGCGAATCGATGCTGTTGGCCGAGGAGGCCCACGCGGCCACGGAGATCTGGAACGCTTCGACACCGGCCTGGAACCGCCGCGCCGACCGTCACGGTTGTACGCGCGGCCGGCGCGCGGCCGATGGCCGTACGATCCCCGACGTGGCCTTGCACTTGCCCTTGAGTGGCGAGGTTCGTCCGCCCTACTATCGCCGCAGCGCGTTGTACAACACCGACGGCCAGATATTTTCCGATGCCGGCGTGCCCGTCGTCTTGTTCATGGAGAACTACGACATCAATCGCCAGGGCTATCACGACACGCACGACACGATGGAGAACATCGATCTCGACTACGGCGCCGCTCTCAGCGCCATCGCCATCGAGACGGTGGCCCGGGCGGCGGGGAGGAAGCCTGCCAGCTTTTCCGGGCGATGAAGGAGTCCTATTAGCGGGATCCAGCCAAGCCAGTCTCCCGGACCCCAGCCCGCTTTCGATCTGTCGATTTAATCCCGCCCCCGCTGGGCTTGCCCCAGCGGAGCGCAGGATTGGCAACTTGAAACGATGCCTCGCCCGCCCGTTTCGCCGTTTTTTTCACTTTTCCGCCGCCCGGCCAAGGGAGACCGCTGAAAAAGATCGTGCGTTTATTCTTTGGAACTTTTTTCTGACCCACGCCGACTTACCGATGAATCAATGACGCCATGCTGTGCGAGAGGCCGCAATCGGTGGACGGCACACGACCCGCAAACGGGTGCCCCGTGCCTCCTACTTTGCTGGCCGGCTTCAACCGCACTGTTCGAGTATCGTTCGCACCTGGTCGGGCAGGATGGCCTCGCCCTCGCCCAGCTTGGCGCCGCGCACACGCAGACGCTCCGACACCTTCTCGGCCGCCTCGGCGGCAACAATGCCGTAGGCCGACAGGCGGGTGGGAACGCTCACCGCTTCGAAAAACTCTTGTGTGTGGGCGATGGCACGCTCCACCAGCGCATCGCCGTCCGCATCGTGCAACCCCCACACGCGGCGGCCGTACTGCGCCAGCTTTGCCGCCTTGGCCGAGCGCCGATTTCGCCACACGGCCGGCAGCACGATGGCCAGCGATTGGGCATGATCGATGCCGTACAAGGCTGTCAGTTCGTGGCCGATCATGTGCGTGCTCCAGTCCTGCGTCATGCCGCAGCCGATCAGGCCGTTAAGGGCCTGCGTGGCGCACCACATCAGGTTTGCCCGCGTGTCGTAGTCCTGCGGTTGCGAAAGGACCTTGGGGGCCTGTTCGATCAAGGTCGCCAGGATCGCCTCCGCCTGGCGGTCTTGCAGTGGCGCGGGCGGGCCGCTGGTCAAATATTGCTCGGCAACGTGGACGAACGCGTCCACAATCCCGTTGGCCACCTGCCGCGGTGGCAACGAGTAGGTCGTCTCCGGGTCCATGATCGAGAACTGCGGATAGATGTATGGGCTGGCGAAGGCCAGCTTCTCCTGGGTCGAGTCGCGGGAAATTACTGCAAAACCGTTCATCTCCGAGCCTGTGGCCGGCAGCGTGAGCACGCAGCCCAGCGGCGTGGCCACAGCCGTAGGGCGGCCCTGGCTGACAATCTTCCACGGATCGCCGGAAGCGTAGGGGATTGCCGCGGCGATGAACTTGGTGCCGTCCAGCACCGAGCCGCCGCCCACGGCCAGGAGGAAATCGGTCTTCTCGGCCCGTGCCAGCGTGACAGCCCGCATGCAGGTCTCGTAACGCGGATTGGGTTCGATGCCGGAGAACTCGCAGACGCGGTGCGAACCCAGCGCCCGGCAGACCTGGTCGTAGACGCCGTTGCGTTTGATCGAGCCACCGCCGTAAGTGATCAAGACCCGCGCAGTGGCAGGAACCAGCGATCCAAGCTGTGCGATAGAACCTTTGCCAAAGACGATTTTGACCGGATTATGGTAGACGAAGTTTTTCATGATTGCCTCGTAAGTGAGTCTTGGTTCCTTTTGCGGCCCGCAACGCGGTTGGCGGCTGTTGCTGGACGTGGCCGCGAAAACTACGAGTATACGCGAAGCGGGCGAGATCGCCAAGGAGCGGAGAACAATCCTGCCGCTACCGGCCAGCCGAGGCTCTTTGACACCAAGGCTCTTTGACACGGCGCGGAGGGCTATTACAATCTAGGAATCTCTTGTTGCGGACAAACTTGTAGGGTGGGCCGAGTGAAACAAGTCCCACCAGATTCCGGTCTGCTATTGGTGGGACTTGTTTCACTCGGCCCACCCTACAAAACTACAAAACGCAACGTCTTTCGGAGGACCTGTCGTGTTTACTTGCCTTTGGCGAATCGGTATTGGTCTTGTGTGTTGGCTGCCTGCCATGGCCTGGGGCCAGGGCGTGCCACTGAAAACGCCGGGTGAAGTCATTTTCGGCCCTGCTGCCGCCGACGATAACGCGGCCTGGCTCCGCGCCATGCGGCAATGGCGCGAGCAGCGGCGGGCGGATATCCACTACGATGGCTCCGAGTATAGCCGGCCCGAATTGGCCTGGGCGCAGCGGAGCTTCATCCAGCCCCAAGTGATGGTCGAAGAGCGGTACCTGTACGACCCCGTGGCGGGCAAGTACACGGTGGACCGCTATCTCGACGACCTGGAAGCGCGCTATGGCGGCATCGACTCCGTGCTCATCTGGCCCGTCTACCCGAACATCGGCATCGACAACCGCAATCAGCACGACCTCTTGCACGACATGCCCGGCGGACTGCCCGGCCTGCGGCAGATGGCGGCCGATTTTCATCGCCGCAACGTGCGCGTACTCTTCCCGGTGATGCCCTGGGACGTGGGGACGCGGGCGGAAGGCGTGCCGCTCTGGGCAGCGGCCGCGCGCGACATGAAGGCCATCGGCGCCGACGGGATCAACGGCGATACGATGGGCGGTATCGGCCGCGAGTTCCGCACGGCCTCCGACGACTGCGGCCATCCGTTGGTGCTCGAACCGGAAAACGGCTTGAGCGACGACGGCATGGTGGCCTGGAACAACATGAGTTGGGGCTACTGGCAGTATCAGCCCGTGCCGGTGGTGAGCAAGTACAAGTGGATCGAGCCGCGGCACATGGTCAACGTCTGCGAGCGCTGGGCGAAGGACCGCACGGACGGCCTACAATCGGCCTTCTTCAACGGCTTGGGCTACGAAAGCTGGGAGAACGTGTGGGGGATCTGGAACGAGCCTGCGCCGCGCGACGCGGAGGCCATTCGGCGCATCGCCATGATCGAGCGGGCCGTACACGAGTTGCTCACGAGCGCAAACTGGCAACCGCACTTTCCCACCGTGCAGGCCGGTGGCGGCGTGTACGCCAGCCGTTTCCCCGGCAACCGCCAAACGCTCTGGTTGCTGGTCAATCGCAGCGGCAGCGATTCGACGGGTCCGCAACTGAAAATCTCCGCGGCTGCCGGCACGCATTTTTATGACCTATGGCACGGCGTCGAGTTGGCGCCGGCGGCGGGCGACGTGGCCACGCTGAGTTTCGAGATCGAACCGCGCGGCTATGGGGCAATCCTGGCCGTGGAAGTTAACCCGCTTCCCGAGAAGGTCCGTACACTGCTGCCGCGGATGCGGCAAAGGGCGAAGACGCGCCTGGCGGACCTCTCGGCCCAGTGGAAGTTTCTGCCGCAAAAGATCGTCGACATCGCGCCCACCGTACCGGCCCAAAAGGCGACGGAAGGAATGGTCCTGGTCCGCGGCGGCAAGTATCGTTTCAAGGTTTCGGGCGTGGAGATCGAAGGCGGCGATGGGCCAGGCGTCGACTTCCAGTACCCCGGGGAAGATTGTCCGCGGCGGCATCACGACAAGGAAATGGACATCGCGGCGTTCTACATCGACAAATATCCGGTCACCAACGCCCAGTTCAAGCGGTTCCTCGACGCCTCGGGCTATCGGCCCAAGGACGGACATAATTTCCTCAAGGACTGGCAGAGCAGGGCATATCCGCAAGGTTGGGACCGCAAACCGGTCACCTGGGTCTCGCTCGAGGACGCCCGGGCTTATGCGGCCTGGGCCGGCAAGCGTCTGCCGCACGAATGGGAGTGGCAGTATGCCGCGCAGGGCAGCGACGGCCGGCCCTACCCTTGGGGCAAGGATCCCGATCCGGCGGCGTTACCCAAAGAAGAGGCCGGCCGAGAGTTGCGTTCGCCCACCGACGTCGATGCGTATCCCCGGGGCGGCAGCCCTTGGGGCGCAATGGACCTCGTGGGCAACGTCTGGCAATGGACCGACGAATACGTGGACGAGCACACGCGGGCGGCGGTCTTGCGCGGCGGCGGTTATTACCGGCCCAGCGGTTCGGGATGGTACTTCCCGCGGAACACACGATTGGACCAGCACGAGAAGTATCTGCTCATCGCCCCATCAAAGGACCGGTCGGCGATGATCGGGTTCCGGTGCGTGGCGGATGCGGCGGGGAATGGATCGAAGTGAGGAATTCGTGCGGAGGGTAGGTGGATTGCAGGGTTGACCGATCCCCGGAGGGTGCCGCGATCATCGGCGATTTTCCGCAAAGAGGGCTATTTTGCAGAAAAAAAGCCGTGATGCTGTAGAAAAACTACTCCCGTTTCACGTTTAATAGCAGGGGGCTAGGCTGAGGGCTGGTCATTCCCCCCTTTGTTATTCAGAAAGGTAGTAATTATGTTGTGGCGCAGTCTTGTGAAGATCCTGCTCCTGATGTCCCTTGTTACGGTGGCTTCCGCACAGGGGCCTGATGGACCGCCCCCGGGCGGATCGGGGTTTGGCGGGCCAGGCTTTGACGGTTTTGGCGGGCCGCGTTTTGGCCGTCTGGGCTTTGGGCCGGGCGGGAATCAGGGATCCAGGTCGAGCTTGCTGACGATTCCCGCAATCCAGCAGGAGTTGGGGCTCAGCGAGGCTCAAAAGACCGATCTGAACGACCTCCAGCGGAAGACGCAAGAACAAGTCTCTGTATCATTCGGCGATTTTCGCCAAATGCAGGAACTCAGCGAGGAGGATCGCAACAAGCGGTTTGCCGAGGCCGTCAAGAAGGTTGAACAGATCGATCGGCTAGCCGATGAAAAGGCCGGCAAGATTCTCACGGCGAAACAGGCTGAAAGGCTGGCGCAGTTACGACTTCAACGCGAGGGAGTGGCGGCGCTGAGCCGCTCGGAAATCGCCAAACAACTAAGTCTTTCGGGCGAGCAACAAGCGAAAATCAGGGACCTTCAGGAGGGATTTCGTCCTCAGACCGAGTTCTTGGCCGTACTGACAGCCGATCAGAAGGCCAAGTGGGCGAGCATGAAGGGTCAAGAGTTCCAGTTTCCTCAAGCGCAGGGCTCGGGATTCGGTCCTGAGGGGCCAGGTGGCCCGGGCGGACCAGGCCCGGGAGGCGCCGGGCCCGCTGGTGGCAGCGGCCTGGCAGCGGTCAAGTCCCAGATCAAAGCCAGCGAGGAAGAATGGAAAGTGATCGAGCCAAAGTTGCGGAAGGTAATTGCCACGCGTCTGGACATGGAAACCGGCATGAATTCTGGTGACAGGGGAGAATTCGGCGGTCGGCGGGGAGGTTTTGGCGGCTTTGGCGGCCCAGCGGGGCAGGGCAGGGGGCCCGGCGGTCCGGGCGGTCCGGGCGGCCCGGGCGGCCCGGGCGGCCCTGGTTTTGGCCGTGATAGTTTCTCCGGGCCCAACGAGGTGGGTGCGGGCGGGTTTGGTCCACCGGGATCCAACCGTGGGTTTGGCTTTGGGTTTGGTCCGCCGGGATTTGAGCGACCTGGTCAGCCGGCCTCCCAGGAAGCACCACGGCGTGATGGAGGCGACACGGGTCAGGCTCGGAGCGCGCCGAGCAAATCCGACGCAACGCGTCCGCGGGAAACCAACGAAAACGGCCGTAGGTCGCCTGACGCTGAAAGAGGCAGGGCCACAACCGCGCCGTCAGGAGAGGGCGGTCCTGGTGGCGGTCCCGACCGGCCTCCTGCCGGTGGACCGCCGGGGTTTGGCGGGCGCGATAACGCCATCGCCAAGGCCATGGCCGACCTTCAAGTCGCTGCGGCCAATTCGAAGACCGCGGCCGACGAACTCAAAACGAAGATCGCCGCTGTCCGCGCCGCCCGTCAAAAGGCGAGGGCCAAGTTCGAGACGGCCAAGCGAGAACTGCTGGAGTTGCTTGGTCCCGACCAAGAGGCGATGTTGGTCGGCCTCGGTTATCTCGATTGAGTGATGATGGACCGGGCAAGTCCGTTCGCAGCCGTATACTTTCACTTTTCGGAGTCTTGTATGTTCTTGTTGAGAAATCCGTGCATCGTCCTGCTCTGGATATGCCTGGGGTTGACGACGCCCCTGCACGCCTATGTGGACTTGGCGCCGACACTTGCGAAAGTGATTTCGGATTCGAAGAAAATCGCGTTCGTCGAGGTCGTGGAGTTCAACCGCGAGAAGCACATCTTGGTTTTGAAGGAGATCCGCCTGCTCAAGGGCGAGGGTTCTGCGGAGCCGATTCAGCATGATGTGACGGTAGGGCAGGGGGCGGCAATCCCGCGGCAGATTAGCCAATGGGCGGCACCCGGTGCACGGGGTGTTTTGTTCTCCTCGCGAAACACGGCCCTGGTCTGCGTGGGCCAAGGATGGTATCAGGTGCGGTCGTCAGGCGCCGGGCCGTGGAAGCTTGGAAAAGACCGCCCGGAACTGCCGCTGGCCTACTACGGCGCGGTCTCGCGGCTGGCGGAGAGTATCGTGTCGATGCTTGGCGGCAAGGAGGTCATCATCACCGTGGTAGCCCACGGCGCGGACAACGAGGGGGCGAGCTTCGACCTGGCGCTGAACCGCTCCAACTTGCCCGGACTGGTGCGGCTCCAGCGGATTCGCGCGAACATGCAGATGCCGTCGATGGTCATGGCCGCGTCGGCAAATCCCGCCTACCTGATCGGTGACGGACCGGTCGACGAAGGAGACCTGGCGGTGTTCATCGAGCGGCTCCGCTCGCCCGACGCAGTGGTCCGTATCGAAGCGGCGGACGATCTGCGGTGTCTGGGACGCAAGGCCGCATCGGCGGCGGTGCCGTTAAGAGAGTTGCTCGACGATCCATCGCCGCGTGTGCGGCTGTCGGCTGCGGCCGCGATGCTTCAAGTCCATTCCAAGGAAGCCCGTGCCCAGGAGGTGTTGGCCCGGGGTTTGAAGAGCGCCGACCCGGTCGAGCGGCGGGCGGCGGCGGAGGCCGTCGGCTTGGCCGGTCCTGCGGCCGCCACGCTCGTCGGCAAGCTGGCATTGCTGCTGAAGGACACGGATGAGTCGATGCGGATCACCGCTTTGCAGGCCATCTCGATGCTCGGACCCGCCGCTGCGCAGGCGGCCGGCGCCGTTGCGCCCTTGTTGGACAATCCCGAGTTGGCGATCGATGCCGCCGATGCCCTGGGCCGCATCGGTTCGGCTGCCCGTCCGGCAATGAAGCGGCTGAGCGAGATGCTCTCGGCCGACCAACCGACCGTCCGCTGGGCGGCCGTTCGCGCTATGTCGCAGATCGGCGGCGAAGAGGCCCGGCCGGCGGTCGATTTCATGATTCGTACCCTGCACAATGCTACGGAAGTTGAGGGGTACAACATGATGATCTATCTCGCGCTACTGGGCCCGGTGGCCAAGGATGCTGTCCCGACCATTCGCAGCGTGCGGATCAAGAATCCCGTGCTCCCATCCGCCACGGCTTGGGCGATCGAGTCGGACAAGACGCTGCCTTGGCTGGGCCGCGGGCAGTTCGGCGGGGGTGGCCGGGGCGGTCCCGGCGACGGGCGGGGACCGGATATCGGCGTGCTGATTTACGAGTCGTACGTCCACGAGTTGGGTGACCGCTTGCGTCCTGCCGCCCGGTTGCTGGCCCAAAAGATATTGGACGGGACGGCGGGCAACGTGCCGGATTGGGGTTTCAAGATCCTGCTTTGTGCGCCGGACGACGTGATCGAGATCCTCGCTCCGCGCCTGGTAGACACCGATATCGTGAAGCGGGAGCGGGCAACCGTTGGTTTAGGGCACATGGGAGCGGCGGCGGCGCCGGCAATCGAGCAGATCAAAGCGGCAATTGCCAAGGCATCGACCGACCGCGAGAAACGCCTGTTTGCATGGTGCCTGCGGCAGATCCGTTGTGAGTGAGCGGCTATCTGGAAACCCTCTCTCGGAGCGAAAGGCGACAATACGACAGTTATTGACTCGCCGGTCCAAAGCGGTTGAAAACCGTAGTTAGATTGCCCTTCCATGAACCTTGTTGCCGTAGTTCCCATTTTCACGAGCGCCGGCGTTGCCCTGTTGCCAACGATCGTGGCGGCGGTTGCCAGCATGGCGGCGATTGTGCTGAAGCCGCGCGAATTGCTGCGCCTCGCCTGCCGCCGGCCGTTGGCAATGGGCGTGGGGGCGGGCGCAGTGGCGCTGGGCCTGGCCGCTGCCTGGCTGCTGGCGGTGGGTACATCGCCTCGCCCGTCTGCCCTCGCCGAATCAAAAGCAACCTTTCATTGCGATTGGGCCAACGTGGCCGAGGAGATCATCGCGCAGGAGCGCAGTGGCAAGACTGCCAGTACACAGGTCCCCGATGCTGCGTCGGAGGCTGCCTGCGTGTTGGGCCGCGATTTTTCCCGCTGTTGCTACGGAGGCGGGCCATCGCCGCAAGGGCTTAAGCCGCTGTGGTGTTACCGCCCCGAAGAGACGATGTTCCTTGCCAGTCCCGCCGTGGCCGGGAACCGAATTTTCGCGGCCGGCTGTCAGACCGAACTGGGGAGTTATACTGGTCTGTTGGCCTGCATCGACTGCGAGACCGGCAAGCCCATCTGGCAAGTCACGCAGGCGGCGGGCGAGGACCTGCGTCCGTTCTTCAGCTCTCCGGCTTTGACCCGCGACGGCAAGTACCTGGTGATCGGCCAGGGCCTGCACTCGGACCGCGATTGCCCGTTGTTGTGTTTCGATGCCGCAACGGGGCAGTTGCGCTGGGCGGTGAAAACGCCGCTGCACGTCGAGTCGTCTCCGGCAATCCTGGGGAACATGGCCGTGGTGGGGGCGGGTGCGATCGAAGGCCCGGACGGAAAGGCGGTTGGCGATCCCGGCTTCGTTGTCGCCGTTTGCATCGACGACGGCAAGGAACTCTGGCGCCAACCCGTCAATGATCCGGAAAGCTCGCCGGCCATCGACGACGGCGGTACCGTCTACATCGGCAGCGGTTGCAACGGCAACGCGGTCGTTGCGATTCGCAGCGAATCCGACGAGCAGTTGCGAGAAAGGGAACTTGAGCGCATCGCCTGGCGCACGCCCGTTGCGCAGCCCGTGCTGGGCGCCGTAACGCTGGCCGGCGACCTGGTCGTGGCGGGTGCGGGGAACGGCGACGTCGTCCATTCCGGCCGCAACGCCAAGGGGCTGGTCGTCGCGTTGGATCGCCGGACCGGTGAGATCCGCTGGCAGACACTGCTGGCAGACGCCGTGCTGGGAACGATCGCTTTTCGCGAGGGCGCCTTGATTTGCCCGTCGCGTAGCGGCGAGGTGACAGCGCTGGCGGTCAACGATGGCCGGATCCTGTGGCGTGTCCGCGTTAGCGGCAACGCACCGGTGTTGGCCGGCTGCGCCTTCACCGGCCGGCGCGTCTACGCCGTCAGTAGCGACGGATACTTGGCGGCCATCGATTGCAAAGCGGGGAAGGTCTTGGAGAAAGTATATCTCAACGACCAGGCCAAGCCCGGCACGGGGCTGACGCTTTCGCTCCCGCAGGTTCTCGCGGGGCGGATCATTGTCGGAAGCGAAACGGGCGGACTGCGTTGCCTCATGGGGTCGGAGAACGCCGAATGATCTGCACACCGGCTTTCATCCAAGCGTTGTCCGATTGCCGCGATACGTCGCTGATCGGCGGCAAAGCGGCCAACCTCTGCCGGCTTATCCAAGCCGGTTTCCCGGTCCCCGACGGTTTTGTCGTCACCACGCAAGCCCAGCGCTTTGCCCAGGCGCAATCATCCGCGGCCGATGCATTGCCGACAGCCGTGGCCGAGGAGGTCTGCCAGGCCTACCGCGCGATGGGTGGCGGACGGGTGGCTGTCCGCTCGTCGGCAACCGCGGAGGACAGTGTCGCCGCCTCGATGGCAGGGCAATACGAGACATTTCTGGATATCCAGGGCGAGTCCAGCCTGCTGGACGCCATTCAACAATGCTGGGCGAGCCTCGATTCGCCGCGGGCCTTGGCCTATCTGCGCGAACATGAAATCGATCCGTCTTGCGTGGCCATGGCCGTTGTGGTGCAGCGACTTGTGCCGGCCGACGTTGCCGGCGTGCTCTTTACGACCAATCCACACGAGGGCGGCGGCGGCGAGATGCTCATCGAGGCCGGCTGGGGATTGGGTGAGTCGGTAGTCTCCGGACAGGTTCAGCCCGACACGCTCCGCGTCGATCGCCAGACAGGCCGCGTGCTGGCGGCGATGATCGCCGGCAATAACGGCCATGCAACCGAGGAACAGCGGGAGAACGATTTGCCACGTCAGCGGTCGTGCCTCGACGGACAGGATGTACATCGCCTCTGGCAGTTAGGCAATCGGGCGGTCGATCACTTTAACGCGCCGCAAGACATCGAATGGGCAATCCAGGGTGGAAGGCTGTACGTGCTCCAATCGCGCCCGATAACGACGTTGGATGGAGTCGAATCCAGGGAAATCGTGCTGCAAACCGCGCGGCAACGTTTGCATCGGCAGTCGGTGGCGGGAGGCGGTCCTTGGGTGTTGCACAACCTGGCCGAATCGCTCTTCCATCCGACACCGTTGACGTGGAGCGTCATTAGTCGCTTCATGTCGGGGGCTGGGGGAATGGGCGGCATGTATCGCCGGGCCGGCTTCGAGCCCTCGGCGGCGGTCGAGCACGAAGGGTTCCTGGAGCGGATTGCCGGCCGCGTCTACATGGACGCCGCTCGGGCGCCGGAAATGTTTTTCAAGGACTTTCCGTTTGCGTACGCTTTGGAAGAGTTGCAACGAAGCCCCGACGCCTCGCAAGCCCCGCCGACCGTGCCGCGAGGCTCCTTGTCGTCGCTTTGGAGAGCGCGGCGACGGCTTGCCGCGGTGAAGTCGAAGCTCGACGCCCTGTCGGTGGATTGCGACCGGCAGCTTCGCGAGGTTGTACTACCCGCTTTGGCCCGCTACGTCGCCGATGCGCGGCGGGGCGATCTGCGACAGCTTCCGGCCGATCGCTTGATCGCATGCTGGCAGGAACACGAGAAACAGGTCCTCGACACATTCGCCGCGCAATTGCTCCTGCCGAGCCTCATCGGCGAGATGGCAATCGCTTCGTTGCGGGCCTTCCTGGCCGAGGTCTTCTGGGACGAGGACCCCGACGCGCTGGCCTACCTGATCTCGTCGGGCGGTCCGCCCGACCGGACGGTCGGGCGCGACGCGGAACTGTACGAGGTGGGCAAGGGCACGCGTTCGCTGGAAGCCTGGCTCGGCGAGTACGGTCACCGCGCCGCCGACGAATTGGAATTGGCTGCCCCGCGCTGGCGCGAGCCGTCACAGGCCGGCACGGTATGCGAGATGGCGGCGCGGCTTGCCGCCGGCGACAGCCCCTTGGAAACCCATCGCCGTAACGCTGAAGCGGTCGATTGCCGCATGGCAGCGCTTCGCCGGCGGCTCTCTGGCCGCGACCGTAAAGATTTTGACCGCCGCGTCGATCTCGTGCGGCGGTACATTGCCTTCCGCGAAGACAGCAAGCATTTCTTGATCCTGGGTTACGAATTGCTACGTGAGTTGGCGCTGGAGGCCGGCCGGCGATTGGATATAGCCGAGAAGGTCTTCTTCTTGACCCGTGAAGAACTCTTCGATGCCCTGCGCGTGGGATTCGCTCCGTGTCATCTGATCGAGCAGCAAATCGCCGCCTATCAGGCCGAGTCTCGGCTCGTTTTGCCCCGCGTGATCGACGTCAAGGAGATCGACAGCCTGGGTGATGTGCCGGAAAGGGCGGCGGCGGGCGGCCACAAGGCGTTTGCCGTTTCTTCGGGCGAGGCCCGCGGTCCAGCACGCGTGCTGAACTCACCACGCGACGCCGGCGACTTGGGCCGCGGCTACGTCCTGGTTTGTCCGAGTACCGACCCTTCTTGGACTCCGCTATTCGGGAATGCCGCCGGGCTGGTGCTGGAGCGCGGCGGAATGCTGTCGCACGGTGCGGTCGTGGCCAGGGAGTTAGGTCTGCCTGCGGTGGTCGTTCCCGATGCAACTCGGCTCTTCCGTGACGGCGAGGAGATCCTGGTGGACGGTCGCCGTGGCTGGGTGGGAAAACCATCGGACGCGTACGGGAAGGACACGACGACCGGCGCCGTCGATCCCCAAGATATTCGCGTCTCGTACGAGTTGATTCCGCCGCTTCCAGGGCGAAAAGACCGCATCGCGGCAAGGCTTCGTAATTCGCTCGCGGTCGTTTGGACGGCCTTCCTGTTGGCAGTTTATCTCTTGCCGGTGCGATGGGTCCGCCAGCCGGCGCTTGCGGGCTTGGACTTCGCGCTCTGGCCGATCGTCCGCACGCTGGGCAAGCCGGCAACCGCGGCAATTATCGCAGCCGCTACTGCCGCGATTTCGTTGGCCGTTCAGAGGTTGGTCACCGATAATCGCCGGCTGCTGATCGCCAAGCGGCGGGCGGCAACGCTGAATGAGCGTGCCAACGCGCTGCCCAAGGACTCGCCGCGGCACAAGGCGCTGCTGGGTCTTGCCGCGGCCGTGCAACTTCGCGGCTTCCTGGCGGCGATGGTCCCCATTGGCATCCTTTTGGGACCGATGGTAATGTCGTTTGTCTGGCTCCAACAGCGAGTGGATCCTGCGGTCTCCAACGCTCCGCCGGGGTCTACGGTTCATGTCGTGGCAATCGTGGATAGCAACTGGACCGAACCTGTTCAACTGTATGTGCCACCGTCCATGATCGTCGATGACACAACGCCACGTTCGCGCACGATGCCGCCGATTCGTAAGACGTTGGAACGTCTGCTTGCACTCTATCGGCAACCGCGCAATGTTCCGGGCGATCCGTGGGAAATGCGGTTCGCCCCCGACCTTGCCCGCCAGCAAACAGCCAACGACTTAGAGGCCTATTTGGCGGCGGGCGTTCCTCCCCAAGCAGTCACGTGGTTGGTTCGACCGCCGGAAGAGTTCAGCGGGCAGTTCCCCGTGACGGTGACGGCGGAGGGACATCCGCCCCTGACGCTTCCGGTGGTGCTGGGCGACGAGCATCCGCCGGCTGGTGCCAGCGTACAAGGCGCCGCCGGTTCGCCCATCAAGGAGTTGCGTGTGGCCTTTCCGAAGACCAGGTTGGAACCGGTCTTTTGGCGACCACTGGCCGGGCTTGAGGGAGACAGTCCGACACCCGTCGTTGCGAGACTGTCCGCCGTCAGTATCGGTTGGCTCTTGCTCTATATTCTCGTCTACTTTCCGGTGTTGTTGCTGGTCAGGATGGTCCTGAGGGTTGCGTGAAGAACGTTTTCATTTCCCCTTCACGCATTTCCAGTCGTATTTCGTCTTGCCGTCGCGGTCCAAGAGCAACAAGCGGTCTCCCGTCAATTCCAGGATCGGTTCATCCACGTGGTCGCCGAACGTCTTGAGGATCCAGTTGACCTGGGTTGCCGGTTCGCCACTGACGGTCTGTTTCTTCAGGCGGCCATTTTGGACTGACCATTTCATGTTGAACTTCAAGCGCGGGGCCGACAGTACCGCCTGCCACCCACTCAGTTCCACGATCATCGTGCCCGTACCGTCCGCGTTCAGCGTCATCGTCCGCTTGTCCTCGTGCTCGTATTGCCAGACACCGACAACCAGGCGGCGATAAGAGGCGTCGGCATCGACCGGCTGAGGCTGCGCGGTCTGCCGACCATCCGCACGATCGGCCTTTGCCGCGACAGGCGCACCCGCATCGACGGGTGGCGGTTGGGCCATTTCGCGAGCGAACCTCTGCGATGCCAATTGGTTCCAGACGACAAGGCCGATAATGCCGCCGATGGGAATCAGGACTGCCAGCCCCCAAAGCCACCAACGGCGACGGGATGGGCTACGCGGAGGCAGTTCGCTTGATACGGTCGATACTGTCATGGTCGAACTTCCGAAACGCGCATCGTTAATTTTGCACCTCGACGCTCACTTGGTTCTGCCCCCGGATGATCGAGAGGGTCAGCTTCTTGCCCGCAGCCTTTTCGCGCAGTTTCCACAAATCGTCCACCGTCCGCACCGGTTGCCCATTGCCAGCGCGAATCACGTCGTCCTTGCATAGGCCGGCCTTGGCGGCCGGACTGGCGGCGGGAACGTCAAGGACCAACACTCCGGATTCATCCGGCAAGCCGTAGGCCGATCGTTCGCCCAGACCCGAAATATCGCGAATCGTTGCTTGCCAGGCATGGCTAGCACGCTTAGCGGGCAGGGCCTTCCCGGCAGCCCCGTCGGAACCTCCGAACTTCGGCATCTCCGGCGTGCGGGCGATGGCCTTCAGCGCCGGTTTCTGTACGCCGAACTGATTCATGGGGAAATTCACGAACCCCAGTTTCAAAGCCGGCGAGCCTTCTTCCACGCGGAAATCGCCATGAACCGGATCGACGAACAGGGCATCGGCGACGATCGAGTGCTCGTCGCGGTGGGATTGCTTTGCAAGGTTCACGGCGGGCCTTGCCTCTGCCGCTCCCGCGCGATGGACGAGGTTGTTGTCCATCTCCTTGCCCCAGGGAGTGGGCGGCATGCCGCCGGCGGGCAGGTAGTGATCGGTCCACATGATGTTATGGCGGAAGATATCGCCGCTGTGCTTGAACCAGACGTGCGGGTGGAAACCGCTGATGACGTTGTTCAATACCACGCGATAGAAGCCTTCACGGTTCTTCAGGCCGCCGTTCAGGCAGAGGTTATTGCAGATGTAGTAGTTACTGGAGCCGTCGTCCAGATCGATGTCCCAGCCGTGGTCGCAACGCCAGCGGTTGTTGCGGATGACGTTCGTTCTTACCGCGTCTAGCCACACAATAGCCTTGTTAGCTTCCCAGGCCCGGTCATCGTTCCAGTCGATGCCGGCCAGGTTCCAATAGCGGTCGCGGCCCCAGGAATTGAAAGAGCCGTGGTCGCCGGTCTCCTTCACGGTGTCGAAGACGTCGCAGAATTCGATGACGTGGCCGCCCCAACAGCCGTCACCAAAGTTGATGCCTGCTCGCGGCACGTCGTAGATCGAGCAATGGCGGATCGTGATCCCCTGCGCCATGTCCAAGGTAACTCCCGCCGTCTGCTTCTCCACCTGGCCAATGCGATGAATGAGGCAATCCTCCACGAGGCAGTCGGCCGGATAGTTGGCTGTCTTGTGGCCGGGCGTCCTATCGATCTTGTCCAATTGGTTCTGCCGGTCCCAATTGATCGGGTTGTAGCAGGCCTGGGGATCGCCGATGAAAGCGATGCCGTTTCCGCCCGCCTTGGCGATCTGGCAGCCGCGCACCGCGATCCGGCGGTTGTAGTTGTTCACAAAGATGGCATTGCCGCCGGCCTGGTCGACGAAGCAGTCCTCCAGCGTGCAATCTTCCGCACCGTTGAAGAACACCGCTCCGCCGCGATATGTCGTCCAATCGCTGCGCAAGAGCGGTTCCCGGTTTTCCATGAAGGTCCGTTGGGCGTGGCGGAAGGTGAAGCCCTTGAGCGTGACGAAGCGAACGGGCGACTGCTGGCTGCCGCGAAACTCGACGAGATGCCTGAGGCGGACCGCCTCGATCGTGGCCTTGGCTAAATCAACGCCGGCCGGCGGATAATAATACAGCGTGCTGGTCTTGCGATCGAGGAACCACTCGCCCGGAGCGTCCAGCTCCTCGAAGATGTTCTCCACGAAACGCCGCTCGTTCATGCCCATGGGGCGGTTGTTCTGCCAGCCACCTTCGTAGGTGATCTTGTTGTCGGCCGTCTTGCCCGTAATCACATAGTGCATGCCGCCCCACTCGGCGGCATGCAGGGCATGGATGAACCCTCCGGCGGGGTCTTTCCATCGTGCCGCCCGCTGCGGACTGAATGCATCCGCCGCCCAGCCGTTGAAATAGCGCTCGGCGGGGTTGAAGTTTGGATAGCGCGCCATGGGCTGGCGCTCGCCGTTGACGAAAAGCTGGTCGGTGGCAAAGCCCGCGGGCACGCCGGCCTGCATGATGCCATTCTTGTAGGGCTTCCAGGCGAGGTCTTTCAACCGCAAACCGCCGCTGATCACTACCTGTTCGTCCAAGCTCGCCTGATACACGACCGGCGAGGCTTTTGTGCCGGAGTCCTCGGCGGAAAACACCAACGTGTCAGGAAGGTAATACGTCCCAGCTCGCACGATGATCGTCACGGCTTCTCGTCCCGCCGCCGGCCGCGCGGCCTGCTGCGCCCGCTGGAATGTTGCAAACGGCTTGGCTAGCGTGCCGGGATTCGAGTCACTGCCCGTGGTTGCGACATAGATATTACCGCTCTGCTGCTGCGCCGACGCGGAAGCACAGAACAACGCCAGGATGACAAGGAGGCAAGGTTTCATGGCAACCGTTTCAAGGTAAGGAATCGACTTCGCCGCAGATCGCATAGTAACAACTCAAGCCGAGGATGGCGGAAAGCGGGCAGGCCTTTACATCGTAGCCCTCCAGCGTGAGGCAGGCATCGCTCCGCGGCCAATGCGGATTGACGTATAAGTGCCGCGGATCTCGAGCCTGTTCGGGACCGGGGTTCTGCGAGGTGATGAAGATCGTCCGCGCGCCCAGAGCATGAGCGGCGGCCGCCACGGCGTCCTCGTTGTCCTGGTATCCCAACAACAGATAGGTATCCCCCGAGCCGAGATGCTCGCGGACCCACTGCTGGCCGTCGGCACCTGAGAGCGAAATCGGCTTGAGGTTGCTGAAGAAGTCGGCATCGCCGGGCTGTCCGGCCTCGCAGGGCGGGAGGTGGCCCTGGAGGTTGCGAAAGATCCGCTCATGGGCGGCGTGGGCCTTGGCCAGCCACGTGCCGGCCTGGCGAATCTTGGGCAATTCTTCGTGGCGGACCGCCTCCAGGCCGCCCCGCACCGCGGTCAGGAATTGGCCGCCGTAGACCTTGCGCGCTACCGGTTCCGGCCGCAGGTCCGGCTCCAGCAGCAGGCCGTTGGTCCGTTTAAACCGCTTCATACCTGGGTCGAGATGAATGCTCAGGTAGACGGCAAGCTGGCGGTGATGGCGGCGGACCGCGCCCAGCAATTCGGCGACAAAGGTCCACTGGGCTGCGGCCATCGTCGGAATAATCGATCGAATCAATCGGCGCGAATTAGCACCGCCAGCAGGGCCGCTCGGAACCGGGATCTTCACCTCGATCCACCGCACGTGTTCGGGCAGCGACCGCTTGACAGCAGCGTTCTCTTTCGGCGAGAAAGCAACGACCAGGGCACTTCCTTGCAGAAGCTGCGACCGAATGCCGGCCGGCCGCGGCGTCACGCCATAATCGCTCCAGAGCACGACATCGTTGCGACCCAGCATCGCGGCCGCCGTTTCGTCCGACAGCACCTTAGCGCCGCACAGTCCTCCCGCGCGGCCAGCCAACTCGGCAACCATGCTTGGCTCGCCCGCAAGCCAGAGGTTACCGCCGGCCAAGAGTTGCCCGGCAGCCGCGTCTGCCGCGGCCGCCAAGCCGTCGAGTTGGATCTGGATGTCGCCGACGGCGTGGATCTGGCCATCAAGATACCGTTGGGCCGGGCCAGCAGTACCAGCGGGTTCCGCCGCGACCGCGAAGCCAGCCAGCAACAGCCCGGCAGTGAAGGCGGCCACAGCAAATTCGGCCACAGGCCATCGGTGTAGGCAATTCACGCCCGCGCATCTCACGACAAATACTCCTTCATCATCGCCAGGTAACGCTTGCACGTGGCCTTCATGGCATCCGGCGGGTCGCCCGACTGGCCGTCTTGTTCCAGGGAGATGAAACCTTGGAAACCGACCGCTTTGAGCGCGACGGTGATCGCCTTGAAGTCCATCGCACCTTGATCGACGTGGACGAACCGCCGCATCAGGCCGTCGATGTCACGGGCATGGACGTTCATCAGGTGCTTGCCCGTCTTGTGGATCGAGACCGGCGGATACTCGCGCTCCAGGGCGATCCAGCCGGCATCGAGATTGATGCCCAAGGCCGGGTCACGGATAGCGTCCCAAAGGCGGAGGAAGGCGTTGGTCTCCGCCATCATGGTGTGCGTGTGGTTCTCGATCGAGAAGCGCAGCCCGTGGGCCTTGGCGCGATCCAGGCAGCCTCGCATAGTCTCCACGAAGGTGCTCCACAATTGGTCCCAATCGTAGCCGGGGGCGATGTCGATGTGGAACTTCACGCCCGGCTTGGCGTCGGCCACATCATAGTAGCGCGGCAGGTAGCCAGCGCCACGGGCCGTAAGCTCGCGGGCCCAGGGGGCGACGATATTCACGATCGGAGCGCCCAACTTGGCGGCGATGCGGCAGCCCGCTTCAAAACGGTCCAGGGCCTTGGCGCGCTCGTCCGCGCTGCGGCTGGTCAACTCTTCGACCACCGGCTGGAAAAGAGCGAACTGGGGCACTTGCAGCTTGTAATGGTCCAGCCGCTTGCGGATCTCGCCGATAGTGGCGTCGGTCCAGTAAGCGGCGATCTCGGCCCGTCCGGTGAGGATCAGCTCGATGCCCTCGAAGCCCATCGGGCCGATCTGCTCGATGGCCTTGTCCGGGCGGGTATAGCCGGCGCCCAAGTTATGAAAGTTCCAGCTTACGGAACTGATCCGCGGCCGGCCCACGGCCGGCGTTTGACGTGCCGCCGGCAGATCGGCGGCCAGAATGCTTCCGGCTGTTCCAGCGGCGGCCAGCACGGTTCCCGTGCTGAGCTTGACAAAATCGCGTCGCGTACAATCGTTGGTATGCATGGGAAAGTCTCCGGGGTTTGGGGCTGTTTATTATACTTGGTCGTGGAAGGCGGTGCAAAGATGCCTTGCGGAATTGGGATTCCGTTGTCAAATCCTAGCGAAACTCGCCGTTTCAGAGTGTTGCCCCGACACAAGTGTTGAACCGACTTGCCCTCGGGCGGCCCGTAGATTACCCTAGACGGAACTGGGTTTGCGTATGCCTGCCAATCATCGCTCTGGCTAATGGAGATTGAACCAATGAATTCCCGTCAACTTCGAACAGCAACGGGCCGCGCTTCGCGCCGGCAATTCCTCCAAGGCGCAGTCGCTGCGCTGGGCGCGGTAGCCCTGCCCACAATCGTGCCGGCCACAGTCTTTGGGGCCAACGCGCCGAGCAACCGCATCCACGTAGGCTTCATCGGCTGCGGCAACCAGAGCGAAATCGACCTGCCGGCTTTCCTTGGCCAGGAGGACGCCCAGGTGCTGGCCGTCTGCGACGTGAATACCGCCAGCGGCGGCTACCGCGTCCCCAAGCAGTTCCTCGGCCGTAAGCCGGCGCAGGAGAAGGTCAACGCACACTACGCCGCCGCCAAGCCATCCGGCCAGTACAAAGGCTGCGACGCTTACAACGATTTCCGCGAGATCCTCGCTCGGCCCGACATCGACGTGGTGACGGTCGTCGTCCCCGATCACTGGCACGCCCTGATGACGATCATGGCGGCCAAGGCGGGCAAAGACATCTACTGCGAGAAGCCACTCTCGTTGTGCATCCGCCAGGGGCGCGCGATGGTCGAGGCTGTGCAGAAGTACCATCGCGTCCTGCAGACCGGCACCCATTATCGTTCCAGCCCCGACGCCCGGCTGGCCTGCGAACTGGTGCGCAACGGCCGCATCGGCAAGCTCCAGCGGATTATGTGCTACGTGGCGGAGAACAACGCCGTCGACCCGGGGCCGGGCTGGAAACCCATGCCCGTGCCCGCAGGCTTCGATTACGATTTCTGGCTTGGGCCAGCGCCCAAGGTCCCCTACCACAAGGACCGCTGCTTCTACCGCTTCCGCTTCAACCTCGACTATTCCGGCGGGCAGACGACCAACTTCGGCACGCACACCAACGATCTGGCCCAATGGGCGATGGGCACCGACCACTCCGGACCGATCGAATTGGAGGACACGGGCGGCCAATGGCCGCCGCCGGGCGGACTCTACAACACGCCCACCAAGGTCTCCTTTTGCGCCCGCTACGCCAACGGCGTCGAACTTCTCTGCCAAACCAGGGAGAAGGACGGCTTCGGCGTGCGCTTCATCGGCACGGAAGGCTGGGTGCAATATGGTTATGCCGGCGTGGAGAGCGGCCCGGCCGCATTGAAGGATTCACCCATCAAGGCTGACGAAATCCATCTTCCCGTGAGCAACCCCGCGCGGAAGAAGGAACAGAGCAAGTACCACGTCCCCGACCACGTCCGTAATTTCCTGAGTTGCGTCCGCTCGCGGCAAGACCCCCTGGCGTCAGTCGAGGTGGGCCATCGCTCAACCTCGGTCTGCCACCTGGGAAACATCGTCATGCGGCTGAAGCGGAAGCTCCGCTGGGACCCGGTCAAGGAGGAGTTCCCTGGCGACGACGAGGCCAACCGCATGTTGGACCGGCCCATGCGGGCGCCGTGGAGCTTGGGGTGAGCTTTACTTGCCCATCTTCCGCATATTTTTGAGGCATTGGGCAACGCTGTCCAGCGGCGCGCCGGCATAGCTTTCCTGCTCGACGATATACCACTGCGTGCCGCCCACGGTCTCGCAGAGGTTGAAGATCTGGTCCCATTTGACCGTCCCTTCGCCCAGCGGTGCTCCGGCCTTACCGCCGTGTTCCTTGATGTGGATCGTCAGCGTGCGGCCAGGGAACTTCTTGAGGATGGCGTAGGGGTTGCCGCCACCGTCCAGGCAGTTGCCAATGTCGAGTTGCATGACCACGTCCGGACCCGCGCTCGTGAAGAGGCGGTCCCAGCAGGTCACGCCGTCGATTTTCTGGAAATCGCCGCCGTGGGCGTGGTAGCCGACATGCATGCCGTCGGGCTTGACCTTCTCGGCCAACTCGGTCAAGAGCTTGGCGGTATCCTGGATTGCCTGGGCCGTGCCAAAGTACTTGTTGTGGTCCAAGTACGGTACGTTAAGGAACTGGTTGCCGAGCGTTTTGTGGAACTCGACAGTCCGCTTGAGGTTGTCGCCCAGCAGGGTATCGAGACCCGTGTGCGTACCGCAACACTTAAGCCCGCTCTGATCCAGCATCTTGCGGAGTTGTTGGGCATTGCGGCCGTAGTAGCCGGCGAACTCCACGGCCTGATAGCCCAGTTTTCCCACGGCCGCGAGTGTGCCGGGCAGGTCTTTGCCGCAATCGTCTCGCAAAGAGTAGAGTTGCAGGCCAATGGGAATCTTCTTGCCCGTATCGGCAAAGGCTGGCAGCGGACTACGGCCCGTGGCATAAAGGGCGGCAGCCCCGGCCCCAATTTTCAACATGTCGCGTCGGGAAATGTTCATTTGATCCTCCGGAAAAAGTTGGCAGATAAATAATCGGTTGGCGACCATCATCTTGGCTTCCCATAGAGGCCGTTGTCAAGCAAAATGTTGTTAGGATCTTTCCAGCGCCCCGTTCGTAGGACGGACTTCAATCCGTCGCGGCGGACTAAAGTCCGCGCTACGAGGCACTTGAGAAACTCAAGGTCGAGAAATAGGATCATGCTATGGGCAGTCACGGTGTGGGTTTCGGTGTCTTGGATTGGACAGTGTTGGTCGGCTACTTCGTGGGCTGCACGGCCTTGGGGTTGTGGGTCTCGCGAAAAGTCCGCACCAGCAAGGGCTACTTCCTGGGCGAGCGTAAGCTGCCCTGGTGGATCATGATCGGCCAGGCCTTCGGCACGGGCACGCACGCCGAGAACCCCGTCGGGCAGATCGGGGCTACCTTCCACGACGGCTTCGCCACGATCTGGTACCAGTGGAAGAACATGCTGGTCACGCCGTTCTACTGGCTGATGGCCCCCTGGTATCGCCGCAGCGAGCAGACCACCATGGGCGAAATCGTCGGCGATCGCTACGGTCCCGGCTTGGCGCTGGCTTATACGGCGTTCGCCTTCTGCTTTTTCGTTTTCGGCCAGGGGGTGATGCTCAAGGCGGCCGGCAAGTTCATCGCCGCGGCATCCGGCAACAGCATCTCGCCCGACTACGTCGTCGCGGTCATGACCGTGGCCTTTCTCCTCTACAGCTACTTTGGCGGACTGGTGGCCGCAGCCTACACCGACTTCATTCAGGGATTCCTGATCATCGTCCTCTCGTTCATGCTGATTCCTACGGGGCTGGCGGAGCTGGGCGGATTCGCCGGGATGCGCGAGACGCTCAGCGGCCCCGCCGCGACCGAGTACACGCGTCATGTCGATGCCGAGTACCGCGTGGCCGTCGACACCGACCCCGCCGCGAAACCGCCTGTTGTCCCCGGGGGTAGCAAGGGCACGGGCGGCTTCTTCGATCTCTACAACGAGGCCAGCGGCGTGACCGCCTTCACCATCCTCATGCTCACGCTCAACGGGTTGATCGGCATCACCGCCCAGCCGCACATGGTCGCCATGAACGCCACCGGTCGGAACGAGCGGGCGGGACGCATAGGCCAGACCTACGGCTCGATGGTCAAGCGGATCTGCACCATCGGCTGGGCCTTGACCGGGCTGATCGTCGCGGCCCTGGTCATTCGGGAGAATGTCTGTCTGCGCGACACGGAAGACGCCTTTGGCTACGCCTGCGTCAAGTTACTGGGACCCGGCTGGGTGGGCCTGATGGTCTCCTGCGTCGTGGCAGCCAACATGTCGGCCTGCTCGAACCTCATGGTCAATGCCGGCGCCCTCTTCTCCCGCAACATCTACAAGGCATATCTCAACCCGGCCGCCGACGACCGGGCACTGATGATGGCCGGCCGGCTTGCCGGGCTGTGCTCGACCCTGGCCGGCCTGGGTTTCGCCCGCGTGATCGACCAGGTCCTGCAAGCGTTCCTCTTCACCGAGACCATCGCCGCGCTCGTGGGAGTGATCGTTGTGGGCGGTTTCCTTTGGCGGCGGGCGAACCGTTATGGGGCCGCGGCGGCCATCCTCGCCGCCTTCCTCGTCTACTACGGGCTGAATTACCTCGTCACGCATCCGTCGCTTGGCGATCCCTCCAAGTACAAGGCAGACACGCTCCGCAGCGCTCTGGCCGAATTGCAGGCTGCCTGGTCCGGCGGCCATCTCGGGGAGTTCCTTGCCACCCGCAAGTTCCTCTTGATCTACACCTGGACGGCAGTGCCCTATGCGTGGGCCACTTTGGCGGCGTTCGGCTGCTTGATCTTGGTCAGCCTCGCCACGCCGCCCGAAGCTCCGGAGCGGATCGAGCGGTTCTTCGACAACATGCGCCGCTCGACCGACGCCAAGGACCTGCCCGAGGGCCATGCCAAGCCGCTGGCCGCCGAACTGGGCCAGGACCTCATGCTCGTGGACTTTCCCGGCTGGTTTACCACCGCCCGCTGGCGAGGCTTCTTCCGCCGCTACCGCGAGGACTTGCTGGGATTCCTGCTCGCTTGGGGCGTGGTAGCGCTACTGGTATTGATGGCCTGGGGATTGATGCAGATTGGAAAGTAATTGACAGTTTCACCATGAGGGCGGATAGGCAGCATTCAGCGCCCGCACGATCCGCGCTCTCAACTCGTCGCCCTTGCCTCCCTGTCGCCAGCCCAACTCGGGGAAGAACACCACGCGCACCGCCGGAAACGTGCCGTCGGCCCGCGGCGCGGTAATGTAGCCTGTGTCGTTGGACCCGGTCACCGGCGGGTCGTCGGGCACGAACTGCTGGTTCAACTCCGACGTGTGGAAGTCGTATAGGCACTTCCAGTTGTCGAAGTAGTTGCACAGGCGGGCACGCTCGGGTACGAGCGGCACGAGCGCATACGGCACCCCCTCGCCGTCGCGACGGTAGAAAATCGCGTAGTGTTCCTTCTCGATCCGCACCTGCGCGCAGGCCTTCTTGTCGTCGGGCTGCGAGGGATCATACTCGGATCGCCCCTCGACCAGTTCGTGGGTCGGCAGGAAGCGGTTGTCGGTCCAGAGGGCGTCGACGATGTAAACGATCGAGCTGATCCGCCCCTGTAGCACTCGCCCGGAGACCACGTAGCTTGGCCGCCGCGGGTCGATCTCATAGCAGAACTCGACCGAGGAATCGGCATGCACCAGGCGGCGGGTCTCGTCGCCCGTGAAGTCCGGATACTTGCGCACCAGCGTGGGTGTGCCGATGCGGTCGTCGAACTGCCGGTACTGCACCATGGGCGAGGGATACGTGACCTTCATCGCGCGGCCCGCGCGCTCCAAGACAAGGTTGATGCCGATAAAATTCATCTCCTGCTGGTCGGCGGCATCGAAGGAGGCTACATCGATGCCGAAGTTGTGAACCCGCTCCCAGTGGTTGGTGTCGGGGCGACGCACCCAGATGTAGTTGTAGTCCGTGCCCGAAGTCCGCGGATCGAAATCCAACCGCAGGTTCTGGTTCTCGACTTGCACGCGCTTCTCAGGCGTCGTACGCGTAGAACGGACCTTCCGCCGCCGGTCGATCTCGGCCTCTTTCTTCTGCCGCTCGATGACGCCCGCCGGCGGCTGGCTGCACAGGTCGACAAACGCATCGCGTACGCGCAGGGCCCCTTCCCGGCCGACGATCAAATAGCGGTGTGGACCACTCGCTTCGGCCCGGAAGCGCGTCGCGCCGTCATCCTCGATCACCACCCGGCCCGCTGGCGACAGGTTGAAGGAACTCCTCTCCATGCGGATCGCGTACAACGTGCTCGTGAGGTCCCACGTCGGCCGGTTGTAGGGCATCTTCCCGTAGAGCTTGTAGGCCTCGGCCAAGGGATGATGGGGCACGTAGTTGTAGTCCTGCTCGATGCTGCGATGCGGATACATGATGGCGTTGCCGACCTCGAAGCCGCTGAACACGATCGGCGTGGGCCACTCGTGAAAGACTTTCTTGGCCGAGGGTACGTCGGTTGCCACGTTGTACTCCTTGAAACGATCATCGGGCCCTCCGCCGAAATTGCCGGCCATCGCGCTGAGGAACCGCACCTTGCGGCGCACCAGCGCCTTTCCGTCCAGCGGCGAGACGCCGTCGGGCTTGGAATCCAAGAGCCGCGCCAGGTTGGTGGAAAAGCCCACTTGGATGACCACCACGGAACCATCGGTCTGCCCCGCCAACACCTGCCGCAGCAGCCCCGTCGCTTCCGGGGCGTCGCCACCCTTGCGGAGCTTGTGAGGGTAACGGAGTTGGCCGTTGTCTTCGGCGCAGGCCAATTGCCGCACATACTTGTCCTCATCCACCTTCACGCCACCGCGGACCACGCCGATGGGCGTATCGCCGTAGCCGTAGAAGGTGTTCACCACGTCGACAAAGGGCGCGGCATAAGGGTGGTCCTTGCTCACGGTCACCGCAAGCAGGCGGCAATCGCCGCGGCGCTGCAAGGTGTGGATCATCCCCAGGGCCAGGACATCGTCGACGTCGTTACCCATGTCGGTGTCGAAGATCAGCGGCACCGGCGCGGACGGCGCAGAGTAAATTGGTTCAGCGTTAACAATTGAAATTACCAACAACAGGCACAGCATGCGGAGCGTATTAATCAAGATGGGTCTCGCCGGCAATTCGGGTTAGAGGACGGAGAATCGTAGAAGGCAGGAAATACGAAATCCGAATGTCGAAATGCGAAACAAATCGGAAACCAGAAAAAAGGGAAATCCGAAACCACTGCTTCGAGCCTTTCCTGTTACGATCTGTTGCACCATCCCTAAGGGAGGCAGGGCACTCGCGAGAACCACGAAATACGCGAAGCACACGAAAGACTTTTCGTGTCATTCGTGTCATTCGTGTCTTTCGTGGTTCCGTCTGCGTTTTGAGCCTTTGAATTTCTTCATTTGAATTTGTTTCGCATTTCGTGCTTCGTTTTTCGGATTTTGCACAATTCATGGGGCTTGTTTCATTCTGCCCTCCCACTTCTGTTCGACAATCTACCGCACTAGTTCCATCGCGAAACTCTTCACGACCGTCTTGGGACCGCACGTGATCTCGTACGTCTCCCGCGGCTGCGTGGCGAGGTGGACGTTGCTCTTCGCCTGACCGTTCTCCTCCCAGGCGTAGGTGATCTTCACGGGACGGAACCCGCCGGCAGGCTCCTTGTAGTCGACGTCGATCCTCAGCCCGAACAGGCACACGGTGTTTACTTCCTTGCCCGCCAGCTTCACGAGAACCTTGCGAGCGCCGGACGGCACGTCGGAGAGCGTGATATACTTCGTATAGCCCGCGGTCGGGCCGGTCATCCGCGCCGCCTGTTTGAACGTCTTGCCATCGTCGAACGACAGCAGAACGGTGTAGCTGTCGTTGGCGTCGCGGAGGCGATAGCCCAGGTTCATGCGGACGCGAGTGATGTCGCCCGGCGTGGGGATCTTGAACGTCACGTCGCCCTTGCCGTGAGGACGTGCCCAGCGGAGCTCGGCGTTGTTCAGCGCCGGATGGAAATCCTTGATGCTCAGTTGTTTCCAGGGGGCCGCTGCCGGGTCGGTGTTGCCCTCCAGCGTGATCGTACCCTCTTGCGGACCGGCAGCCAGCGTGATCGTGTTCTTGCCTTCCTTGATGGTTGGCAGCGGGGCTTGCGAATGCTGCACGTCGTTCGTGATGTCCAGGCTCTCCAGACCGGTGCCCTGGCCGGTAAGTTCGAACTTCAGCCGGTAGTCGTAGCGACGAAAAACGCTCATCGTTAGATCGATCTTCTGTTGGCCGCTGGCTTTGACGTCGGCGATCTTCTTCCAATCCAGGCCCTGGTTGTCGCTGAAGGAGACCGCCACGCTGCCGCCGCTGCCTATCGCGGCCTTGAAGGCCAGCGTGCCGGCCACATAGACGTAGCTGCTGGGCATACGGAGCACGAGCACGCCGGGTTGGGACGCGTCCTTTACGTGGACCGCTGGGGCGGCATGGTCCTCGTTGGTCGCAGCCAGGTTATCCGCCGCCAGGGCACCGCCGCGAAACACGCCGCTGGCCAGCGGCACGTGGTATTCCAACACGCCGTTGCCGAGCCGCCCTGGCG
Source organism: uncultured Planctomycetaceae bacterium (assembly GCA_964615095.1). Taxonomy (GTDB): domain Bacteria; phylum Planctomycetota; class Planctomycetia; order Pirellulales; family Thermoguttaceae; genus JANXQG01. Next base: position 11,526 of record CAZTPX010000062.1, on the reverse strand, counting down.
CTTTGTCGCCAAGCTGTCGCTGCAGGCCCAGGATGTCCTTGCCGCCCGCGGCGATATCGGCGTCGACCCAGTCGATGAACTTGCCCTTGTTGAACCAGTTGCGAGTGAGCTTCTCGCCCTCGCGAAGCTGGACGTTCAACTGGTAGCCCATCGACGGCCAATACTCGTATTCCGGGGCCGTCTTGAAGTCGTACTCGCCCATCGTCGCGTGCCAGCCATGTACGCCGGCCGGGTTGTAGCCGCTCTCAAGGAACACGGGGCAGGTGGCCAAGAGTGGCGGACCCGCCTTCCGCCAGTTCCCAGCGGCGGCAAACTGGGCGAGCTTGCCCCAATCGCCCCGGTAGCCGGGATGCTGCTCGTGCCATTGGACGACCGCCTCGTGGATCGCGTCGGCCGAGGCCAGCGTGCCGTTGGGCAGGAAGAAGTAGTTCATCAGCGAGCCATCGATCATGTGCCAACCGCCACCGTAGAAGACCTCGCTGATCATATGGACGTTGACGGCCCTGCCGCGGGCCTTCATGTCCAGGTAGCGGGCCAGGCCGCAGACGTTGCTACTGGCGCAGCAGCAGATGCCCACGCCGTAGACGTGGATGGTCTTCAACGGATCGTGTACGTTGGTCTCAGGCGAGAGGAACTCGTTGGGCGGATTGGTCTGGTGGCGGTACCGCACCACGGTCCTCCAGATCGCCAGGGCCTTTTCCTGATCGCTCATACCCGGCTTGATGTAGGTCTTGGCCCAGGCCTCGGGGCTTGACACGTCCTCGGACTTGTCGGACAGGACCAGCAGATGGCTGACCACGCCCGGTGTGCTACCGGCCGACTGGGCAATCGCATGGCCAGTGAACAAGGCCAAACCGGCGATAACGACCGCAGCAACCGCGAGGGGCAGGCGTAGGCCGGAACAAGCCTGCGCAGTTCCGGCAATAAAAACTCGTAAACGTCCATTGTCTTTCATCTCGATCTCCAAGTGTATGAGCGCGGTGGACGGTCAATGTATCCGGCACGGGGCACCCGCTTGCGGGTCGTGTGCCGTTGGCCGGATACATAGCCTTCATTTCCCACCTAGCGTAATATCTACCAAGGCTATTCCAAATCGCGGCAAACGCAAGCTAATTCTTTGCTCGTTCTCGACGGCGAGTTTTTCCGTGCGCTGGCCCATGCGGGCATCGACTTGCAACTCCTCCACCGAGAGAATGGTCGCAATTGCACTTGCCATTTTCCCCCGCTTGAGCGTCACAGCAACGCTGCGCGACTCGTCGCCCGCGCGATTCACCAGCGTCAAAAGGATCCGTTTCCCGTCGGCCGAAAGCGATCCGCACGTATCGACCGCCCGGGCAGCATGTGGCGGATCGGTCTTGAGCAACCGGCCTCCCTGGTGCGCTCGCACCAGCGCAAATGCCTGCCCCATGGCCGTCAGCTCCGCGGAGAACCGCCTGACTTCGATCAGGCCCTCGTTCACCGGCTGGAACATGGCGGCCGCAACCATATCGAGCGACTGGGCCTCCGCGCAGAACATGTGAAGCTGGGCGGCGGCAAAAGCGGCGTCGATGGGACCGATGTGCCACTGGACCTGGTAGTGGCGCGTGAACCAATCGTGCCACAGGTTCCATTCGTCGAAGGCCATGGGGATTCGCTTGCCCGCCGGGCTCGACGAATCGACTGCCCGCCGCATTTCCCGCAGCCAGGGGAGCAAGCCGTCGCGCGGCTGGCAGGCCTGGCGAGTGAACTCCGCCGCACCCTCCGGCCCGGTGAGGGCCTTGGTGATCGGCGAATAGTGGTGCAGCGAGATCCAGTCGAAGCAATCGCCGGCCTTGGCAACAACCGTCTTGTCCCAGTCGTTCCCCAGCGTCACTCCGTCCGTGCCCGAGGCAATCAGAATCACCTGCGGATCGACCTTCCGCATGGCCACGGCGAATTCCCTGAGGTTGCGCGCATAGGTCTCCGCGTTGCTATAGGCCGGCCCCATCCACTCGCCCCAGATTTCGTTGCCGATGCACCAGTATTTGACCCCATACGGCTCTTTGTGTCCGTGCTGGGCGCGGACCTTGCCCCAGCCGGTTTCCGCCGATCCGTTGCAGTATTCCACCCAGTCGGCCGCCTCTTGCGGGCCTTCCGCAATGCCCATCGTCACCGTGATACAAGGCCGGCAGCCCAACTCGCGGCAGAGCGCCATGTATTCGTCCGTGCCTACCTCGTGGAAGTCGAACTCGTCGGAAAATGGCAGGTAAGGACAATGGATCGGCGGCCGCTTGTCCAACGGCGCGAGGCCCTCTTTCCAGCGGTAGTCGCGCGTGAACGATCCGCCCGGCCAGCGGAGCATCGGCACGCCGATCTGCTTCAAACAGGCGATCACGTCGCGCCGCATGCCGTGGAAGTTGTCGGCCGGCATCAGCGACGCCGCGCCAATCCAAAGCGTTCCCGGGCCTTCAAAGGTGACTTCCAGCCGGGCATGAAGGTCCGTCTGCGGGGCCGTCCAGAGAAACCGTTGCTCCTGCCACTCGCCTTTTGCCAGTCGAAGCGCCTGACGGGCGTACACCTTTTGCCCCGGCGCATCGCAGATGCGAACGAGCACCGCCAGCGCGGAATCGGCCTTCAGTTGCAGCCGGCATTCATATTTCGTGCCGGCCCCAATGGCAAGATCGCGCTGGCCGATCCCCCCGCTTGTTCCCCAGTCCGGCACACGAACGCGCTGGGACTGTTTACCCGTATAGACTTCTGCCGTGTCCAGCGCGAAGGAAACCGGTGGCTGTCCGATGCCGTACCAGTGTGCAGCCAGGCCCTGCGGTCCGGACTTCTCCGGGCTCTTGGCGGCAAACATGCGATTGGCGAGGATCTGGGCGTTCAAGCCCTTCCACATCCCGTAGCGCGTGTACTCCAGGTTGCAACCGAATAACAGCGGCGAGATCGTCGCTCCCGGGTCGCCGGCGTCCAGCACGATCGGCGTTGCCGCCGGTTGGGCAGCGGCAGCGTTGGCAAGGAGACCGGCGGCAGCAATCGAGAGGAATACAACCAAAAGGAACTTCGGTATAAAAGCGACTTCAGATATTCTGCTCATGGTTATTCGGTTCCGAACTCACTCTATGTTGGGCAATACGTTCGCTATTCTATCGTTCGACGGCTATTTTTCATGGGCGTTTACGCCCGTTGCTCGGCGCAGCCGGTATTAGGCCCGTGCTTTAGCACGGGTCGGCAGGCCGCCGCGCCACTCCGTTTTGCCGGCCGTCCGCCGCCGAAGGTGGCGGACGGCCGGCGGAACGGGGGACGGTTAGTATTGTTCACACTCATTTACCCGTGCTAAAGCACGGGCCTAATACCGGCTACGCCGGGAAATGGCCGTGAATGGCCATCATCATCAAATTGTCACTCAGTATCTTCTGGCGGGTCCTCGTCTAATCCCCACGTGAGGCATTACTTGCCTACGCCCGCAAATGTTTCTGGAACCAATCGAGGGCCAGCTTCCACATCCGGTCGGACAGAACGTGGCCGGCTCCTTCTTCAATGAAGTGACTGAACTTCTCCGCCGCGCCGGCGCGCTGGTACGCCCGCGCGATTGTCTGGACCCCTTCGCGGGCCTCCTGAATGGGGCTGCCATCGTCTTTCTCGCCCAGGTTCAGGTGCAGCGCGCGGGGCGCGATCAAGGCGGCGATGTCCGGTGTGTCGCCATACTGGAAAAAACCCGGAATGAAGTTCGGAAAGCAGTGCAACAGGTGCATGCGATGGATGGCCTTGTAGGTGGGCAGGCAGCAGTTGCCCACGAGGCACTTCAGCCGCGGTTCCCAAGGGCCGACCAGCCAAGTGAATGTCGAGCCCATCGAGTGGCCGTAACAGCCGATACGGTCCTTCTGCACCTCCGGCCGGGAACAGAGGTAATCCACCGCCCGCCGCATATCGAGGATGTTCTTCCAGGCCATGCACTTGCCCGCCACGACGTAGCGCAGGAACTCGAACCGCTCAAAGTCGCCACCCTTGAGCTTGTCGTTCTGCCGCTCGCCGAAGCATAGGGCGTCGGGACAGAGCACGACATAACCTTGCCGGACCAGGGCCACGCCGGTGTGGTGCATGGGCATGCCGGCCAGGCCGGCCGACTCGACCTTGCCCAGTTGCCACTGGCCGTTGTGCTGGTGCCAGACCGCCACGGCCGGGGCCGGGTGGTTGGCGTCAATTCCGTCGGGAATCAGCAGGTAGGCCGGGATCGGGTCGTTGGGTTCAGCCTGATAGGTTACCGATTCGATGCGGTAGCCGTGCTTGCGGATCGTCTCCCGCAGCTTCGGCCGCAGGTCGCACGGTTCGGGCCACGGTCCGCCAAGGCAGCGGAGCAGCTTATCGCGGAGTCCCGCCGCGGCGGGTGGATCTATTCCTTGCGCCGCCGAGAGCAGCGGCTCGGCGCCGACCACGATCGCCGCCCCGGCGGCCGACTTGGTGAGAAAGTCACGGCGTTGCATATTGTTCTCGTTGGTGGGAGGTTCGTCGGCCATGGATTGGCTCCTTCGAGGGCAGCGTGGATTTGGCGGGATGAAATCGCAAAGCGGATGCTGGTAAATGGCTCAAACTGTTGTATCACGAGTTACAAGGACATTCAATCATGTGGGCATCAGTCAGAAAAAACTGTTTCCCGCGGCATTCTCCCACGTCAGCTGCCGCGACCAACCCGCCGTTTCGGGGCAGGCAGTCGTGTGACCTGGTCACAAAAAGGGGCCTTTTCGCACTTCTGCGGCGATTTTGTACGTCCACGGATGTGTTCGGCTTCCACTAAAGGTATTGCTCACACGGAGAAAACTGCGGGGATAAAACGTTTGACACTCTAACGATGGTCTTGGCATAACCGAAAATACCTAGACAATACCTAGCCACTTTGTCCCATTTTCTCGTCATTTTTGTGGTCAACCTAGCCACTTCCTGGCCACTTTTTTGGTCATATGGTCATGTGTACAGTATATAGGGGTCGGGCACACGCCGTTTTCCTTTAGCTATTTAAGTGCAGTGTCAGAAAAATAATTAATTGCTGCCAAGGCTCACGGGGGCGTTCGCGACCGTTGGCGGGCACGGGCCGCCGTAGGCAAGTTCCGCGCAGCCGCCGGCGCAGGCGCCGAATTGCGCAAGTCGGCGCCGCGCACCAATGGCCCCCGGTTCGCAATGCCGGAGGCTGATCAGTACACCGTCAAGTTGTCAATTCATCACATAATTCCACCTGCCCGACCCGCTGCGCGGGTGCCCCGCCCGCTCCCTTCTTCTGTTGTGCCGTATATTCATCAATATAATACGCTCGACATGGCGTGTTGATTTGCCAAACGGCGCGCGTTTGACGGAAATTTCCGGATCTCCGCCGCAACCTTTCGTGCCACAATCAGCAATAGCCACAGAGAGCACAGAGTTCACCGAGGGGGGAGAAGGGCCGTAAAATCTGTCTTATCAAAGCCTGCCTCTCTGTGACCTCTGTGCTCTCTGTGGCTATTTTCAAAACCGCACCTCGCTTAACCATCGCTTCGCGGTTGGGGCGTTGCACGGCGAGGGCGAGATCGGCCGGAAAGTGAGCAAATCACTACATTAACCACAGCAACCGCAAGTCCCAACCATCGAATCTTTATCAGCCCGTGCTATTGTGCTCCAGCGTGGCGCTGAGGGCCCGCGCGGACCGGGAAGTGGAACGCGACTTGCTCCCATACGACGGTTGATGCCGTCCGTAATCTGCCTGAACAACATTTTTCTTTCCCCCATTTTCCTTTCCAAAAATGGACCGGCCATGCGCGGCTGGCGGCGCTCATTTTGAGGAAAGGAAAATGGGGGAAAGAAAAATGAAGGCGAGAAATGGACATGCGAACCTTAGAGCGGTTCCCGCTTCTTCTCCGTGTTCAATTCGGGCCCGATCTTCCTGCGTTTGTACGTCACGCTATACTCGACCCGCTGCTTCTTTCCGGGCTTTAGGTCCATGAAGTACTTCACGTGCTGCTGATCGACCCTTTCGACGTGCCCAACAGTGTGCAGATCGACGTAGGCGCCCGTCTCGTTGCTCGTCCAGCCCTTGGGCTGCTCTTCCGAGCCCCAGAGCACCACATTCGCGTCGAACTGCCGCTCGACCTCGATCTTGGCCGGCACGGGCTTGCCGGAGACCAGTTCCTCCTCATAGAAGAACGTCTGGTCGTAATCGATCAGGTCGTAGTACAAGACGAACTGGTCATCCAGCCGGCGTTTGCACTGCCGGGCGACGACGTTGCCGATCTTCTGGTCCTTCACGCGGCGTTGGATCGTAATATCCTTGTCGGGGCCCACGTTGACTTCCACGCGATCGCCGATGGGCACGTACTTGGTCTCCGTGCCGCCGACGTAGGCAAGATCGTGGTTCTTATACTCGGAAAACAGCCTGACGGTGCCGTTGGGTAGCGGTGAGAGGCCAAGGTTCTCCATCACCGAGAGCTTCTTTTCCTTGCCGTTGTCGTCCAATAGCTTGACGTTCTTGAAGCGGTAGAACTTGGTGAAGGAGGCCCTCATCCCCGGCCCCTCTCCCGGAGGTAGAGGGGAACTTTGGCTGCGATCGGAGAGCTTGTAGATCGATTCCAGCGGCACTTCGGCCACCTTCAAGGCGACCAGGCGCTTCGGTTCCTTGTGCTTGATGTCCTCGCGGCCTTCGATCGTGAAGAGGAAGTATTCGGAGAGGCCCTGCTTGATGACCTGCTTGGGCAGTTCCTTCTTCTCCTTATCGGCATCGACGCTTTCAGCCGCTTCCACTGCCCTGTTCACGGCGGAAAGAGAAAGCACCGTTCCGTCGGCTGTCACCTTCGTCAGTTGTTTCCACTCATCTTTGCCTGGTGCCGGCCTCCTCGCCAAGTCGGCGATCTTCTCGACCAGGTTGATGTTGCCGACCACCAGTCGGGTTTCGGCATTATCGTACTGCTCGCCCGACCCGTTCGTCACCCGCACGTAGCCGGTCAGGTTGATTTTCGTCTCGTCCTCGTTGGCGATTCCCACGTAATCGGCGGCCCAGGTGATGCCGCTCGTAAAGTACCTGATCTCGACGGGGATCTTGCCGGCCATCTGGCTCTTGATGTTCCATTGCAGTGCATCGTTGCGGCCGGCGGGGAACGTGGTGTCCACAAGATCGACCTTGTCCTGCTGGTCGAGGATGCGGAATTCAATGCTGGTAGGGTCGATAAGCGTATTGGCCCAAGAGAATTGAATACGGTTGATGCCCTCTTTCACGGTCAGCAGGCGGTGCTCGCGGACCATGGTGATGTCTTCCGAGTTGTAGATCGTAAGCTGCGTAGTTTCGCGAGTGGGCAGCGTCACGAGATCGACGGCCGAGAAGACGGACGTTGCCGAAGCCAAGACGAGAAGCAGAGGCCAAAAGATGCGGCTTTGCATGACGGGCTCCTTTTAAGGATTTGTCTCCTATCGTAATCCGGCGGTGACGCGTGTGCCAGTGGGCTGGAGATTAGACGATCGGTGGTAAGGGCCAATTCCTCGATCATGAATCTCAGTGGCGGGCAATGTAGCGGCAGTTCGGCAAGGAACGCTTTAACTTCTTTACCGCTTCGTCGGTCGTTCGGGTGTTTCGGACCCCGGCCGCGAGAAGCTGGGTGAACCCTGCAAGGTGCGGCAAGCCCGCATCCGTGATTTTCGTATCGTCAAGCCACAGCGATTGGAGTTTGAGCAGTTTAGCAAGGTGCGGCAGGCCTGCATCTGTGATTCGGGTCCCATTGAGGCTCAGATCTCGGAGTTCAGTTAACCCTGCAAGCTGGGCTAATCCTGCATCGGAGATTTGGGTATTGTCGAGCCGTAGTTGCTCGAGTTCGGTCAACCGTGCAATCGTGGCCAGGTTTGCGTCCGTGACATCCGCACCTTCGAGGTTCAAGCGTCGCAGCTTGGGTAGCTCCGCGAGGTACGCCAGTCCTTTATCTGTGATTCGCGTCGAGTTGACGGACAACAATTCGATCTCGGTCAGCTTTGTGATCTCGGCCATTCCCGCATCCGTGACCTGCGGGCAGTCGAGCACTACGCGTTGGAGTTTCGTGAGCTTTGAAATTGACGCCAGATCGTGGTCGGTGATCCCCGTGCCAATAGCCACCACGACATCGTTGAAGAATTCATCTCCAAGTGGCATTCGTAGCCATTGTGGTCCCCTTAGCGGCCTGTCGGATTGAACGATTCCTTCCGCATCAAGCTGCGAGTCATACACTACCGCTGCCCAGCCCTTCTTACTGATTCTCGACACCGTTTCATGCTGCCCTCTTGCCCCCTTTATCTCTGCCGCCATCCAATTACAGGGCAAAGCCACGGCAACAACGAGCACCAGCAGCGTGCGAATCCCAAATTGAAACCGCCGTCGAAAGACCAACGCCGCGGCAAACCATCCCAGCATCCCCACCATCGCCACGCCGACCAACGCCACGCACGCCAGCACGGCGTAGCCCTTGTGCCACGCCGGCCAAGCGAGCCAGCTCGACAGGAAGAGCAGGCATTCCGCCAGCAGCAGGAGCAGCACGACGCGGTCGGGCGTGAGGCGGAGGCGGCGGATGGGAACGCGGATGGGCATATCAGTGACGGATGTGGCAGCGAGGTAATGCCCGTTCTAGCTTCCGTACGCCAGCTTTTGTGACCTTTGTGCCACCTAGTCCCAAGTCTTGGAGTTGTGTCAGGCCCGCGAGATGCGACAGCCCGGCGTCCGTGATCTTCGTGTCGTCGAGCGACAAGTCCTTTAGTCGGGTCAGCCGTGCGATGTGGGCCAGTCCTGCATCGGTGACTTGCGTCTGTGCAAGCGTTAACTCTCTAAGCTGCTGCAGCCCGGCAAGGTGTGCTAACCCTGCATCCGCGACTTGTGTGTCAAAGAGCAACAGCCTTTCGAGCCGCGTCAGCTTTGCGAGATGTGCAAGTCCTGCATCGGTAACTCGCGTGCTGTCGAGCCATAACTCCCGAAGTTCGGTCAGCCCAGCAAGCTGTGCCAATCCTTCATCCGTGACTTGCGTATTGTCAAGGGACACACGTTGGAGTTCAGTTAGCCTGGCAAGGTGTGCCAACCCCGCATCGGTGACTTGCGTAGACTCGATCTTTGCGTCTTGGAGTTGGGGTAGCCTAGCAATATTCGCCAGCCCTTCATCCGTGACATTCGTGTCCGTGTAGAATATGGCACGCACGACCTTTGTGAAGAAAGCATCACCCAGCAAGTTCCGGAGCCAAACTGGCCCAGGCGGTTGTGCGTTGGCCAGTTCCATCACGTCCTTACCATCCTCCCAGCAATACGTCACGTTCCCGTCCAACTTCTCAATCGCCGCTACCGCCGCCTTCTGCTCGTTTGCTTTCTTCATCTCCTCTGCCAGCCAACTGAACGGCATCGCCACGGCAACCGTCAACACCAGCAGCGTCCGAATCCCAAACTGGAAGTGCCACCGAGTGACCAGGGCGACAAGCCACCACAGCAGCATCGTTGCCAGCACCACGCCCACGCCAGCCACCGCGATCAGCACCGTGTAGCCCTTGTGCTCGTTGAACGGGAACCATCGCCACCTCTCAGACAGGAATAGCAAGCCCGTCGTCGCCAGCGAGCCAAACACCAGCCAAGCGGGAGTTGGATAGAACCATCGGCGTTGTGGCTGCGATTCGTTCATAACCGCCAGTATAACACCGCCAACAGCGAGCAGGTCAACGTCGAATCAGGCATCCAAGTATCACGCCCGATACCTTGCTCCCGCCCACGACGCCAACCTGTCCTCTCCCGGACAACAACCCGTTGGAGTGGGGAGGCCAAATTTCGCTGGTTTTTGCGGGGAATTTACGGGTCGCGGAGTCGGGCGGGATCGGCCGTTTACCTTGCTTGTGGGGCGGCCGGGCCCAGCGACGCACAGCGGCAAGGCGATAAGGACAGGCTGCCGCCGGCCTGGCGATGCTGCGGGCAGCGGTGACAATATATATAAGGAGGATCTGCAATGCGGGTGGCTTGTGCCAAAAGCACGTCTTGTGGTGGGGCCGCTGACCACCTATTCGAATGCAAGCATACACACTGCTGTGTGTTTCATTATGCCCCATAAGAGCGGAAATTGCCTCATTTGCCTCATTTGGGGCTCGCGGGGTCGGCAGAGGCGGTCAGCACGAAATGGGGCTGATGGGGCCAGCACGAACGCCGACGATGGCTATCTTGGCTTGCGACGTGGACGCCCGGTCTCTTCCCGCGATGCACATCGAACGCAGAGTGCAGCATAGGGAATTGCGTCCAATCGGGCCTTGGCAATGCTGTGGCCGCACTCCTCGCAACGACCGTAACTGCCATCCTCGATTCGCTTGAGGGCGGCATCGATCTGCCCCAGAACTTCTTTCTCGTTGCCCAGCAGATCGAGGGTCAACTCCTGCTCGAAGGCGTCCGTGCCGACGTCGGCCATGTCGCTGGGCATCCGCACGACATCGATATTGCTGAGAGCCGCGTTGGCCATTTGTCCCATGTCGCCCAAAAGCCGTGCCCGGAGAATGAGAAGCGTGTCGCGATGTCCGTTGATTGCAGCCATGGTGCCACCCGAAAGTTGTGGATTCAAGATGAGGTCGCTACTTTCCAGGATAATCGATAAGCGGAAAGACGCAAGTGAACGGCATAGCGGCATAGCCAGTTGACGGCGGCCAAGCTGGCGGCGAAGATGATTAGAGGCCATTGTTCGAAGCAGAGGTGCGGCTGCTCACGGGCTGCTGCTTCTGCAATTCCACTTTCGATAAAGGAGAAATCCATGAACAGAATCACGCTCTTCCTGGTGACGCTAGGCTTGTCACTTGCCCCGGTTCTCTGTCTTGCGGCGGAACCGAATGCTAGCCAAGCTCCTACTGCTGCTGCAAAACCGCCGTTGCCGCCGCAGCCAGTGCCCCCACCGCAACCCGTACCGCAGCCTGAATCTCCGACGAAAACAGTTCCCAGTGCCGTCGCCGACCCACTGCCCAAGTCAAGGGACAACGACGCCGCCCTACTCAAAGCAGCCCAGGACGAACGAATCAAGATGTTGACCGAAGTTGTGGAAGTGCTGACGGCACAGTTCAAAGTCGCTACGGTTGATTTCATTCAACTTTCCACGGCACAAGATGAATTGTGCGATGCCCAGTTGGACGCGACGGATGAACCCGAGAAGAGAGTCGCCCTGCTGACGAAGCAACTTGACAGGGCAAACGATGTCGTCAAGTTTGTGCAAGGCAGATTCGACGCGGGCACAGTAACACAGGTGGATGTCTGTCGAGCCAAGTCACTTTACCTCGGTATCAAAATCAAGTTGTTGCGAGAGCGTAACAGGAAGACATAGCCAACGCCCAATCCCACGGGAAAGCAGTCTTGAGACCCCAGGCAACACAACTTCTCGTCCTGGCTCAATCCTGCTCCGACGGCTTCACGCGGCACGACCATCGGGCTGATTGCCCAATGGTCGGGCGATCTGCGAAGCCGGCCTTAGATTGGCAGGTAACACCTATTCATGACGGACCCCACCTCCGCCCGCCGCCTCTCCCTCACGCCATCCTGGCGTACGCCTGAAGTACCTCGTCGATTCCAGACCGGGATCGACGGGGGCA
>CAZTPX010000061.1:0-53798 GCA_964615095.1 uncultured Planctomycetaceae bacterium | reverse complement strand
ATCTCCAGTCGCTTGTTGACGCGGTTTACGCTGCCTCCCGCTACGATCGCACCACTGACTATCGCGCGTCTCCCGAGCCGCCGTTGGAAGGCGAGGAAGCAGCCTCGGCGGATTCTCTGCTAAAGGCTGCTGGCCGGAGATGAGCTTGTGCGCCAGCGCAGCAGGCAATGCACGAGAGCATTGCGGCATTCCTCGAAGCCCGCTTCGGCGACGTTCCGCGCGATCTGGTCGAGACAATCGAGTCGGTTGTCGACGAAAAACAACTGAAAGACCTCGTGCGATCGGCCGCCGCCTGCCCCGACTTGGCCGCATTTCGTCGCACGATGACGCGGGGTTGACCGTAGGTGGCCGGGGTCGCGCGCGATCGCGCGCCGAGAATGGCTGGCAGGGAGGTCTACGCGTCTCCGGATTTAAGGTATGTGAACTCCATGACGGGATGTCGAAGTCGCAACAATGGATACCTGGGTCGGCAAAGGGTGAGCGACCACGTACCGCTGATCGTCGATCTGGACGTACCGATTCGGCGGGACCAGACGTTATCGAAGCCTGGCAAGGCCCTGCGGACGGACTTGGAAGGCTAAGCGAGGGGCCAGTCCATTTTAGGGCCACGGATGAAACACGGATGAAACACGGATCAATAATCCGTGTTTGATCCGTGTTCAATCAGTGGCTATTGAAGATAATCTGGCAGGCCGATGTTCGATGGAATACTCAATGGTTGCCGTCCCGTGCCCGCCGTTCCCACACCTCGTGCAAGAGCGACAGGAAATCGGTCGCAAATCGTTTCCCGTCGCAAAGGGGCGAGGCAGCCATCCGTTCCCGCAAACCTGTCCGCAGCGTAGCCAGTCGCGGCAGATCGCCGGCCAGGGAAACAGCCAGTTCCACATACTCGTCCAGGTCGCGGGCGATCGTCTCGGTCAGGCCCACGTTCGATAGGTGACTGAGCGAATGCCGGCTGGCAAAGGTCTCGCCCGGACAGGTCATAACGGGCACGCCCATCCATAAGGCCTCGCAGGTGGTCAGGCCACCATTGTAGGGAAACGGATCGAGAGCCAGATCGATGCGATGGTACTCGGCCAACAACTCGGCGTGCGGCGAGGCGCCGAGTAGCTCCAGCCTGCCGCGATCAATGCTGCGGGCAGCGAACATCTCGGCGAATCGCCGGGCGACGCTGCCCTCGTTCCATCCGTTGAATTTGAGTACCAGCCGTGCATCCGGCACGCGGCGAAGAATCCTGGCCCAGACTTCGATAACTTGGGGCGTGACCTTGGCGGGATTATTGAAGCAACCGAAGGTTACCTGTCCACGCTCCCGCGCTGGCAGAGGCGCTACCGGCGGGGCGTAGGCGGGCGGGTCATAACAGACGTAGCCTTGCGGCATGCGCAGCACGCGTTCTTGATAGTGCCGCTCCGCGCCTGGCGGGACCTCGTAGCGGTCGGCCAGCAGATAGTCCATCGCTTTCAGGCCAGTTGTGCCCACATAGCCCGCCCAACTGATCTGGACCGGCGCCGGCTGGCGGGCGAAGACCAGCAAGCGGTTGCGAGCGGTGTGTCCTGCCAGGTCGAAGAGGATGTCGATGCGGTCCGCCCGGATTTGCTCCGCCAAGCGCTGGTCGCTCATGCCGATCACCTCACGCCATTGGGTCGCCGCGGCTTGCAGACGACGAGTCAAATCGTCTTTGCCCATGCGATCGGAGTAGCAAACGATCTCGATCTGCTGCTTGTCGAGGTTCTCCAGGACGCAGACCAGGTAATAGCCGACCGGGTGCCGCCCCAGGTCGCGGGAAACAAAGCCCACGCGGAACCGCCCAGGACAAGCTCGGCCGTTCTCGTATTGCGCGAACGCGCCGCGCAGCGGCGCGGCGTGCTGGCGGTCGAACTCGGCATGGGCTTCTGCCAACGCTGCCGGTGTCACGTCCGCAAAATACTGGAGCGCCATGAGCAGGTTGCTGTGTGCCCCCGCAAATGCCGGCTTCAGTTCCAACGCCCGGCGGTAACAGGCGACTGCTTCGTGTAGATTCCCCTGGTTCTTGAGAACGACGCCCAAGTTGTTGTGTGCCTCGGCAAAGTCCGGCTTCAGTGTCAACGCCCGCCGATAACAGGCAACTGCCTCGTCCGGCTTTCCCCGGTCCCGCAAGGCATTACCCAGATTGTTGTGCGCGCCGGCGGAGTTCGGATCCAGTGCCAGTGCCCGGCCGCAGCAAGCGATCGCCTCCTCGACCTTGCCCTGCACTCTCAGCGCATCGCCCAAGTTGTTGTACACCTCGGCATAGTCGGGATTCAGTTCGATTGAACGCCGCCAGTAGACGATGGCTTCATCCAGCTTGCCCGTCTGGGCGGCAATCACGCCGAGAAGATGGTGCGCACCAGCGTGGTTCGGCTCGACCGCCAGAACCTGCCGATAGATCTGCTCGGCGGCTTGCAGTCTTCCGGCGCGATGATGCTGGACCGCAATCGCCAATGCTTCAGGAATCGTTGCCATAGCGTAAATTCTACTCGGTACACCACCGCCCCCACATCTGGCGGTAGGCGGCCTCGAGGTTGCGCGCGAATCGCGAGGCATCCGTCAGCGGAGAACTTTGCAGACGCTGGCGCAAAGTCGCACGCAGGTTGCTCAGGCGGGGAATGTCCCGGGCCAAATCGGCGGCAATCTGCACGTATTGCTCGGGGCTCGTGGCGATCAGTTCGGGCAAGCCGAGATTCATTAGTTGGCACAACCCCGCTCGCCCCACGACCGTCTGCCCCACCAGGGTCACGACCGGCACACCCATCCAAAAGGAGTCCAGGCTGGTCGTGTGCCCATTGTAAGGGACCGTATCCAATCCGATGTCAATGTCGTGGTAGCACTGCAAGTACTGCTGCCTGGGCTGGTGGGGAACAAACGTCACGCGCTCGCGGCCGATTCCTTCCTTTGCCAGTATCTCCAGCGTGTGCCGGCGGTGTGTTCCTTCGCCGGCCAGGACCGTCAGGCGGGAACGATCGACCGCATTGAGAACCCGCACCCAAGTCTTGATGACGAAAGGGTTCACCTTGCAGAAGTTGTTGAGGCAGCCAAACGAGACATATCCTCTCTCCGCCGCCGGCAGGGCGTTGACTGCCGGCTCGTTGTCCAACGGATCGTAGCACCAGAAGGTGTCCGACAAGCGGACGGATTCTTCCGCGTAGCAACCGTCATAGAGACCCGGCGGATCCAGATAAGGATCGGTGATGCGATAGTCGATGGTCGAAAGGCCCGTGGTGCCGGGATAGGCAAGCCAGCAGGCCTGCACGGGCGCCGGCTTGCGGGCGAAGACCAGGAGGCGATTGCGGGCCATGTGCATGGTCAGGTCCACGAGGATGTCGATCCCGTCCCGGCGAATCCGTTGGGCGACCTGCTCGTGGTCAAGGCGGGCGATGTTCCGCCACGCGTCGGCGTGGGAACGCAGTCGGGCCGTAATCGGATCGGGACGCAGGACGTCGGAGTAGCAGACGATCTCGAATGCCTTGTGGTCATGCGCGGCGAAGAGCGGCACGCTGAAGAAGGCTTCGCTATGGCTGCGAAAGTCGGGTGAGATATAACCGATCCGCAAGCGGCGATGGGCGGAACGGTCGTTGCGGTGCGGCCGGATGGACTTTACCAGGGGCGCGGCGTGCTGCCGGTCCCAGCGGCGATGTTCTTCGTAGAGTGTCTGAGCATCGCGGCCGGGACAGAATAACAGGGTGTAGAGCAGGTTGCTGTGCGCCTCGGCATAGTCGGGCTTGAGTTCCAACGCCCGGCGGAAGCAGGCGAGCGTTTCATCGAGCTTCGCCTGGTCCTTCAAGGCAGCGCCCAGGTTGAGGTGCGCCTCGGCATCGTCCGGCTTGAGTTGCACGGCCTTGCGGAAGCAGGCGACCGCTTCGTCCAGCTTCCCCTGTTTCTTCAACGCACTACCCAGGTTGCTCTGGACCTCGGCGCAGTCCGGCTTCAGCTCCAGCGCCCGGCGATGGCAGGCAACCGCTTCGTCCAGCACCCCCAGGTCCTTCAGCGCATTGCCCAAGTTGCTGTGTGCCTCGGCGAAACCCGGCTCCAGTTCGAGTGCCCGGCGGAAGTAGGCCAGCGCTTCGTCCAGTTTCCCTTGCTCTTTGAAGGCGACGCCCAGGTTGTTGTGCGCCGCGGCAAAGCCCGACTCCAGTTGCAGTACACGATGGTAACAGGCGACCGCCTCGTCCAGCTTCATCAGGTCCTTGAAAACGACGCCCAGGTTGTTGTGCGCCTCGGCAAAGCCCGGCGCCAGGTCTATTGCCCGATGGTAGCAGGTGGCGGCTTCGTCCAGCTTCCCTTGTTCCTTGAGGACGATGCCCAGGTTGTTGTGCGCCTCGGCGTCGTCCGGCTCCAGTTGCAACGCCCGGCGACAGCAGGCGGCCGCCTCGTCCAATTTCCCCTGCTCCCTCAGGACAAGCCCCAGGTTCCCGTGTGCTGCGGCATAATCGGGTTTGAGCTCCAGTGCCCGCTGGAGACAGGCAAGCGTTTCCTCCAGTTTCCCCTGGTCCTTGAGGGCGACGCCCAGGTTGTTGTGCGCCTCGGCATAGTCCGGCTCGAGTTGCAGCGCCCGGCGATAGCAGGCGACGGCTTCGTCCGGCTTACCCTGCTCCTTCAATGCGACGCCCAGGTTGTTGTGTGTCGCGGCAAGATCACTCTTTAGTTCCAGCGCGCGGCGATAACAGGCGACCGCTTCGTCCAACCTGCCCTGGTCTTTGAGCGCGACGCCCAGGTTGTTGCTCACCTCCGCGTAGTCCGCCTTCAGTTCCAGCGCGCGACGATAGCAGGCGACCGCTTCGTCCAGCTTGCCCTGCTCCCTCAATACGTTGCCCAGGCTGCCGTGTGCTTCGGCAAAACCCGGCTTCAGTCGGAGTGCCTTGCGGCAGCAGGCAGCCGCTTCGTCCTGCTTCCCGACCTGGTGAGCGATCACGCCGAGAAGGTGCCATGCCTCGGCTTGGGTCGGCTCGACCGCCAGAATCTGCCGGTAGATCTGCTCGGCGGCTGGCAGTCTCCCGGCACGATGGTGCTGGAGCGCGATTGCCAATCGTTCAGGAGTCGTTGCCATAGCGCTAATTATGCATGGCGAAGGGCGACTTGTTGAGGTCCGTGTATTCCGTGCCGGGGATGACCGGGTCGGGATCGGTGAGGCGATGCCACTTCAGTTCGTGCAGATCGAAGGCGTAGACTTCGTTTCCGTTGTAGCCGGCATGTCCACCGCCGGGGCCGATGTAGAACCGGTCACGCTGCGTGTCGAATGCCCCGCCGGCCCAGCAATCGATTACGCCGGAGATGTTTCCGCGGAGCCAAGGATACTGTTTCTGCGACGGCGCGACGGCGTCCAAGCGTGAGTTGGGCACCTCATACCACTCCCCAGGCTTGAGCTGGTCGAGCGGATCGATACTGCCGGCATGCGCGGCCAGCGGCGCGGCGAAGACTAACAAGAGTGCCCAGATCCTCATGCGCGTGTCCTTTCATGACTGACTGTGCCGCCGCGGGGCGTTATCGGCCGCCTGCCCTGGGGCCGGACAACTAAACACGGATTTCGGATTTCCGCCCCGGCCCCTCACAGGGCCTCGATCTTGATGGTGTGCCGCACCGGCTTGACTGCGGTGGCCGAGGCCTCGCGGGCGACCTTGTCTTGCTTGAGAAGCCCGGCGGCAATCCGTTCCAAGGCGGCGTGCTCGTTCGGCGCGGCCCGCTCGAACTCGGGGATATTGTGCAACAGGCTCTTGACTAAGCCCACCTCCAGGCCCTGTTGCTCGGCGATCTTGTCCTCCACCTTGTGGAACGCAGCGCTGAAGGGGTTGTCGAGGAACTCGGCCGCCAGATTGACGCCCTTGGCCAACGCCGCGGCCGGGAACTCCTTCGAGACGGCGCCCCAAGTCACGCGCACTTTCTCGCTGCCGGCCCCGCGGACGACAAGTGTTAGCCGGTTCAACTCGGCGTTGAAGGGGATGAACTCCAAGACGCCGCGGGTCGAACCGGGCTGGGCCGGATCGCCGTAGAAGCAGAACGGATACTTGCTGCTCTCGATTTCCAGGCGGCCGCGGGCGGAGGCAAGGATCTTGTGGCCTTCAGTCGCTTCCGCCTTGTCGCCCTGCAGATCGACCGTGATCGTGCCGATGTTGCCGTCGCAGCCCAGCGCCTTGAGAAAGGCATAGGCCATCACCAGGTGCCCGTTGCGATCGGGGTGGACCCCGTCGCCGCCAGCCAGGTTGTACTCGCGGCCGTACTTGGCCTTGGCCTTGGTCATGGCCGTTACCATAGGATCGAAGACGTCGGCGAAGACCACGCCCTGCTTGAGGGCCACGTCGCGAGCGATGTCGCGCAGGGCGGCCAAGGTCTTGTTGTACATGGCCGCACGTTCCGGGTTGTGGCCGCCGAACGTGTCGGCATCCACGCAGCCCGGCGAGCCGACAACGATCAAACGGACGCCGGCCTGTTTGAGTTGCTTGACGATCGAGATCTGCGCATCGCGATAGCGCTGGGCCTTGGCGGGGTCCATGGGCGAATAGCCGCCGTCGTTCATGCCGAAACAGCTTGTGGCCACGCTGGGCTGAAAGCGCAAGGCGTCGTTGGCCATGCGGCCGGCGAAGCCCGGCGCCGTTTCGCCACCCCAGCCAAATTGCGTGACCCGCAAGCTGGCGGCCGGCTGGCACATGAGCAGATAGTCCTCGATGTACATGGAATAGAGCCTCTGCTCCGTGATCGAATCGCCGATCACGGCCACATGATCGCCCCGCTGTAAGGCCGGGCCGGCGGCAACGGCGGGCGCGCGGAGGCAGCAAAGGGCAACGACAAAGATGGCCGTCAAGGTCACGATACGTTTCATGGGTGAGCTCCTCAAGATACTGGGGTGAATTGGGTTGCGGGAACGATGGTCTGGATGACTCAGTAGGATTTCGGCGAGGCTCCCTATAGGGAACGTCCTCGGCGGCGTTCCGAATCGCAGGGAACGGCATGGCGTTTCTTCCCCACGACTACGCCCGGAACCGCGCAAGGCTATACAGAATAGTCTGGCATCGCCGGATTTGCAACTATCCCCAACGGCTTCAAAGGGGAAATGAAAGGAAAATGGGGGAAAGGAAGATGGAGGAATAGCGACTTGACCATCACCTTGCGCAAGGATGGCATTGCTAGTAGAGGGTCATTTGAATTCATTTTTCTTTCCCCCATTTTCCTTTCTCCTGCTGACTTTTCGCCTTTTCTGCGGTTTTGGGCGGCGGCGCCAGACCGGACCTCGAAACCTGGACGCGAATACCACGCAATACCGGACAGTTTCGGACTCCTCTAAACGAAACGTGGGCCTCCGCAAAACGAAGGCCCACGTCATGATGATCTGCCCTGGCGGAGGAGCTATCTCGACGAATCGCCCCGCGACCGCTTGATCTCTTCACGCAGCTCGCGAAGCTCGCGGCGCATCTGCTCGACCTGGCTCCGCAATTCCTGCACGGCAGCAGCCGCGTTCGATTGGTCAGGCGTGCCCCTGCCCGTCGCGCCAACGCCGCGAGTATCTCTCGACGTCGATGCGCGCGCGGAACTGTCGCCCTCTATCCCATTGGCAATCGACAGGACGCCAATCCTCAACGTCGATGCGCTTACGGACCCGTCGCCTCTATCGGTAGGCGCACGATCACCGCGACCTTCGCGCGACGTCGATGTACTTGCGGACCTGTCGCCGGAGGACCTCGCTGCCTGCTCGCGAGATACGCTCTCGCGGCCGCCCTCGCCTTGCAGCCGCTGGAACATCTGCATCACGTGCTGGGCCTCGGGCTCGAATCCGCCTGCCTTCAGGTTCTCGGCCGCCGCGCGGAGGTGCCGCAAGCGGGCCTCGCGGTCGCCGGCCGTCTCTGGCTGGCGCGACCTGTCGCCCGCTGGCGCGGACAGCTTGGCCCGCAAGGCCTCGGCTTCCTGCTTCAAGCGAGCGACTTCGTCTTGCTTGCCGTCCTTGGTTGCCTGTTCGATCTTTTCACGCAGGCCGCGCATTTGCTGATAGAGGCTCTCCCGCTCGGGGCCGCCAGGCATTCCCGCGTCGCGGGCGCGCGGATTGAGCTTGCTGTAGAGCGCCATGGCCTCATGCTTCAGACGTTCGGCCTCCTCATGCTTGCCGTCCTTCTCCAACTGGGCGACCTTCTGGCTAATATCTTTCAATTGGGCACGGATCTTCTCGGCCTCGGGCCCGGAAACCGCCGGTTGCGACGACGGCGTGCGGCCGCCAGCGTCGCGGAGCTTCACCGCGATCTCGTGGGCCTGCTGCTTGAGCTTCTCGGCCTCGTCGTGCTTGCCGTCCTTTTCGAGCTGCGCAACTTTCTCCTTGATGGATCGCAACTGCTGCTCGGCCTGCTGACGATCGACAGCCGCCGGGGCTGCTTTTGCCGGCTGGTCGTCCGCCGTCGCGGGAACCGGTGCCGCGCCCAAGATGGTCCATAAGGCGGCCGCCGCCAGCGAACAACGCCACGAATTACTGACTACACTCATCGTCGTCTCTCCTTGCATCGGGGGAACTTGGAACGGAACCCAGGCGGTTCCAACAATTGCCGCCAGTGCGATGAGCACCGGCAAAGAAAAATGGATAAGAGCCAAGCGTGTACGGCAGGGCGCTCGCCAGGATCGCCGCGGAAGTGCCAGGAGCCGCTGCACGCGCCGGCCCAGCCCGGAACGAAAGCGGCCGCCGCCCAGCGATAGTCCAAACCGCGGGGAAAGACCCGCCAGGCGTTGCCCCAGAAGCACCAGAGCCTCGGCCAGGATGCGAGGACCGTCGGGAAGCAAGAGGCTGGCCTCGTCGGCCCGCGCCTCGTGGGCCGCGCGGAGTTGCCCGCGCAACCACCATACCAGCGGATGCCACCAGAGCAACGCGCATAAGACCAGGGCCGCCGCCTGCCAGGCCGCATCGCGCGCGACCAGGTGGGCCAGCTCGTGGGCCAGGACCGCCTCGCGCTGCCGCACGTCGAAGTCGCGGGGGAATCCCGGCGGCAATACCAACGCCGGCCGCCTACCGCTCAGCACGACCGGCGCGGCGATCCGCGACGAGGTCAATACGGCTATTGTCCACCGCATGCCGAAAGTGGTTTTCAAGCTCGCCAGTTGCGCGAGAACGGTTTCATCCGTATAGCGCGCGCATTGCCGCCGGAAGCGCCAGGCGGCCACGCGGCCGCCGACAAGCCAGGCCAACACGAGCACCGCGCCCGTCAGGCAGACCGCGGCCAAGCTCCAACTCCCGGCTGCCGCAGCGGGCAGCGCGTCAACATCAATGCCGCCCGCAGCGGGCATGGGTTCTGCATCACTTGCCGGCTCGCTTAACACCGGCAAAATCATGACTGTCCTATTGTCGCCTTTTGCTTCGCGAAAGTCCCGTTCTTTCGCGGAGCGAACGGCAACCGTTGTTTCCGCGCCGTTCCGTACTGTTGCCAAGGCGATTGCGCTCGCTGGCGAGGTATCCGCGATGGCTTTCTGCTCGCCGACCCGCTGCGCGGGTGCCCCGCCCGCTGCCTGCTTTCTGTCAGCCGCTTGCGACGTCCGCACGGTACTACCCCGGCGCGAAATATCCTCATAGTAACCCGCAGCGTGAGCGAGGATACCTCGCTCACGCCGCGGGTTACTATCTCCATCGCTGGCAACCCGCTGACGGCATAACTGCACGACAGCCTGCCCAAGGCCGGTCAATTCGAACGTCAATAGCACGAACAGGCTGAGCGTGGCAACCCGCCAGACGGCTGCCGGCCAGGCGGCCGCAACGGCCCAACGGCTGGCCGCGGCGGCCAGCAAGACGATCACCGTCGCGCCGATGCCCAACACCAGCAACAATTCCCATCCCATCACACCTGGTAGCGAGAACTGGTTTGCCATGACATGCGTCCCCGGCGTTACTTTCGCTGCTTGTGCAGTTCAATCAACTCTTGCAATTGCGCCAACTCGTGGCGGCTGACCTCGCGCGTCTCCAAGAGGTGGCTCACGGCCTCGGCCAAACTGCCGGAAAAGAGGCGGTCCACCAGGTCGTCGGCCATGCTGCGTGTGACTTCTTCGGCGCTGACCACCGCTTCATAGATGAACCGCCGGCCTTCCTCCCGATGCGTCACCAACGCGCGGTCTTCCATCTTCTTCAGCATCGTGGCCACCGTGGTATAGGCCAGCGGCTCGCCTTCCAGCCGCTCCTGGACCTCGGCAACGGTGGCCTTTCCGGCGCTCCAGAGAACCTGCATGATCCGCAGTTGCAGATTGCCCAATCGATAAATCTGGTTACGCGTCATCGCGACGGTCCCTCCTTGCCCTATAGTCGCCTTTCGCTCCGCGAAAGTTGCGCTGCTTTCGCGGAGCGAAAGGCGACACTTAGCCAATCTTTAGCACCAATACTACCAGAGTAGTTTCCGCTTGTCAAGTTGCCCTACAAAAGAATTCGCAGCCTGCTGCACATTGTCTTTTCGTCGGGTATAATTGAACTCCGATCCGGTGGGGGGCGGTTTCGCCGCCCGCTTCGCTATACCGCGAGGGGGCAGAAATGAGCCGTTGGAGTTCCGGCTTTAGCCGGCGATCCCGGCAAAAAGCCGGCTGAAGCCGGAACTCCAGCGGCTCATTTCCACGCGCGCAAACTATAACTTTCCGCCATCGTCCTCACAATTCCTGGAGGTGGAAGATGAACTATCAAATCCTGGCCGTCGCGTTGCTCGCCGGCGGCATGCTTGGCCTGCCTGGCCCCGTTGCGGCACAGATTTATCCCGGTTACGGCTACGGAGACTGGGGATGGGGCGGCGTGAATGGCGCGGCCGCGTTGCTCGGGTCCGACACCCGGCAGGCGACCGCCATGCAACTCAAGGCCCAGAGCATGCAGGCCGGGCAGCAAGCCGCGATGCAACAGAACTACGTTGTGCAAAGCGGCATTCGCAATACGTTGTCCAGCCAGGCCCAGAGCCAGACCAATGCGATCCTAGGCCAGCAACAGGCAAGCCAGGACTGGTTTTTCCAGCAGCAATCGCAGGAACTGGCCCAGCGCCGGGCCAGGGAGGCTGCCACCGGGGCCCCGCCGGTCCCGGTTGGATTTGCGCCGGCAGGCGCCCCGCCCGCCGTAGCCATGGACATCATCAAGTGGCCGACCGTGCTACAGGAACCCTGTTTTGCCTCAGAGCGCACACAGATCGAAGCGCCCTACCGCCGCACACCGCCGAAACTGAGCGTTCCCACGACCGCCGATTACCGCAAGATGGCCGGCACGGTCGAGGACATGAAGGCCGTGCTGGAGTGGCGATTGAAGGAAGGCGTCGACACCACCGAATACAATGCGGCCAAGGCCTTTCTGAACCAGTTGAGCCAGGAGCTTTCCGCCCGTGCCCAAACGGCCGGCGACCCCAATTGAGAGGTTAGGCGTTGAAAGGAATAAACTGACCAATCACTGTAGGACGGATTGCCAATCCGTCGCGGAAACCCCGACGGATTGGCAATCCGTCCTACGAATAAATGGGCAACGCCTTATCCGAAAACCCTTCACCACCAGCGAGTCCTAAGCATGCAACGTATAATCAGCAATCTTTCCGCCGCCTTGTGCATTCTCGCGATTGCAGCGTCGGCCGCGGCCCAGGTCAAGCCGGCCGTCGCTGCCGGCGGAGCGACGCCTCGACAGGCCATCCTGGCCCTGCTCGCGCAATTGGAAACGGGCTTTAACGAGGGCGACGCCAAGGCCATGGCCGCCTGTTGGACCGAAACCGGCGAGTTCGTCGGCCCGGGCGGCCTACGGATCAGCGGCCGCGAAAGCATCGAAAAACAGTTCAAAGAAATGTTCGCCGCCCGCAAAGACGCCGGCAAACTCCAGATCCACATCAACCACTTGCGCCTGGTCAACGAGAACCTGGCCCTGGTCGAAGCGACCGCCGAAGTCACACCGGCCGTGGCTGCGGGCGGTGCCGCGGTATCCGACTTTGTGCTGGTGAAACCCAACGCCCGTTGGCTGATCGAAAGCGCCCACGAGAGCGCTACGCATCTGCCGCCGCAGGCCAACCGCCTGAAAGAACTCGACTGGCTGGTCGGACGCTGGGCAAGCGAGACGTCGAAAGCCGGCATCACCCTGCACAGCGATTGCGATTGGACCGCCAACCACGCCTTCCTGATCCGCAAGTTCCGGGTCGAAGGTAAAGAGGCCATCCTGCACGACGGCACGGAAATCATCGGTTGGGATCCTCGCGGCAATCAGATCCGCTCGTGGGTCTTCGATTCCAACGGCGGTTTTGGCGAGAACGTGTGGGCGCCTGACGGCAAGCGTTGGCTGATCAAGTATAGCGGTACGTTGGCCGATGGCAGCGAGGCCTCAGCCACCCACATTCTTAGCAAAGTGGGCGCGACGACCAGCACTTTGCAATCGAGGGACCGCGTCATCAACGGAACCACACAGCCGGACATTGCGGCGATCGAGTTGAATCGGCAAACCGAGGCCAAACCGGCTGCCAAGGCCGAGGAAACGCCCAAGGCGGTGGAAAAACCTGCTCGCAGCGAGTAGTGCTACGAATCAATCGGAACCCCACACCTTATCCGAGTCCCGCCAAGACAAATCCGAAATCCGAAACACGAAATCTCAAACAAACCGGAAATCGGAAAAGAGGAGATTCAAAACGAGCGACTCGGACCTGTGAGTTCCCTCGGCCGTTAGCAAATTGCCCGCCGTATAGAATAGAACCACGAAAGACACAAAATACACGAAAGGACTTTCGTGTCTTTCGTGGTTTCCCTTGCCTTAATAATCTTGTTCGTTCGGCCCCTGTCGCAGCCATTCCGCAATGAAGTTCTTTAAGACGTGTTCCGTTGCGCTGATCTGTCTCTTCCTGCTCCTCGTATGTAATACGGCGGCTGCGGCGGATCTGGCCTCCTACCGGACGGGCAAAGCGGAGGGGCGAATCGCCGGCGTGCCTGCCGAGATCCGGCAGGCCATCTTCACGCAGCCCGGCGAGACGGTCGAGCCACTGACGCGCTGGCTGGTCCGCGACGTGAAAGATGATTTTCTGAAGGTCAAGATCCTGCACGACTGGATTGCCGACAACATCGACTACGACGTGGAGAACTACTTCGCCGGCGGTTCCCCCGAGCCAACCTGGCAGGCCACGCTCACGCGCCGCAAGGCCTTCTGCCAGGGCTATGCCCAACTGTTCCAGAAGATGTGCCAAGTGGCCGGATTCCCCTGCGAGGTGATTGCCGGCTATGGACGCGGGTTCGGCTTCATGGTCGGGCAGGCCGAAAATGTGCGGCAGACCAATCATGCCTGGAACGGCGTGAAGATCCACGAGCAATGGTATCTTGTCGACACCTGCTGGGACGCCGGTCACGTCGAGGGCAAGAGCTATCAGAAGCAATACGGCACATCGTTCCTCTTTGCCGCAGCGGGGCAATTCCTGCACACGCACTTCCCCGCAGAGGCGAAATGGCAATTGCTCGATCGGCCCCTGTCCGCCGAGCAATTCGCGGCGTTGCCTCTCTTGGACGGGCGATTCTTCGAACGAGGGCTGCGCCTCTCGACCGCGCTGCGGCGTCTGCAAGCGGTGGGCGAATCGGTGCAGTTCTCGGTCGCCGCGCCGGATGATGTCTTGCTCATGGCCGGGCTGGTCGAACCGGGCAAGAGTCAGACCGGCAACTTCAAAGGCCGAACGCTCGTCCGTCGCGGCCGTAGCGAGGTCAATGTGTTGGTGACGTTTCCGGCCGCCGGACGTTGGGGCGTCAGGCTTCTGGCAAAATCGCGACAGGACCCCGGCATGTACTGGCAGGTGGCTACGCTGGAGTTCGAGGCCAGCGCAGGCACGACCTGGACCTTTGCCGAGACCTACAGTTCCGTGGAGGGCATCGATTCGTTCCTGGAAAGCCCGCTCTACGTGCCGCTCGCGGCCGACAAGGAGCAGGAATTCAAGATTCGCGTCCGCAATGCCCAGCGCGTGCAACTCCGCGTCGGCCCGCGGAAATGGATTCCCCTGCAACGCGCAGCCGGCGAGAGCGAACTCTACCAAGTGACGGCCTCGATACCCGCCGATACGAGCGTGCGAATCGTGGCCTCGCCGCCCGGCGGCGGCAACACCTATTGGACGATCGTAGACTATGCGCCCGAGCGGAAGTAAATTGCACGCTCACCCAACCTGGGCCACCGCCCGGGCCTGGAAAACGGCCTTGATCTCCGCATCGAGTCCGGGATAGTTATCCATAAGATCCGCCCGCTGGCGATCGAGGTTCCGCTGGCGGGACTCGAAATCGGCGGCGGCGAAGAGTTTCTCCGGGTGCATGAGGATCGAATCGACGGCGCGGATCGAACGCGGAATCACCAACCCCGTGGCGTGGGAGTACTCCCAGTCTTCGGCCCCGCCCCGGAAGAGCGAATCGAGGATCCCCATCGTATCGGCGAGGCTGATGTCCTTATACGACGCGCCCTCGCCCACCCAGCCCGTGTTGAGCAGGAAGCACTTGATGCGGGGATTGCGGCGGAGGATGTCGTAGAACAGGTTGGCGTGCTCGGCACGGTCGCCGGCAATGAAGGGATCATAGAAGAACTCGTTTTTGATCATGCCCGCCAGGGTCGGGTCGCCGGCCGACGATTCCATGGACTGCCCCAGCACCATGAAGGCGGCCGCCTGTTCGTGCGTGAGTTTGGCGACGGCGGGGATGATGTTGCCGCGGGTGATCAGGAAGACGTTGTCGATCCGTTTGGCGTTGATTTCGTTGGCGGCATGCATGAAGTCGCGGCGCTCGACGACGGCGCGGCCGTTGCTGGTGCGGGCCAGGTCGTAGAAGTCGATGCTGCCGTCTTCGCTGACCGAGACATTCTCCAGGAAGGTGTCCTTGCGGAGGCAGGCGTAATAGGCTTCGCGCTGTTCGCCCGGGTTGAGACAATCGGTCTTGATGAACAGCCCGCCCGCCTCGAAACCGCGAAAGCGGCCGTCGTTGCACAACGTGCCGCCGTCGTCCTGGATCAGCCAGGAGCGCTCGTGCCCTTTGCGCGCCAGCACCTTGCAGGTGGTGCTGGTCTTACCGTTGGCGCTGAGGGCCACAAACAGAGAGTAGTTGGTGACGTACGTTCCGTGGCGGTTCTCCAGGGTGTCCTTGCGGCAGCCAGCGTGCAGGAAAATGGCGTCGCCCTTGAGCTTGGCCCGGTAGTTCTCCCCGGCGAACACGCCTTTCTTCCACTCGCCGAAGTAATTGCTGTTGCGTACGAACTTGACCAACCGCCCGTCGCTGGCGTGGGCCAAGCGGATGGTGATGTCCTTCTCCGGCAAGGGCTTGTACTTGTTCCGCTCGAACTCCTCGTCGCAGAACATCAGCACCTCGTAGGTCGGGTTGTCCGTCACGACCGGCCCGAACAACTTCTGGCCGGCGTAGGCCACGTGGGCGAACCGCCGGGGGACAGTGAGCCGGGCGGTGATCCCGTCCGTGCCGTCGCCGACTTCCACGTCGATCGAGATAATCTCTTCCTTGGCCAACGCGCACTGGGCTTTTTCCAGCAATTCGCGTTCGGGCTCGTGGAAGCGGCTGTCGACGTTGTTCTTCGTGAAGCGGGCCGCCCGAGACGTCGGTTCCGAATCGGCGAAGATGCTGCCGTACTTGGTCCGTTTGACCTCTGGTTCGTCGCGGGCCATGGCCTTGAGGCGGGCCGCGGGAAGATTGCGATGCAGTCTGCCGCTCTGTTGGGCCGTCTCGAAGATCGCACATGCGGCCCGTTGAAATGCTTCAAACATGGTAGGTTCTCCTGGCGATTACGGTTCCAAGACTTGCGACATCTGGTTCGCGGACTAAAGTCCGCGCTACGAATTTATGGTTCCAAGACTTGCGACACCGGTTCGTGCGGCGCGTTGACCCACTTGGGCGCTGTGACAACGCGAAGGACGTCGTCGCCGGCAACGTGGTGGATCTCCGCTTCGCTGAAGACCGGCGTCTTTTCGGTGAACTGCGCTTGTTCGGTCGAACCGTCCAAGGCGGCCAACGACGTCTGGCCGGCGGCAATGATCTGCGCCACGGCGTCGAAGTATCCCGCGCCCACGAAGGACTGGTGTTTGACGGCCCGATAGCCGTGGTCCCGCTCCAGGTCGAATTCGCGCTCTTGCAGCCGCGAATAGGCCAGCATGCCCTCGTCGCGGTAGGCATGCGCCAACTCGAACATGGTCATGTTCAGGGCGTGGAAACCGGCCAAGGTGACGAACTGGAACTGGTAGCCCATGGCTGCCAGGTTGCGCTGGAAGGCGGCGATCTGGTCCTCCGTGAGTTGTTGTTTCCAGTTGAACGAGGGCGAGCAGTTGTAGGCCAGCAGCTTGTGCGGGTGGCGAGCCCGGATGGCCTCGGCGAACAGCCGCGCCTCGTCCAGGTCGGGGGTCGAGGTCTCGCACCAGACCATGTCGGCGTAGGGGGCGTAGGCCAAGCCCCGGGCGATGGCCTGCTCCAGGCCGTCGCGGACCACGTGGAAGCCTTCCACTGTCCGCTGCCCAGTGAGAAACTGCCGGTCGCAGGGATCGATGTCGCTGGTGAGCAATTTCGCCGCCAGGGCATCGGTGCGGGCGATAATCAGCGTGGGCACCTCGAGCACGTCGGCCGCCAACCGCGCGGCCACGAGCTTGGCGACCGCTTCCTGCGTGGGCACCAGCACCTTTCCACCCATGTGGCCGCACTTCTTTGACGACGAGAGCTGATCCTCGAAATGCACCGCTGCGGCCCCCGCCTCGATCATGGCCTTCATCAACTCGAAGGCGTTGAGCACACCCCCAAAACCGGCCTCGGCGTCGGCGACCAAAGGGGCGTGCCAGTGGGGCATCTGCTCGGCGATCCCCGAGCTTTGCGTGATCTCGTCGGCCCGCTGCAGGGCGTTGTTGATCCGCCGCACAAGATTGGGCACGCTATCGACCGGGTACAGGCTTTGATCGGGATAGGTTTGGCCCGCGGTGTTCACGTCTCCGGCCACTTGCCAGCCGCTGACGTAGATGGCCTTGAGCCCGGCCTGGACCATTTGCACGGCCTGGGCACCGCTCTGCGCCCCCAAGGCGCGGATGTAGGGCTCCGTGTGCAACAATCGCCAGAGCCGCAGCGCGCCCAGGCGGGCCACGGTGTATTCGATCTTCACGGTCCCCCGCAGCCCTACCACGTCCTTGGCGGCGTAGGGCCGTTTCACGTCCGCCCATCGTTCATCCATCGTCCACAGTTTTTCCATGCGGGAAATGTCGCGTTCTTTCATTGCAGAGTTCCTTATCGGCCATCCGCGCTCTTCCTTCGCGGCGGCGGCCGTCAATGGGTTTCGAATTGCACACAGCCGTCCCGGTTGTGCTCGCGATGCGGCATGACCAACGGCGGCCCTGCCGCACCCGGATCCCCTCCAGTTTGCAAAAATAGGCTGCGGACAGTTGGGGTTGGCGGAGTTCATACTAACCCGAAGCGGGCACCGTGCGCAGCATGGTCGGCGAGGGAACGATTCAACGCGCTCGCTGGCGCTTCGGGTTAGTGTCGGTCGCAGCAACCAACAGTAATAAGTCGGGGTGAGGGCCCTACTCGTCAGGACCGCGTTCGTCGCCCTCACCCCTCCGCCCCTCTCCCATCCCGCTGTGCGCGACAGGCGGGAGATGGGCGTCGCCGGGTCCTGACTCAGTCCAAGAGTTCGTATCCCTCCAAGGTCATGAATTCCGTAAAATCGTTCTTTAGTACGATCCGTTCGATCAGTTTCCTGGCCGCGTCGAAATTGCCGCGGGCATAGGCCTCCGTCCCGAGCTTGTCCTGCAGCTTCGCCATCTGTTCCAAGGAAAGGCCGCGAACAAGCTCCGGCGTAATCTTGCGACCGTCGGCCAAGACACCGTTGGGTTGATGCACCCATTGCCAGATCTGCGCCCGCGAGATTTCCGCGGTGGCGGCGTCTTCCATCAGGTTGTAAATGGGCACGCAGCCATTGCCGCTCAGCCAGGAGGCCATGTACTGGTTGCCCACGTCGATGTTATGGCACAGTCCCCGTTCGGTGATCTGCCCTTGGGGCACGCGCAGCAGGTCGGCGGCCGTCACTCGCACGTCGTCGCGGGTGCGGCTGATTTGGTTGGCCTGCGGCATGCGGGCGTCGAACGAGGCCTTGGCCAGCGGCACCAGGCCGGGGTGCGCGACCCACGTGCCGTCGTGCCCGTCGCCCGCCTCGCGCTCCTTGTCGGCCTTGACTTTCTCCATCGCTTCGGCGTTCGCCTGCGGATCATTTTTGATGGGGATCTGGGCGGCCATGCCGCCGATGGCATGAATGCCGCGATGGTGGCAGGTCTTGATGGCCAGCAAGGAATAGGAGCGCATACAGTGCGCGGTCATGGTGACTTGGGCCCGGTCGGGCATCGTGAATTCCGGGGTCCGGCAGAACTTCTTGATGATGCTGAAGATGTAGTCCCAGCGCCCGCAGTTCAGTCCCGCCGAGTGCTCGCGAAGTTCGTAGAGG
This sequence comes from uncultured Planctomycetaceae bacterium, assembly GCA_964615095.1. GTDB lineage: Bacteria > Planctomycetota > Planctomycetia > Pirellulales > Thermoguttaceae > JANXQG01. Next base: position 35,404 of record CAZTPX010000061.1, on the reverse strand, counting down.
ATCTCGTCCATCTCGAAGGCCGCCGGGATCGTCTCGATCAGCACCGTGGCGCGAATGCTCCCCCGTGGGATGCCCAACTCGTCTTGCGCCATGAGGAACACATCGTTCCACAGGCGGGCCTCCAAATGGCTCTCCAGCTTGGGAAGGTAGAAATACGGTCCCCTGCCCTGGTCGAGCAGCTTGCGGGCGTTGTGGAAAAAGAAAATGCCGAAATCGAACCACGAAGCGGGCACCGGCTTGGCGTCCAGGCAAACGTGCTTCTCCGGCAGGTGCAGGCCGCGGGGCCGCACCATGAGCGTGGCCGTGGCGTCATTGAGTTGATAGACTTTTCCCTCCGGGCTGGTGTAGTGGATTACTCCGCTGATCGCATCGCAGAGATTGAGTTGGCCGTCGACTAGGTTCTGCCAGATGGGGCTGTTGGCGTCCTCGAAGTCGGCCATGTACACGCTGGCGCCGGAGTTCAGGGCGTTGATAATCATTTTCCGGTCCGTCGGGCCGGTGATCTCCACACGCCGATCTTCAAGATCGCGAGGAATCGGCGCGACTGTCCACTCGGCCTGACGGATAGGGGCGCTGGCGGGGAGAAAATCGGGACGCTGGCCGGCGTCGAACTCTCGTTGCCGCTTGGCCCGGGCGCGGAGCAATTCCTCGCGCCGCTGGCCGAACTCGCGCACGAGTCGCTCGACAAATTTCAAAGCGTCCGGGCTGAGAATGTCGGCGTATCGCGGGGCGACCGGCATACGCACTTCCAAGTCCAGCGTTGCAGATTGCAATTGGCTCATGGCACCTTCCTTTGGCGAAGTTGGGAGAAGAGTTCTCGTCGCGGAAATTATTCGAGGTCCAGCGGCGAGAGTCAACAGTCTTCGCGCGTACGCACAAAAATTTCTGATGGGCTTCCGCGGCAAGGGAACCAGAATTTAACCGTCGAACGTCGCCGTGCAATCGCATCGGACTGGCGACAAATGACGAGTATTATCGGGGATTAGGTCTTGTTCCTGGACAGATCCCGCGGGCCTAACAAGAGAATCGCCGCCCACGGTCCTTCGCTTCGTTCCGCACTTGCATGACACTTATTTTGCGAATGCACTATACATGGCGGCCGGCCATTCTAGCAGAGAAGATCCGCATAACCCACTCAAACTGAAAACGACACCGCCGGCCCCGTGAAACCGCTGAAAAAGTCTCGCGGGAACACAACGCATAGTACTCAGTACTACATCTTGTATTCGCCTCGACTTTTTCAGCGGTTTCCCCGTGCCGGTGGAGCGAGTGTCTGGCCACTACTGGCCACGGCAATCCCCGAACTTGGGTCGTTTCTATGCCGCGGCCGTACGGCAAATCCTTAGGAGACTGCCCCGTTCTTCCCCAATGTACTACCCGGCTTTTGGGGATTACGTTGGACAACGTCCCCAAGTAGGCTTGACGTATTCAGACATGAACAGAAGCGAAAATAGATTACAAGGAGGAAAACAGATATGTCTCAATTTCAATATCTGGAATTGGCCAACACCGGACCGGTGTCGAGGATTCGCCTGTTGGTGGATGGCCCTTGTAGCGTTGAAATGATTACAAAGTTAAGCAACGAATGGAACTCCGTAGCCGACCGTGCCGATTGCCAGACACTCATCATAGACTGCTCCAACCTCCGTTTCTTGAGCAGCGAAACCCTGAGCCGCATGATCTTGTTGCAGCGGCGGTTGAGGCAGAAGAAAGCCAAGCTGGCGCTATTGGGCGTGAATCCGGAGGTCCGTGAAGTGCTGAGTTGGACCAAACTCGATAGGTTCTTCGAGCTCCATGACGAAGAGTTGGCGCCGGCGTTGACGTAACAAGTCACCATTGTGCGCCCTCGTCCTGCAGGGAACGCCCTCGGCGACGTTCCGTGCTTTCTTGGAACGCCATGACTGGCAAGCGGGTGCCCCGCGTTCCCCACACAGAAAACGATTGCCCATCTTAGCTTTCAGAATCCATCAGAGCGTCACGACGTATTACTTAAACAACCTAAGAACCGCACTATGCCAACTGGCGTCGGCACCAACGGACTAAAGTCCACCCTACGAATCTTCTTCGAAACGCGGAGCGCGTTCGTCCCACCCGCTTAGGTTAATGTTTCACCTTGCACCAAGTACGGGGGATTTCTCTCGGAGGTACGCGGTTTTCAGGGATTCTGCCTTGTAGCAAACTGGTATACGTTGAAGGGCATGGTATCGCAGAGCAATGCCGTTAGCAAATCAACACTAGTCAAGGAGATCGAACATGTGCGCAGTGGCGATGACGGAAAATGTTCCCCTTTACGAAGCCGCGGGGGACGAGGTCTTGGGCAAGATCCTCGCGGGGAAGAAGGCCCTGGTGACGGGCGGCTCGCGCGGCATCGGCAAGGCCACGGCGCTGGCCTTCGCGCAGGCCGGCGCAGCGGTGGCAATCAATTTCCAGCACGCGGCCGATGCAGCCCGCGAGGTCTGCCGGGCGGCGGGCAATCTGGGTGTCGAAGCCAATATCTATCAGGCCGACGTCTCCCACGAAGACGAAGCCAAGGCCATGCTCGACGCCGTGACCAGGGACTTCGGCTGTATCGACATCCTCGTCAACAACGCCGGCATCACCCGCGATAAATCGTTCCTCAAGATGACCAAGATGATGTGGGACGAGGTGATGGGCGTGAACCTCAACGGCGTCTTTCATGTGACGCGGCTGGCCTTGCCGGGCATGGTGGAAGCGGGCTGGGGCCGCATCATCAACATGACTTCGATCGTGGGGCAAACCGGTAATTTCGGCCAGGCGAACTACGCCGTTTCCAAAGGCGGGCTGATCGCCTTCACCATGACCTTGGCCCGCGAAGTTGCCCGCAAGGGCGTGACCGTAAACGCCGTGGCCCCCGGATTCATCGAAACGGACATGACCAAGGACATGACCCCCGCGGCATTGGCGGCGGTGGCCGCGATGACCCCCATGGGCCGGTTGGGAAAGCCGGAAGAAGTGGCGGCGGCAGTGCTTTTCCTCGCGTCGCCCCAGGCCAGCTACATCACGGGGCAAGTCATCCCCACAAACGGCGGCATGTACATGTAGCCGCCCCGGCCAGCCCTGCCCGACTCGACCCGTTCCCTTTCCAAAGAGCCCGTCGGGCAGGCTGGCAGGCCGGATGCACTCAACCGCATGCTGGCCGAGCCGGAAGCTGTTCTTTGGACCATTTGCGCCCCGCGGCAGGAGCCTCTGCCCGGGGCAGATATACCCAGTTACTTCCCGTGTCTTATTAAGGAGATTGACGAAAATGATCAGTACAATAAAAGCGAAGAACAAGTCGGGCGATCTGTTCCAGCAGGCCATGGAGTCTTTCGAGACGGCCCTCCGCACCGGAATGAAGCTTCACGAGGAATCCACGCGCCGCTGCGTCGAGATCCTCCGCGATGTGGGCTCGCCCCTGGAGTGGGAACGGACCGTGCCGGCCAAGGTCACCAAGGCCATTGCGGCCATGCAGCAGAATGTCGACCAATCGATCCAGTTCATGAACGAGAATGCCCAGCAAACCGTGAACCTGCTGGAGATGGCCTTGGAAATGCACCGCGAGGATTCCGCTGAGGGTGAGGAAGATAACTACTTCTGGACCTACGCCGTCAACGCCATGCAGAGCAACGCCCAGGTGATCCGCCAGGCCAATACGCGCGTCATGGAATCCTGGGGCGAACTGGCCAAGGAAGTTCTGCAACGCGTGGAGATCATGCGCGAAGAAGTGGCGCGCGCGACGGAACTCCGAATGCAGCAGGTCTAATCCATTCAACTCCATTACGAAAGTACAACTATCATGATGAACGAAGTTTGGTTGGCCGGCGGCACGCGCACACCGATCGGCGGTTACATGGGCGCCTTGACGGAAGTTCCGGCGCCCGCTTTAGGTAGTGTGGCGATCAAAGAAACCCTGCATCGCACGGGGGTGCCCTGCGAAGAGGTCAACGAAGTGATTCTCGGAAACGTGATTGCGGCGGGCCTGGGGCAGAACATTGCTCGCCAGGCCGCCATCGGCGCCGGATTGCCGGTTTCCGTAGGTGCGACGACCATCAACAAGGTCTGCGGGTCCGGCATGAAAGCGGTAATGTTGGCCGCCCAGGCCATCCAGTGCGGTGACGCCCAAGTCGTGGTCGCCGGCGGAACGGAGAACATGTCCGCCGGGCCCTATCTCTTGCAAAAGGCCCGCTCCGGTTATCGCCTGGGAAATGGCGAACTGGTGGATGCGGTCATCCGAGACGGCCTGTGGGATGTCTACAACAATCTGCACATGGGCACGTTCGGCGACCGCTGTGCGGCCCATGAAGGCATTTCGCGGCAGGAGCAGGACGATTTCGCCGTGGCCAGCTATCAGCGGGCGCAGAAGGCGCAGAAGGAAAAACTTTTTGCCGAAGAACTGGTGGCCGTGGAGATCAAGGGCCGCAAGGGATCGGTCTTCGTCAGCGACGACGAAGAGCCGGGCCGCTTCAACGAAGAGAAACTACGGGCCTTGCGGCCGGCCTTCGACCCCGCCGGCAGTGTCACCGCCGGCAACGCGTCGAGCATCAACGACGCGGCGGCCGCCATCGTCGTGCTCTCCGCCGAGAAGGCCAAGTCGCTGGGCGTGCAGCCGCAGGCCAAGATCCTCGGCTATTCGACCTTCTCCCGCGAGCCGGAGTGGTTCACCTTGGCCCCCGTCTGCGCGATCGATCGCCTCATGCAGAAGTTGGGGCTTTCCGTGGACAGAGTGGACCTGTTCGAAGTCAACGAGGCATTCTCCGTGGTGTCGATTGCCGCCATGAAACAATTGAAAATCCCCCACGAGAAGATGAACGTGCATGGTGGGGCCGTGGCCTTGGGCCATCCCATCGGGGCCAGCGGCACGCGGATCCTGGTGACGCTGCTCTCCGCCCTGAAGCAACGGCAAGGGAAGGTCGGCATCGCCTCGCTTTGCATTGGCGGTGGGGAGGCGGTGGCCCTGGCCGTACAACGAGTATAGAACGAGCAGGAAGTTTATGAGCATGGTTCAATTTGAGGCCGTTTGGGTAACATGTAGCGAACGCCGGGGCACCCGCGCAGCGGGTCGATGGCGTTCCGGTGGCCCTGGAACGGCCTGGGGCGGAACGGCACAGAGGCCGTTCCCTTCAGGTGTTACTATTGCAGCCTTCGAGGTAAACCAGGCGGAGCGAGATCCGCTCTTGTGCGATCGCACAATACGATCGATAGGCGGCCTTTGCGAAGGAAAGCAGGTCGATTAACGCGATTTGAACATTAAAAAATCGACCACTTGACCGTTGTGAGGGACAGCCTAGAATGAATCGATATTGTAAAGATTGTGCAGGAGCACTATGGTGGCAAACGAGCATGCGACAGAGGACCCGGTGCGAGTGCAGTTGCGGCGCTATCCCAATCGCCGCTATTACGATTCCGCCCGCAGCCAGCATCTCACGCTGGAAGACATCTTCCGGCTGATCTGCGAAGGGCACGAGGTTCAGGTCAACGATTCCAAGAGTGGCGAGGATATTACCGTGCGAGTTCTGGCGCAACTGATTCTCGAGCAGGCCCCCAGCAAGCTGGCGGCGCTGCCCGCGGAACTGTTGCACCAGATCATTCGCACCAACGAGTCGTTGTTGCGGGAATTCGTCGACAAGTATTTTTATCGCGCCTTTTCGGCGTTTATCGATTCGCAACGAGAATTGGACCGGTACTTGCGCCGGACCTTGGGGCTAAGCATTCCCGCGGAATCCCCCGGCGGCGGACTGCCCGACCAGAGTCTCCCTTTTCTCGCGCCGAACTGGGCGACGATGATGATGGGGCCTTTTGCCCGGGCGCTGCTGGCCGACAACACGAACCCGCCGAGCATCGAACTCGATGCGGGCCAAGGCCAAGATCAATCCGACGTCAGGAAGGCGGTCGAGGAGTTGAGGCAAGAGGTCAGTTCGCTACGTGACGAGTTACGGAAACGTTGATAAGTTAGATTCCTTCCCTTAAGACAGGAGATTAGCGATGTCCAATGCTGCAAGAAGTGATGATTTGTTCCGCCAGGCCATGGGCGCTTGGGAAACGGCCGCCGAGGCCGGCGTGAAAATGCAAGAGGAATGCGCAAAATGGGTGCGGCAGATGTTCTGCGAGTCGTCCACGATTAACGACTGGTACGAAAAAGGCCAGAAGGTGATGAGCGAGGCCCTGGCCAAGAGCCAGGAGAATGTGGACGAAGCCATCCGGCTGATGAACCAGCAGGCCGAAGCCAGTTTGAAGTTGATCCACAAGGCCCTCGAGGTCCGCGATACCGAGTCGCCGAGCGATGGACCGAAGAAGCTCACCGATTGGTGGGAGTCGGCCCTGGAGACCATGCGGATCAACAATCAGGCGGTGCTCAAGGCCAACAGCCGTATTCTCAGTTCCTGGTCGGAAATGGCCCGCAAGGTCAATGGCGAGGCGGCCGACACGATGGCAAACCTGGCCAAGAAGACCTCGGAGCAGGCCGAGCAAATGGCCAAGGCCTCCAGCGATCGGTTTCGAGAGATGGCCGGTGCGGCTTCCGGCAACCGGGCGTGAGACCGATTGCCAGGACAAGCAACAGCAGTGGATCGCGGATCAATCGCGACAAGGTGGGCTTCGGTCCACCTCGTTCGAGCTTGAGCGCGGACGGAGTGTTCGTGTAGATAGTTTCCTCGAAGCAAATTTCCTTGGAGATACAGGCACGGCATGAACGGGAGGCCGACCGGATGGGCAGCGACATGAATGACCCCTTCAGCAACATGACGCGAATGTGGATGGAGATGACTGCCAACGCCATGCAGGCTTGGCAGCCGACGCTGGGCGGCACGGCGTCGCCGGAGTTGGTCCGCAAGGCCCGCTCCGACTTCTTGCAAGTCTGGAGCGACTGGTGCGAGGAACTGATGCGTTCCTCCGCTTTTTTGGAAGCGCAGAAGCAGTGCATGACCGGGAACCTGGCCGTCCGCAAGCAGTTTCGCTCGACCCTGCGGAAGATGCAGAAGGAGTTGCAGATTGCCGGCCGCGAAGATATCGACGCCCTGGTGGTGGCCGTGCGGCGATCCGAACGCCGCGTCCTCGACCAATTGCAAGAGACTTCCGAACGGTTCCAGGCCCTGGAAAGCAAGTTAGACTGCCTGGGCGAGCGGATGGAGCGGTTCATGGAGGTGTTCGGCGGTGAGGAGGACCACAGCAACGGCGACGGTGGGAAGAAGAAAAAACGTCATGAATTACGAGATTAAATACCGCGAACCTACAACTCGGCAGGATCATGAATATGTTTAGCGGCGGGAATGCCTGGCTGGAAACACAGAAGACACTGATGGGCGAATGGATGGCCAATACCCGCCGCATGGCGAGCTTGCCGCGGGTGGTCGTCCAAGCCCAACACGTGAAGAAGGGCGTCACGCCTTCGGAGATTGTCTACGAGGAAGACCATCTGAAGCTGCTGCATTACCCGGGCAACGGCCAGCTCAAGCACGAAACGCCCCTGGTGTTCGTCTTCGCGCTGGTGAATCGCCCCTACATTCTCGACATCTTGCCCGACAAGAGCGTCGTCGCGCACTTCGTCAAGGCCGGTTTCGATACTTACTTGATCGATTGGGGCACGGCCACCGACGCCGACCGGCACCTGACACTGGACGACTATATCAACGGCTACCTGCGCAACGTCGTGCGCGAAGTCCGCCGCCGCTCCGGTGCGGAGAAGGTCAGCCTGCTGGGATACTGCATGGGCGGCACGATGAGCACGATGTTCACCGCCTTGAATCCGGAATACGTGAAAAACCTGATCCTTATGGCCGCAGGCATCGATTTCGCCACGCGCGAGGGCCTGATCAACCTTTGGAGCGATGCCAAGAACTTCGACGTCGACACCTTCGTCGACGAGCTGGGCAACTGTCCCGCCGACTTCCTGCAAAGCTCCTTCCTGATGCTTAGCCCGGTGCGGAATCTGCTGGGCAAGCCGCTCTCGCTGATGGAACGCATGGACGACGTTAAGTTCGTGGAAGAATTCCTCACGATGGAAAGCTGGATCAACGACAATGTTGCCATCCCGGGCGAGGTGTTTCGCGACTTTGTGAAACATCTTTACCAGCAAAACTTGTTGGCCAAGAATCGCATGCAAGTCGGCCGGCGCGTGGTCGACCTGCGGCGGATCACCTGCCCGGTGTTGAATCTCTTGGCTACGCAAGATACGCTCGTGCCACCGGCACAGAGCGCGCCGTTCACGGACTTGATCGGCTCGGAAGACAAGAAGACGATTGAACTGGCCACGGGGCACATCGGCCTGGCGATGGGATCCGCGGCCCAACGCGAACTATGGCCACAGGCCGTGGCTTGGCTGGCCGAACGGTCCTGATTTCGAATTGGTGGGACCCGCAGGCATGGCCAACCTTACGGCTCTAGTGGGAAACATTCTCAAAAGGTGCTTGCCATGGACATTCAAGGAACAGTCGCCATTGTCACCGGCGCCGGCAGCGGCATTGGTGAAGCCGTGTCTTTGGAACTGGTGCGGCGCGGGGTCAAGGCCATCGGGCTGATCGACCAGAACCCCTGCGCCATGCAGTTGGCCGCTTCCATCAACCAGTTCACGAACAATCGGGTGCAGGCCGTGGCCTGCATCGGCGACGTGGCCGAAGAGGCGTTTCGCCGCCAGGTCTTCGACGAGGTCGCGGCAAAGTGGGGTACGGTGCGGATCTTCGTTCCTGCGGCCGGCATCACGCGTGACTCGCTGGCCGCCAAGATCGACAAGACCACGGGCAAGGCCGCCTTGTATCCGGTGGAAGACTTCCGCCGCGTGGTGGAAATCAATCTTATCTCCCCAATCTACTGGGCCTTGGAGATGCTCGGCCGCATCGCCGAAGACCGCCGCGAACGCGGGCTGAAGCGTTGGCTGCCGGAAGAGCACATTCAGGGCACGGTGATCTTCATCGGCTCGGTCTCCTCGCGGGGCAACAAGGGCCAGATCGCCTATGCGGCCACCAAGGCCGGTTTGGAAGGCGCGGCACGCACGCTCATGATGGAGGCCATGTTTCACGGCGTCCGCTGCGCCGTGATCCACCCCGGTTTCACCGATACGCCGATGGTCCACAAGCTGGGCGAAGAGTTGATTCGCGACCAGGTCCTGCCGCACACGCAATTGGGCCGGCTCATCCATCCCGAGGAAATCGCCGACGCCATCTGTTTCATGATCGGCAACTCGGCCGTCAGCGGCGAGCTCTGGGCCGACGCGGGATGGCATCCGGCAGCGTAGGCCTCGCGGCACGTTGGAGTGCGGCGAGGGCACCTTCGGGCACCGTGCTTGCATGGTCGGCATGGTCTCCGCCGCTTTCCAACAGGCTAGCCTTCCGGCGAGCCAAGCATGCCGATAACGAAGAGTTTCGCCGAGAGGTCTGTGTGCGCTGGAATAATTGCGGACTCGCGTGTGGCGGACAGACACTGTTCTTTAGCCGCTCAGCCCTAGTTGGCGCTTGACTTCATCCAAGGGAACCGTTTTGGCCTGCTTGGCGCGCTCGTCCAAGAGGGCCATGAGTTGGACGTTGCGTCGCGATCGCGCAACCTCCTCGTCAAAATCATCGATGGCGGTGAGCATGAACTGACTGCCATCGGCGGTGCAAACAAGAACGTCCTCTTGGCGGGCCTGCGCAAGTAAGGCATTTACCTCGGCCGATTGGGGTGAGATACTAATTGTCTTCACAGGTCGAACTCCTTACCATGCACAAATAGCTTGTTGCCGCGATTATGGCCAATCGCCACAACCTTCACTACAGCAGCCTGGGAATCAACATCGTAGAAGACGCGAAATTCACCAACTCGCAGTTCCCACTCAGCCAGTTGATTCGGCCGTAACCGCTTTCGATTACGGGTCTCCTCGGTCGCTTGATTCAAAAGTTGCTCCTCAATCGTCGCCACAACCTGCTGCTGATCGAACTTTCGCAGCAGTCCCAAGTCATCGATCGCCTCCGGTATGAGTTCAATCGTGAACACTTGGTCGAACCGTTTCCTGCGTCAGAACTCAAATCCTAGCAATATGATTATACACGGTAATAGAGGATGAGGAAGAGGTGTTTACCGCAGCACCAGCCGGTGATACTTGTTCCGCCGATGGGCCAGCCGCTCGGGGTTCTCGGCCATTACCGATTTCTCGTAGGCCGTGAAATTCCCTTCGTACCAGCGGGTCTGCCCGTTGCCTTCCATAATCAGCAGGTGCGTGCAAATCCGATCGAGGAAGAAGCGGTCGTGGCTGATCACCATCGCACAGCCCGGGAAGTCCAAGAGCGCCTGTTCCAGCACCCGCATCGTGTTCACGTCGAGATCGTTGGTAGGCTCGTCCAGGAGCACGAGGTTGCCGCCGCGACGGAGCATCTTGGCCAGGTGGATGCGGTTCCGCTCGCCGCCCGAGCAGTCCCCTACTCTCTTTTGCTGCGACGGCCCGCGGAAATTGAACCGCGCCAGGTAAATCCGCGAGTTCATCGAGAGGTTGCCCAACTCGATCGTGTCCTTGCCGTCGGTGATTTCTTCGAACACGCTGCGGTCGTCGTCCAGCGCGTCGCGATGCTGATCGACATAGGAAAGTTGCACACTGGGCCCCAGGTCGATCTTGCCGGCGTCCGGCTCCTCCTGCCCCACGATCATGCGGAAGAGCGTTGTCTTGCCGGTGCCGTTGGGCCCGATCACGCCGACAATGCCGCCGCGGGGCAGGTCGAACGAGCAGTTCTCCATCAGGTTCAGCTTGTCGCCCTCGACCGTGTAGGCCTTGCAGACGCCTTTGAAGGTCAACACCTTGTCGCCCAGCCGCGGCCCGGGGGCAATCTGGATGATGGCCTCGCTCTTGGCGTCGTCGACCTGCTGCGCGGCAAGCTGCTCGTAGGACTTGATGCGGGCCAGGTTCTTCTGCTTGCGGCCCTCGTGCGAATTGCGGATCCAATCCAGTTCGCGCTGCAGCGTCTTCTGCCGCTGCGTCTCACGCTTTTCCGTCACCCGCAAGAGTTCGGATTTCTGCTGCAGCCAGGACGAGTAGTTGCCCTCGAAGGGCAGGCCTCGGCCGTTTTCCAGTTCGAGGATCCACTTCGTGATGTTGTCCAGGAAGTAGCGATCGTGGGTGACGATGATCACCGTGCCCGGGTACTCGCGCAAGGTTTGTTCCAGCCACTGCACGGTCTCGGCGTCGAGGTGGTTGGTCGGCTCGTCGAGGAGCAGAAGGTCGGGCTTTTCCAGCAAGGCCATACAGAGGGCCACGCGTCGCCGTTCCCCGCCGGAGAGTTGCCGCACGGGCGTCTCATCGGGCGGCAGCACCAGGGCGTCGGAGGCGATATCCATCAGGCGGTCGAGTTCCCAGCCATCGCAGCCGTCGATCTTCTCCTGCAAGCGGCCCATTTCGTCCATGAGCTTGTCGAGGTCGTCGTCTGGCTTGGGATCGCCCATTTGCGCGGTGATCTGGTTGAAGCGATCGACCAGGTCCTGGACCGGTTTCATGGCGGTCCGCAGGTTCTCACGGACCGTCTTGTCGAGATCCAACTGCGGCTCTTGGGCGACATACCGCACGCGCATGTTCTTGGCCAGCGCGGCCGTGCCGTCGATATCGGTGTCGATGCCGGCCATGATCCGCAGCAGGGTCGATTTCCCGGCCCCGTTCTCGCCGACGATGCCGATTTTCGCACCGTAGTAGAACGACAGGCTGATGTTCTTGAGTACAACGCGTTCGCCGAAGCGTTTGCCCACGTCGTGCATTTCGAAGATGAATTGGGGAGGCATAAGTTGGAGTGGTTTGGGGCGATTCTCGGAGTCTTGAATCCAGTATTTATAACAGTTGCGGCCATTACAGATAAGGTACGCTAGCGAGCCTTTGGAGTGCGGCGAGGGCACCGTGCGCAGCATGGTCTCCGCGGCTTTCCAGGCGCGTCGCGGGGTTGCCTCAATGTTGGGGGATTGCCTTGCCTCGATGCCCGCCGACACAGAAAGCGGCGGAGACCATGCCGACCATGCAAGCATGGTGCCCGATGGTGCCCTCGCCGCACTCCAAATCACCACCCATCAGCGTGGTTTCACTAATGCGGTTCTCCCGCAGTCGCCCCTCCCGCCCCGTTTTTTTCTCATTTATTACCAAAATGCCAATCTACTGCGGGCAATTCCGTCTATAATAGAAGTTAGGAACACGAGCAGGCCCGCATACGGAGAACCATCATGGCAAGTGGCGTAGTTTCCACTCGTCCGCAAGCGGAAAACGCCCCCGGGACAGGGCGCTACGAAGATTTCATCCAGAATCGCTTGGAGCATACCCGCCGGCAAGTGCGGTTGGTGGACGTGGCTACCAGCCTCATGCTGCTTGCGACAGCCTCGCTGCTCTTCTTTCTGATTGTCGCCCTCCTGGACCAGTGGGTCTTCAGCCACGGACTTGGCTTCCTGGCCCGGCTGGGGCTTTTTGCGCTCTGGATCGCCGGCGCAGGGACCTTTGTCTGGCGTTTCTTGGTGCCGCCGTTGGCCAATCGCATCAATCCAGTTTTCGCCGCGCAGACCATCGAACAGGGCCGGCCATCGCTCAAGAACAGTCTCATCAACTTCCTTCTGCTTCGTTCGCACCCGCAGGATGTCGCGCCGGTGGTCTACCGGGCGATGGAGCATCGGGCGGCGGCCGATCTGCTGAAGGTGCCGGCCGACCATGCGATGGACCGGGGCCGCGTCGTACACTTGGCCTGCGTGCTGGCCGGGGTGGTGGCGATCTTCGCCCTGTACCTGGCCCTTTCGCCGAAAAATCCCTTCGTTTCCGCGGCGCGGGTGCTCTGGCCCTGGTCGAGCATCCCTGCTCCCACGCGGGTCCACATTGAAGAGGTCACGCCGGGCGATAAAGGCGTGTTCAACGACGATCACGAGCCGATCGTCGCCACGGTCACCGGACTCCGCGACGGCGAAGAGGTGGCCCTCTTGGTCAGCACCGCCGACGGCCAGATGGTCGACGAGCGGATGCCCATGACGCGTGTCGATGACGCCAACCACTATCGTTGCGAATTGCCGCCTGGCAAGGAAGGCTTTCAGCAGGACACGTCCTATCGTCTCACGGCGGGCGATGCCACGACCCAGCAATACACGCTTGAATTCCACGTCGCCCCCACGATCACCGTCGACCGCATCGACTACCACTTCCCGCCCTATACCGAACTGCCCGACCGCACGATCAAGAGTCAGGGCGACATCAGGGCGCTGGAAGGCACGCAAGTGACGGTCTATGCCACAGCCAACATGGCGATCAAAACGGCTCGGATCGATTTGAATTGTGCCGGTCTGCAAGTCCTGCCGATGATGGTTGCCGGCACGAAGGCCGTCGGCCAGTTCAAGCTGGCGCTCTGCGCCGACAACCCCGGGAAGCCCCAGTACGACCAGTACTCGGTGCTCTTCACCAACATCGATGGGCACGACGTCCGCCGGCCGGTCCGCTATCATATCGACGTCGATCCCGACATGCCGCCCGAGATCAAGATCGTCGAGCCGCCTCAGGGCGAAGTGCAACTGCCCGTGGATGGCAAACTGCGAATCCACGTACGGGCCTCGGATGATTACGCTTTGCGGTGGGTAGCCCTGCACGCCCAGCGCGAAGCGCGGGCCGGCCAGGAAGCCCAGGACCTGGATCTGGGGACCCTGTTGAACCTCCCCATGCCGGGCAAGGCCCGGTCGAAACCTTTTGAAGACGACTATATCTTCCAACCCGCCGAACACAAGTTGAAAGCTGGCGACCGCGTGCTCTATTGGGCCACGGCCGACGACAACAAAGAACCGCGCGCCAATCACTCCGATACCAGGCAGATCGAAAAGGCGGAACCGCCGCGGATCATCCAGATCGTCGCCCCCGGACAGACCGGCCAACACGATCAACCAGGCCAGCCGCCCCCGGATGGTTCACGGCAACCCGGCGAGAACAAGCAAGGCCAAGGCGGCCAGAGAACCAAGCCCGAGAATGGACAGGATTCGAAGGCCGATGAGTCGCCCAAGGGCGAGAAACCGTCCGACGACAAGCCCCAAGACGGTCAAGACGGGAGCAAGAATAGGGACAAGCAGGATCCGCGCAACGGCGGCAAAGACCAGGGCCAGCCTAGCAACGATGGCGGGCAGGGCAACAAGCAGCCTGCTTCCGATTCGAATCCTCAGAACGCTGGCGACCCGAATTCGAACGAGGCTGCGGACCAGCCCAAGAAGACCGATATCGACACGCAAAAAAGCGATGCCGTCAAGGATATTCTCAAAGATAAGCAAGAGCAAGATAAGAAGCAGCAGCAGAACAATCCCCAGCAACAGGGTGGCGACTCGAAACCGGATAAAGGCCAGCAAGGCGGTAAACCGCAGGACAAGCAGCAAGATGGCAACAAGTCGGGCGATGCCCAGCAGCCTAGCGGCGATCAGCAAGGCGGCAACAAGCAGTCCCCGGGCAACTCGGGCGACAAGAAAGACCAGGGTGGAGAATCCGGCAACGAGCAACCGCAGGGTGACAACAAACCAGGCGAAGGGCAAAAATCCGACCAAAATAATTCCGGACAGGGCAATCCACAGAACCCCGGCGGACAAGGCAGCAACAATCAGTCGACGCAGAACGGCAACTCGGGCAACAAGTCCGACACTGGCTCACAGTCGCAAGGCAACAAGGACTCCGGCACGCCATCGTCCGGCGATAAGCCCGCGCAACCCAACAACGGCGGCCAGAACAAGCCGTCGAATTCGTCGGCCGGTTCGAAGGAAAGCCAAAACACCGGTGGCCAGCCGAATCCCGATTCCAAGAATCCCAGCAGTGACAAGGGACAAGAGAAGCAATCGGGCGGCGGCAGCCCGAAGTCCGAAACACGTAAACCCAGCGGCGACAAGGGCGAGAACGGCTCGCCCGGCGGCGGCAATCCGCCGAAGGCCGAGAAGAAGCAACCCGGCCAGGGCGGTGGCGATGAAAAGCAACCGGCCCAGGGCGGCTCAAAGTCCGAGGAGAAGAAGCCTGCCGGCGGCGGGGATTCCAGCAGCCAGAATCTGCCCAGCGGCAAGAAGCCGGGCGAAAAGCCCAAGGACGAGGCCGGCAATTCCGACGGCGGCAGCCAGGGCGCGAAGCCCAAGCAGGAGGAGAAGCCGGGCGGCGGCGGACAAAGCGGCGGCGACAAGCAGCCCAAACCGGGCGAAGGCGAAAAAGAAGGCTCCAGCGGCGGGGACAAGAAGCCCGGCAGTAAGTCCAGCGAAAACAAGGGTGGCACCGCCGACAACCAGCCGGGGCAGAAAGAACCCGGCAAGACCGGCGATCCACTAGACAGCCACGGTGCTCCCGATTCCCAGGTCGACAAGCAGCGCAGCGAGCAGAAGACTGGCGATGCCCACGAAGGTCTGAACTTGGATAAATCGCAGTCGCCCGGCAATAGTCAGCACGATTCGAAGTCCGAGGGTGAAACCCGCGGTGATCGTAAAGGCGGTGGTGGCCCGGGTGGCGGTCAAGCCGATAAGAAGACCGGCCGGGGCTCGCCTGGCTCGGAATCGGCTGCCAACAATGGCGGGGCAGCCTCCAACGAACGCGGCGGCGACGCCACCGGCAACAAGGCTGGTGAGGCGGTTCGTTCCAAAGATCGGACCGACTCGGCCCGCAAGGAGCAAGGCAAGGGTGGCGGCGAGAAACGCGAACCGGCCGACCAACAAGCGGCCGACAACACGCAGAATTCGCAGAAAAATTCCGCGCAGAACGCGGCGGAGAGCCAGGACAAGTCCGGCGACGGCCAGGCGGGCGCCAAGTCCTCGCAGCCGGCCGGCAAGCAAGCTTCGGGACCGCCCGCGGGCGGCAGCCCGTCCACGGCCTCGAATAATTCGACCGCAGCAGCCCCGCCGGCCCAAAGCGGCGCCGACCCGGCCAACCTGGAGTTCGCCAAGAAACAGGTCGATCTGGCCCTGGAACACCTCAAGGACCAAAAAGACAAAGGGAATTCGGAATTGTTACACCGCCTGGGCTGGACCAAGGAAGAGGCCGAAAAGTTCCTGCAGAACATGCAGAAATTGAAGGAGTCGGCCCAGCAGCCCGGCACCGAGGGCGAGGCGGGTAAGAAGGCCTACAACGAATTCTTGAAGGACCTCGATTTGCGTCCCGGCGGCACGCAGATTCGCGGCGGCCAGACCAAGACCGACGACCTGCGGAACGTCCGCGACAGCGGCCAGATGGAGCCGCCCAGCGAATGGGCCGACCAATACCATGCCTATTCACAGGGCACGGGACAGAAGTAGCCCCGCCTTACATTCCGGCCCGATCTTGGGCTAGAATCAACGTACTGTCCGAATATCGTTTCTGTTGCTGGAACACAAGTAGGGTGGGCTGAGTGAAACGAGTCCCACCAACCTCCAGCCGCAATCTGGTGGGACTCGTTTCACTCGGCCCACCCTACTTGCGATTCCCCCCTGCCCTCTGCCCACCCTGATATTGATGCAGTTCACCACGCCTCGCTACCTCGTTCCGTTCCGTCCCAAATCGGTCCCGCATTACTTTACCGACGTGCTGATTATCGGCGGCGGGCTGGCCGGATTCCGCGCCGCTTTGGCCACCGACCCGCGGCTCTCGGTCCTGGTCGTCACCAAAGACGATCTACAGAACTCCAACAGTTCTCGTGCTCAAGGCGGCATCGCCGGCGTGATGGATCCGGAGGACCGCTTTGAGGACCACGTGGCCGATACCCTCCAGGCCGGCGGGACGCTCTGCGATCCCGAGGTTGTGAAACGCGTGATCTGCGAGGCCCCACGGCGGATCGAGGAGCTCATCGGCTGGGGAACCCGCTTCGACAAGGCCGAAGGACGCCTGGCCCTGGGACGCGAGGGCGGCCACGGGCACGATCGTATCGTGCATGCCTTCGGCGACGCCACCGGCCGAGAGATCATGCGGGCCGTGACCGAGCGCGTGGCCCGGCTCGAACACGTCGAGATCTGGCAAAAAACCTTCACCATCGACCTGCTCACGCTCAACGAGGCCTGCCGCGGCATCATCGTCTGGAACCAGGAGCACGGCAAGACGATGGTCTGGGCCAAGCAAACGATCCTGGCCACCGGCGGCGCGGGGCAGATCTACCGGGAAACGACCAATCCGATCGTGGCCACGGGCGACGGACTGGCCCTGGCCTATCGCGCGGGGGCCGAACTGCGCGACGTCGAGTTCGTGCAGTTCCACCCTACGGTCCTGTACATTGCCGGCGGCAGCCGCAGCCTGATCAGCGAGGCCACCCGCGGCGAGGGCGCGCATTTGGTCGATCGCCACGGCCATCGCTTCATGCCCGATTACGATCCCCGCGCCGAGCTGGCCCCCCGCGACGTCGTCAGTCTTTCCATTGTCAGCCAGATGGAGAAGACGCGGCATCCGAACGTCTATCTCGATATGACGCATCTCGATCGGCAGCGGGTCTTGTCGCGGTTCCCGGGCATTGCGGCGATCTGTGCGGAGTTCGATCTGGACATCACCCGCGACCGCATCCCGGTGCGGCCGGGTGCGCATTACATGATGGGCGGGGTGACGGTCGATTGCGACGGTCGCACGACGCTACCCGGCCTATGGGCGGCCGGCGAAGTCAGCTCCACCGGCCTGCACGGGGCCAACCGTCTGGCCTCGAACAGTCTCCTGGAGGCCCTAGTCTACGGGGCGCATGCGGGTGAAGAGGCGACCCGCGCGGCCCTGTCGCAGCGAGACGACTTCTTCGCCCTGCCCATCGAGAACCCGCGGATCGATTCCGTGGGCGAGCCGCTCAATCTGGACGACATTCGTGCCGCGCTGAAGAGCCTGCTTTGGCGCAATGTGGGCGTCCGCCGCGACGGCGAGGGACTGGCCGAGGCCCAGCATACGGTGCAACACTGGTGCCGTTATGTCCTGGCGCGGCAGTTCAACGACCCCAGCGGCTGGGAGTTGCAGAACATGATCTGTCTGGCTCGTTTGATGATCGAGGCCGCCCTGGAACGAACGGAAAGCCGCGGCGCCCATGTCCGCACCGACTATCCGGTACTGGACGACGCCCACTGGAACCGGCACACGTGTTTTCAGAGGGAAGATCTGCCCTCGTAGGCGGTAGTGGGCAATTTTGAAAAATATGGTCCGACCGAAATTTTCTATAAACCCAGCGCGGCCCTCGTCAGCCCGCCGAACTTTGCGTCACGTTGGATGACGAACTTCCGCTCTTGCCGGCACCGTATTTGCAACAACCGCCGCCGCACGCCCGAATTTTTGAGTGCTCTAGTGTGGGGATTTTTACGAATCGGGGCGCGGATCCCCTCACGGGCGCGTCGAGACCGTATGCATTTTTTGCAACAAAGTGTTGCACCTGCTAGATGTCGCCAAACGGGTGAGTTCAAAAATTCCCCAGACCGCCGGTCGTTAACCGCTTTTCGACCTACCGGCCGGCCCCGGCAATCCCGGATCATTTCCCGCACAATCTTGCCTTGCCCATTGGCTCTTGCTTCAGGCGATGGTATACTGGTAGTTTAACCTCACGCCGAGACCGGATCTTCCGGCCTCTCGCCCCTGGAAAATCCTTCCTTTTTGCATCGAAACCACCTTGCAGCACTCGCCCCCACGGGCGGGTTGTTCACGGAGTGTTCCCTATGACCAAAGATTCGGCTCCTGCCATGATCGAGGCCCAGAAGCTGTCGAAGTACTACGGCAGTTTTGCGGCCATCCAAGACGTCAGTTTCCAAGTTCACCAGGGCGAAGTGGTTGCATTTTTAGGCCCCAATGGCGCCGGCAAGAGCACGACGATGAAGCTGCTGACCGGCTACCTGGCCCCTTCCGCCGGACGGGCCTTCGTCGCCGGCCACGACATGGCCACCGATCGCCTGGCCGGCTCGGGCCGCCTGGGCTACCTGCCGGAGAACGGCCCGCTGTACCTCGACATGTCGCCCCGCGCGTTATTGAACTTCTTCGCCGAGGCCCGCGGCCTGAGCGGCAAGCAGAAGCGCGATCGGATCGACGCCGTCGTCGACCTGTGCGCCCTGCACGCCGTGATCGGCAAGCCCATCGGCAAGCTCTCCCGCGGTTACCGCCAGCGCGTGGGCATGGCCCACGTGCTCCTGCACGAGCCGGACGTGTTGATCATGGACGAACCTACCGCCGGCCTGGATCCCAACCAGATCCACGAGGTGCGGGAAACCATCCGCAAGCTCGGCAAGAGCAAAACGATCCTGCTTTCCACGCACATCCTGCAGGAGGTCGAGGCCATGGCCAGCCGCGTGCTGTTCATCGACGAAGGCCGCCTGAAGTACGATGGCACGATCG
Organism: uncultured Planctomycetaceae bacterium; assembly: GCA_964615095.1. Classification (GTDB taxonomy): domain Bacteria; phylum Planctomycetota; class Planctomycetia; order Pirellulales; family Thermoguttaceae; genus JANXQG01. The sequence goes on along the minus strand of CAZTPX010000061.1, from coordinate 16,185 downwards.
CCAACCTGATCAAGGACGGCAAGCCCTTGGACGTCCATTTCCGCCAACTGTGTTCGCAGACCTGACGCGCGGCGGCATTGCCCGACCGCGCGGCGCATCCGCGCAAAACCCTTGACAACTTCCTTCACTTCATATTCCCTAGTTCGCGATAAACCATGAATAGCAACGTCCTCTGTGCCGTATTCAAGCGGAACTTCGTCAACTATTTCGCCAATCCGACGGGCTATGTCTTCATTTGCGTCTTCCTGCTGCTGAGTTCCTGCGCCGCCTTCCGGCCCAGCGAATTCTTCGTCGCCAACCTGGCCAACCTCGACGCCCTGAACAGCGCAATCACCCTGATCCTGCTGTTCTTCGTGCCCGCCATCACGATGGGCGTGTGGGCCGACGAAAGCCGCCAGGGCACCGACGAATTGCTCTTGACGATCCCCGCCGGCGACCTGGAGATTGTGCTGGGAAAGTACTTGGCCTCCGTGGCCATTTATAGCGTGTCGCTCGCGGTCTCGGCTGTTTCCAATTTCATCATCCTCCGCCAGCTTGGCGAGCCAGATCCGGGCCTGTTCTTTTCCAACTACCTGGGCTACTGGTTCCTGGGGCTGGCGATGTTGGCCATCGGCATGGTGGCCTCGTTCCTCACGCGGAACATCACCGTGGCTTATATTCTGGGCGCGGCCCTGAACGCCCTGATGGTCCTGACCTGGTACGCCGACACGCTCCCCATGCTCCCCTATTCCTGGGCGATGGCCGTGAAGCAATGGAGCCTGGGCGGCCAGTTCCAGGAGTTCGGACGCGGGATCATCGGTCCCGCCGGCGTGCTCTTCTACCTGATGATCGCCGCCGTGATGCTGTACTTGTGCATGGTGCTGATCGGCCGCCGCCACTGGAACCGCAGTGGCTCGTGGTTCATCATGGGATCGCATTTCATTGTCCGCGCCGCGGCGATGGGGGCGATGGCGGTCGCGCTGGTCTACTGTCTCTACTCGCACCCCACGGTTTTCCGCCGTCCTATCCGGCTGGACGCCACGAGCGAACGCCTCAGCACGCTTTCCACGCACACGATCGACATTCTGAACGAGTTGCACGACGCCTACCAGGCGGCCGACGCCAAGCGGCCGGTCCGTATTGAGGCCTTCGTCAGCACCAAGGTGCCCGAGGCCTACTTGCAGACCCGCTTGAACCTGCTCAACACGCTCGATCAGTTCAAGGCCCGCGGCGGCGACATGATGGAAGTGCAGATCAACCCGGTGGAGCGCGCCAGCACGGCCGCCGACCTTGCCCGCCAGCGCTACGGCATCGAGCCTAAGCACGTACATAACATCGTCCACGGGGCCGAGCAGCCCGACGACCAGATATTCCTGGCCGTGGCCGTGACCTGCGGCCTGGAAAAGGTGACCTTGCCGTTCATCGACCGCGGCACGCCCATCGAATACGAATTGGTCCGTGCGATCTGCACCGTCGAGAAGCAGAAGCGCAAGCGCGTGGGGATCGTCGAGACCGACGCCCCGGTTTTCGGCCGCCTCAGCATGCAGGGTCAGTCGCCGGCCTGGCAGATCGTCGACGACCTGAAGAAGCAATACGAAGTCATCCCCGTCAGCCCCACGCAGCCCATCCCGCTCCGCAAGCCGGCCGTCAAGCCGGGCGATAAGGAGGAAGGCTTTGACGTGCTGGTGGCTGTCCAGCCCTCGGCCATGGGGCCGGAGGAATCCAAGAACCTACTCGCGGCCATCCGCGCCGGCCAGCCCACGGTGATCTTCGAGGACCCCTTCCCGTTTGCTTCCCCGGTACCGGGTACCTCCCAGCCGCGCCGCCCGCCGGACCCGCAGATGGCCATGTTCCAGCCGCGGCAGAACCTGCAGAAGGGCAGTCTCGCCCCGCTCTGGAAATTGCTCGGCGTGGCCTTTAGCGGCAGCAGCGACGAGTACCAACCCTTCCCCGGCGACGAGGAAAGCCCCGGCGGCGCCGACCAGGTCGTGTTCCAGAACTACAATCCGTTTCCCAAGGTCCCCTTCCAGCCTGAGTTCGTCTTCGTCGACAATGCCTGCGGCGGCAAGGACAAGGACTTCGACCCCTTCGGCAAGGACCCCATCAGTGCCGGGTTCCAGCATCTCGTGTTCCTCGGGCCGGGCTATATCGAAAAACGGAAAACGAACGAATTGGCGGATTGCGAGTTCGTGCCGCTCGTGATTACGGGCAAAAACAGCGGAACCCTCAGCGCATCGCAGATATTCTCCCACGACATGTTCGGCAGGCCGGCCTTTAATCCCAAGCGGCCCCATAAGGTCACCTCCACAGAGTACACTTTGGCGGCGCACATCACGGGGATCCTCCGCGGCGCGCCGGCGGCCGATGCCGGCAAGGACCCCAAGGCCAAGCCCGAAAAGACGCCCGACACGCACGTGAACGTGGTCCTTGTGGCCGATCTGGATATGATCACCGACGAGTTCTTCCATATCCGCGAGCAAGGTGAGGTGCCCGGCATGAATTTGGACTTCGACAACGTGGCCTTCGTCCTCAACGCCATCGACTCGCTGGCCGGCGAGCCTCGCTTCCTCGAACTCCGCAAGCGGCGTCCCAAGCACCGCACCTTGACGAAGGTCGAAGAGCGCCTCGAGGAGGCCCGCAAGAAAGAAGCTGAAGCCACCGAGAGCATCCGCAAGGAGACCGACGACAATATCAAGAAAGAAAACGAGAAACTCAGCAAGGAAGTCAAGGACCTCGAGGAGCAACTCAAGAAGGACCCGAACGTCGAGGCCGCCGACATTCTCAACCGCGTGAACACGTTCGCCGGCGAGCGGAAGAAGCGGGTCGACGACTATACCAAAGAGGCTGAAGAGAAGTACAGCGAGAAGATCGACAACATCAACAACGAGCTAGACGCCAAGATCCAAAAACTGCAGGCCTGGTACATGTTCTGGGCCGTGGTCATCCCGCCCATCGCACCGCTGGCGCTGGCCGGTTTTGTCTTTGTCGCCCGCCGTGTTCGCGAGCGCGAAGGCGTGAGCAAGTCGCGTCTGCGGTGAATTACAATCAAACGTCAAGCTGCAATCGCCCCCGCTGGGCTTGCCCCAGCGGAGCGAAGGATTGACCACTAGCACCAGCATCCTCTCGCATAATCCGTGTTTTCCGCTGCCGCCGCCCGGCCCTACGGGCCGGGCGGCGGCAGCGGAAAACACGGGGAGGTTTTGAGGCGGCGACCTAGTGGCAAATCCCTCGCTCCGCTGGGGCAAGCCCAGCGGCGGCGGGAGCCAATTTTATCGCCCGGCCAGTTAGGGTATTTTCAGTTTGAGACATAAGGTTTTGGAGAGACATAAATGAGAGAATGCGTTAAGACCGCCGTATTCGTTGGCCTGGCATGCGTGGTGGGCCTGGTGGCCTTCCTCAGCCGCCCCGTTTCCCACAAGAATTCCGACGAGGATTACAAGCTTGAGGATATATTCCCCGAGCTTGCCAAAGCGTCGGACGTGACGCGACTGGAAGTCGTGCAGTTCGACGACGCCAAGCATATGTGCAAAGATCCCTTCGTGGTGGCGCAGGTCGCGGGGCACGGCGGCAAGAGTGGCTGGAAGATCCCCTCACACTCCAACTACCCCGCCGACGCCAAGGAGCACTTGGGCGAAGCGGCCAGCCTGTTGATGCACCTCAAGACCATCAACACCGCCCCAGGGCTCGATCCCGAGCACGGCAACCTCACGCAAGAGAATATTCGCCGCCTCCACAACGAGTTCGGCGTCGTCGACCCCAACCCGGAAACGGTCAAGGCGAGCGACAGCGGCGTGGGCACGCGGATCACCTTGAAGGACAAGGAAGACAAGGTCCTGGCCTCCTTGATTGTCGGCAAGCAAGTCGGCGACCAGGCCAGTCAGCACTACGTGCGCAAACCCGGCCAGGATCCCGTCTACATCGTCAACATCGATACCGGCAAGGTCTCCACGAAATTCGAGGACTGGATCGAACGCAACCTGCTGGGCATGAACACCATGGACCTCAAGCAGGTCGATATCCAGGACTATGCCATCGTCATGGCCTCCGACGGGATCCACGGCTACCCCAAGCACGACGGCGAGTACCTCTTGGACTACGATTTCAATGCGACGCCGGCCTGGAAGCTCAGCAAGGATCTGCGTTTCGATGCGGCCAAGAAGGCCCTGGTCCCGCAAAAACTTGCCGCGGACGAGGAACTCGACACCAAGAAGCTCGACGAGTTGAAGACGGCGATCGACGACCTGAAGATTGTCGATGTCGAGCGCAAGCCCGGCGCCATCCCTCCAGACCTTCATCTACGCAAGGAAGCCGACTTGGTGGGTGTCGAATCCCTGAAAGAACGCGGGTTCTTCCCCGTGCAGGACCCGGATGGGGTCGAGGGGCATTTCTCCATCATGTCCACCAAGGGCGACGTGGCTTTCCAGCTCAGCGATGGCGTTCGCTATGTCCTGCGCTTCGGTGAGAGCACGGGCGAGTCGTCCGCGGCCGACAAGGCCAAGGACAAGAAAAATCTCAAGACGGACAAGAAGGACGAACCTGTCGCTGGTTCCAACCGCTACCTCTTCGTGATGGCCGAGTTCAACCAGGACGCCATTGCCAAGCCCGTCTACGAAGAGCTTCCCAAGGAGCAGAAGCCAGCCGACAAGAAGGCCGACGACAAAAAGGCCGATGCGAAGAAGCCGGGCGACAAGAAAGCAGACGAGAAGAAGGCGGATGCGAAGAAGGCGGATGTAAAGACCCCGGACGCGCCGAAGACCGAAGAAAAGAAGCCGGACGCCAAGCAGCCCGAGGAAAAGAAGACCGACGCGAAAAAGAAGCCGGACGCATTGATGGCCGACGACAAGCCGGCGGATGCCAAGGACGACAAGGATGCCAAGCCGGCGGTCGCCGCCGAGAAGAAGGACGCGACGCGGAAGGAAGAGCCTAAGAAGGAGGAGAAGAAGGTCGACGTGAAGGCCGACGCCAAGCCGGCGGATGTCAAGGATGCCAAGCCGGCGGTTGACGCCGAGAAGAAAGACGCGGGCAAGACGGAGGAGCCCAAGAAGGAGGAGAAGAAGGTCGACTTGAAGGCCGAGCGGGAGCGGATCGAGAAGGAGAACAAGCGGAAGCTGGACGAGTACAACGACAAGGTTGCGGCCGGCAAGAAGCACAAGGACGAGCTCAACAACCGTTTTGCCGACTGGTATTACGTGATTTCCGACGACGTCTACCGCAAGATCCATCTCACGCGTACGGACCTCATCAAGAAGAAAGAGGCCAAGGACAAGGCCAAGGACGCCGACGGCCACGATCATGAGCACGAGCATGACCACGATTCTCTGCCCGCCAGTCCGGCGAGCACGCTGGAGCAGTTGAAGAAAGACGCACCGGCGGCGGAAAAGAAGTAGATATGAGTCTACCGAGTGGCGGCCGTTCGCCATAGCATCAGGCCCCCGGATGCCCAGAAGTAAAGTGAGAAGGTAAAGAGCATCCAGACAAGGTCGCCGAAGATCCCGTGCGGACTGGCAAGCCGCCGTGCCGCGGGGATGGCCAACGGCCAGGCGGCAAGAAACGCCGCCAAGAAATACCAGGCGGGAGCCAAACCGAGCCGCCGAGTCAAGGCGTAATAGACCAGGCAAACCACGATTAGAAGACCGCCGCCCGCCGCGCCAAGCCATGCGGCTGCCCTGCCCTGCAATTGTTTCGCACGGAATGTAGCCGCTAGCGCGATCTGGTGAGCTGCCAGCAGGGAGAGCGGCCAGGTGAACACGAACTGGCTGGAAAAGCGATTCCCCAGCGGTGTGGCCACAACGCCAAAGACCAGAAATCCGAGCCACAGCGCGGTTCTGGCCGCGGGGCGGGCGGACTGGCGGCAGCGCAGCAACCAGAGCATGCTGTAGACCCCGGCGGCCAGTCCGCCGGCGGCCGCGATAGCGCCCAAGGAGAGCGCAAACCAGCCCCTAAGCTCCCGCCAATCGGGCAGCTCAAGGGGATGCTCGCGCTCCGCTCCCACGAGCCAGCTCAAATCCAGCCAGCGGCCCTTGGGGATCGCCGAGGCCGGGATCGCCGCCGCCTGCTGGCGACTGTCCAAACCGCCCGGCGTCCCCACGTACAGGCACGCCACGCGCGTGGGACTGCGAACGAACAGGCGGCCGCGGTGCAGGGACGGCGCCGTCCAGCAGATTTCGCCTCGGAAGACTTCGGTGCGGGCAAGTTCTTCATAGCATTGCGGATTGGCCCGGACCAGGAGCACCTCGCCCCGATCGTTGAAAAGCAGGAGCTTTCCGTCGGCCACGGCGATCGAGGCCTGGCCGGGGCGATCGCTCGACCAAAGGATCTTGCCCGTCGTGAAATCCATGCAGCGGAACATGCCCCGCGTGGGCCGATGCGGGCTGGTCTGGGCGCCCTGGACGTCGAAACCGTAGACACAGCCGTTCACTAGGACGCTGGAGGCGACGTCGTTGGACATCTGCGAATCGTGGCGCAGCGGCTTGAGGCGGTACTGCGACTTGTCGGGCGTGCCGTTTTTCCGCGGGGCGGCCTCGAGCATGTAGAGGTCGGAGCCGGCGCGGAAGGGCTGCATGGTCCGCAGGTACGGTTCGTCGTACAAGGGGAAGGCGGCGTGCTCGTCGTAGCCGCTGGAGTACGACTGCTCCCAGAGCAACTCACCCGTCATCAAATCGAAACCGGCCAGTTCGTTGCGCAGGAAGGCGACAACCTGGCGCGTACCGCGAAAGGTGATGGGAATGACCGAACAGTAGGAGGCCGGCGCGCTGCCCGACGCCCACACAGTTTCGCCGTTGTCCGCGTCGAGGGCGACGACCGCCGCGGCACGACCGCCCACCGGCAGGATCAGCTTGCCGTCTTCCAGCAAGGGCGAGCAGGCATAGCCGAAATCGGCGCCGCGTCCGCCGAACTGGCGGATGATATTCAGTGACCAAAGCTCGTGACCATCGGCGGCGCGGAGGCATCCCACCAGGCCGTCCGGCGCGGCAAAGTAGACCCGGCCGTTCGACCAGGTGGGCGTGGAACGTGGACCGGGATACATCCCCGCGGCCTCATACGGCCAGCCATAGCGGTGCTCCCAGATGGTGCGGCCGGTGTCGGCATCCAGGGCCAGGACGCTTTGTTGGGTGAGCGTTTGAACCTGGGTGTACACGCAGTTGCCTACGGCAATCACGCCCGAATAGCCGTGGCCGACCCCGCGGGTCCAAAGCACGGACGGTCCATCCGCCGGCCAGACGTCGGCAAGCGTCGTCTTGGCCGACTCGGCAGTATAATACGGTCCGCGAAGCTGCGGCCAGCCCGGATCAGCGGGCGCTGTGTCTTCCGGCTGTGGCTGGATTCCCGCTTCGCGCCATCGTGGCAAGGTGAATCCGGCGAGATAGCATGCCAGCAGGGCGATGGCACCATAGAACAATATGCGGATTCCGAGCGCCCGCAGAATCACATTGAGCTTTCCCGCCGCCCGGTCACGCAGTCTCTCGGCAGGGTTCATGGTTGCTTTTCGTGCGTATCGTTTATAGTGTGCGCGGGTGGAAATGAGCCGTTGGAGTTCCGCCTTTAGGCGGCGACCCCGGCAAAAAGCCGGCTAAAGCCGGAACTCCAACGGCTCATTTCTGCCCGCTCGCCGTATAGGTTCTAGCGATCAGAATCGGTAATCGCTCGCCACTGTACGCGACCGCCATACCGATTTTGACTCTCAAGTGAATTAGACGCGAAACATAAACCAAAAGGAAGCACTTCAGAGCTCAAGTCGCGCTCTCCTTTTTTGTCACACGTTTCCACACCGCATGAAGAAACCCCACCGCTCCCAGCGCCTCGCCCACGGCAAACAGCGGCCAGTTGAAGGCGTGCGGCCAGCCGCCCGCGGCCGTGTGGCGGAAGTCCCAGCAGAAGGCGACGATCACCACCAGGCCGCCGAGGAAGATCGCCATCCAATCGATCCAATGCGGTTGGATCGGCCGGCTGGCCGCCTCGCGCCACAGGATCAGCACTCCGGCTAGGATCATCGATACGGAGACCAGCGCCGGCGCGATGACCGGCCCGACCCAGGGGACCGGCAGCAGGAAGAGAATGTCCCAGGTCAAGAGCGACGCGGGCCAATCGATCAACAGCCGCAGGAAGACGTAATAGAAAATGTCCCAGACGCCGAAGGCGATCATGAAACCGGCCAGCCACTGGCGGAAATTGGCGGCGATGGCCAGCCCGGCGGCCGCCAACATCACGATTGTAGCCAGCTCTCGGCCCATCTCGGTGCCCAGCAGCCCGGCGTTTTCCGGCCCCGCCGCCCGCAGATCGTCCACAGACAGCAAGGGGAAGAGGTCGTTGTGGGGCACGGCGCGGAAAGTCTCGTGGCGGATCGGCGCAAAGATCGCCCGCAAGTAGACCACGACTGCGGCCTCGACGTAGCCGAAGCCGATGCCGAACACGAGCAGCGCCAGGAATGTACGCGTTAATCGCATGTTCTTACTTTATCGCCACTGAGCGGCATTTTACCACCGGAATGAAGCCACTGCAAGAATAATAGTGGGGAATGTCCCATTGTTGCAGGCATTGACAATCTCGCTGCGGGACACCATATTGGGGGCACAAGGAAAGCCAACCATCTCAATCCGTCGTCTTCAAGCAACGAGACCGATCATGCGAATGCGTCACTGCGCGATCTGGACTGCCTGCATCGCGCTGCTGGCGGCGTGGCTGGCATCGCCCGCCCACGGGCAGCAAAAGGACCCGGCTCGCGCAAGACCCAACGCCACTCCCGCCAAGACCGGCGAGCAGCCGGCGGAGGCTGACGAGCAAGCGGCCGAGGACGACACACCGGCAGGGGGCGGGGCAAATGCCGGCGAGAAAGACACGCGGCTGACCATGACGGACATCCAACACATGCGCCGTCAGCGTCTCTCGCCCGAACAAGTCGTCGACAACATTGCCGAGCAGGGACGTGCCTTCGAACTCACGCCGGAGAACATCGTGCAACTCCGCCGCCTGGGATTCCGTCCCGCGCAGATCGATGCCGTCAAGGAGGCCGCTACTCAGCCGCTGTCGCCGGGAAAATGGGCGAACACCGATGATGAAGAACGAAACAAGACGATTCAGGAGATCAAGCAGGTCACGGCCAAGAGCGGCGTGGACGTGCGGCCCGTCGCATCGCAACACGTGACGCTCTGGGCGGCCAGCGATCTGCAGCGCGTGTACCTGCCAGACGTGCAGAAGCTGGAGAAGTTCTTCCATACCAGGTGCGCGGAGCCGATCCGCTCGGGCCTGGACAAGCGGACTGCCCACGTCATCCTCCTGAGGACGCACGCCGAGTTCGCCGCCTGGTGCCAGGCCATGTTCGATCTTTACGGAGAACAATTCGACAAGAAAGACGATCCCGGCGCCAACGCGAACTTCCGCCGGCGGATCCCCCAGGGGTCGGTGTTCAACTGGTGGCATTTCTCCGCGATTTCCGTGGGCGAACAACCACTTGATTGGGCGCACCGCGACCTGGCGGCCAACGTGGGGCGGATGTACTTTTCGCAACTGGCGAACCCGTCGCGGTGCGGCCCGATGGAAACGGGATTCGCCAACGGGGCGGAGGCCATCGTGGCCGGCTGTCCCAGCGTCATGTTCTCGGAGATCAACTACCGCGAAGCGGCCCGGAATCTAGGCTCGGACCGCCGCGCCTGGAGCATCCTGGTCCAACAGCGGATGGCGACCAACCAGGAGACGCCTCTGGGCAAGTTGTTGCAGATGGATACCAACACCATGTCGCTGCCGCAATTCGCCGAGGGATGGACGCTTGTGGGGCTTCTGTCCAGGCAGCCTGTCAAGTTTGGAAAACTGTTGTTGGCGATGCGGAAGGGCAGCTCCGAATTGGAGGCCATCGAGAAGGTCTACGGCTGGGACGAGCAGCAACTCAGTCAGCAGTGGCGCAGGTTTGTGATGGGACAGAGGTGAACCTGAAATTGGGGTCTTGCCTTTCCCGCGCTGCCGAATCACAATCATATTAGACCCACATAACCCAACCAGGAGCCCGCCAGCGATGCCGCGCATGGGGAATTTCCGCAATTTCGTCTTTTCCGCAATCATCTTCGGCCTGGCCACGGCCCTTGCCGCGGCCGGACCGCCGCTCGTGCGGCCGGCGGATCCCCCCGCCCTTAGCCGGCTTGTAGCTGACGCCGGCATTCCCCGCACTGTGGGTATCGCCTGCACCGTGGAAAAACAGCAGGACTTCTACGGCACCGGCGCGGTCATCACACCCGACGGCTACGTCATCACCTCCACGACTGTCGTGCCCGCCGGGGCCGATAACATCAAGATCTTCTTCGACGGACCCAAGGTCCTCAAGGCGAAAATCGTCGAGAGCAACAAGCAACTCGAGGCCACATTGCTGAAGGTCGATGCCAAGGATCTGCCTTCCTTTCCTGTGGCGCGGGACATGCCCGCCGTGGGGCAACGGGCTTTCACCTTCAGCAACGCCAACGACATGGTGCAGTCGGGCAGCCGGGTTTCGTTCAGCATGGGAGTTATCAGCGGCGTCTATGAGTTGCAGGACCTGGGCGGCGAGAGCGGCTACCATGGCCCGGCCATCGAAACCTCGGCCGCCGTCAATCCGGGCTCCGATGGCGGGCCGATCGTCAACCAGTTCGGCCAGCTTTGCGGCATCCTCAGCTTGAACTCCTCGCCGCTCCGCTGGCAGGGGACCGGCGTGCCGATCATGCACGTCCTGGAGCAATTCCAGGTGATGAAGGCCGGCAAGCTGAAGTTGAGTTTCGATCCGCTGGTAGCCACGCCGGTCAGCGATGACATCGAGTCGCTGGCTGCCACTGCCCGCGAGGTGAGCGACTGCCTGGTGGGCATCACCGTGCAGCGGAAGTTCCCCGTCGAAGTTCTGCCGCGGATGTCGTGGGACAACTATCGGCAGCAGATCAAGGACTGGGACAAACTCAGCGCCGCGGAAAAACTGCAACGCGAAGACACGTATACGGAGGTGGAACGGCTGCTCGAGGCGAACCAGATCCTGCGGCGGCCGTCGGCGGCACTGACCGGCCTGCTCGTCTCTTCCGACGGCCACATCCTTACCAGCGCCTTCAACCTGGGCGACGACCTGGTCTTCAAGGACAAGACCAGCGGCAAGCCGCCGGTACTCGATTTCCGCGGCATCGAGGCCGGTCTGGCCAAGGATGCCGCCAATCGCCTGGCGATGGACAAGAATCCGATCGAGAAGATCCTCGTCACGCTGCCGGACGGCAGCCAACGGGAGGCGAAGCTGCTGGCGCGGCACGAGCCGCTGGGCGTGGTGCTGCTGAAAATCGACGCCAAGGGGCTGAAGTGCTGCGACCTGACAAAGTCGGCGGCGCAGCCGGAACTGGGTACACGTGTGGGGCTGGTGGGCTACACGGGTGGAAAGCTCGCCCGCCACACGCTCGACCTGGGGATCGTCAGCTCGCCCAGCCGCGATCGGGGCCTGCGGTTCCAAGTCGACGCGCTACTGAATTACGGCAATTCCGGCGGTCCGGTGATCTCGGCGCAGGGCCGCTTGCTGGGCATCGGCCTAGCGCCGATCGTGCCGCACACGATCATCGGCCGCGTGCTCGACGCCAAGGAGTTGCAGCAGTGGGTCACGGCGCCGAATTCGGGCGTGAGCATGATCGGCCGCATCGACCGCCTGCTGCCGGTGCTGGGCGACTTGAAGGCCGGCAAGAGCACGACGCGCATGCGCGGGGCCATGCTGGGTGTCATGCTCGATCCCCGCCGCGCGCTGAGCGACCAGGTGGTGATCGGTGAGGTGTTGCCCGATTCGCCCGCGCAGAAGGCGGGTCTGAAGGCGGGCGACCGCATCGTCACGCTCGACGGTGCGCCGTTGGGCGATTGGAAAGACCTGACGGACCGTGTCGGCCAGCACCAACCGGGCGACAAGATCAAGCTGGAAGTCTACCGCAAGGACATCCAACGCTACCTGGTCATCAAGGGCCAGAACGTCGAGAGCGAAGCAGATTTGCGGGCGCTCGCGCAAAAGCTCAAGCCCGGCGAGGAGTTCCGCGGCACGCTCGTACAATCGGATACCAAGCTGGTCACCGTGACTCTGGGGGAACTGCGATGAGACGTTTGAAACCTATGCTATGGATTTGCTCGGTGCTCTGCCTGTGTGCCGTGCCGGCGGTGGCCGAACAAGCCGCCCCGCCGCGGCCCGATATTCCGGCCCTCTGCAAACAGGTCAAGCCGGCCTACGTCTTCATCGACGGCGGCAGCGGTGCGGTCGTCTCGCCCGACGGCTGGATGCTCACCAACGCCCATGTGGTCGGCCCGCGCAGGCAATTCGATGTCCGCACGGGCGATGGCCGGCACTATCACGCGAAGTTGCTGGGCCGCGACGTGGGCGGCGACCTGGCCGTCTTGCAACTGGATCTCAAGCCCAAGGAAACGGTGCCCTGCCTGGAGATCGGCGATTCCGAGGCCCTGCACGTGGGCGACTTCGCCTTGGCCGTGGGCAATCCCTTCGCCGAGGGACTCTTCGACCAGAACCCGACCTTCACGCTGGGCGTGATTTCGGCCCTCAACCAGACGTTGGACAACGATGCCGACGCTATCGCCACTGACGCCGCGGTGAACCCGGGCAATTCCGGCGGCCCGCTGATCGACATGACCGGCCGGCTTATCGGCATCAACGGTCAGATTGCCACCCGCTGGGGCCTGCGCTCCAACACCGGTCTGGGCTATGCCATCAGTGCCCGGCAGGTGCGGCTCTGGCTGCCGCACCTGGTCAAGGCCAACGGCAACGAAGTGCTGCACGGTCGTCTCTCGGGCGTGGAGTTCGAAAGCAGCGAAGCGGCGGACGGGAAAGTTCCCAAGATTATGGACATTGTCCACGATTCGCCCGCCGAGAAGGCCGGCCTGAAAATCGGCGACCGCTTCGACCGGTTCGATGGCCGCCCGATCACTAGCGCGGCCCAACTCGCCCAGGCCATCCATATCTATCCCCAGAACCAGGAGGTGGGCGTGCGCGTCGAGCGCGACGGCAAGGAAGTAGAATTGAAACTGAAACTGCTGGCGCTGAAGCCCGGCGACCTGGGGATCAAGTTGTCGCCGCCCGGCAAGGGAGACGAGTACGTGCATATCGGCGAACTGGCCAAGGACTCGCCCGCGCAGCAGGCCGGGTTGAAGCAGGGGGATGAGATCGTCAAGATCGATCGGATCGAGCTGAAGATGACGGTGCAGGTTCAGTTCCGGCTGCTCACGATTTGGCTCAAGCAAGGCGTGAATGCGGGCGACATTGCCCGTATCGAGATCCGCCGCAAGGGCGCCGACGGCAAGCCGGTTACACAGGAGCTGCGGATCGTGGCACGGTGACAAGTACGCTATAATATATTCGGCGCGTCGCTGCAAACGGCCCTAAACAAGGATAAGAGAAACATGCCCGTTCACGATTGGCCCCGTGTCGAAGCCGGCATTTTTCATGCGTTCCACCATGGCTGGATTGAGGAAATCACCGGAGAGAATTATGAGGCGCCGGCAGGCGAACCGTTGACCTTGGCCGCCTATGAATCGGCCGCGAACGTCAGAGCTTATGTCGAGCCCCTGCGGGTCGGCAGCGAGTTGCGCTCCATGCCGCTTTACCTGGAACCGGGCGGTTATGTGCTGGTGCCCCTGGAACGCACCTATAGCGACGCCTTTGCCGCCCTGCCGCGCCGTTGGCGCACGGTGTTGGAGCGAAGCGCGTAAAGCTGCGGCCCAAACTGTTTCTCTTCGGAAAACTCTTGGCCGGTTGGGGCGAAGAACTTGGTGTATAATAGGAGAGACCAATGAACAACTTCTTTCCCGATCGACAGAGGTCGCCATGGATAACGTCCTAACGCATCATATTACCAAGACCCCTGGCGTGTGTGGGGGCCGGGCTTGTATCGCCGGACACCGCATTCGCGTAATGGACATCGTCGCCTGGCACGAGACGCGCGGCATGAGCCCCGACCAGATTGTGGACTTATTTCCCGGCATCACATTGGCCGACGTTCACGCAGCACTGACATACTACTTTGATTTCCGCCAGGAAATCGAAGAAGAATTCCGCAAAGAAGACGAATTGTCCGATTGGGTGAAAGCCAGTATCCCTTCCAAGATTCCGGCGAAACTGAGAGAGAATATCGGTGGCTGAACCAATCCGGTTCTACATGGACCAGAATTTTCCCGGTCCTGTGAGCCGGGCGCTGGCACGTCGCGGGGTCGATGTACTGACTGCTCAGGATGCCGATCGCTGCGGACTGCCAGATTCAGATCAACTGGACTTCGCCACACGGAATGCGCGGGTCGTAGTCACTTTCGACCCCGATTTCGTCGCCTTGCATCAGTCGGTGAAAGAGCACGCCGGAATCGCTTGGTGCGAAGAACGAAAGTATACGATTGGCGAACTCATCCAGGCGCTGCTGCTCGTGCATGGGGTTCTCGACCGGGATGCCAATTGGAACCATCTGGAGTACATTTGAACTACGCTGCCGCGTAACGAGGTCTCAATCACCTGCCGCAACCGAGGCGACTTGGCCTTGCTCATTGCTCGTCGCGGGCGATATAACAGGCCAGCGAGCGGCTCTCAAGCTCCACCGTCCAGTCGGGCGGCGGGGCGGGCCCGTCCAGGTCCGGATAGATGTCCTTGGGCGCGGCAATACCGGTGTTGACGAACTGCCACCAACTGTACGACCGCACGACCTTGGGGAAGACAAACTTCTGGGGCGATCCACCGGCATGCAGCATGAGCAACAAATGGTGATTGGGCAGTTCCGTCAAGTCGGTCCGCGGCACGGCTCCCAAGAGGCACATCAGGCTGTTGCCGCCGTGCGACCAGTCGACCTCGCCGCCCCAGGGATTGAACCAGCACACGTCGGGCACGCCGCCCGGCCGCGCCGGCTGGCCGGTGAGGAAGTTGGTCCGCCGCGTGGTCGGCTCGGCCCGGCGGAAGGCGATCAAGGCGCTGACGAAACGAATGAGCGCGTCGTTCCGCTGCACCAGCTTCCAGTCGAACCAGGAGATGGCGTTGTCCTGGCAGTAGGCGTTGTTGTTGCCCTGCTGCGTGCGGCGGCACTCGTCGCCGAAGACGAGCATGGGCACGCCCTGGCTGAGCAGGTTCGTGGCCATCAAGTTCTTGATCTGCCGGAGCCGCAGGGTATCGATGGAGCGCCGCGTAGTGGGCCCCTCGTGCCCGTAGTTGCAACTGTAGTTGTTGTTGTCGCCGTCGCGGTTGCCCTCGCCGTTGGCCTCGTTGTGCTTCCAGTTGTAGCTCACCAGGTCGTTGAGCGTGAAGCCGTCGTGCGAGGTGATGAAGTTGATGCTGTGGTAGGGCCGCCGGCCGCTGGCCTGGTAAAGGTCGCTCGATCCGGCCAGCCGCGTGGCCAACGGCCCAATCATTTGCGGGTCGCCCCGCCAGAAGCGGCGCATGTCGTCGCGGTAGCGGCCGTTCCATTCCGCCCAGCGGAGCGCGCCGAACGTGCCCACCTGGTATGCCCCCGCCGCGTCCCAGGCCTCGGCGATGATCTTCGTGTCGGCCAGTTGCGGGTCCTCGCCGATCGTTTCCACCACGGGCGGATTGGGCACGAGATTGCCGTCCCGGTCGCGGCTGAGGATCGAGGCCAGGTCGAAACGGAAACCGTCCACGTGGTAATTGTGGACCCAATGCCGCAGGCAATCGAAGATCATCTCGCGGACGATGGGATGGTTGCCGTTGAGCGTGTTGCCGCAGCCGGTGTAGTTGCGGTATTGCTGGCCGCCGTTTTCGAGCATGTAATAGACGCGGTTCTCCAGGCCCTTGAGGCTGAGCGTGGGCCCCTGCTCGTTGCCTTCGGCGGTGTGATTGAAGACCACGTCGAGGATGACCTCGATGTCGGCGGCGTGCAAGGCCCGCACCAGTTCCTTGAACTCGCGGACCTGGGCGCCCGGCTCGCTGCCCACAGCATAGCCGCGGTGCGGGGCGAAGAAACAGATCGGGTCGTAGCCCCAGTAATTGGGCCGCGGCGGGCGATTGCCGAAACAGTCGAGCATGGGATACTCGTGTACCGGCATGAGCTCGATCGCCGTGATGCCTAACGACTTCAAATAGGGGATCTTCTCGACGATGCCCTTGTAGGTGCCCGGGTACTCGACCTTGCTGGACGGCGACTGCGTGAAACCGCGGACGTGGGTCTCGTAGATGATCGTCTCGGCCAGGTTGCGGCGGAGGTGGCGATCGCCCTGCCAATCGAACTCGTCGCTGACCAC
>CAZTPX010000060.1:49913-55008 GCA_964615095.1 uncultured Planctomycetaceae bacterium | reverse complement strand
AAAGCGCAACTCTACCTATTTTGCCAGAATTACGCAGAGTGCGCGCTAGCCCTGGCGTGCGGGGCGGTCGTGGCCGAGCGCGGCGGGCAGGCTGGACGGCGATCAGGGCGGGGCCGATGGCGGGGCCAAGGAGAGGGCGGAATCAGGATGGGACAGGCAGGCGGCGGCGCAAAGAGGACCGCCGACAATTGCGAGATCACGATTGAAACAGGGCGGGCGGTGACGGGCCAAGTTCAGACGAAGGTAGAAAATCCGAGGCCATCAAGAAAACTCGGTGAAGCTATGGCACGAATCGGTCATGCGGCTCGTTCTTCGAGTGGCGCGGAACAATGCCGTGATGTCTCGCCAAGGCAACCGACCGCATTACTTCTCCTTCGCAAAATCCTTTGCAATCGCTCCTTTGCAGAAATTCAATAAAAGAAGCCTTCCGTAACTTGTTGCTACGGAAGGCTTTAAGTAGTCGGGGCGACAAGATTTGAACTTGCGACCTTCTGAACCCCATTCACCCGTTACCCCCATACCGGAATATACCCGACAATCCTGGATTGTTGACTTTCCGGGCGTTTTCCGGTTCAATGGCATCCGTGTAGGTCCTTGGATATCCCCACAACGCGGGCCAATCATGGAACCATCATGGAACCGAATCAGGAAAAACGCTTTGCTTTCAACGATGACAAGGTACGAGCCATTGCGCCGCCGGACAAGGGACGCAGCCACTACTACGATGAAAAAATGCCCGGCCTTGAACTGGTCGTTACCCACGCTGGCAGTAAGACATTCTATGTCTCCTACTCCCAAAACAACCAACACGTGAGAATCCGCCTCAACCGGTTCCCGGCAATTACCATCACGCGTGCCAGGAACGCTGCCAGGGAACTTATTGGGCAAAGGGCGGCGGGCCACGACCTTGTGGCAGAGCGAGAAGGGCGCCGAAAGCAAACCACGCTCAAGGAGCTTTTCGACCATTGGCTAGAGATTCACGGCAAGCCCCGCAAGCGTAGCTGGCAGGATGATGAGCGGATGTTCAACAAGTACCTGGCCGACTGGCACGGCCGCCGGCTGGCGACGATCGGCGTGGCGGATGTTGTGGCCTGGCATGCCAGGATCGGCACGGAGAACGGCCGCACTCAGGCAAACCGTTGCAAGGCTCTGCTGGCAACGCTCTTCAACAAGGCGCACGAAATGGGCTTTCCCGGGCCAAACCCTTGCAAGCCCGTGGCGAACTTCCCCGAGCAATCACGGGAGCGGTTTCTTCATCCAAACGAGATGAAGGCTTTCTTTATGGCGCTGGCCGCTGAGGATGAAATCTGGCGGCACTTCTTTCTTATCTGCCTCTTCACAGGCGCCCGCCGTGGAAACGTGGCCAGCATGGCTTGGAGCGAGCTGGATCTCGAGGGCGCCGTCTGGCACGTTCCCCCAGAGAAGACAAAGAACAAACGGCCAACCGCGATAGTACTTTGCCCGCCGGCACTGGCGATACTCGGCTCCCGCCGTCAGAATGCGCTTAGTCAAGTCTGGGTTTTCCCAAGCGGTCGAACGGACAGTCACGTCATCGATCCGCGGAAAAGCTGGGATCGGATCATTGGAGCGATGACACATTGCCCGAACTGCAAAGAACTGATCGGGCAGGGCGAGCTGGTCGACAAGAAGGCCAAGAAAAAGGACCGCAAGTACTGCTGTCCAAAGTGTCGCGCCGATCTATCGGAGGTTTCTCGCGTCGACCTGCATATCCACGATTTGCGCCGCTCTCTTGGATCCTGGCAAGCTGCTCTGGGGGCAAGCCTGGTCGTCATCGGGAAAAGCTTGGGGCATGCCGACCTGAAGAGCACCCAGGTTTATTCGCGGCTCCAAGTGGATCCGATCAAGGAAAGCGTCGGTAAGGCCGCTCAGGCGATGCTGGACGCGAGCGGCTCGACAGTGCTGGCCTTGCTTGGGGATAACCCCGAATCTCTGGGTATTGACAAGAATTGAGCGTTTGGGTTTAATATAGCGAGTCAGTTCCCTGGTGCTTTCTCAAAAGAACATTCCTACCAAGGCAATGCCGAAAGGCATTTGCCCATCGTGAAGATCGGCGCCTGTTGTATCTGCTTCGGGCTCTGATTTACGACAAGATCGAACGGAACACCGTCTTGCTTGTTGTGACGTCCAGCCCCAGGACGTGAAAGTCGGGTTCTAACCCATTCTGTAGAACAAAACAGCGTTTCTACAGTCGTAAGTAGGCGCCAGCTTTCGGCAAAATCTGGGCCCGTCATGGGCACGGGCCGAGGGCGGTCCCTTTCTCAAACTACCGTCTTTCTGTCAAAACTTAGAGGATAGCAATGCCACCCGAAAAAGCAGCGGAGCGTCTTATGACCCGCCAAGAGGCTGCCGAATTTCTCGGCCTAAAGCCCCAGACTCTCAACAATTGGGCCGTTGAACAGCGGCATTTCCCCGTCATAAAAATCGGGGGCCGGTGCGTGCGTTATCGACTTTCTGATTTGCAGCGATTTATCGAGCAAAGTGTTCGCCCCGCCGCGGTCGAACCACAACCCGCCTCAAACGCGACCCGACAGGCAAGGCCCATCGAGCGTCGAAAGGCACGCGAGAATAGGCCGGCACAACGCCGGGGTGCTGCTACAGCCAAGTAGAAACGCAATCGGCCAGACTCCTACAAAACATGGTCTGGCCGCGCGTGGAAGGCGTCATGGAGAGCGCCCTCCAAGATAATTCTACCACTTAAATTCATGGAGATCGAAGATGCTCGTCTTATCGAGGTTTGCAAACCAAACCATTGAGATCAACGGCGGCCTAATCAAAATAACCGTCGTGGCCGTCATCGGCGGCCGAGTCAAAATCGGGATCGAGGCGCCGACCGATATCGACGTCTTTCGGGGCGAGTTGGTCCAGAGGGACCCGCCGGACAATTTCGACCCGAGCCCCCGCTTCTTGGAGGGCCGGTTTAAGAATCCTGCTAAGATTCTTAACGCGTTTCCGGCCCGTGTGGGGGGAGGCGATGACTGACCTTCTCTTCCAGGAAGTGCTACTTCCGGACGGCACGAAAACGCTGGTCGATCGACCATCCTTTCCGTTCTCGCCGGTCCGCTGTCCGTTGCGATCACCGCCCCGCGAGCCGGCCAGAGACCTGGCCCCTTCGGCGCCGTCGCGGCGCTGGACCGTACGCGAATTTTTCGAGCGGCATTATCTGCTCGAGGCCGAGAGCTGCAAGAAGCCTGGCACGCACAAGAACCACCGCCAGGCCCTAGACAAGCTTCGGGTATTCTGCGGCGGAGATCCGGAACTGGACTGGGTCACGCGGCGACGTCTGAAGAGCTTCCGTCGCTGGCTAGCAAAAAATTGCCGCGCGGCATCGACTGCGAATCGGCACCTCCGCAACATCCTCGCGGTTCTGCGGGAGGCCGTCGACGAAAACGTTTGCCGCCCATTCGGCAGAAAAATCCGTTTACTGAGCGAGGCCCGGAAACCGGCCCGCTCATGGCGGATGGACGAACTCGAAAAGATGCTGGCAACCGTGCAGGACCTGGCCGGCCAGGTGGGCGACGTTCCCGCCTCCCGCTGGTGGCGCGCGCTCGTGCTTGTGCTCTACGACACGGGGCTGCGCATCTCGGCAACCATGGCGCTCCGCTGGACCGATCACAAGGCGAATGCCGACGGCATATTCTTCGCGGTCCGCGGCGAAACCCAAAAAGGCGGTAGGTCCCAGCGCCTGGGCATCTCCCAGCAAACGGCCGAGGCCCTCGCGGCGATCGCCGGCGATCGCGAGTTGGTATTCTTCTGGCCGTGGGACCCGCCCGACGAAAACGGCCAGCGCAATTGGGTTACGCTGCGGGCACGTTTGCGCGGCGATATTCTGGGGCCCGCCGGCGTCGATGCCGCAGGGCGCCAGGTCCTACATGCCTTTCGCAAGACGAGCGGCACCCAGCTAAAAAAGGCCGGCGGCAACGCCACCGAACAATTGGGACATGGTTCCCCAGCGGTCACGGATCGGTACATCGACCCCGAGGAGCTAGGCGCGTCGCGAGAATGCGACCGGCTGCCGCGCCCGGGCCTTCCCGCCTCGCGGCAAAGGAACCTGTTTTGATGGCGAGAAAACGAAGGCACAAGAACGAGGCCGTTGGCGAGCAGTTCCCGGCCCGCTACCTCTTGGCGTTGGCGGTCCTCGTGGCAATGCTCGTCTTGATTTCCCGTCGGCTGATTTACTGAGAGGAGTTGACGATGGAAGAGTCGGCCAGGAAGGCCAAAGAAGCGAAGCGTACGCCGGCGGCGAGAAAGTGCCACGTCTCAGGCGTCGGATTCGCGATTGTAGCCGCCTCCATGCGACTCCCGACGCCGGAGACCCGGCAGTTTTTCCCGGCGGTGACGCGCCGATCGCGGCGGCCGGCGGAGATGATGCAACTCCCGCCGGCCGCCCATTCGTTCTCAATGTACGCCCGTTCGGATCGCAGGTCAACACGGCATAGGGGTCCCCTGCCCCATTTTTCCTGCGCGTCATATTTTAACCATTTATACGTTAAGGGGGGAATGGGACGGGACGGCTGGAGCGATCGGCAGACGTTCCCGCAGCACTGGAATAACCGGTTTTTTCAATAAAATGAGCCGGCCCGATGTGGTAAGTCGGCCGGCTCCTGATGAAAGGGTCGTGAATGGATTCTAACGGCGTCTGCCCCGTCTGTCAAACGACGGGACTATCACGGCTGCGCCTGCATCCGCTAAGGGAGTTGGAGCGCAAGAAGCTTCTGGCGGCCCAACCCAAACGCCTGTTTCGATACGTTTGTGAGGAGCTAGGACTTCTCCAAGGCGAGAACGTCGTCGGCAAAACTCTCATAACGAAGTGGGCTACGATCGCAGAGGACCTGGGGCGCTCCAGATCCACCGCGCACGAATGGGGCCCTCCGCTCGTTGAGGCCGGTCTGCTTCGCATTGAGGACGATGATCAGGCTCGAACAACAGTCCCTCAGGAAAAAAACGGGAAAGTGAGGTTCACCGTTCTGAGCCTTTATCCGGGTGACGGCTGGTATCAGGAGCAGGCCGATTCGCAGATTCGGTTCGCGATCATGCCCGATAAGCAGGTGTCGGATTCCGTTGACGAAACCCGACA
>CAZTPX010000060.1:0-49813 GCA_964615095.1 uncultured Planctomycetaceae bacterium | reverse complement strand
GGTTCGCGATCATGCCCGATAAGCAGGTGTCGGATTCCGTTGACGAAACCCGACAGGACGACAGGGAGGTGTCGGGTTCCGTTGACGAAACCCGACAGGACGACAGGGAGCTGTCGGGTTCCGTTGACGAAACCCGACAGGACGAGGCAAACTGTCGGGTTTCGTCAACGGAACCCGACACCTCCGCCATGCAGGGTATATATATCCGCGCGTGCGCTGTAGTTGATTCTGTAGTGGTTGTTGCTACAACTACAGACGCGAGCTTTTGGAGATCTGTTAAATCCTTGGCGTTGGAGATGTCCCAAAAGCTTTTCCCCCGTGGCCTCCAGCCTGGCGTTTGGCAGCAGCTCGTCGCGATCGCGATCCTCGCTGTCAAAGTAGTCGGCCGCCAGTGGATCGATGAAACCCTCCCAATCGTGGCCAAAAAGAAGGCTCGGGACAAGGTCGAGGAGGATCTAATTGATTATTTCATAGGGACGCTCCGCAACAAGCTGAAGAGGAGACTGTTCGATCCGCCGGAGGACATGAAGAGTTGGTTTGGCAAGATTACCTACGGGCTGGAGAAGCTGGGCCAAGCGAAGTGTCCCAGCCCTCCTGTCGTGGCCCCGAAGGTCGAAAAGCCGAGTCGGCCCGAAGGGCCGTCGCCAGAAGAGCGAGCGGCGGCAGCGGCCCGCTTGAATGACGATCGCGCGACAAAGCTTGCCAGGCTGCGAGGCGAAGCCCCAGCGATGGCAAAGACCGATCGCAACTAACGTGTTCGCAATTAAGGAGACCATCTTGCCGACGAAAGCAAAAAATAGTTCCCAAAGTAGGCATCTCAAGCGGCGAATGAGAACAGTTGCCCGCCGGCTGAAGGATAACGACTTCCTGGAGGCCTGGTATGCTGGACAGCACTTGTCGGCAGAGACCCAAAAATCGCAGGCCCAGGAAGAGCTGGCCAGGCTCCAAAATGAACTGGCCGCCGTTGAGACGGCTGATCAGGACGTCAGCGGCGCCCTGCAGACGGCCGGCGACGATCGCTAGGGCACGTCGGCAATTGCCGACACGTCGATCGCAGGCGCCGGCGCGCACCAAACTGGTGTGAGCTTCTGAGGAGTCTGAAGAAAAGGTCGCCTACTGTTGCGAAAGGAGATAACCCGCCATGAGATTTCTCGACGGCCCCGCGAAAGGCACGGTTCTCAACCTGCAGAGAGCCCCGCTGCAGTTTCGCGTCGTGATCGATCGCGACGGCACGGTCGACGCCCTCGACCAGTTAGACGACAGCCCGAAGCCCAGCGAGGCAATCCACGTGTACCTCCGTCAGGGCGCGGCGACGTGCTATCATGTGCTTTGCACGCCGCGGCGTCTGAGCGGCTGGCGCGTGGCGGCGGATTACCTGCTCTACGACCGCCAGCCGAACGATGACGTGGCCAGAGACGAGCACGCCTGGCGCGAATGGGCGGCCAGGCGCCTGAAGACTGACGACTTCTTGTCGCGAGAGGCTCGAACATCCGAGGCCCAGGCAGCGGACTTGACGAGCCTGCAAAACGAACTAGCTGCCCTCGCGGCGAATGAACAGGGCGTGCGCAATTGCGCACGCCAAGCTCATACCCTTGGCCAGGCCGCGCCGGCGGAAATGCCGATCGGGGCCCCAAGTACTTCAGCGGCAGAACCGCCGCGGTCGGCCGCTCCGGCAGCCGGCAACTCTTGATCGAAGGAAAGCCATGAGCGCGGAAAAGAAAATCAGGGAGCCCAAAACCCGGGCGGAATGGCAGGAGGCCGTCGACCTGGCCAAATGGCTCCTCGTTCTGGACTCGGCCCGGGCCTATGGTCTTGTGAAAGGCGGACCGGAGGTTGATGAGGGGCGGGCCCTCGAGATCCTCGCCCGCGGGAAGGCAAAGGGCATCAGGCCCTCCTTGGATTGCGTGGAGCGCTTGACGCGAGGCGCCGCCGCGCATTCGTAGGCATGATCGTTGGCGCCGCCGGGGCCGTTCGTGAGGTGAAACACCGCCGAAAACCCAGGAAAACGCAAGGGACGCGAAGGGGGAAAAAGAGGCGAAAACTGTTCACGGCGCGAAAATCGCGGAAAAGGCCCATATTTACGGGCTTTGGGCGGGTAGCGCCCCGCGCCGCGGGGGGGCTGTTTCCGTGAGCGCCTTGTTTTATGGACACGCGGAAGGAAAAAAATCGCAAAAAGACGCGCCCAACGGCTGGTCGCCTGGGCGTAAAACCGAAAACCATCGTCCGCGACGAAATTGACCGGCGCTACGCTGCGGGGCCCGACGAAGAAAGGCCGCCGACTTCGCCGGCGCCCCTGGTGATGGCGGCCCCGAAACGCGAAAGGCCTGTGGGCTTCTTGTGTCCAGTTGGACACAAATCCGCGATCACCGCGGTTGCATCGATCAACCGGTGATCGGGCAGAAATGAGGAGCCGTAACTGTCCGTTGCCAACGGGAAAGTCTCAAGTAGCGTGCCACCAAGCGGCCAGATTGTCCGCAATTGCGCACGGCGCGGTCGATCGACCTGGTCCCAACGGCACAATCGCCGATGACCGCGGCGAACTTATTTCAGATGAAATACTTTCAGGATGTCGGCGCCGGTGGCGACCAGAAAGCCCGCGGGCTTTTCAGATCTTAAATCGGGAGTTCCCGCTTATGCGACGGCCGGCGACGGGGCCGCGCTCTTGGCCTTTTCTTCGCGAAGGCAGCGAAGCAGCTCGGTCCGCACGGCGACCAGCTCGCCCGCGGAGAGATGGGGCAACAGCTTCAAGACCGTGGCGGTTTGCCGGCTCCACGTCGCCGCGCGTTTGTCGGCCTTCTTGGGGATGATCTTGTCGACCTCGATCTTCACCGCTGCGGCCGTAAGGTGTTCCTTCAACATGCGGACCCAGAGCGCCCGGGCCTGGTCGGCATGCTCCGGCCGCAACCGCCAGCGCTCGGTTGTCTTGTCGCGCTCCACGAGTTTGTGGACGTGACGGATAGCAGAGAAGGCCAGCGACCCGAAATCACCGCCCAGGAGCCTGGTCGTGTGAAAGCATTTCAGGTCCCGATTCGCGTTGCACTCGCCCGGATCCAGGCCCTCGGTTGCCAAGCGCTGTTCGATGACCATGATGGCCGCCGCGCGAGGAAGCTGCTCTTTGGCTGGTCGATCGGGCTGGCGCGTAATCCAACTGCTTACCAGGCTCCCCAAGAAGATATGCCGGCGGGTCGTTAGCCGGAGGAGCTTCGAGTACTCCTCGATGATGACCTCAAGCGTAACCGGTTTCTTTTCCTTGTCCGCCGCCCCCGGCGCCGCGCGCACGTGGCCTTTGACTTCGACCAGCTCGGGAGTCGCAGCGGCCCCAGACGACGCGGGAACGGTCCCGGACGGATCCACAGTGATTCCGTGGGCATAGCGGTCGCCACGCATCCAGGCGTCGACTTCGGCGGCAGCCGGACCAACGGCAGGCGCCGCGGATGCAGACTCCGCAGGTTTCGCAAGGGGCGGAGGAGAACTCGCCGGCCTGGCGGCGCTGGGGGAGGGAGTCTGCATCGCGACGGGCTGCCTGTTTGCCGCGCTCTTTCCCCAGAATTCCTGTATGATCTCGCTAGAAGTGGGCATTTTGCACCTTTTCTGAGTCGTGGATTTGACCCCCTAGAAAATATGGCCCATTCTTATTTAGGCAACTCGATAGACCGAGGAAATCGGACTATCCTCGCCGGCCGCGCTTCGGGCTGACCGTTTTTTGAGGACCATCTCGCGCCTCTTGGCGGTCTTGCCCAAAGCTCATAACTGGCCGGGCCGGGCTTCAACTCCCTGCGGAAGAGTCTCAGAAATCACGCCAGGCCCAGGGGCCGGCAGTTGTGCGCCGTTGCGCAGGCATTCTCTTTCCGCTGCCAGTTGAAACAACTGCCGGCCCAGGGTTATGGCGGCAAATTGGCCAGCGACAAACACTAACTTTCAACCACATAGTCGAGTACACAGTCAGACAATTTGAAAAGGGACCGTGCGGGTAGCTTCCGTTCGGTGCTGAATGGCTGAACCGGAGTCATTACCCGGTGAAGCCCTAAAACCTTCGCAGCTGTTAAGGGGCCGCGTGGAGTAATCCACCGGTCCCTTTTCGTTTTCCCCTTCAGGGAAGCTCGCGGAGGGAGCATCATCAATGGGCTACTGGATCAACGTTTTGGAAGCGGTCGACCGCCGCACGCGGATGACCACCACGGGAGCCGAGATTGTCACGACCTTCTACGTGGAGCCGGCCAGCGCCTCGCCGATCGTCGCCTCTGCGCTGCGCTGTTTCTCCTGACCGCGCCGTGAGGAATGCAGCCATGAAACTCGCGAAAACTGTTCACGGCGCGAAAATCGCGAAAAAGGCCCATATTTACGGGCTTTGGGCGGGTAGCGCCCCGCGCCGCGGGGGGGCTGTTTCCGTGAGCGCCTTGTTTGATGAACACGCGGAAGGAAAAAACACGCAAAACGCCGGTCATCGCCCGCCGCAGAGTGAAGGCGGAGACGATCGACCGTAGAGACCTAAATACTAAGAACTAAAGCCAGGAGGGATGAAGGATGAAATTCAACGACAACAAGTTGAACGCCTGGGGCATGGCGGTCGGATCGGCTCTTGCCGTGTTGGTGGCGCTTGTCGCCGTCATCCGCTACGAGGTGGAGACGGGCGCCGGCGTGGCCCATTGCGTGAAGCGCCTCGACAGCATGGAGACTCGCGTAAACGGCATGGATGATCACATCATCGAGCTTGCTGAGAACGTCGGCGCGCTGACCGGCCGGCCGGCCAGTCACAGGACCGCCCCGCAAACCGCCAGCAACGAACCATGAACAGGGCTTAAAGCTCAGGGTTTAGAGTTTAGCCCGGTCCGCTGCCTTTCTAAGACCTAAGACCCAAAACCGTGATAGCCCAAACCGACCAACAAACGGTGCCGCGCTGCGAGGCCCGAGGACGAAAGGCGAAAAGATGAATAATCGCTCATCCTTCTCGTCGCCCGGGATGCGCGTCCTGATGGAGTTGCGAGCGCGGCGAATCGACAGCCCCGGCTATCGCATCTTGCAAGAGTTATTGGCGAGGCGAGACGCGCGGCGGGCGGCCAGCCCTGGCTATCGCATCCTCTTCGAACTGCGGGCCCGGCGGCAGGGCTTGCACGACGGCTACGCCAACATGAGCCCGGGCCAGCGGATCTTGTTTAAACTGAAGGCACGGAAGGGTGCGGGTATCGGAATGTCCAATATTGCGCCCGAACCAGAGAAGCTTTCGAGAAGACCCGCTCCGGTTGAATACTGGAAACCGACAGCAGAAAATCCGCCTGAGTTTGCGAGAACCGAAGACGGCGGCGGAAATGCTCACGAGATGCTGACCAATCTCTACAACAACGCGATTCACAAAGCGCCGGAACATTTGAAGGAATTTGTAAAGGGAACTCCCCCCGAAAACTTCCTGCATGGAACTGCGCCGCTGGCTCATCATGCGATTCACGCCTTGGGAGTTGGAACGGGAGTGTTCAAGAACGGTTCCTGGATGTGGCCGGAGGCGAGGCGAAATCTTATTGAGCACGTTCCATATGAAATGGTGCGTTCGGAGCAGGTCAAGCCGGCGGATACGGTTCGCAAGGGTGTTACGGATTTGGAATCATACGATCCTGAAAATCCGTCGCACGGATCGTTTCCGGAGTATTTCGGTAAGGTGCGATCGCGGGTCATTAACGGATTGGTCAGCAATGCAATCAAAGAGAAACTCGGCCCACTTCCGGAAGATGTTCGTCGCAGTCACATCAAGGGAGAGGGTATCGTTCCACGGAAGAAGAAACCGGAGGTAACGCCGCAGTATAAATCGCATGACTATCCGGCGTACGACATGGATGATCTGGATCATCAAATGCACGCCTACATCCGTGCCCAAGTGAATCCGAAGTTTGTTGATCCGGTAACATTCGTCTACGACGCTTTGCGTGCCGGCAAGCATCCTGCCTGGACGGCTGGAAATTCTCACCTTGGCGGAACCGCGGGGCCGGCCCATGCTAATCTTTACGCCAAGGAACTCTCTCAACTTGGAGACGAGCTTGCGGCCAAGCTCAACAACAAAGAATTTTCTCGGCGGGCGAGAATCACCGACGAGGGGCGGAACAGCGCAATGCAGGCGATTTCCCAGGCGGGGAAACGCCAAAAGTATCCGTTCATGTCGGACTCGCATCGGCAGGCCTTTGGCCCGCACTTGGAACAATTCGTCAAGGAGAAGATTGCGGCGAAGAAACTCGGTCCTGGTGCCTTGCATGCTGCACGAGAATTGATGGCAGGCAAGACCTCCAGCGAAGTGCGGATGGACAAAAAGACCGCCAGCAACAACAGCGCGGCATTCAGTCTCATTCGTGATCTTCGCCGTTCCATGCCGGAATTCTGGAGGCAAGTAGGCGACGAACGAATGGCAAATTATTGGGAGCAGCGATTGGAGGCAGAGGGGAAGCAGGGACGAGGGGCTAAGGGTGGTTCAGCGGAAAAGGTTCCCTTGCCTCCGTATCCATCAACTCTTCTTGAGCGAGGCAATGCACTTGAGCGATTAGGAAAGGCCAGGATGATCAAGAGTCCTCTCATGGAGAGCGTGTATGACAGCCTGGATAGCCGTGTGGGCCGCAACGGTGTCGTGTTGCTGAAGGCATACATGGATGGCGATGATGATGATGATGTGATCAGGAAGCTGCGGATCAAGCTCGATCGCCCCCGGGCCCTTCGCATGGTGGAAGACGGCAAGGAACAGGTTGCGGAAGTACTTCGTAATCACCTGGAGGGTAAAGGACAATCTCAGACCGCCCTATTGCAACACTTGGAAGCTATCTTGAACACGAAGCGAAATCAAACCAATCCTGTATATTTTTCGAATAAGCAAGCGAGAACAGCTCTTCGCAGACTGCGTTCTCTTGCGTGCAATAACAAACATGAGCCCGATACTTTTTCAACCTGATCATAGTTCGGCCAGCTAGCTCATCGAGTTTGCTGGAGTAAGTCTCGATGAACACACACCGATCGCCAAGCCGAAACACCGAGGTCAAAGTATGATCGCGAAAATCAAAGGGGGGATTTGGATGCTTTCTTCGCTTGTGGATTTTCAGCATCCAGCGGAGCTTGCGACGGGTCAATCCGGACGACTCCCAAAAGGAATGGTCGTGAGGCTCAAAGCGAATTCGAGTGATCTTCATTGAGATCTCCAAGGTCAGGCCGGCCGCCCCGGGGTCCAAAATACCCCGCAGAGCGGCCGGCAAACAGAAGCATGAACGCCAACAACCTACTCCACTTGCCGCCAGTAATCGACGGTCGTCATGAGCCGCCGCTCGCGGGGCGTCATGCGCGGGCCGAGGCCGGTCCGGTCGATCATGGCGCGGGCGTCGTCGATGGCCTTGCCGGCGGCCTCTCCGGCCGTGTGGGCGTGCGTGAGCAGGGTATACCCGTCTTGCATCCAGACGCGGAAAAGCGGCAACAGATCGCCGCGCGCGTCGTGTACGGGGGCGATACCGGGGCGGCTCGACCGGTGACGGCCATCAAGGCGGGGTGAGAGATGTCCAGCAGTTTCTTGCCGGAGAAGAGGAGCGACACGCGGACCGACTTTTCTTCATGCGCCTCGTCGCAGATCAGATAATCGCACGCGCCAAGTTGAAACTTCATTTCTCTTCTCTACCATACGAATGGGCCACGCTGCAGCTTGCGAAGGCCCCAAGCAGGTCCTGGCAATCCTCTGCACCAAGGAAATGGTTCACCAGCATCAGTTCAAAGGTGGCAAACTCCGGGCCGTGCCCTTCGGACATACGTTGGCCGAACAAGCGATCGGTCAAAATATGGCAGACTTCGTGGATTACGACGAACTTGCTTCGCGACCCCGTTGGCATCGAGATTTCGGACAGGAAACAACAGGCATTGGGCCACCGCTGGTTCCACCGTCGCGCGCCTATGACCGTGATCGGGGTAAGCATCCGCGACCCAAAATAGTCTTGCAAGAAACGGCTACGGAGGATTTCGTCCACGTAGCGCTGCATCTCAGCAACCGTCGCCAGCGGATCGCGCAGATGAGCCTTGATCTGATTTTCCGCCGCATAGACTCGCTTACGTTGCGACTCCGGCGGTCTGCGTCTTGCGATGATCACCATAAAAATCTCCAGTCTTTCAATGTGTTCCAAGGATCGAAAAGAAAAGCGGCCAACGTGAAAGCCACGGCTTGCCGGCGTCCAACGCGATGGCCGTTCGGTCGTCTCGGTGACCGCGACGCGGGCGTCTTGTATTCTAAAAGACGCATCAGGACGGGCTTTTATTCCAGCCCCCCGAAAGATTCGCGTGGCGCACATTCGCGCCAGATGTTCTTGTAGTGCGCTCGTCTGCCACGTAATGGCCCGGGGCGCCGTGACCGACCAGGTGGACGGCCGTGACAGGTCCTGTGGCGGTCCGGCTCGGCGTTTCCGCCGTGTTGGCCGGCATGCTCGGCATTCCTACCGCGGGTGCCGATCGGTCGATCGCCTCTCGGCAGCTCCGCCGCTGCTGGATCCATGGCCGGCCCGGGCGCTCCCCGGCCTAAAGAAACGGCGAATGATGGCTCCTAGTGAATAGCTCCTTAAAGAGATCCTGACCGTCGCCAACAAGTTGGCTGGACAGTGATAATGGGTTTTGAGCTTTGAGCCATCGCATCGCCTTCGAAAAGCATGGACGCAAGGGGCTATAGGACTTTGCCGAATTTCTCGCGTTTATTTATCGGAGGTGGACAACGGGCAAAAATCCTACGCCAGCGACTCGGATCGTGAGCTTGATCGGCCTGGCCGGCAACGCAGATCGCACCTGGAGAATCTTGCCGGGCTTCATGCCGCGATTTAGGCCGGAGGCCGGCCTAACTCATGTGGCGCACACGCTTGCCAGATGATCAGCAGCAGGGAACGCGTAGGATGCGTTTCGGGGCGAGATCGGCTCCAAGGTCCAATGACACGACCCAGCGGCCGGACGGGCCAGGGAGGGGCAAAATTGGGGGCCGGGTGGCGGTGGGGACCAGCATGCCGTTCCTCAATGGTCTCCAAGCCACGTAAGCCTGTGCTCATGGGCCCTCGTTCAGCACCGAGTTGAGGTCGATTGTGCCGTCCTTGATCGCCTTGAGCGTGTCGATCAGACCGGACGCGTCCAAGGTGGTCAGGGCCGCCAGCGGCTTGCCGTACAGATTCTGGGTAAACGACTCCAGCTTGTGAATGTCGAGGCCCGGGATGCCTGTGGCAATCTGGTGGGCAAAGCTCAACTGTTTTTCCGAAGCTTTCCGAGCTTGGCCGTTACCTCTGGCATGGCCGTCGCCCTTGGCGCTACCACTATGCGACGACTGAGTACTATCATCTTTCGGGCATCCGAGTCTCTTCGCCTCCGCAAGGTCCGCTTCAGCCTTCCCCTTTTCGCCTCTTCGGTCGTAGCATGGGCGGTCGAGTTGGTAGGCTTTGTTAAGATCCTTCATGGCTTTGGCTTGCTCACCCTTGTGCCCGTAGGTACAACCGCGGCTAAAGTACGCAGCCGCGTAGTCAGGCTTGAGCCGGATGGCCTCGGTGTAATCCGCGATCGCCTTGTCGAGGTCGCCGCTCTTCGCGTAATCGATGCCCCGGTTGAAGTGCGTGGCAGCGTCATCGGGGTCGAGCCGTATCGCGTCAGTGTAATCCGCAATCGCCTTCTCGTGGTCGCCTTTGGCCGCGTAGGCATTGCCACGGAGGACGTAAGCAACGACACAATCGGGTCCGATTTGTATGGCCTCGGTGTAGTCGGCTATGGCCTTGTCGAAGTCGCCTTTGGCTGCGTAGGCAACGGCCCGGGCCCCGTACGCATCGGCGTCGTGGGGTTTAAGCCGGACGAACTCGCCGTAGTCCGCAATCGCCTTGTCCAAGTCGTCCTTCTCCATGAACGCATTGCCCCGGGCATAGTACGCATCGGCGAAATCTGGTTTGAGACGTATGGACTCGGTGTAATCGGCAACCGCCTCGTCCAAGTTGCCCTTCTTCTCATAGTCCACGCCACGGTTGTAGTAGGCATCGGCGCTGTCGGGCTTGATTTGTCCTTCACCGGACGCGGCTGGTGTCGGCGGAGGGGCGCCTTCGATCAACTGCCGCTCGACGATGGCTAGGTCGGCGAGCATGGCCGCTGGCGACTGGTAGCGCTGCGTCACATCGAGCATCATCGCCTTGCTGACCACCGCGCAGACCAAGCGCGACAGCGTCGGGTCGCACTGCTGGATGGGGACGACGTTCAGGAACCGCTGCCGGTTCATGCACTGCAGCCGGTCTTTGGTCTCCGGCAGCGGCGACTGGCCAGTGAGCATGTGATAGAAAATGCAGCCCATAAAGTAGATGTCGCTGCGGGCGTCGTCCTTGCGCACGCCGGTAGCCCGCTCCAAGGCCGCATAGTCGATGGTGCGGGTGTTGGGCATCTCATTGTCTCTGTCCTCGCCGAAAGAGTCGTCCGAGGTCGCCAACCCGAAGTCGACAAGCTTGGCCTGCCCGGAACTGGTGACCAGGACGTTGTTGAGCTTCAGGTCGCGGTGTGTCAGGCCGTGCTCGAAGGCGTAGTGAAGCCCTTCGACCATTTCCATCATCACTTGAGTGGCCTGGAGCGGCTTGATCTTAATGCAAATCTTGACGAGCTTGTCGAGACTCCAGCCTTCGATGAACTCCATGACGATATAGTACGACGCGCCGTCAACGGCCACGTCGTAGATGGGCACGATATTGGGATGTCGCAACGTCAGCCCGAGCTCGCCCTCCCGCAGAAACTGCGCGGTACGGGCGACGTTTCCCGGCTTGTTGGGGTCGCTATAGCGCTTGCGCAGGACCTTCAGTGCGACGATCTCGCCCGTCTGGCGGTGTACGGCGCGGAAGACGCGGGCGAAGGTGCCGGCCCCCACGGCATACAGCATCTTATAGGGGCCGCAAAAGAAGCCTGTCCGCTCGCCCTTGGCCAGGCGGTCGAACTGGTAGTTGGTCATGTACCCGCCGCGGAGGAGCTGCTTCTTCACTTCCTCCAAGGGCACCTGACGGGTGCCTACGGCCGCCCACACCTCCTGGAACTGTCGTTCGTCGAGCAACCCGTAGTCGAGAGCCCGACGAAGTATGTCCTCTGGTTTTCGCGGAGTCGCCATACTGTGCTTCGGCGCTTCGATACAATTCACGCCGTTAACCCCATTGCCGTCCGCCGCAACGACAAGTGACAAAGGCGGACTCTGTGTAGATGAAGTCGAAGCTGCACTTTGGGTTTGAGGCGATGTATGTGAATCGGGAGCGAGGAAGACTTCCCGTCCGTTGTCGGCGATGAAGAGGTTCGCGCGGCACTTCGGACAGGTTATCTTCCTACCGGCCATTCGTGTGGCGATGCTACCCTCGACGCCGCACTTCGGACATTTGAAACGAAAGCGAAAGTCCTTGGCACTAGCCACGCCCAAGGCGATGGCCCAACTCTCGACAGCCCAACGGGCAAGGTCTTCCGCAAGGCCGATGTTCTCGTGTAAACGTTTCGTCAGCCGCGCGACGATCAACTCCTTGGGCAGCCCCGCAGACGACAGCCGTAATTCGTTTCCTACCCCCTCGCGCGCGGCACTTACCAGTGCGTTAATCTCCCGCTTGTGATCTCCACACAGGTCGCGCAGCAGGGCCTCGCAACGCCTTGCGTCGTTGCATAGGTCCAGTCCGAAGCGGCCGACCAGTTCGGCCAGCTTGATGCGCACAATGTCCTGCATGGGTGTCCTTCTCCTCGTCGTCTATCTATCGGCTGCCCCATCAAGGTTGGTGATTTCGCCGGTTAACTCGGCAGTTCGCCCACACCAGGGGCATGTGACTGTTCGACTCTCACCGTTCCAGCAGGCGAGTCTACCGCAACCGCAGCCACAGAACCCGTGAGCTGAGCAATAGGGACAGCCGGGAAAGGCATCGTCAATCCAGAATTTGCCGTTGATGCGAGCCTGCTCATAACCCTCGCGCTTCGCAGCCGCGTCTTTGATGGCGAACGCCCACGTAGCAAACCACGCATCACCTTCTCGCCGCGCGAATCGAATACCGAAACTCTGCTTGGACCGGCTGCACCGCGCTATCACAATCACAATGTTCCGCGTGCTCATAATCGTTCTCCAATACGGTTCTTTCGACGTTTTCGTCAGTAACGAATCTCGCCTTCCACCTTGCCGAAGTTCACCTTCGTCTTGTCGGCCAGACGCACGCTGCGTCCTGGCTCGATGTCCTTGACGCCCCCATCGGACATCGTCGCCACCCACTTCTCGCCCGTGCAGTTTTTCAGGCCCCAGATGTTTGGATCAGTGGGGTGCGTGCTGACCTCGGCGCACACCTTCACAAAATCGAAATCCTTCGAGGGGTCGAGATGATGCGGGTAGAGTTTGCCGTCGTGGGGCAGCATAACGATCACTTTGCCCATGCGGATGCGGAAGGGTAATCGCAGATCCTTCTTGCAACCCTTGTTCCAGCACACACTAGGTTTGCCGCCCGCTGCCTTCACCGCGTCGGGGTCGTAGAAGTTCTCGCTTCCGCAGCATGCACAGTAGACGATCGAGTCCCGAAGCTGGGACAGCACCTTACGCCATTCTCCTTCCGTCACCCGTCCGTTTTCGGGATCTTTCAGCCCGGTGGTGAAGGCCCTGGTGAACGTGTCCCGAAGGAATTGCGGGAAGATGGGCCAGTACGCTAGCGCCCAGTGGCCTGCCTCCCCGTACGGGTCAACGCTCTTGTCCACCGCCTGGTTCGACGTGTCGTTGGGATCGAAGATAAAAACCGGTGCGGTGCCGAACATCTTCTCTTGCGAAGGCAGGTCCCAGCAGTGGATGGACAGGACTTTCTTCCCCTTGAGTGGGTGGTGGATGTGGAAGATGAAGAACAGCAGCACGGACAAGGAGTACAAATCGGTTTGCCGGCTGGGCAACGCTTCCCGGCGGACGATCTCCGGCGCCATGAACTCCGGCGTTCCCAGCACACTGACCTTCGGCGAGCGGTTCGTGGTTACGTTGTCGTTGTCGCAGATCAGCACCTCGCCGCTGTCGGGATCGAAGAAGGCGTTACCGAAGGAGATGTCTCGGTAACACAGGCCCTTGGCGTGCAGCTTGAAGAAATTGTCGGCCAGCCCCAGCCCCACGGTCGCCAGCACCCGGAACTTGGGGTCTATCTTGCCGGTGATCAGGTCCATCAGGCTCTTGAACCGCTGTTCACGAAGCCGCATGATGTAGCCGAAGCCGGGCACGGGCGGGGCCAACGCCATGTCTAGGGGCCAGAGGAAGGCGTCGCTGGGAGGCTGGTCCTTGACGAGCTTGTTCAGGGCGTCACGCTGGTCGGCGGTGGCCGTTTGCGGGTAATACCATTTCAGCGCGAAGCTGCCGCCGGCCCACTGCGCCTGGTAGACCTCGCCTTGGCCGCCGCCGCCGAGAAACTTCTCGACCTTGCACGGCTGACCGGAAATCTCTGTCTGCACGACTTGTCCTGTCTTCAGAAGCTCGTTCACAATGGTGTTCCTTGCAGTTCAGGCGGTTCTTGTCCGACAACCACGGGTCTGCACAACAGTGGTTTGCAACGGTAGATGATCCCCACCGTAATGTCGTCGCCGCTGCCGTTGCGGGACGTGTCCTCCAACCACCCCGGCAGGCCCTTCTCAATCTCCTCGGATCCCTCCGTGCGGAGCATGTCGAGGTAGTCCGTGCCGACCTTGAGAAACGCGTCGGGGGTGGCAAACGAGTTGCAGTAGCCATCCGTCGAGAGCAGCACCATCGCCGGCGGGGCGCCCTGGAACAACTGAAACCCACACCGCATGTACCGCTGCCCCTCCTCCTGGCACAGGGAGGTTGTCTCGTTGGCGATCAGCGTTTCGTCCTTGGGGACGGCCCGCTCGGCGACACCGGTAGCATCTGACACGGCCAGGATATCGCCATCACCCAGTTGGAAGCAGACGAGGAACTCCTCAGTGACGACCGCCACCAGCAGTGTCGAACCGTAGGCCACCGCACGCTGTTCGGGACCTGCGGCACGTTCCCGAACCGCCTGCCCGGCTTGCTCCGCCAAGCGGTTCAACTCAGTGTCCGTGAACCCGTTCTGCCCATAATGCTCCTCCACGCGCTGCCGCCACCGCTGGAAGATCCGCGGGGGAATCCGCAGTTTCGCCTCAGTCTTCACCGCGGAGGGTCCGGCCTCTTTCATGCTATCGAGGAACTCCCGGCACACCTCGACCGCCGCCTCCACGGCGAATTGCGCCCCCTTGTCGCTACGAAAACTCTTGGGGCTGCCGTGTCCGTCCGCCACGGCCAAGACGACCGGCGGCAAACCGTCCTTGGCAACGCTATTCGCAATCGCGTCCTGGTTAGGCAGAGCCTGGCGGACATGGGATGCGCCCCGCTGGCTGTGCCCCAGGACACCCCACCGACAATCGGCATACACCTGCGACATGGTTGTTTTCTCCGGGAATCACCGCGATGGCCGTCTACCAGGAATCGTCGGCCGACGCCGGCAAGGCATCAGGCGGTGGAGATGGAGGCGGGGAGGGGATCGGAACGTGACCGGTGTCCGGTTGGTTTCTGTTTCGGCTCGCAGGATTCGAAGCGGCCTTCAAGGGCACGGTCGAGGCCCATTTGATCATTCGCCTCAACTCTGGGGCCGTGTTGGCAACCAACGGCTTCACCTCCACGTTGCCGATGAATTTCCGTAAGAACTCCTGATCGGCATCCTCGCCGATGGCAATGGCGATCCGCACGGCCTTCTTGCCCCAGGGTTGGTCCATGAGAGCCTTTAGGCCGGTATTGAAGTCGTCGGTGGGTTGCCCATCGGATAGCAGCACCAACACCGGAGGCAGGCCGCGATCGGGCATATTCTTGACGTCCAGTGCCTTGGCGACCTCGCAAAGCGCTCGCCCCATGTCAGTGACGCCATCGGCGCTCAGGTCGGTCCACTGGAAGTCGTGGATGTCGGTTGGCTGAGAGACGTGCCATTGCGCCCCGTCCGAGAACTTGATGGCGCGGACGAAGACCTGCGCGTTGGGGTTCTCATCGGCCACTTCCTGCATTGGTTTGATGCACTCGCGGATAGCGAAGTTGACCTGCTCGATCTTATTCCCCTTCATCGACCCCGAGCAGTCGACGAGCCAGATGAACTGTAATGGCCGTTTGGCCAACTCACCGCCGGGACGGTTGGGCATAACATGTTCTCCTTTGCGCTGAAGTGTTATGGAATATGTTCGTGATCAGACTTGGTCGCGGATTGGCGGCGTGTGCGTCGGTTGGGCGCAAAAGAAAAAGAGCGCCGGAAACCAGGACCATTCCTCCAACCCCCGGCAAAGGGGCCTACAGAACAGCACCTGGCCCCGGCACTCCTTGCGGAGCGCGGGTCCAAGTACTGCTTCTGTAGATCCAAGGGCCGTTAGGCCCAGGTTGCCGGTTTTGGAGGAAGCAGAACTTGACGCCTACGCGTCGATCAGTTGTATTCAGCGGCCGTCAAGCGACCGTTTTATCTTTTATCTTTCCATGCGTCTCCAAATGGACGGTTGAATCACGATCAGCCCCACCTCCGGGGCCACAATCATCTATCAGTTTACCCTCGGCCCCGAAGAGCTTGCAAGCCACCGGGCGAAAATTACCTGACAGAGAAACCGGCCAAATGATCGAAGGCGGAAGTCCGTGGCCGGCGCAGTCTTTCGGGTGGCAGCAAGAGCAAGGCCGGCGGGAGATTCAGCAGCGGCCGCACAATAGAGCCAATGGGGGCGGCAGCGGGAGACTTTCTGCCGGTGGAAATCTTCGCCGCCGACTTGCAGTCCGCCCGGTGGAGCAGCGGAGACCTTGCCGAGGCCACGAATCCAGCGGCGACAGGAGCGGCGTCGGTCTTCCACTTCGCCACCCCGGTTGATCGATCCTGCCCCCGGTAGTAAACTATCCCCTTGGGTTCCCTGTCGCGATTGCAACGCGGCCGGGATGAAATCGAGTCGACAGGCTGCCGCGTTCTACCTTTCCGTGGTGGCCCGCCGGCCTGGCCCTGTTCGCCGGAATTGTCAAGGCAATTGGCCCTCAGATATCGCGGAGCTGGTTCGATGACCCCCCAGGAATTCATTGCGAAGTGGCGGCCGGTCAAGCTTTCGGAGCGTGCCGCTTGTCAAGAACACTTCCTCGACCTGTGCGAACTACTTGAGCAGCCGAAACCGGCCGCAGCCGATCCCGAGGGCGCGTTCTACACGTTCGAGAAGGGCGTCAAGAAGACCGGCGGGGGAGACGGATGGGCCGACGTGTGGATGAAGGGCCATTTCGGCTGGGAGTACAAGCGCAAGCACAAAGACCTCGAAGAAGCCTACCGGCAGTTGCTCTTGTACCGCGAAGACCTGGAGAACCCGCCGCTGCTGGTCGTCTGCGACATGGACCGGTTTGAGGTTCACACGAATTTCACTGGCACGGTCAAGAAGATACACGCTTTCGACCTGGAGGGACTGGCGACCCAAGCCAACCTCGACATTCTCCGACGCGTCTTCACCGACCCGGCTGCGCTGAACCCCGGCCTTACTCGTGAAGCGATTACCGTCGATGCGGCGAAACAGTTCGCGAAACTGGCTGAAGGGATGCGCAAGAAAGGTATCGATCCGCACCGAGCCGCCCATTTCCTTATGAAGTTGCTGTTCTGCATGTTCGGGGAAGACATCGGTTTGCTCCCTCACGGACTGTTCACTCAGTTGCTGGATGATGGCAAGGCAAACCCGGCCAGCTTGAACCGGCGGCTAGAAAAGCTCTTCGCGGCGATGGCCAAAGGAGGTGATTTCGGTCCAGTCGAAGTCCTGTGGTTCAATGGCGGGTTGTTCAAGGACACGGAGGTGATTCCGCTGAATGCTGACGAAATCGACATCCTCGTGAGCGCAAACGAGAAAGATTGGGCCGACGTTGAACCATCGGTTTTCGGCACTCTCTTTGAGAGAAGCCTCGATCCGAGCAAGCGCTCGCAGATCGGAGCCCATTACACCAGTCCAGACGATATCGTTACGCTAGTTGAGCCTGTCATAATGGCTCCCCTCCGTCGCGAATGGGAAGAGTTGAAGTGCCGTTGCGAGGGAACACTTTGGCCAGGGGTGCAGGACGCTGCCGAGAAAAGAAAGACGCAACGCGGACTGCCGGCGAAGTCCAGGGAACGGAAACGCTTCGACCGGGAGCTTCAGAACTTCGTTGAGCGGCTTGCGCACGTTACGGTCCTCGACGCAGCTTGTGGTTCTGGCAATTTTCTTTACGTCACGATCAATTTGCTCTTGGACTTGGAGAAGGAGGTCGTCGCCTATGCCGCGGCACACGACTTCACTCTGTTGCCGCAAGTGAATCCTTCGCAGTTACACGGACTGGAAATCAATCCCTACGCGCAGCAACTTGCCCAGGTCGTCATCTGGATCGGTTATTTGCAGTGGATGCACCACAACGGATTCAAGATGCCTGACCACCCGGTGTTGTCGCCGATCGACACCATCAAGCAAATGGACGCGATTTTGGATTTATCAGACCCCGGGCATCCGAAAGAACCCGAGTGGCCGGAGGTAGAATTCATCGTGGGCAACCCGCCATTCCTGGGCGGGAAGCTTCTGAGGAAGAACCTGGGCGATGAATACGTCGATACGATGTTCGATGTCTGGGGTGACCGTGTGCCGCGTGAGGCCGACCTTTGTTGCTACTGGTTTGAAAAGGCTCGGCGGCAGATCGAGATCGGCAAATGCCGACGCACCGGCTTGCTGGCCACGCAAGGCATTCGGGGCGGCGCGAACCGCAAGGTGCTAGAGCAGATCAAGACGACAGGCGACATCTTCTTTGCCGAAAGCGACCGGAACTGGGTTCTCGACGGTGCAACCGTTCATGTGTCGATGGTGGGGTTCGATGCCGACGTGCAGGCCGATCGCATCTTGAACGGCAAGCCGGTGGCCTGCGTCCATGCGAACCTGCGTGCCGCAGCCAATACCACGACGGCCAAGCCGTTGGCAGCAAACCTTGGGCTGTCATTCATGGGCGATACGAAGGGCGGGACTTTCGACATTTCGGAGGCCGTGGCAGTGGAAATGCTTTGTGCCCCCAACCCTCACGGTCGCCCCAACTCCGACGTGCTTGTGCCGTGGATCAATGGGCTGGATGTGGTCCGACGTCCTCGCGGTATGTGGATCATCGACTTCGGCGTGGGGATGTCCCGGGAGGATGCCTGTCGCTATGAGCGGCCATTTGAACACATCGGGTGTCATGTGCGGCCGGAGCGTCAGAAGAACAAACGGCAAGCGTACCGGGAGCGATGGTGGATACACGTCGAGGCCCGGCCTGCAATGCGGAGTCAACTCGCCGAAGTTCAGCGGTTTATCGGCACGGCACGGGTGTCAAAGCACCGGCTATTCTGCCGGATTGAAAGCCCAACTCTCCCGGACTGCCAGTTGATCGTGTTCGCTGAGAGTGGCGACTATTTCTTTGGTCTTGTACATTCTCGTGTCCACGAGGTCTGGGCGAGGATTCAGGGTACGCAACTTCGGGAAGTTGAGAGCGGGTTTCGCTATACGCCGAGCACCTGTTTCGAGACCTTCCCCATGCCGCTGGCAACTAGCCGGCAAGCGGCTATTGCTGTTGCTGCGAAGCAACTGGACGACCTGCGCTGCCGTTGGCTGAACCCGCCAGAGTGGACGAAGACCGAGGTCCTGAAGTTTCCCGGTTCGGTCGATGGGCCGTGGGCAAGGTATGTCGCCGAACCCGACGCCCACGGCATCGGTACAGTCCGATGGCCCCGCGTGGTGCCGAAAGATGCCGACACTGCGGTGAGCCTGAAGGTACGGACGCTGACGAATCTTTACAACCAGCGCCCGGCTTGGCTCGATCTGGCCCATAAGAAGCTTGACGCGGCCGTGTTCGCCGCATACGGATGGGACCCCGGGATTTCTGACGACGAACTACTGGAGCGGCTTCTAAAGCTGAACCTGGAGCGCGCGGGGAAGCAGTAACCTGCCCCCTTTTTTTTGTAAGTATCGGCTTGTCGGCAATGGGGGAGGTTGGGCAGGCAAGCCGGTCTCGGCCCGCGGCGTCGCCACGGGGCCGGGGCGAATTACCGGTTCATCATCTGACAATCGCGTGCGCCACGTGAGTTTCCTCCGCCCCCGCTTAGAAGTCCGGCGTCAAGCGCGGTATGATTCCTCTGGGGCGCGATCTGCGGCCCCGAGATGCCGGCCAGGCCGATCAAGCTGACGATCCAAGTCGCGGGCACCATTGCCGTGAACACGTGGTAGATGAGCGCGCCACAAGAACAACTGGCGCGAACGTGCGCCACGCAAATCTTTCGGGGGGTCGGGAATAAAAAGACGACGAACTGCGTCTTATATTATTGGCGGCATTTTCTCTTACGATTGTGAACCAGGCAGAAGTCCGAGACTCAACCGCCGCTCGGGTATTCTGCCACCGGTTCGGCCTGCCGGCGCTGGTGTAGGGCAAGATTCCGCTCTTCACTGGTGAAACTCGAAGGCCGGGCAGCACACCTGCCAACTTGGGCATCCGCTGGCATGGCCAGCCGCTGGTCTTGTACCAGCCCTTCCGAAACGTCTTGCCTGAGTGTCCAGTTCGGCCCCGATTCGGCGCGGGCCAGACCCCGAATCTTCGGATTCCTCGGAGAATTCACGCATTCTCCCTCCGAAAATCATCTGGCGCAAACGTGCGCCAGATAAGTTCGCCGCGATTCACGCCGGCTCATAAAATCCGGGCATCGGCAAGTCAAAAACAAGATGGAGGAAACGAAATGAAGACCACCCTGACCTACCTCGCCCTGGGCGACAGCATGAGCATTGACTTCTACACGGGCGTCCCTGGCGGCGGAGCCGTCTCGCAGTTCTACAAGCGACTCTGCGGCCGCCCTGGCGCCTTCTGGCGATTGGACGACCGGACCGAAGACGGCCAACGGATCGCCGACGTCGACTTCCGGCCTGACTCCAGGCCTGATTCCGATGGCACGGCCGATCTGATCACCATGACCATGGGAGGGAACGACCTCCTGCAAAACATGGACAGCGATCCGGCGGAATTCATCCCCCGCTTTAGCGAGGGTTACTGCCGTCTGGCGTCCGGCATCCGCCGGGCCCACCCGCAGTCGATCGTGATCGTGGGCAACATCTACCGGCCCCTGGGCCTCGCGGCGGCCCTGGAAGCCTCCCTGGACGGATGCAACCGCATTATCGGCCACTGGGCGGAAGTCCACGGATTCCGCCTGGCCGACATCCACGGCACGTTCCGCGGGCACGAGGACGAATACCTGTGCCTGGGCATCGAGCCGACTTTGCAGGGTGCCAGCGTGATTGCCGGCCTCTTCGAACAAGCAGTCTATGGAGAATAACAAAACATGAAAGAACCAATGAAACTTGAAGATACGGCATCGCCACAACTTAGGCTGACGAGGACTTGCGAGCAAGGGGCAACAGCGTCCCTGGGAACCCGCACCGCCACCTTTACTCCCATGGGGCCGATCGCGGCGCTTCTCGACGAGGCAGAATTGGAACGCGAACTCCAATCCAGCATTACCACGGCGTGGCGGGTGACCTGGACTCCGCAGGAGTGCGCCCGAGATCTGTTTCAGAACTTCCGCGACGCCAATGCGGATGCTCTTGAAAAGATCACGATTGCAACCACCGAGAGTATGGCGGTCATCATGGCCCCCGCACCGATGGACTTGGAATGCGCCTACTTCCTGGGCTCGACAAAGGCCAAAGAGGCCGGCGACATCGGCCAGTTCGGCGAGGGACTCAAGGTTGCCTTCCTTTGCCTCTTGCGTGATTACGGCGCAGATATTGCCTTGGCCAGCGGCGACCGGGCGGTGCGGATCGAACTGGGCGAGAAGCATCCCACGCTGCAATTCCGTCCCCTGGTGTATCGCTTCTTCCGGCTTCCGCCCACACGGCGGACCAAGGGTACGACACTCGTCATTACGAACACGCCCGTGAGTGTGCAATTGGCCGTCAAGAACTCGCCCAACGATTTCTTCCACCCGGATCATCCTCTGCTGGGCAAGGTGATTGCCGGCGACTATGACAAGGTCCTGATCGCCCAGACGAAAAACAACGCTCCGGGGTGCATTTTCTACCGCAATCTCAAACGGGCCGACCTGTCGCTGCCGCTGATCTGTGCCGTGAACAAGCCGTACGTGGCGATGGAGAATCTTATCGGCCGCGACCGCGACCGCACCGCCTTCGGGGAAAAGGTCCTCAAGATCCTGTACCGTGTGATCGCCAACAGCGGTGTCATTCGCACGCGGGACCAACTGATTGCCTTCCTGCGGGCGACAGAGGCATTCTGGGAGAGCGGCCATCCATTGCTCTCTGAGGTAATCTGCAGGGCCCCGTATAAAACCGAGATTCCGGAGCTTTTCGGCGATCGGTTCTACGCCGCCGACTACCGAGTTGATGACCTGATGGGCAGCGACCTGCTCACCGTAAAGGACATCGAAACATCCTGGAAGCGTGCCGGCCGACGCTGCCTTCCCGGCTACTTCCGCTGGGCCGGAGTCCGGTCCGCCATGGACGAATGGGAGGATGTACAGGAGCGCAGCCGTGAAGAGGCCGAGCGGACTCTTCACCAGCAGCGCCGCGGGCCGACGCAGGCGGAACGTGCCTGTATCGACCTCCTAGAGCAGTTCCTCCGCGACCTCGACAACTCGTTGGCCGACGTGGTGCTGCGAGACGTGTCGTATCTGATTGCGGAGACCGACGCCCTCCTGGGAGCCTGGCAACGGTCCAGGGGATACAAGTGCCGCGAAATCTATCTGGCTGCGAAGCTGTTTTGCGGGCCGTTGCGGACGGCATTTGCAACCCTGCTGCACGAGGCCTCGCATCTTTTTGGCACGGACGGGAGCCGGGGCTTCACGGATTCGCTCACGAGCCTTTTCGAACGGATTTTCGGACAGACCCAGCGATTGCGGGCCTACAAAAAGAGGTGGGTGCAGCTCAGGAAGCAGGTGCAAGCCGAGCGCGCCGCCCTTGCTCCTGCCGCAAGTCCCGCGGACATTACGCCGCCAACAACGGTCGATGCAGTATTTCAGACGCTGATCTCCGCGCCGTCGCAGATTGCCAATGCGGCGATCATCCGTTTCGTGTGCGAGCGAGACGATAGAACATTGCGTTATGGCGCGACGGAGGAACAACTGGAGGAACTTGGTTGCCGACCCTCACGCATCCGCTGCCTGCCGGCAGAGACTCTGGTGCGTGAATGGCTCGGAGAGGAACCGTCGCCCGCTGAAGCTGCCTTCAGGTCGGGAATGGACCGGGAAGAAGAACCCCGCCGGCAATCGGGACGGCGGGCGGCCTCGCGACGACATCAGGGGAATATCGTGTGCCATGAAACCGATCGGAATGACGGCCAGCAGGAGCAGGTCGTTGATCCGCAGCCACGCCAGGCGGCTGACAAAGGCGGCTCTTCAGGCCACGGCGTGCTGGCCATCGGCGCCCTGGGAAATCCGCAGCCGGACCAGAGTCCGGCCGTGGTGGCCCAGCCGATAAGCACGGCAGACGCCACCGTGTCGATTGCAGCGACCGCGGCGGATGGTGCCACGGCAGCATGACGATCATGGCCCCCGCGACGGCATACGGCCAAGCGTGGGGATGGTATCGCGTTTCCTTGCGTGCGTCGGCGTGACAGGTCCTTGCGCGTCGCGCCCGTCGAAATGTGTGACCGAGCTACGGCAACACGAACGGTTGCCCCGTGAATGCACGTGGGACAATCCGGAGGAACCGCGGCGGCGCTGTGTGGTGTTTGCGGCATGTACTGCGGTTTTCGCGCCGTGACTGACCAGCCAATTTCCGCGGCAACGCGCGGCGCTGATGAAGCGGTTCACCCGGCTTGCCCTCGGGTTCAGCAAGAAGCTGGCCAACCTGGAAGCGGCCGTGGCGATCTTCCTGGCCTGCTACAATTTTTGCTGGCGAACGCATGACGTGAACGCGGAGCGGACCAGGCTTCCGGCCGCAATGCCGGCGGGAGTGACGGACACCCTAATGAGCTTTGAACAGCTTTTCGCTGCCGTGATGGGCAATGCGGCCTAGCACCAAACCACAGAACGGATAAAATGAAAGCCGGAGGTTGGAGCCTCCGGCTTTTTTCCCATGCCGCTAGGGCGACAAGGGCACTTGAACTATGCCCATTGTACGCCCTTCCGGCGATTTTGCAAGGGAGGGTTTACGATGCGCGAGCCAGAATGGTTTAGGACGGCATGCACTTGGATTACGAGAATCAATGCTGCCTGGTCCCTTTGGCAGAAAGCGAGCGTGGTGCTTGCAGGCGGAGGAACTGTGACGAGTTTATTGCGATGGTTTGGAAGCGGATGGCCCTCGGCCGTTGGGCTCGGCTGTGTTACGATCCTCCTGGGATTGCTTCTAATCTACGGGATCGAGGCAATTTCAAAAAGGCGAAGAGGCTCGCAGCCCAGTCTCGCGCCGCCGATTACGCTATTAGATGCGATCAAGCAGATTGACACTGTCCGTCCTGTCACGAAATCAGATGTCCTGAAGCGGAGCGATCAGATCGATCTTGAGTATCATCTACCGCCAAGCTCATCTCGTACAGGTGCGAAGCGTGCCGAAAGGGCAAGGGAGAACTATGACGAACTCATAAAAATGGCCATCGAGGGTGGTCTAAAGCCGCCCCCTGCTGCCGACAATGTTGAACGCAGTTTGCAGGAGCTTCGCCAGTGGTGCA
Organism: uncultured Planctomycetaceae bacterium; assembly: GCA_964615095.1. Classification (GTDB taxonomy): domain Bacteria; phylum Planctomycetota; class Planctomycetia; order Pirellulales; family Thermoguttaceae; genus JANXQG01. The sequence goes on along the minus strand of CAZTPX010000060.1, from coordinate 26,166 downwards.
GGGAGCCATGACGTTGTCGGCCTGGTTTACTTCGCCGGAATGGTCAAGCCTTCCTTGATTCGCTCGTAGCGACTTCCATCAAGGTCCATGTGATCGGCGTCGGAAAAGCTCATCGGAAGATTTTGCCAATTGATGTTCCTTGCTCCTCCCATGACCGACAGTTTCCCGTGCGATAGTTTGTAATCCGGCAAGCTGCGCTCGCCGTTCGGTCCAAGGGCCATGTTCGGTTCAAAGGCCATTTTGCCGTCGACAAAGAACTCCATAACCTCATTTTTATCGCTTCCGACTGGGCGCCATTTGCCGACGATCGAGGGACTTTTCGAGCATCCGGCCAGCAAAAGCAGGGAAACGACGAGGCACGCAAACGCCAGTGATCGGGGCAATAGAGTCTTCATCTTCTCACCTTCTTTAGGGGTGGGACACATCCTAGCATGATAGCCCCAAAGATGCCCGCGTCAAGCGTCCGCAATTGCCGCAAGCAACTTCTTCCTTGACTCCAGAGAATTTCCGGGCAAACTGTACCACTACCAACGACTCCCCAAGCTTGACGTTCCCCGCGAGACGTTGGACTGCATCATTCTCTTGCTGGTCAGTCTACAACCGCACGCCGCGGTCAAGACGGCTTGCATCGCAAAGCTTCAACTGACCGCGGAGCAAGCCGACCTTGCCATCGAGCACGCCAAGAAGGCCATACTCGACGCCGCGGAGATCGACCGCGACCAGGCCCGCGGGGAAGCCGTCTTGCGGCTGAACGACCTTTACGAGCGTTCCTTGCGCGTGCAGGACGTGAAATCGGCCCGTGCCGCGGACAAGGAATTGAACCGCCTTCTTGGCTTGCATGCCACGGCCAAAGCGCCCGAGGAACCGGCAACCGGCCTAAGCGCCATCATCGCCGGTCGATTGAAAGGGAAGCCCGCGTAGCAAACCGTACGCGGCAGGGGCCCCCCGTACCAAATGGTGCGCGGCCGTCGTCGATCGACCCTTGGCACAACCGCTGAGAGCGCCCGGACCAACGCCGGATCTCGACACGGCGGGAACGCCGATAGGCGATCGCCAGGGACCCGCGGCGGGAATGCCGCGGGGGACCGGCCGACGGCACCCCCGGCAGAAACGCCGATAGCCGCGGCACACGGCGAGAACGCCGATGGGGTACCACGCCGGCGAACTCGGCAACAACGCCGAACGGGAACCACCGCGGGGAAGGCCCTCGACAGTCCGGCCGTTGCCGGCGACGATCGGCACCACGGGCGGCACGTGGGGACCTTGGCACGTTGCCCGGTCGATGACCAGGTTGCCCGGGCGCCCGCGGCAGAACTGCCGCGGTCTGCCGACGTCCGCAAATGCGGACAGGCCAAAATTGCCCAAGGTAAAACCACAGGATCTTCCGTCCTGTGGTTGGCGGCCCCGCACAGGATTGCGTATGGCGGCCGATCGGCTCCAAGGTCCAATGTATCGACCCGGGCTGAGAACCTGCAGGAAGGGCCAAAATTGGAGGCCGTTTTCTATAAATGGCCGCGGCAACCGGCATTCCTGCCGCGAACCCGCCCCTGGCCTGGGCGCACTCGGCGTTCCCGCCGAAGGATGCTTGGGCCTGGTCGCCTCGTCAGAAACGCCGCGGAGGACCGGGCGGAAGGGAATCATGTGGCAGTGACGACGGTAGTTCGGCAAGATTCTCCAGGTGCGATCTGCGTTGCCGGGCGTCGATCGTCGGAACGCTGCCAGGCCTCGGAGACGATCGTCGGCACCACGGGCACGGCCCCGGGGACCTCGGCACGCTGCCAGGCCCCGGCGTCAGCTTCCCGCCGTCAATCGTCGGCACCGCCGCCGGAGGCTCCGGCGCGTTGCTAGGTCAACGATGACCAGCTTGCCGGCGTTGCCCTTGTCAGCGTCGATCGACGGGCACGGCGGCACATCGGCACCGCGGCACGCTGCCAAGCGGCATCAATCGTCGGCACGGGCGACACGTCGGCACGATGACCAGCTTGCAGCAAAAAAGGGAAGCCGAGACCGCGGGCGGCTCAGAATTCACTCCGCCGGAGCCGAATAGCGCCGATGCAACTCGATCAACGGTCCCAGGTCTCCGCCGTCGGCGGTTCTGACCGCTATAAGGTACCCCTCGCGCGCCTCATTACGATGCTGGCAAATCTTCCCTTCCTCCCAGTTGATTATAGGTTCGTCGTTGAGCCTGAGCCAAATGTTGCTCAGAAGCCGAGACCAACGCCCGTTGCCGTTGTGAAACGGGTGGATTTTCACGGCGCGGTGATGCAGCCGGGCCGCCTGCTCAAGCATCGCCATTCCATGCTTATTCCAAACTTTCAGGTCTTCAACCAGGTTGCTCACATCTTCGGCAATGCTGCTAGGATTTGAACCGAACGCAAGGCCAACGTTGCGGATGACTCCGGCCCATTGCCAAACATCGCAGTACATTTCGCGGTGGAGGCGGAAGAACCACGCGAAATCGAATCTCGCCATGCGCCGCGTCGGTTTTCTTCCCAGGTATTTGAAATGAGCCTTGCGGATGTTCTCCATTTCAAAAACGCTCAATTCCGCGCGGGTCGTGATACCGGGGATTTTCAGAAAGGACGGGTCAATCGGCGTCTCGCCGTCGATCGGATCGAACGACATATCAGTCCTCCCAAAGCTTCCGTTTCGAGCCGGCCAACAATTCGTGAACTGTCCGCTCGACCATCTTGGCAACCGTCCGCACGTCTACAGCCTGCGCTTCGAGTCCCATGCTTCCCTGAATGTTTTGAACGAGTCGGGCCGCTTTTATTTTCGCCCGTTGCTTTCGATAGTCGTCCGCGTCCATGCGGGAAACGACCGTGATTTCCTCCGCTACGCGCACTTCCACTTTTAGGACGATCGCGATTGCACGAATGACGCGCAACTCGGGTGCCGCTTTGTTGGTAAAAATTCGGGTCACGGTCGGTTCAGACACGCTTGCCAGCTTGGCCACCACCCCCCGAGGCATTCCAAGTTCCAGGCGGCGCTTTTCAAGCTGACTAAGTGGCAGTTTCAGAAAATCCTGAGAATTTGTATTTGTCGCATGTCCCATGATTCTACTCCCTGTGAAAATCTACGTCATTTATGATCGGAATTCACCGATCTTTTCTATCATCAATGATCTACTCTTACGCTCATTATATATCGTTGATGATATGATATCAAGACTATCTCATATCGTCAACGATAGTTTCTTGTCGGTTTTTCGCATAGATTCGCCCGTCTCGGCCGTTCCATGCCGCAGCGCCGGGCACGGCCTGGGGAGGCCCCGGCGCTTTCCCGCCATCGGCACGGGGACCGCGGCCGGCGCTGCCAGGTCAACGATGACCAGCTTGCCGGCGCTGGCCGGCGTCAGCTTCCCGTTCCCGCCGTCGATCATCCGCAGAACTGGCCGGCGTCGATCGTCGGCACCGCGGGCGGCGCGGCCGCGGGGAAGGCCCTCGACACCTTGCCCGGTTGATGACCAGCCGCGACGATCGGCGGCATGGCGGCACGTGGGAGGCGATTTCACGGCCGATCAAAAGCATCGACTCGCGGGCCGGTCGGGGCAGAGAGGGCCAAAATTGGAGGCCGTTTCGGCTAAACGGCCGGCCCGGCCTTCAAAAAGAACGCTGCTGGGGAAGAAACGGCACGCCGGCCGCCTCGCAAGTCTGCCGCGGTTCCATGGTCCCCGAATCCCCGCGGCATTTTCGACTATGCAACGAGGCCTTTTTCCCGCGAATTTCGGGGCAATACCGGGTTTCTGGAAATCATGGAACCGGCATGGAACCGAGCCAGGAAGGCGTTTCTCATCGGAAAACGACCATCCTAAGAAACGACATAAGCCCTTTATTTTCAAGGGCTTATGTCTTCATTTTAGTCGGGGCGACAAGATTTGAACTTGCGACCTTCTGAACCCCATTCAGACGCGCTAGCCAGGCTGCGCCACGCCCCGAAATACCCTAAGTTGTTGTTCTACAACGCTTTTCACCCTTGGATCTAATCGCCAATGCCAGTCCTTGCCGTCTGCACCAAACCGCCGCGGGATGAAATGAAGACAAGCGCTAGGGCCAGTTTGTTCAGCATAACCATATACTCGCAGCCTGTCAAAGGCACCCCCTGGAGAATTGCAAATTGCGAATTGCAAAGTCTGGCAGGTAGCCCTCCGTAGCACGGAATTCGTTCCGTTTTGCCCCGAGAACGGCAAGGCCACGGAATAAATTCCGTGCTACGAAGGACTTTACAATTCTCCTGAAAGGTACGCGGTAGGCAATTCGGCCGAATGCAAACGGCCTCACCGCCAATTATACAAAAATACTTGACCGCAAAGTCAAATGTTTAGAGAATAGGGGAATGCGTACTCTAACTATTTGCCTGGCCGTCGCGGCCGGAATTCTGTTGTGCGCGATTTATGTGGTTGCCAAGTCGCCCAGGCATGCCCGCACCGAAATCGCCTTGGCTGAGGCAAATGACCAGGCCGAGGAAGCTCGCCAAGAGGCCGCCCAACGCATCGCAAAGCTGGAAGCGGAGAACGCCAATCTCAAGCAGAGGTTGGAAAACACAACGGCCAGTCTCGATCAGCAGGCCAAGAAAGTTGCCGCTGCCGACCAGGAAGTCTTGCGGTCGCACGACGATCTCGACGCGGTCTGGACCCTCCTTGCCGAGTTGAGCCAAAAACCGGCCGACGACGGAGTCAAAATAACGAAAAACGCTACCACCGGCGCCGGCGATGTGGACCCTAAGCCCAAACTCGATGCCGATGCCGGCAAAACCGGCGTTGCCGCGGCGGACGTCAAGCCTCCAGCCGCCCAAGTCGCCGGCGCGGATGCGGGCAATAACAGGCGCGGCCTGAAGAACGGCAGGAATAACAACGGTGCTGTAAAAAGGGGACGTGGCTCGGTGGCCTCGCTCCCCAGGACCTGCCCGAGTTTCAGCGAGTTGGACACCGACCACGATGGCCGGCTGACTTTGGCCGAATACAAGGTCGGCTTCCCCGATGCGGAGAACGTGGAAGATGAATTCAAGGCGCTCGATACCAATCACGACGGTACGCTGAGTATCGACGAGTACAAGGCGGGCCACCCCGATCCGCCCGTGGTGCGCGTAAAAAGGTCGAAGAAGAACTGAGAAAGGAGCGTTTGTGCTGTCATTTCCCGATCGGCTGGAAGCGGCCGTAGTCCGTTGTCAAAACCCGGTGCTGGTGGGCCTCGATCCCCGCGCCGAAATGCTTCCCCCGAGCCTGTTGGCCGGCGGCGACATGGCGCGGCCGGAGAAAGTCGCCGCGGCCTACGAGCAATTCTGTCGCGACGTCATCGACGTCGTCGCACGACGAGTGCCCGCCGTCAAACCCCAAGCGGCCTTCTTCGAGGAACTGGGTCCCGCGGGAATGACCGCGCTGGCCAACATTATCCGCTATGCGCAAGAGCAGGGACTGCTGGTGATTCTCGACGGCAAACGCAACGATATCGGCTCGACTGCCATGGCCTACGCCCGCGGTTTCCTCGGGCGCGAGAGCCCTTGGGGCGCCGACGCCCTGACCGTAAGTCCCTACCTGGGCGATGACAGCCTGCAACCGTTCGTCGAGGCGGCGACGGAACAGATGGCCGGGTTGTTCGTCTTGGTGAAGACCTCTAACCCGGGCGGGCGAATGATCCAAGACCTAGTCGCCGACGGCAAGCCGATCTATCGGCACGTGGCCGAATTCGTCGAACGCCTGGCGGTCAGGACCGAGGGCGACAATCAGTACGGTGCCGTGGGGGCCGTGGTCGGCGCGACCTATCCCCAGCAACTGGCCGAACTACGGGCCGTCATGCCGCATGCCTGGTTCCTCGTGCCCGGTTTCGGCAGCCAAGGCGGGACGGCGGCCGACGTGGCGGCGGCTTTCGACCGGCAGGGCAGGGGGGCTATCGTCAATAATTCCCGCGGGATCATTTTCGCCCATTCGCTCAAGCCGTACAAAGAACGGTTCCAAGCCTGCCAGTGGCAAGAGGCCGTGGCAGCAGCCACCAGCGACATGATCGCTCAGCTTCGGGCGGAAACGCCGGCGGGGAAACTGGGCTGAAGTTGAGCCGAGATTTCCGCCCTATTTTTCATCGGAAGCGAGCTGCCAGGGCTGCAGGACCGGCGTAGACTCGCATAGTTCTTCAAGGCGGAAGAATATCTGCGCTTCGCGCTGGGCGGCCTCCGGGCCATCGGAGGCATGGACGAGATTCATCTGCCGGCTCATGCCGTAATCGCCGCGGATCGTACCAGGGGCAGCGTTGCGGCCGTTGGTCGCGCCCACCATCTCGCGGACAACGCGGATGGCCTCCGGGCCTTCGGCGATCAGGGCCACGATGGGGCCCGACGTGATGAAGGCCTCCAGGCCGGGATACCAGCCCTTGGCCACGTGTTCGGCATAGTGCCGCTTGGCCAATTCGGGCGTCACACGCATCATTTTCATGGCGATGATGTTCAGCCCCTTCTCTTCAAAACGGGCGATAATGCGGCCGGCCAGCCGACGTTGCAGGCAGTCGGGTTTCAGCAGGATGAGCGTTCGTTCCACGATAATCGTTCCTCGGCGAGTGCTGCGATGATTCCAATTCGAGCCAGGATTCTAGCGGATGCGGCAAGGCTCGGCAAGCGCACTCAGGGGATCTCAGGGGATCTTCAAACGCCGGCCCGCGAGCAATTCGGCCTTGGGATAAAGCGTGCCGCGCCATACGATTCCCCCGCGACGATATCCAAGCCACCCGCTCCGCAACATGACGGCGGCCGCCACTGCCGCGGCAAGGGGAAACAAGAGCGAGGGCCACAGACGGCTTCTCGCCCATCGCGTGATAATCAAGGATCCGCCAAATGCCGCAGCCAGCATGGCCACACCCGACCAGAACAGCCCGGGAACATGCCAAACACTTCGAAAGCCAATTCCCGAAGCGGCCAGGGCCGCCAGCGGTGCCCATTCCATGGCCAACATCCCCAAACAAAGCACGGCCACGCGGGTCAGGCTGCAATGGGCTGCCGTGGCATAGGCCTTCTCCGCGCCGTGGGCCATTTCCCCCAAGGTCCGATACCAGTGCAACCCGAGCAAGCCGTGGGCGTTGACCAGGCACGAACGGGCACCGGAGCGCTTGAGCATCATGCCCAGGCCCAAGTCGTCGCCCACTTCCATCCGCAGCCAGGAAAGTCCTTCAGTATGCTGGAGCGTTTCGCGGCGGACGAGATTGAAGGCCCCCACGCCAATGAATGCGTCGGACTTGGGATCGGCGACGCCCCAAACCCGCATGGCGACTACGAACGCGCGGCAAAACATCGCCAGGCTCGCGTCGACCAGCGGCGAGTTCGGCCAGAAATCCGGCACGGCGGCCAAATGATCGATGGAATGATGCGCCGCGTAGGCGATCGCCCGGCGGAGCAGCCCCGGGGCCATGTGGACGTCGGCGTCGGTAAACAGCAGCCACGAACCGCCGGCCTTCCTCGCCCCCAGGTCCAACGCGTGGACCTTGCCCAACCAGCCCTCGGGCAGTTGCTCCACGTGGATCGCAAGGATCCGCGAGTCACAGGCGGCCATGCGATCGACGATGGCCGCGGTGCCGTCGCTGGAGCGATCGTCGATGAGGATGATTTCCAGGTCCGGGTAGTCCTGCGCCAACACCGACGCCAGGGCCGACTCCAGCGCCGCAGCCTCATTGCAAGCAGGAATGACCACCGAGAGCCTGGGCCACGCCGGCGGCGGCGGCGGGTCGGACTGGGCAAGCAACGGCACGGCGCGAACGACTCGCAGCGTGCCGACGAACATCCAAAGCCAATACACGCAGCCGATGAAGACGTAAGCGATGAAAATGCCGTAAAGTGTCATCGCCCGCAGGAAAGGCCTTTTACTTGAAGCTGTTTCAAATCTTGGCAGACAGGTGAGACGCCTACACCACGGCCCGGTCTTGAAACAGCTTTCTTATAGTTTGCGGGGACGAAATGAGCCGTTGGAGTCCTGGCTTTAGCCGGAATCCTCCCGGAACAGCCGCCTAAAGGCGGGACTCCAGCGGCTCATTCCTGCCCGCGTGCAGGATAGGAATCGCTACTCGGACTTCTTCGGCACTTCCGGGACGGGGTCGGTCTTGTTATCGGCCTTCTTGTCAGCCTTGTTGTCAGCCTTCTTGTCGGTCTTATCGTCGGTCTTGGGTGACGGTGCCGGCTCGGTCTTGGGAGTTTCAGCCTTGGGGGTGTCTTTCGGCTTGTCACCCTTGGGCAGTTCGTCCTTGGCGTGATCGGCGGAAGGCAGATCGGGTTCCACCTCTTTGAGCGGTGGCCGCGGGATGTAGGGCGTCGGCCGCTCGGGTCGGACGGGAGTCTCGGGAATTGGCATGTTATCAGGCTCGGGCGCAGCCGCTGGCGGCGTTTCGGTCGGATTCGCAGGCATAACGGGGTTGGCGGGCGCCGCGGGTTGCGTTGTCGAAGAGGCGGCAGAACCGCTGCCGCCGCCTTTGTCGGGCGGCGCGGAACACCCGGCCATTATGGCCAGCGCCCCAGCAAGAATGAAAGCAGACCATCGGGATGAGCACGACAAATTCAGCCGCATACGGCATCTCCTTCGCAGGACGAGAGTTGAAGGTGTTTTCAGAACCGCATCTGCCATGTGGGCGTTGCGCCAGTACGTGCGGTTTTGAAACGGTTTCTTAGAAGGCTTCTGTTCAGGATGGCATGCGCGACGGCGGATGTCAACTGCTGAGTTGGCCGGTTTGAGTCGAAAACACCGATTTTATGGCTGCTTGCCCGGCATAACCGGTTCGGCCGCGAGATTTTGCCAAAGACGTTTTCGTTCGTAGCTGCAAACCCGACTGCCTACCGCCTTGCCGACAGGAGCCGCAATTGGGATAATAGCCCCCGGAAAGCAACGCCGCCGCATGACGCAACTCTCTACGATCGAAGATGTTCTGGAAAAACTGAACCCCCAACAGCGGGAGGCCGCCACGCACGGCGATACGCCGCTGTTGATCGTGGCTGGCGCGGGTACCGGCAAGACGGCCACGCTCGTGCATCGGGTGGCCTGGCTGATCGCCCAGGGGGTCGAGCCGGGCCGCATCCTGCTGCTGACGTTCACGCGGCGTGCCGCGGCCGAGATGCTCCGCCGGGTCGATGGCCTGCTCAGCCACTTGCAGCCCCAAGGAAATCAGTCCGATAGCCGCCCGCAAGCTCCGCCGCCGGCGCGCTTTCAACTCGGCCGTCTCTGGGGCGGGACTTTTCATGCTGTGGCCACTCGCTTGCTCCGCCGCTACGGCAAGGCCATCGGGTTGCCGCCCGGTTTTACGATCCACGATCGGGCCGATGCCGAGGACCTGATGAACGTCGTTCGCACGGAACTGGGCCTGTCCAAGACCGATCGGCGGTTCCCCAAGAAGGGGACCTGCATGGATATTTACAGCCGTTGCGTCAACGCTCGCGAGAAACTCGAACCGGCCCTGGTTCGGCACTTCCCGTGGTGCCTGGAGTGGGGCGCGGAATTGAAGCGGCTGTTCAGCGGCTATGTCGACCGCAAGGAGGCCTGCGGCGTACTGGACTACGACGATCTGCTGCTCTACTGGCACGGCCTGCTGGAAGACGCCAAGGCCGGGCCAATCATTCGCGGGCAGTTCGATTGCGTGCTAGTCGACGAGTACCAGGATACCAATCTCTTGCAGTCCGAGATCGTTTACCAGCTTTCGCCGCAGGGCAGGGGGGTGACAGTCGTGGGCGACGACGCGCAATCGATCTACTCCTTCCGCGCGGCCACGGTGCGCAACATTCTCGACCTGCCGGAACACTATCCCGGCACAAAACTTGTCCGGCTGGAACAGAACTACCGCAGCACGCAGCCGATTCTGGAGGCGACCAATCGCGTGATCGGTCTGGCCGCCGAGCGCTATGCCAAGGATCTCTGGTCTGATCGCCGCGAGGGCCAACTGCCGGTGCAGGTTACCTGCGATGACGAGACCGAACAGGCCGAATTCGTGATCCACAAGATTCTCGAACATCGCGAGGCCAATATCGCCTTGCGGCGGCAGGCCGTGCTGTTTCGCGCCTCGCACCACAGCATGCTCTTGGAGGCCGAACTTACGGCCCGGCACATTCCCTTCCATAAATTCGGCGGGCTGAAGTTCGTGGAGACGGCCCACGTCAAGGACTTGTTAGCCTTCCTGCGCCTGGCCGAAAACCCGCGCGACGAGGTGGCAGCGGCGCGGATCTTGCCCCTGATGCCGGGCATTGGGCCTGTCAAGGCGCGGCATTTGAGCGAGATGCTTGCCCAGTCCGGCGGCGACTTTTCCGCCTGGGCTGCATGGCAACCGCCGGGCGGCGCGGAAAAACTTTGGCCACAACTAGTGGACCTCTTGCAGGGGCTGGCAGCCAGCAGCGAGGCCCTGCCGGCGCAGGTCAACCGCGTGCGCAAGTTCTACGGGCCGATCCTGGAAACGAATTACGACCACGTTCAGCCGCGACTGCGCGACCTGGAACAGTTGGAGCAGATTGCCGGCCGTTGGCGGAGCCGGCGGCGGATGCTGATGGAGATGGCCCTGGACCCGCCCAACTCGACGCAGGATTTCGCCGGTCCGCCCGTGCTGGACGACGATTACCTGGTCCTCAGCACAATCCACTCGGCCAAGGGCCTGGAGTGGGATGCCGTGTACGTCATCCATGCCGCCGACGGCAACATTCCTTCCGACATGGCGACAGCGGACCGCGAAGGCGTCGAGGAAGAGCGGCGTTTGTTTTACGTGGCCTTGACCCGGGCAAAGACCTGGCTCTATGTGCTTTGCCCGCTGCGGTACTATCACTCCTACCGGCCGGGTGCCAGCGATCGCTATGGCTTTGCCCAGCGGACACGTTTCCTGCCCGAATCGGTGCTCAAGTACTTTGACCGGCAAATCACCAGCGGCATAGGCCAAGCGGAAGACGAGGCGGCCGGTTCGCTGAATCTCGGCCTGACGAGCAAGGCGATCCGGGGAAAGACGAAGCGATTCTGGGGGTAATCCCACTTTTGTTCTATTCGCAGTTGGGCAGACTTGGCCCGGGCACCGTCGGGCATTATGCCGGGCATTATGCCGGGCACCGTGTCGGGCACCGTGTCGGGTACCATGTACTCATGGTCGTGGTCGTGGTCGTGGTCGTGGTCGGCATGGTCGGCGAGGGCCGGTCTGTTCGTTGGCGGCAAAGACGGCACGAGTCAGAAAAAAGTGCCGCCAACAGCGTTTCCCACTCCTTGGCCGCCCAGACTAACCCACCGTATTGGGTCAGGCAGCGGTGTGATTTGGTCACAAAAAGGGGCTTTTTCGCGCTTCTGCATCGATTTTCTACGTCGATGCATGTATTCTGCTTTCGCTAAAGGTGTTGCTCGCACAACGGAAACTGCGGGAATATGATCGCTTGACACTCTAACGATAGTTTCGGCACAGCCAAAGGCCGTTGCCATTTTTGTGCCATTCTGTATCATTTTTTAGCCACTTTGTGCCATTCTGTGTCATTTTGTATCATTTTGTGCTAAGAGTGATCATGTGTACAGTATATCGGAGTAGGGCACATGGCGCTTTCTTGCGGCTATTTGAGTGCAGAGTCATAAAAATAATTAATTGCTGTCACGGCAAGTGCGGCGGTTCGCGACCGTTGCCCGAGCCGTAGGGCGGGTCGAGGCACGAGACCCACGCGCCACGTTTTCCGCGCAGCCGCCGGCGCGGACGCCGACTTGCGCAAGTCGGCGCCGCGCATGACTAATGGCCCCCGGTTCGCTACGCCGGGGGCCGGTTAAATTGTCAATGAACAAATGCACGCGCAGGGTATTCAGGCGTGGCCTGAATCTATTTCAGCGCGCTTTATACCCACATAATACGCAAAGAACTCCGCCCCATTGCGCGCGGGACGTGAACTTGCGTCGCAAGTCCAATCGCTCGTTGCACTTTCGGCATCTGTTGTCCGTCCTGTTTCCAGCGCCGACGCGGGAACTCTGAGTGCCGGAACTGCGGAACGCCACGGTGTGGGTTCCCTACAGCGAAGCTCGGGTGGTCGCAATTATCGCGCGCGGCGCGGGAAAGGCTCTAGGCAATGCCGAGCAATAGCCGCGGGCGGCAGTTTTGGATTTTTCCGCCTTTGAATTTCCGATTTGTTTCGTATTTCGTACTTCGAATTTCGGATTTCCGCGCCGGATCGGGTCGTCACATCGCCTCGCTCCTGATGGCGTGCCGGGTACCATGCGGGCCCCGTGTACCCATGGTCGTGGTCCTGGTTGGCGGCCGTTGGCTTTGGAAATCGCGCTGACGACTGCTCCTCGCTCCTCTCGCGCAATTTGCTTGTTCACCGGTCGAACCCAAATCCGGCAAGGCAGCATTCCGGCGAACCTCCATCCGCCAGTTAGCAGTTAAAGTCAGGCCCCGATGTGTGGTTAGCAGTTAAAGTCAGGCCCCGATGTGGCGGCCCCGATGTGGCCCCGATGTACGATGTACCGATGTAGGCCCGATGTAGGCCCGATGTAGGCCCCGATGTAGTGTAGGCCCCGATGTAGGCCCCGATGTACCGATGTATGTCGACGGGCCCCGATGTCGACGGGCCCCGACGCCGACGCCGGCTTTGGGTTGTCGGCCCGCCCCGACGGCCGATGAAACTCGACTTTTAAGGTGTGACCCTGAGGCCCCGTCCCGCCCGGAAGAGAACGCGGCTCCCGTCGGGCTCAATGGGTCCTGTAGTGGCCAATCAGTCCAGGTCGATGGCCTCGCGCTCCTGCAGAACCTCAATAATCAAATACACTCTCGTAAGCGGAGTGTCCGGGATCACGCTGCCGTTCTCAATCGCTTTGGCTCGCGACAACGCATCCCGCACCATGGCGGCATCGATCGGCAGACGGTCGCAGGCCGTCTTGTTGTAGCCTCCCGCGATTGTCGACAGACGACGCCCGATCTCACTGCACTTGCAGTCCGGCGGGAGTTTCGGGTCCTCGAAGTGCAGCAGCAGCCACAGTTCGAAACAGGGATTGCTGATGGCGGTCCGAAAACCCGCCTGCCGGCAATGTTGAAGCACCTGAACCAGCGCGTCGATGTGTCCGGAATTTGCCCAATGGTCCTTGTCGATGCAGAACCAGAACTGGTCGTCGGGTTCTGTTTGGAACTCTCGCTTGAATTCGTCCAGGCGCCTGGCGACGTCTTCGGGCGAGGATTGTCCTCCTTCCGTCGGGATGATGATGAACTGCAGCCGTCGCGTTCGGAAGCGCTTGAAGTAATCCGCCACCGCATAGGTGTCTTCGGAGGCGATCACAATCAGCCGCGCGTCGCGAAGCACGCCCGAGTCGCGGTCAAGTGGACGCTTTTTTAGCGGCATAGCCCACCTCGGCACTCGGTTGCGTCAACAAGCGTTTCAATTCTTCTATCGAGCCGATCACGGGGATCGCTCCGAACCGCCCCTGAAGATAGCCCTTTTGGATCTGCAGGTCGTTGCGGATATTGAAGTCCGAGAGCGAAACGAGCCGGCTTTGCTGCGCCGCATCCTTCTCTACGAACCAGTACTCGTCGCGCCGCAGCAACATCTGGTCCAGCAGATGCGCCTCATGCGTCGTTACAATTAATTGTTTGCGGTCGCCGGGGCGCGACTCGCTGAAAAAGTGGATGAACTCCCAGCAGAGCAGTGGGTGCAGGCTGCGGTCGAGCTCGTCGATGACAAAGACCTTGCTTTGCTCCGCCGGAGACAGCACCGGCAGGAAATGCAGCAGTTGCTGGGTCCCGTCCGACTCCTCGGAAAACGGGAGCGGAAAATGATCGTGCTTCGAATCGTGGACCGCCAAGAGCTTCCGCTCGATGACTTGGTTGGGATTGTCGTCCCGAACGCGCATGTAGGTGTCGGGGGGCGCACCCATAAGGGCAGACAGGTCATGGCGGCTAGGGTTTGAACGCACGAACTCGCGCAAGTATTCGGAATCGCCAAAATCGCGATTGGTTTCCGCAAAGTCCAGATCGCCGATCCCGGTGCCCATGTATCTGAGAAAATGGGAGCTGAAGTAGCGGAAGGCCGGATCGCTGTGCAATCGGTCGAGCGTCTCGTCCGTCCTGTGCTGCGCACGAAGGATGACAAGGTCTTGCGTTAGCCAGCGCACGACGGCATTCAACGTAGGGCCCTGCGACTCCGTCGGCAAACTGCGGAGCCGGCTGAGAAAAAGCTGATTGGAAGTCAGTGGCAACTGCGCCAACAGCCCGAGGGTATTGTACAAGGTCGTGTCGTGCGCAAAGAACTTTCTTGCCCTGTCTTCGATCCGGGCAACGCCGTCAATGTTCCTTTCGAAGATGGGCACCGCCTCATCGTCTTTGATCACGGCCAGCCATTCGCCGAAAATCCGCCTGCTGGTGACGTCGAAACCGTAGGCGAACACCCGATCGCCGAGCAGGAAACGAAACTCGAACGAACTAGGCTGTTTGAGCGTTTCCCGGTCGAAGCGGAAGGGCTCAACCAGCAGTGGCCGCTCATCGCTGGACACGATCAGTTGCTGCGCCACCCTCATGGCCTGGACTAGGTTAGATTTGCCCGCGGCGTTGGCGCCGTAGATCACGGCGCTGCGAAGGACGCACTTGCCGGTCATCCCAATGGGAATGCGGTGATTCGGATGGTCGCTGAGCTTATTGCTTGCGACCATATTGAGCGTTTCCTCCCGCCCGAAAGAGCGGAAATTGGAAACCGAAAAGGAAATGAGCATAGCGGTTACGTCGGTTTGCGAGTGAACGGCCCAATATTGCTTCGCCAGCGAATTATCCGAGAAAAAGTCTCGGAAAGCAAGCGATTCTTGCCCGAATAATCCCAGAGAACGGCATTTTTCCGAGACTGTAACGAATTTACGCACAGGATCGCCGTTTTTCGGGGCGAGGGGAACAGTAAGCTTGGCGCATTTTCCGCTGCAATTCGGGCCGAATTGGCGGCGGCCGGACAGCTCACGCAGTTCCGGCAGGGGCGCTGGCAGGCCTCACTACGGCCATTGACGCCATGCCGGGTACCATGCGGACACCGTGTTCCAGACGCCGCATACCATCTTGCTCCCAAAGTGGATCGATGGTTTCGAGAATGCACGCATCCGGCATGTGCCTCCATGCGGACTTCAACCAACCCGTCCAGGTATATCGAAGCTGGAAGGCCGGACGCAGGCTCTCGCTGCGGTAAAGCGGATCAAGGGACATAGCTCTAGCTGTTCAACCTTGTTCACCATCCGGACAAGCCGGAGGGGTCTGGGGGTTCGCGCGTCGTCTGCTTTAGCTGTTCAACCTCGTTCACCATCCCGACCCGCAAGCGGCTGCCGCGGCCGGATGGGGTCCGAGATAATCACGGCGCAGCATACAACAACGTCTGTAGTTCCGCAATCGCCTCTCGTAGTTTATCGACGCCGCCGAACTTGCCCGCGATCTCCCGCACGTTGCCATGCTCGGACAACGGCGGGACCTCCAGATTCTCGGGGATCACGAACTGGGCCGTGCCGTGCTGCGTGTATTTCTCCAAAAGCTCTTCCAAAATGCTCCGGCCTTCCGGGGCGCACTTGTCGAAAAAGTCCTTGCGGTCCTTCTTCAAGCGGTCGGCCCGCTCGCGGCGGGTGCGGAGGGGCGCATTGAAGGCGACATGACAAAGCAGATCGAAGGGGTCGGCCTCGGGCTGGTTGGCCGCATTGGGAAAGTGCGTGCGGACCTTCGAGGCGGTGTAATCCGTGTATTTGACCACTTGAAACTGCCGGCCGTTAGCGGTGGACATGGACGCCGGAACTGTGCTGCGCTTGTTCGCGGCCTACTGGGAAACCCGATAGCGGAACGGTTCGTTGGTCACCTCGTATCCGGGCCTCAGGGCCACATTGAGCACCAAGCCCAAGGCCAGACAGTGGGTCAACAAACCCGAACCGCCGTAACTCACCAGCGGTAGCGGTAAACCTGTAACCGGCAGCAGGCCGACGGTCACGCCGGTGTTGATGAGAACCTGCACGGCCAGCAAGGCTGCTACGCCCGCGGCCAGTAAGCGGCCAAACGGTTCGCGCGTGGCCATCGCCACGGCGACGGTTTGCCAGACAATCAATCCGTAAAGCAGCAAGACCACGGCCAGGCCCGGCAGGCCAAAGCGCTCGCCCAGCACGCAGAAGATGAAGTCGGTATGGTCCTCGGGCAAACGGTATACAGCCATGTCGTCGGTCGGCGAACCGGAAACAACACTACCCCAGGGACCACCCAAGGCCGCCATCCTGCGAGCCTGATACAACTGGGTAGCGGCGTTGGAAGGTTTTTGGCCCGGCACGGGCGGGTTCAAGAGGACCTCAATCCGCGCTTTCTGATAAGGACTCATCTGCAGCCAGAACAACGGCAGCAAGGCCACGCCCACCATCAGCACGCGCAGCAGATCGGCCCACCGCGCGCCGGCCACCAGCAACATCACAAAAAACACCGGCAGAAACACAGCCGCCGTGCCCAGGTCCGGCTCCTTCAGCACCAACAACACCGGCACAGTCGCCAGGCCCAAAGGAATCAGCAGTCCGGCCAGGCGACGGTAGTTCTCGCGATACATCAAATAGCGGCCCAGGACGAGCACAAAGGCCAATTTGGCGAACTCCGAGGGCTGCAAGCTGAAATGCCCGATGCGCAGCCAGCGATGCGCTCCGTTAACCGGCCGAAAGAGGTAGACAACCGCGAGCAGTAATATCGCCAGCGCGAAAATCAGGTAGCACCACTGGCAAAGCCGCCGGTAGCTGGGAAGCGTGGCCGCCAACATGACCACCATTCCTAGTGTGGCCCACAGCATCTGTTGTCGCAGATAGTGCGGGCCGCCATCGCCAAAATCTTCGCAGCGAGACAAGCCAAGAAGGCCAATGCCCATTAGCCCGGCCGCAGCTACTGGGATCCACCAGCGTATGCGATAAATCCAAACGGCGGGTTTCAAGCGGTCGGTCCTAGTCGGGGCAGGGCAGGGTAGGGGAGCACTAAGTTGTGGGGAATATCCCCGCAGCGAAGCGGATTATAGCGCAAGTGCCACATGCCATACATGGCAAAATCGCCAGGGATGTCAAGATAAATTGGTAAGTTATTAGGTTGTGTCTTGTTGCCCATAGAGATTACCCAGCCTACTTGATTTTCTTAATCGTCGTGATATGTTTATATCGTGTACGAATTACTTTGTTCATTTTCTTGCTTAGCAGTTTGGAGGAAAAAATGGGTCGCGCTGGTATGAAGATGCTGGTAGTGGGTTTGGCAATCGTTGGGCTGTCGTTGTGTGCCGCCCAGGCGAACGCCGGTTGGTGGTGGGGCGCGCCCCCAGCCTATTCTTATTGGGGTGGCGGCGATTGTTGCGGCTACGGTGCCTACAACTATTCCGGCTGGTACGGCGGCTGCGGTTGTGGCCATCACCACCGCAGTTGTTGCGGGGGTTGCAGCTATAGCTGCGCGTGCGGCTGCGATCTTTGTTGCACGACGTCCGTTGCATATTATGGTGGTTGCTGCGGATCTTCCTGTAGTTCCTGCTGCGGCACGAGCGGCTATTGGTCAAGCCCCTATGTGAGCGCCTGCGGCTGCAACGGGGGAGTAACTACCGGTACAGTGCCCGTCGGTGGAACGGCTGTACCGACTCCGGCTCCTGCTGCGTCGGCCGCGCCTGCTGCCGCACCTGCAAAGGCGGATGCAGCGATGCCTGCCAAGCCGGATGCTGCGATGCCTGCCAAGCCGGATGCTAAGCCGGATGTCGCCCCGGCTCCGTTTGGCCCACCTCTCGTTCCACCCGTGGAAAAGGCCGCGCCCAAGGAGGGAATTCCGGGTGCATTGCCCGCGACTCCCGACCTCCACGCCTCGGCTGAGCCAACTGCCGCCGACACGGGTATTCTCACGGTATGGGTGCCGTACGAGGCCAAGGTGACCATCAATGGCATGCTCACCAAGAGCACGGGCAGCAGGCGGCGTTTTGTCTCCTACGGCCTGCAGTCCGGCTATACGTACAAGTATGTGGTCAAGGCGGAAATCGTTCGCGAAGGCAAGGTTGTCAAGGAGGAGCAGACGCTTTCGTTGTCGGCCGGCGAGCGCGGCGGCGTGGCTTTCGGATTCAACATCCCCGAAACCGTGGCCCAGAACGAGTAATCGCGACGGGACGAGTGGAGTCTGCCTATTCTTGAGCGTCTGTTCCGAAAGGCTGGGGACCCATGTTGGAGTCCCGGCTTTAGCCGGCTAAAGCCGGGACTCCAACACCCTTTTGGAACAGACTCTGAGTAAATGACAAATCGCGGCCTCCCGTGTAGTTCTGCACGGGAGGCCGTTTCTCTTGGAACTGCCCCATGTGGAACTTCGCTTGCAGCTTCTTGCCGCTCGTGCGACAATAAAGGTTTGTGCCGGCTCGATATACTAGCCGGTTGAGTAAGTTTATTTTTGGAGATATTGCCCGTGTACGAATCTGTTGCCGTCGTCGGCGCGACTGGCGCCGTGGGAACCATCATTGTCAAGCTACTGGAGTCGCGGAAGTTTCCCTTCCGTTCCATCAAGTTCCTGGCCTCCAAGCGTTCCGTGGGCAAGACGATAACGTTCCGAGGATGCTCCTACACGGTCGAAGAGCTGCGGCCCGAGGCGTTCGACGGCGTTCAATTGGCGATTGCCAGCACTCCGGACGACGTGGCGCGGGACTTCATTCCTCCGGCGGTTGCCCGGGGCTGCCTGGTCATCGATGAAAGCGGCTATTGGCGGATGGACCCCAAGGTGCCGCTGGTGATCCCCGAGGTCAATCCGCACGCGGTCAAGCGGCATCAGGGGATCATATCCAGCCCCAACTGTTCGACTACGCAAATGGTCCAGGCCCTGAAACCGCTGCACGATGCCGGCCGCGTGCGGCGGGTGATCGTGAGCACCTACCAGGCGACCAGCGGGGCAGGGCTCTCCGGCACGCGCGATCTCGACGGCGCTACCCGTGCCGTGCTCGCCGGCCAGGATTACCAATGCGAGGCATTTGCCTATCCGATCGCCTTCAACTGCATTCCCCAGATCGGCTCGCCGAAGCATCAAGGCTACACGTCGGAAGAGATGAAGATGGTGCTGGAAACCCGCAAGATGCTGGAAGATGACAGCATCCAGGTCTGCCCGACGTGCGTCCGCGTGCCGGTCGCCAACTGCCACAGCGAGAGTATTTTGGTGGAGACCGAGCGGAAGATCACGGTCGCAGAAGCCCGGCGGCTGTTTGCGGCCACGCCGGGGCTGGTCGTGTCGGACGACCTGGAAAAGAAGATTTATCCGATGCCGCTGACGGCCAACAACCGCGACGAGACATTCATCGGGCGGATCCGGGAAGACCTCTCCTCGCCCAACGGCCTGGCCTTCTGGTGCGTCAGCGACAATCTTCGCAAGGGGGCCGCCACCAACGCCGTACAGATTGCCGAGTTGCTCGTCAGCGGCGGAGGAACTTAACTGCTCGCGGTTTAGATCGTTACAATTCATGCTAACCCGAAGCGTCAGCGAGGTAGCGACTTAGGTCCTCGCTGACGCTTCGGGTTGGTGTCAGTCGAAACCGCGGGCAGTATAGGAATGGTTCCCCATGCGCACCATCAAGCTCACCGTGTCCTACGACGGCACTGATTTTGCCGGCTGGCAGACGCAGCACGGCCGTCCGACGGTGCAGGCTGCGCTTGAAGAGGCGATCGAAAAGATTACCGGGGCGCGGCCGTCGACGTTGGCCAGCGGTAGGACCGACGCGGGCGTTCACGCTTTGGGCCAGGTCGTCGGTTTCCGCACGGAATCGCAGTTGCCGCCCGCGGTGCTGCAGCGAGCGCTCAACGCGAAATTGCCCCGCAGTGTGGCCGTGCTGGACGTGGCCGAGGTGCATGCGGGCTTTCACGCCACGCACGACGCCTTACGGAAGCGCTATCGCTACGTGATCCACGACGGACCGGTCCGCGATGTGCTCGCGCGCCGCTACGCCTGGCATTATGCGCACGGGCAATTGGATGTGGAGGCCATGCAGAGGGCAGCCAACGCGCTCGTCGGAACGCATGACTTCAGCAGCTTCGAGACCACGGGATCGCCCCGGAAGACGAGCGTCCGCACGGTCTACGAACTGCGCATCGAGCGGGGCAGGGGGGAGGGGGAGCGGTTCGTCACCCTGGAAATCGAGGCCAACGGCTTCCTCTATAACATGGTCCGCACGATCGTGGGCACGCTGGTCGATGTCGGCCGGGGCGCTCGCCCGGAGGCCTGGCCGGGCGAGGTGCTGCAAGCCATGGATCGCCGCCGGGCGGGACGAACCGCACCGCCGCAAGGGCTTTTTCTTGTGCATGTCTGCTATTCCCAAGACCGTAAACCGTGCGAATCGCCCACATCATCACCCGATTGATTCTCGGCGGGGCCCAAGAGAACGTCGTGCTCTGCTGCGAAGACCTTCGCCGCGATTACGGCGACAACGTGCTGCTGATCACCGGCCGGGCGTTGGGACCTGAAGGCAGCTTGCTCGAGCGGGCGAGGGCAGGGGGGGTACCGCTGGCGGTCATTCCTTCGTTGCGGCGGGCTATTCATCCGTTGCGCGACTTGCTTGCCTATCGCACGATTCTCGAATCCTTGCGGGAATTCCGCCCCGACGTCGTTCATACCCATAGCGCCAAAGGTGGAATCCTGGGCCGCGCTGCCGCATGGTGTCTGGGTGTTCGGACAATTGTCCATACGGTTCATGGCGCACCGTTCCATCCTTACCAAAGCGCGTGGGCTAGATCGTTCTTTCGCGGTTGCGAACGCTGGGGGGCCAAGCGCTGCCACGGTCTCGTGAGCGTGGCCGATGCCATGACCGATTTGCTCGTCAGTGCCGGCGTGGCCCCTCGGGAGAAGTTTACGACTATCTATAGCGGCATCGAGGTCGAACCGCTTTTGCAGTCGCATCGACTGCGTGAGGCCGTTCGTAGCCAACTGGGCTACCGGCCCGAACATGTGGTGATCGGCAAGATTGCACGGCTGTTTCACCTCAAAGGTCACGAGTACCTGATCGAAGCAGCGAAACGATTGGTTCGCGCGGCGCCACTGGTGCGATTCCTGCTTGTGGGCGACGGCGTGCTGCGGGATCAACTTCAACGGCAGATCCGTGCTGCCGGCATGGAAGAGCACTTCCAACTCGTTGGGTTGGTTCCCCCCCAGGAAATCCCGGGCGTGGTGGCTGCTATGGATATCGTGGTCCATACGAGTCTCCGCGAAGGGCTTGCCCGGGCTTTGGTTCATGGGCTCTTGGCGGGCAAGCCGGTTGTCAGTTTCGACATCGATGGTGCCCGAGAAGTCGTGCTCGATGGCATCACTGGTTACCTGATTACTCCCAAGGACAGTGGGGCGCTGGCTGCGGCATTACTCCGGCTGGCTGAAGATACTACCCTACGCACCCGTATGGGAGGGCAGGGGAGGGGCAGATGTGCAGAACGGTTCTGTCATCATCGCATGACCCATGAAATCCGTTGCCTTTACCAGCGACTGGCGGAGTAAGTCCAAGACAGATCCGGAAAGACCTTTTTCGGCTCTTCCGCTTTTAGGTGCAAACCGGACAACCAACTGCGCTGGAGTCCCGCCTTTAGGCGGAATTCCGCTCGATTCCGCCTAAAGGCGGGACTCCAGCGGGCGTTTGCACCTAAAAGCGGTAGAGCCCCGTTTTCCATTGCGAAACGGTTATAAGACTGTTAAACTTGAGGGTTGCAACGCTTTTGTGACCGGTCGGGGTTAAACCCTACGGTTGGTCTATCGACGAGGATAAGTGATCGTGGTCCAAAATTGTCTCGGTTCGTATCGTTTGGTGAAAGTAATCCATCCTGGGCAGATCAGTCAGCTTTGGCAGGCCTATGACGACGGCCGGCAAAAAATGATCGCAATCAAGGCGATTCTGCCCAAAGCAGCCAATAATAGCGAACAGGTCGGTTACTTGCGTCAGGAGTGTAAGGTCGGGCTGGAAATTAAACATCCGCGGATCATTGAGGTATACAATTTTGCCATTGATCGTGGCACCCCTTTCTTGGCAATGGAGTGGTTTCCAGCCCCCAATCTGAAGAAACGAATCCGAACCAAGGAAGACCGTGCGAAGATTCTTCCTTTTTTCCCCACCATTGTCGAGCGGGCAGCCGAGGGTCTAGGGTGGATGCATACCAAGAATTGGGTCCACCGCGATATAAAGCCCGAGAATTTTCTGGTAAGTGACACAGGGGAGGTAAAGTTGATCGATTTCGGGCTTGCTGTGCGGCCAACGGGATGGCTTGCGAAGATCCTACCATTTAAGTCGAAAATACAAGGGACGCCGAGTTACATGGCACCCGAGCAAATCCGCTGCGCGGCGTTGGACCAGCGGGCAGACGTGTATAGCTTCGGATGTGTGCTCTACGAACTTGTCGCAGGAGCACCCCCGTTTACGGGGTCGACACAAGAGGAATTATTCGGTAAACATTTGAAGTCCCCGATACCACCCTTGGAGGCGGTCGACAGCAATGTGACTGCCGAGTTTGCCAATTTAGTTCGCCGGTGTTTGTCCAAGGACGCTGCCGGGCGGCCGAATTCGGTTCAGGACGTGCTGGGGGAGTTCCGCAAGATGCGGATGTACCGGGTCTTTCCGCGTCGCCCTGGTACGACGGTATCCTGAGAACTTATTTCGAAAACGAGTTGTGAGCGGTCTTTTTCGCGGAGTCCTTATGGATTTTGAAATAAGTTCCAAGGAATGGCGCAGAGGATCATCGTGGCCCAGGAAGACTTGAGAATGGCGGAAAGTATCCATCGCTTGTCGTTTGAACGGCCTATTTACGAGCTGGAAGAGCGTATCCAGAAACTGGAGGGCCTTGCGGCGCAAAACCCCGCGGCCCGAAATGAAGTGCGCCAACTGCGCCGTGCGTTGACCGACCTGAAGAAGCAGATTTACGGCCAGTTGAAACCCTGGGAGACGGTGGAAGTCGCCCGGCATCCTGACCGCCCCATGACGACCGACTATCTCGAGTTGGTCTTCGACGAGTTCGTCGAACTGCACGGAGACAAGACGTTCGGCGACGACCGGGCCATACGAACTGGGTGGGCCAAGCTCGACACGTACAAGGTGATGTTCGTGGGCCACCAGAAAGGCAAGACGCTCAAGGAGCGGAATTCGTGCTTTTTCGGCTGCGCCCATCCGGAGGGCTACCGCAAGGCGATGGCCAAGATGAAGATGGCCGCGAAGTTCCGCATGCCGGTGATCTGCATGATCGACACGCCCGGCGCCTACCCGGGCATCGGGGCCGAGGAACGCGGCCAGGCCCAGGTGATTGCCAGTTCGATGTTCGAGATGTCACGCTTGCCCACACCTGTGATCTGCGTGGTGATCGGCGAGGGAGGCTCCGGCGGCGCCTTGGGCATTGGCGTGGGCGATCGCGTGGCCATGCTCGAACACGCCTATTATTCGGTAATCAGCCCCGAGGGCTGCGCGGGCATTCTTTGGAAGAGCCATACCTACAAGGAACAGGCCGCCCAGGCGCTGAAAATGACCTCCAAGGACCTCTTGCGGTTGGCCGTTGTCGATGACGTGATCCGCGAGCCGCTGGGCGGCGCCCATCGCGACCACCACTTGATGGCCAATCGCCTCAAGATCTTCCTTCGCAGCGCGCTCCGCGAGCTCGTCGACCAGCCGGTCGAACAGTTGCTCGAAGCCCGTTATCAGAAATTCCGCCGCATGGGCGCGTTCCTGGAAGGCCGGATTTCCCCCGGGGATTCGGAAATTCGTCATCCCTCGCTTCCCTTGCCGCTCCGTGCCGACGTGGCAGCGGCAGTTTCCTGAGGATGCATGACGGGATACGGAAACCGGCCGGTCTCCGCGGCGGCGGAATCGCGTATCGCCAGACGACTCAAAAACCTCGAAACACTCAGTGAGGCCGCTCATGTTCCGCGTCATCCGCGTCATTACGCTTGCCGTGTTACTTTCTCTGATCGCGTTCCTAGTATGGTTGAAGGCAACTCGCGACGGGCGCGATTTTGCCGACACGTTGTCCGATCGTACGCAACAGTGGCGACACGGCGGCGAAGAAAAAGAGGCGGCCGAGAAACTGACCGCGCTGGGCGCGAGGTTCATCCGCTTGCCACCGGAGAACCGCCTCGTGTCTATCGACTGCACGAAGAAGACCCTCGACGACGAGGGTTATCGCTTGGTCGGCAAGTGCCTCAACCTGGAGGTGGCGACCTTCAATAACTGCGATCTGAACGACGACCGGATGCAACACCTGATGGGCCTCAACCGGCTGACATCACTTAACATCGTCGATACGCCAACGGTGACCGACGCCGGCATGAAAAAGATCGGTTCGCTGTCGCGGCTCGTCGGCCTGATCTTGACGAGAACGAGCGTTGGCGACGCCAGCCTGAAGCAGATCGGCCAGCTTCCGGAACTGGCGACACTCGACCTTTCCGGCACTTCGGTCACCGACGCCGGTTTGCCGGCCCTGGCCGGGCTGAGAAAACTTCAGTGGTTGCTCCTGGCCAATACTGCGGTCACGGACGCCGGTGTGGGCACGCTTGACGATCTGCGCGAACTGCAGCAAATCAGCCTCTCCGGAAGCAAGGTGACGGAGGAAGGCAAGGCCCGCTTGAAGAAGGTACATCCGAGGCTGACGATCAACTGATTTCGGAGTTCGATTTGAGCTACCAGAGAGGCCGTCTTGGGCCTGTTTTGAGGCCCCTTCTAACGTCCGATAATGTTTCTTATGTTCGGTCGGAGGAGCGGTTTTGCCGGGAGATACGGGGTTCCTTGTTCTTGGGGCCTGTTGAGCGGACGACGCAGATTGCCGGCGTCTGATGAGACGGTAAGTCAACCGGGAGTTGCAAAGAAAATAGTAGTCAGTACCCAGTACCCAGCGTGCAGAGACTGCGCCCAAAAGCGCAAATCGGCAGGGGGCCGAGAGACGGATTGCCCGACTGGAAACTGAGTACTGGGTACTCTGTACTTTGAGTGCTCTGTGGCGGTCAGAACCGGGGGCCGGCCGTTCGGATCGCCCAACCCGGTCCACCCCCCTGCTCCGCGGCCAGCCTATAGACCGTTTCGGCAGCGGTTATAGTTGCGGCCCATCGTCTGATAGCTACGGCCCATCTCTGCGGCGATGTAAAGCCGATCGCCCGGCAGAATCTGATACAAAGCTTGACGAGGCAAACAGGGCAAGAGCAGATTGCAATGAAATAGCCACGGGAGTAAAATGGTTATGTATTTGCTTTGTGCGTGGAATCATGCCAAGGATTTCGGCATTTGAAGAGGTTACCGCACCATTTTCAATGCGGTGGTCTAGTTGAGAGGATTTGTACGATGAAAGCTATTCAGCTCGAATCTCAAGTTGGCGATGATGGAATCCTTTCCTTGCATGTGCCGTTGGGACCGGCGGAGGCACGGTCGCGAGTAATGGTAACTACTTCGACGTTTGCGTCAACGAACCCTGATGCACGGGACCAATCCGACTGGAAGGACTTCATCTCGCGTACTTACGGATCGTGTGCAGACCTTGGGCTTGAAGAGCCAGAGGACCTTCCGCTGCCCGAGTGGGATTCGCCGAATCGCTGGCCAATAATCTGACTCTTGTAAGCCACAACACCCGAGAGTTTTCCCGAGTTCCAGGTGTGGCAGTCGAGGATTGGGAAACAGCCGATTGACCGACTCTCCCTACGTATCCACCACGAACGTCACTGGGCCGTCGTTGACCAACTCGACCAGCATGTGGGCGCGGAACCGGCCGGTGGCCACGGGAATGCCTTGCTCGGCCACGGTCTTAACGAAGAACTCATAGAGCCGCTCAGCAACCTCAGGCCCAGCAGCGGCGTCGAATGAGGGCCGCCGCCCCTTGCGGCAGTCGCCAGCCAATGTGAATTGACTCACCACAAGCATGGCACCTTTGACCTCGCCGACCGAAAGGTTCATTTTTCCCTGCGCGTCGTCGAAGACCCGCAGCGAAGCAATCTTCTGCGCCAATTGCCGGGCATCGGCCTCCTCGTCGCCTTGGACCACGCCGAGCAAAACCAGCAGCCCTTGGCCGATCTGCCCACAGATTTCTCCCTCCACGGCGACTTGGGCATGGGTGACGCGTTGCAGACAGGCTCGCATGGTACTAAGCAGGGAGCAGGGAGCAAAGAACACTTTGACACGTATTATTGTCTATTGGCTGTCGATGTACAAGGATCGTCTACAAACGAGTCTTCTCCCCTTCTCCCCTTCTCCCCTTCTCCCCTTCTCCCCTTCTCCCCTTCTCCCCTTCTCCCCTTCTCCCCT
>CAZTPX010000059.1:0-55118 GCA_964615095.1 uncultured Planctomycetaceae bacterium | reverse complement strand
CGAGTATCGCGTCGGAATTTCTTCGCAACTGCTTGCGCGCGGAGGAGGGGGTGACTGCCGCAGGCAAGGCAGGCTGCCAGTCCGTCCGAGACGTCGGTGGACTGACGGGGCCGCGGTGCTGCTGTGCGCGTTTGCTGGTGGGTATCAGGGCAGGTGGATGCCATATCTACGCGAGGATCTTTTTAACTACCTCACCATGCACGTCGGTGAGGCGGAAGTCGCGGCCTTGGAAGCGATAGGTCAGTTTCTCATGGTTAAAACCCAGCAGATGCATGATCGTAGCCTGGAGATCGTGGACGTGGACTTTGTCCCTGGTAACCGAGAAGCCCAGGTCATCGGTCTCGCCGTAGGAAAAGCCGTGCTTCAGGCCGGCACCGGCCAGGAGCATCGAATAGCAATCGGGATAATGATCGCGGCCGAGCACGCTGCTACTGGCGGTGCGGCCCTCGCGGAACGGCGTGCGTCCGAACTCGCCGCCGATCACCACAAGCGTCTCGTCGAGCAAACCGCGCTGCCGAAGGTCTTTGATCAAGGCAGTGATCGGCCGGTCCATCGTCTTGCACTTGTTCGTCAGGCCGTCACGGATGTCCTCGCTGGGGTTCGTGCCGTGAAAATCCCAGCCCCAGTCGAAAAGCTGCACAAAGCGGACGCCCTTTTCGACCAACCGCCGTGCCAAAAGGATGTTGTTGGCCAGACTGCTCGCCCCGGGCTGGGCCCCGTAGCTTTCGAGGATCGGCTTCGGCTCACGCGAGATGTCCATTACTTCAGGCACCGAGACCTGCATGCGGAAGGCCAGTTCGTATTGCGAGATTCGCGTGAGGGTTTCGGGATGACCAAGCTGCTGGGCTTCGATCTGGTTGAGATCGTGCAGTGCGTCAAGCGTAATACGGCGCATCTCACGGTCCATGCCGGCCGGGTTGGAAACATAGAGTACCGGGTCGCCCTTGGAACGGCACTGCACGCCCTGGTAAACGGTCGGCAGGAAGCCGGATCCGAACGAATTCTTGCCCCCGTTCGGCTGCGTGCCGCTGGAGATCAGGACGATGAAGCCGGGCAGGTCCTGATTCTCAGTGCCCAGACCATAGGTAACCCATGCGCCCATTGACGGGCGGCCTGGCCGCGGCGAACCAGTAAAGACCAACAACTCCGCCGGGGCGTGGTTGAACTGGTCGGTATACATCGAATGGACAACGCAAAGCTCGTCAGCCACGTCGGCCAGGTGCGGCACCGCGTCGGAAAGCCAGATGCCTGCCTTGCCATGCTGTTTGAAAGTCCGTCGCGTGCCGAGCAACTTGGGTGTGCCGGATGTAAAGGCAAAGCGTTTGCCCTTGGTGTACTTGTCGGGGCAAGGCTGGCCATCGCGCTTGACCAGTTCCGGTTTGTAATCGAACAAATCGAGGTTCGGTGGCGAGCCGGTCAAGTGGATGTAGATCATCCGCTTAGCCCTGGGGGCGAAATGCGGTTTCTTGGGGGCCAAAGGGTTATCCAACGGCGAAGCTACCGCAGGACTGGTTCCCAGGTAAGAAGCCATTGCCATAGCTCCCAAGGTCAGCGAGGAATGGCCAAGAAACTGCCGGCGCGTGATCGTTTGCACGAGTTCAAGTTGGGGATCCATTCAAGGCCTCATTAACAATTCATCGAGGTTCAACAACACGTTGCCCACGGCCGTCCAGGCAGCCAATTGCACCACATCGGTGCCCGCGGGAAGCGGGCCAAGCGGCTCGGTGGCGAGCTTCTGGGCTTGCTCCGGCTGCTTAACAAAACGTGCATGCGATTTCTCGTAAAGCTGTATGAGCCGTGTGGTTTCCAGGTCGCTCGGCTGCCGAGCCAGACAGAGGCGGAAACCGTACCGCACCTTGTCGACCGGCGATGGGCCACCCTCGTGCGCGATCCGCCGGGCAAGGGCCTGAGCAGCTTCCACGTAAACTGGATCGTTCAACGTCACCAGGGCCTGCAATGGGGTGTTGGTCCGCGGCCGCCGCAGAGCACAGACCTCCCGGCTAGCCGAGTCGAATGTAGCCATCGAAGGGTAGGGGTTCGTCCGCCGCCAACTTGTATAGATCGCCCTTCGAAAACGATCCTCGCCTTCGCTGGTTTGCCAATCCATGCCGCCGCCAAAAGCGGCCGAAAGTCCGAACGACGGCTGTAGCGGCCGTACCGCGGGACCATACATCTTTGCACTCAGGAGGCCACTCACGGCCAGGCTCTGATCGCGCACAGCCTCCGCATCGAGCCGGAAACGCGGGCCACGAGCCAGCAAGCGATTGTCGGGATCTCGCTCCCGAATTTCCGGTGTGACCCGCGACGACTGCCGGTAAGCAGCCGATGTGACCATCAAGCGGATCAAATGCTTGATGTCCCAGTGCGAAGCGACCAGTTCAGTGGCGAGATAGTCCAACAGTTCGGGGTGTGAAGGCAAATCACCCTGAGTGCCAAAATCTTCGCTGGTGGCCACCAACCCGATGCCGAAGGTCTTTTCCCAAAGCCGATTGGCGAGCACCCGGGCTGTCAGCGGATTGTTGTCATCGACGAGCCATTTCGCCAAGGCCAATCGGTTCGGCGGCAGATCGGTCGGCAATCGATGGAAGGTGGCCGGTACGCCTTCGCTGACTTGCGGGCCACGGTCGAGGAAGTTGCCTCGATACTGGATAAAGGTCTTGCGGCATTTTCCCGGCGGCAATTCGCGCTGGATCGGAACGCTATAGGGCTTGATTGCGGCCAACCGGGCGTTGAGGTCCGCCCATCGCTTGCCGTTTTCGCTAGACGGCGCTTTGAGCGACCGGTTAGCTTCTTTGTCGCTCTCGCTCTTCGGCTTGTTCTTGGAGTTCGGCAGCCCGACAATCGCTTTCTCAGCAGATGATACCCTTGACTCCAACGCGGCGATTTCGGACTCGAGCCTCTCGCGTTCTTTCTTCTGCTGTTCCGTGTAGAACGTATAAACCGGTCGTTCGTCTTCACGGTCGGCATCTTCGGTGTTGTTGAAGATGGCAAAGAGCTGGAAATACTCCTTCTGTGTGATCGGATCATATTTGTGGTCGTGGCATTGGGCACAGGCCATCGTGGTGCCCATCCAGACCGACATCGTAGTATTCACCCGATCGACGATCGCGACGTTGCGGTATTCCTCACGGTCGGAGCCGCCTTCGTTGTTGGTTTGCGTATTGCGATGGAAAGCCGTGGCGATGATCTGCTGTTCATTCGGATTGGGCAGCAAATCGCCGGCGATCTGCTCGATGGTGAACTGATCGAACGGCTTGTTGGTATTGAGTGAACGGATCACGTAGTCCCGAAAGGCCCAGATCTCTCGCGGCACGTCGGCCACGTATCCAGCCGAATCGGCATAGCGGGCCAAGTCGAGCCAGATGCGCGCCCAGTGCTCACCAAAACTCTCGCGAGTCAACAAACGATCGACGAGTTGTTCATACGCATCGGGACATTTGTCATGAAGGAACCGGTCGACGTCAGTGATCGTCGGTGGCAGGCCGGTCAGATCGAGCCCGAGTCGCCTGATCAGCACCTCGCGACCGGCCTCCGGCATCGGATGTAGTTTTTCCTTTTCCAGGCGAGCCAGGAGGAAGCGATCGATGTTGTTCTTGGGCCACTCGCGATCCGTCACCTGGGGAACCGGCGGCTGGACCGGCTTGATGTAGGCCCAGTGCGGCGAGTAAGGCGCCCCCTGACGAATCCAGCGGGCGAGAAGATCGATCTCCTGGGCGGTCAGGCGTTTGCCGGTCGATGGAGGGGGCATGCGTTCGTCCGCATCGTCGCTGCTCACGCGGCGGACGAGTTCGCTCTGCTTCGGATCACCCGGCGTGATGGCCCGATGACCTTCACGCAAGGCCGTGGCGGTTTGTCGCATGTCCAGCCGTAGCCCGGATTCGCGTTTCTTTTCGTCCGGGCCGTGACAGACGACGCAGTTACGGGAAAGAATCGGGCGGATATCGCGGTTGAACTCGGGCTCCGTCGCCCGGACCGAATAGTTCAACCCCAGGAGGATTGCGACTACGGCGATGGACATAGGCAACCGTGCCAGTCGTAGGCGACGCGGACGTGGACGAACAGTTGGGCTCACGTTCTTTTTTGTCACGAGCTTTCGCGAGTTCTGTGGAGTGGTAAGCACTTGTATTATCATACTCAATAGCCCCCGGTGCGTCGAACGCAACGGGAAGATTCTTTCGTTCCCGCGCGGAGTGTCGGTACGAGGCAGCACCCAAATATAGACAATACGTTCCTCTTCTGACGATCGTGGTTTCATATCGAAAGTCAGGCGGGACTGTCATTGTCGGACAGTCAATAAAAACGCGAGGTTTTTGATGTTTTGCTGCCGGCCCTCCCGCTTCGCTGCGGAGGAGGGGTGACGAATGGCACTAGCTTAAGCGTGGAGTTCTCTGCCAGACTACAACCGCTTGCGTTATCAGCCGAAGCTGGCCTCAACTGCTTGTGATCGCCTTCCTTAAGCTAGTGCCATTCGTGGGGGTGACCGCCACAGGTTAGCCGGGCTGACGTCGTCCTGACTTACTGCGACGAATTGCCAAGAAACGCCGCGAGGCAGGACTCTCCAACCCGATATCGCACGGTCGTCCACCGGCGCATCGCGTTTCTCCTACTTCTTGAAATGCACCGGGTCGTAGACCTTCACCAGCGAGACGTCGTCGATCCAGGTAAACTCTCCGTCCATTTGCCTCGGGGCGCCGAACGCGGCAACGCACCTGGTCGCGCCGGCGGCCGTGGTAAACCGCAACTCGCCCTGCCGCCACTGGGATTGCGCGCCCCTGGGGTATTCACCCCTGTACTCTTGCGCGAGGCCTTCCGAGTCGGAATAGAACTCCTTGTGTGGCTCTTGCACGGGCTCCAGGCTCGGATTGTCCAGCAGGTTCCGCTTCACGTCCGGCGCCTCGGCCAAGGTCATTTCTCACCTCCAGCGAAGAAGGAGGGATCGAAGGCCTTGGCCACGAAGACGTCGTCAATCCACGTGGACTCGCCCGGCTTTTGTTGGCGGGCGCCGAAGATGAGGACAGCGGTGCTCACACGCGAGGGCACCGAGAAGGTTGCCTGCACGTGGCGCCATTCGGAGACACCCCCACGGGGGTAAGGCACCTTGAACCCGGGGTTCTCCACACCGACATCCGGCAGCCACTTCGCATCAGGGGCTTCTGTCCAGACCTTCTGCTCGTTCTGCCAGTGGATCACTAACCCCTCACCCTTGGCGACGGGCTGCGGGTTCTCTTTGACCCAGAAGGAGATCCGGTAACGGCAGCCCGGCGTAACCGGCAGACCGTAAATGAAGCAAGCGTACATTTGGTCCTCGCCAATGGCGAAGGAACCCTTTCCCGAGTGGGTTTCGGTGCGATCCCAGGACAAGCTGGCCCGGAAGGGCGGGTATTTGTAGAAGTACCAGCCGGGCCGGTTTCCGGGCGCGGGATGCCAGTCGAACCGCGCAAGGTCAGCATCGGAGTATTGGACGGCTCCGGGCGCCTGGCCGGGGCCAGGCATAAGGTTTTGGGTAGGAGCGGCCGGCGCCTCCGCGGTGTAGACCTGGGTAAGAAGTAGCGCCTTGAGCCTGGCATCGGTTTCCTGCGCGGCGGCTTTGCGCCAGAAGGCGCCGATGGTCTGCTTATCGCCCTTCGCCTCGCGCAGCAGACACTCCGTTGCCAGGTCGAGGTTTCTGTCGCCTTCGCGTTGGACGATCACGTCGATGGCTGGCAGGTCGGGGTTGCTCACGCAGGGCTGCCAGGCGTCGTCCGGCCCAGCCTTCTCCCGCTTGCCGTCCATCATGCCGTAGTACTCTGGGTGGGTCGTCATGTACTTGCGGGGCGGGTAGATCTCGTCGAGGTTGTGCGTGGCCTGAAGAGTGAGGCGCCACGCGCGGGTGAAGCCTCCCACCCCGCCGCCGCCGCTCGCCAGGGTCATGAATGACGGATTCTCCCGGAGATTGAGATCCGAGGGCAGCATAATGACCGGATGATGGGGAATCACTTCGCCGAGGTCCCCGGGCATGAAGCTCCGGTAGCCGCCATAGCGCTTGAGGAAGTCGAAGACCGCGTAGTCAGTTCCACCGCGGTACTTGCCGGCGATGACCATGTTATCGCCATCCGCCAATTTCAGGTAATAGCCGTAGGCGTGAAGAGCATCGAAGTCGAGCTTCAAAGACCGTACGTAGGCGTCCCTGCCCACGTGGATCTTCAACGCGCCGGCGGGGGCCTTGGCGGGATCGGCGATCACCGCCACGTCGTGTCCGACGATCTCCTTGAGATACTTTGCCAGCGTGGCGGCGTGGTCGGTGCTCTCCTCTGCGCGGAGGATTACCGCGGACCTCCTCTGGCCGCGCAGGGAAAACACCTCCGCGTTGCCGGTGGCGGCCAACGGCGCGGCCATGTCGCACAGCCCGATCCAACAAACCACAATCGTCACAATCAATCTTTTCATGTTCTTTCTGCTTACGTCCTATTGCACCTGTGTCCAAGCACTGCCACCGCCGCCATTGATGCGGAAGGCGCCGCCATCATACCAGCAGGTATGAGTGCAGCGGAACTGATGGATATACCCCGTGGCCGCATCTTGGTAGTAATCGCCGCTGCCAGCCCCCAGCAGGTCGTCCCCGAAGGCGCAGACATTGGTCGGGGCAGTGGTAGTCGGCCCAATAATGGTCTTTCTGCCCTTCACTGTGATGCCTGAAGGCCAGGTGGCGCTTGCTGTGGCAATATCCATACGGGAATATGCCACCGGCAGCACCACGTTGGTCTGGGTGATGGCAAGTTTGTAGGCAAGAGACCCTTGGCTGTTAATCCCCAGGTATTTCCCGGACCCCTTGCCGAAGGATGGGTTGGTGATGTTCAGGGTCCACGGCATGCGTGCAGCATTTGCAGGACAAAAATATTGCCGCCACAGGTAGCCGGTGTTATTGAAGGTAGTGCCGTTGATGTTGCAGACCTGGGCGTTGACCACGGCATCGATGACGTTGCCGCTCACTGAGCCGCCCGTGACGTTTAGGGTATTGCCCGAAGTCTTGTTATTGTTCCAGCCGCAGCACATGGCGCCAATTCCC
Source organism: uncultured Planctomycetaceae bacterium (assembly GCA_964615095.1). Taxonomy (GTDB): domain Bacteria; phylum Planctomycetota; class Planctomycetia; order Pirellulales; family Thermoguttaceae; genus JANXQG01. The sequence continues at coordinate 48,073 of CAZTPX010000059.1, read as the reverse complement.
GGAAAGCCGCCCTTGGTGACCGAGGAATCCACGTCGAAGGTGTCGTTGACGAAGGTTATGGAATAGGGAATTTTGCCGCCTGGAGTTTCCGAGATTGCCGCTATATGGTAAAGATCGCCGCCCGTCCCGTAATTTGGATTCTTGATCCCAAAAAAGGTGGTATTTTCGATCAATTCCGTACCGGGTTGGAATTGAACGGCATATTGATAATTGCCGCTAGAAAAACCGCTGTTAAAACGGCTGTTCTTGATCGTGGTGCTGTTGGTGTCTCCGTCCCAAAAGAAGATCCAACCTGTCGTGTGGGTTGCGGTGATATTCTCGTAATGGTTGACGCAGTAGAGACCGGCGGGATTCTGTTCCAAGCAATTCCGGTTGGTGAGGCGGATGTCGCTGAGGGTGAAATGGTTGGGAGCGCCCGCATAGGGATAAGTGCGGCTGTTGTACTTTCCCCGGCTGTACCCCTCGGCATCGGGATCGACCTCATAATAAAAAGGTGCATTGCCGGCCATAGCGGGAACTCTTATCCCGCCTACGGTTGCCGCCGCCGTTCCTATGCCGTCGTCGCTGAGCCCGGTCACCGTCATATTGCAAAAACTTTCGACGGCGCAGATGACGCACCCGATGTTGGCCCCGTACAGGTTGGAGGCCGTCAGGTTGACGTTGTTTTCCAGGCAGATGCCGCGGGAGTCGCGCTCGTTGATGAAGTTCACATTGCTGACATTGGCTGTGAGCCGTCCCGGAGTCGACGACTCGGCATAGAGGGACAGCAGGTTCGCAAACTCCGAACCCCGGTCGAGCGCATACTGCTCGCCCGGCTTCCAGGTTACGGCGGGAAAGCCTTGTGCGCCCGCCGTGGTAAAGCTGTGGGTTGTGACGGCAGTGATCCTCGTATGCCCCAAATCCCGGGTCACGTTCTTGGCCAGTGCGCCTAGCTGACCGGTAAAGGTCTTGCTATTATCTATGACCGTGGCGCCGGCCACGGTATTGGCGTTCGTACCCACCATGAACCACTGGGCGGGCCAGTTGCCGTCCATGGTGAGGTTCCGGACCGTCAGGGGCGGGGAATCCACCTCGACGTCATAATGGTCGCCCACCTGCCAGGTGTTGGTCGACAATCCCCCGGACAGGGCAGCGGTGAAGGTGCCGCTGCCCCCTGCGGTGATCTTGCCGCAGGCGTAGTTGGGCAGAACGGCACAGTTTGTTCTATATGGCTGCCAGTTTCCTGTGGCGAGCGTTGCGTCGGATACGTGAATCGTGTAGGTTGTAGTCTTATTGTCGTTGATCGTGATGCTGCCCTTGGTCACACAATAATAAGGAGTGCTGATCCCGGCCTTGGTCATGTAAATGTTGCGGGCCATGACAGCAGGTGGACCGATAGGCACAGTTACAACGATGTCATCATTATTGGTCACCGTAATGGATGCAGCTTTCCCGATCGTGGTCTCGGAATCTGAATAACCAGGATTGCCCCCTTGCGTAACGTAGGTCACCGCTACAGAGTGGGTTCCGTTGGTTACTAAATGTGATGTGGAGCTGAGGGCCAACGTCGGGGCCGTTGCTGGAGGGGATATGGGGAGGCCGTGGGCATTATAGACCGTGTGCCCGACGTAGTTGGCGAAGTTGCCCCCGGCTACCGCGACCCTGTTGCCGGATACGGCCGTGACGGTTCCCGAGGCGGCGCTGCCCAGGGCCGAGGCCGTGGAAGCCCACGCTGGGTTCGGCCCCGTGCCGCCGCTGCTGAGCATCGGAAGCATAAAGCCGGTGCTGATGACAGGGCGCCGCAGGACGGAACCGGTTTTGCTCTGACCAACCAGGGCCATAGGGCCCTTGTTCACAGTCAGGGAGGCATTATCGATGTACCAGATTCCCGTGGGAATCCAGAGCGTCCTCAGGGGGGATGCTGCTGGCAAACCGCCAACATAAGTAAGGATCGCTTGGAACTTGGCCGGGTCCGTCGTCGCGTTGCCCGTGAGCGCCGAGAGGCCGTAAGCGGACAACTGGGCCTGGTTGGTGATGTCCAGGCAACCGGCGGGCTGGCTCTGGACGTTGTCGCCTGACACGGGAGTCGAGGCAGGCGCCGTTGTCTTTCTGGAGGGCAGTTCCTTTTCGTCCGAGGGTTTTGATTCCGCCCAGGTGATATTGACGGAGAAGACGGCTGCCAGAATTAGCACGGCGAGGACTCCTCCCAGCCAGGCATTGGAATTCCACGCCGATTCTACGGGCAGTCCCAGCACGCGGCGTATGCGGGATTCGAGCGAGCCACCGTCCGCCGCAATGCTGCTGGCCGGCGCGGCGGTCTGATCGAGTCGGCAGCGAATCTCTGCAAGACGCGTCAGGGCTCCGGCATAAACGAGCGGATTGCCCATCGCCGCGACGGCCTGCCGGTCGCAGCAATTCTCCCGTTCCTCGCGGATTCGCCGGGAGACCCACCACACCGCCAGATGGTAGAAAAGCACCGTTTCGGCGGCGATTTGCAGCAGGTTCCAGAGATAATCCAGGCGGCGGACGTGCGCCAACTCGTGCGCGAGGATCATCTCCAATTGCTCGGGCGGCATCTGGCCCAAGATGCTCGCCGGCAACAGAATCACCGGCCGCAGCCAGCCGAGAACGATCGGCACCTGCGCTATATGCGAAACCAGCGCGGAAACCGAACGCCGGATGCCGAACCGGCTCGACAACCGAAACACGACCTGCTCGATCTCGGCCGGCGGGGGAGCGGTTCCCCGCCGTTTCAAGCGAACCAGGTGCCGAAATCCGCCCAGATGCCAAATGGCGAGCGTCATTGCTCCAAAAAGCCATACGCCGACAATCCAAGGCAACACGGGTTGCAGCAGCCGCGCAAAGGACGCGATCGACCAGCCGGCCTTTGCGGGAGAAGTATGCTGCAGCGGGACCGGTGAGGAGTCCCTTGCCGAGTCTCTCGACGAAACAACAACCGCCCGCTGGGGAAATTCGGTCGACTCCGTATCGTTCTTCTCTCGGACGTTTGGCTTCCAACCGTTTCCCGGCGATTCCGCTCTTGCCGTTTTGACCGGCCGATCGACGGGCGGCTTCCGCGCGATCTCTTGATTAGGCAATGCCGTAGGAACTGCGATTTCCGCGTGGGGAGCCGAGGGAAAATAATAGGCCGTGATTGGCAGGCAGAAGGTCATGGCAACCAGCGCTGCGCAGGCCGCGCGATAGCGCGCGAGTGGACTTCGCTGGCGGAGAATTCGCAAGGCCACGGCCAGCACGACGGCGATCGCCGCTCCTTGCCAAAGGAAATGTACCAGCGCCATGCCGATTCGATCGGCTAACATATTGAAGAACAAGCTCTGGAAGTTCATGATTCTTGCCTTTCCATGTTTCCCAGCAGTTTGCGGATTCGCGTCAACTCCTCTCGGGAGACTTTTGTCGCGGAGAAGGCATGCATCATCAGTTTTTCCGCCGATCCTTCGCATACCCGTTCCAGCAGGTCAGCCACCAACTGCCGCTGCGTGTTTTCCGCGGGTTCGCGCGGCTTGTAGACATGCGAGCGCTGGCTTTCGTCGCGGATCACGAGCCCTTTGGCCGTCATGATCTGCATGAACTTCAACACGGTGGTGTAGCCGCAGGGTCTTTCCGCGTTCAAGACTTCATGCACCTGCCGCACCGTCGCCGTTCCCAGTTGCCAAAGCACCCGCAAGATGTCGAGCTCCGCAGCCGTTGGGCGGGGAGCATTCTTCTTATTGGACATTCGCACGGTCCTCCCTCAAGAGCAAAGATGCCTTCATTATACGAAAGGTTTCGTGTTTATCAACGAAGATTTTCGTATTTCAGCAAATGACATTTTGCAAAGGGTTCAGGGCCTAGCCGTATTTGATTGCCGGCCATGATGTTATGGAGAATTGCGGGCCGCAAAAGGGATAAAGAAGGGATAAAGCTTTCGAGGCCAAGCAAAGGCTGCCGACGCGGATCTTGGCGTGGTGCGCGCTGCCCAGCCATTGGCACATCGTGCTTTGGCCGCGCGGGGACGGCGAGCTGTCGGAGTTCATGCGCTGGATGACGGTCACGCACACACAACGTTGTCAGGCATGCGGCGCATGGCACGGGGGGGACCGGTCCGCTCTACCAAGGCCACGAGTTGTTGGGCGCGTCGGTGGGGCACTCGAATGTCACTAGCTTAAGCGTGGAGCTTTCGGCCAGCCTACAACGGCTTGTGGTGGCATGCCAACGCTGCTACGATCCATTGTGGTCGCATTCCTTAAGCTAGCGACATTCGAGGGGGTGACCGATGCACGTTAGCTGGATCGCCGTCGTTCCCAAAACACGGTCGTTTGATGGGAAGAGCGAGGCAACGCAACGAATTCCGTTATACAAGAAGACTGGCTGCATCCGCTGACGCAGCGCAGTACAATGGGCAAAGTGGTGTTTTGCCGGGAACTCCAGTTGTCACGGCGTCTCGATTCTATTCGAGACAGGGAGGCCATCATGACGATTCGTTTCAAACTGACCGCCACGGTAATCGCGGTTATTCTCTTGGCGAATTTGCTGTTCTCCTTCATCACTCTTCAGTACTTGAATCACGTCTGGATGCAGGAAGTGCAGACGCGCGTGCGGCGAAATCTGAATGCCGCGCGGGCCGCTTACGGCAACCATCTGGACGTGACGGCCGCACTATTGCGAGGCACGGCCCGCGACCGCACCTTGGCCCCCGCCCTGAAACGCAAGGACCGAGTGGAGCTCGAAGCGATATTGCACGACCTGGCAGGGCGCCAAGGTGTGGACTTCGTGGCCCTGCTGGACCCGGCTGGAAAAGTGATTTGCCGGTCGGGAGGCAAGCAGGCCGGCGACGACCTTTCGGCCAACCCCTTGGTTGCCAGAGCCCTTAGCGAGAGGAAAATCGTGAGCGGGACCGTCGTTCTCTCCGGAGAGCGGCTGTTGACGGAGGGTGCGGAGCTTGCCCGCAGGGCTTCGATCCGGGTCATCCCCACGGAAACCGCACGGCCCACCAGCGGCACACTTAGCACCGACGGGATGGTGGCCGCCGTGGCGGCGCCCGTGCTCAACGCCCAGGGACAGGTGCAAGCAGTGCTCTACGGCGGTGATCTGCTCAACCAGCGTTACGAGATCGTCGACGCGATCAAGCAGCAGGTGTTTCGCGACGAAGTGTACCAGGGCAAACAGATCGGCGCCGTGACCATTTTCCTGGGCGATCTGCGGATTTCGACCACGTTCCGGGCGGAATCCGGCGAGCGCGCGGTCGGGACCCAGTTGAGCGTCCCCGTGTGCGAAGAAGTGCTGGACCGCGGCGGCGTCTGGTCCGCCCCGGCGTTCGTGGTCAACGATTGGTACCTGGTCGCCAATGAGCCGATTCGTGACCCGGCGGGGCAGATCATCGGCGTGCTGGGCGCGGGTCTGCTGCAGGCCCCGTTTTCCCATCAGTGCAACGTGATCAGCGGCGTAGTCTTGACACTGGTGATCGGAGCGACCCTGATCAGCCTGGCACTGCTGGTGCTTGCGACCGAGTTGGTGCTCCGCCCCATTCGCCGCGTGGTGGCCATGTGCCAGAAGGTGATCGGCGGCGACCTCTCGGCGCGCGTGGGTATCCGGCCGCCGGGCGAGATGGGCCTGTTGTGCCGCGCCGTGGACAGCATGGCCCATGCCGTCGAGGAACGGCAGGAGTTGCTCAAACAGGCCGCGCGCCAGCAGGTCGGCCGCAGCGAGCAGTTGGCCTCCGTGGGCCGCCTGGCGGCCGGCGTGGCCCACGAAATCAACAATCCCTTGACCGGCGTGCTGGCCTTCGCCGACCTGCTGCGGGAAAAGGAGAACATGGATGCCCAGGACCGGGAGGATCTCGCGTTGATCATCCGCGAGACCAAGCGGGCCAGGGAAATCGTCAAGGGGTTGCTGGACTTTGCCCGGGAAACGCCGCAGGTGAAGACGCAAGTGAATGTCAACGACCTGGTACGGCAGACCATTCTGTTGTTGGGAAAGCGAGACGCCCTGCAGGACATCCAACTTGTGGAGGCCCTGGCAGAACCGTTGCCCCAGGTCCTCGGCGACAAGAACCAGTTGGAGCAGGTCCTGATCAATCTTTCGCTCAACGCCTGCGAGGCCATGCCCAACGGCGGCACGCTGATGTTGGCCACATCCTGCGCGGACGGCCACGTCGTCATCGAGGTGGCCGACACCGGCGGCGGCATCAAGCGCGAACACCTCGACAAGGTCTTCGAGCCGTTCTTCACGACCAAGCCGGTGGGCAAAGGGACCGGCCTGGGGTTGAGCGTCAGCTACGGCATCGTCCAGCAGCACGGCGGCACGCTGGAAGTGGAGAGCCAGGAAAGGAAGGGAACGACGTTCAAGATCACGCTGCCGGTGGGATAAATATCCCGGGCCTCTTACAAACTCAGCACGAACGTATTTGTAGGGCCGACGTAGGTAAGGACGGCACTGGCCAAAAAATCGCGGCCGAGAAGGCACTGAATTTTGGCGGTTACAAGCGGCATGCTAAATCGCCAAAAGGTCGCTCACGTAGTCGTCTGGAAATTCAACTTCCATGACTTGTTTCACCAAAAATGGCACATTCCCAAATTTTTGGTATCCTGCCTAGACCGCGTCCAATTCCGCATCGAACGTATCTACCGCTTGTTCGCCCCGAATAAGGACGAATTTACCAAGCGCCTGCGGCAAGAGGCTGGGCTTGGCGGCCTCGTAAGTGGCCAGTTCCTTTTCCAACACGGATGTTCCCATAAGACGAACTCCCCGTAATGCGGCTGTTTTTCATGTGTGTTCACCAGCAATCCCCAATCGCGCGAACGCCTGAAGGAAAGGCTGCGCGAAATTCAACGGCACCGTGGAGAATGAGCGGCGCGCGGAATCATATCGGATCACGACATGGAAGGCCATTTCCGTGCGCTAATCTCGATCTGGGAAAAGGAACCCTGGCGCGAGGTATGGAAGCAACTCGCCGTTTATCCAAGCGAATTCAGCATGGATTGAGCCCTCTGCGCTGCGTGCGTCTCGCCGTAACTCGTCACAACCGCACGAAGGCGAGCGATGGCACGCCGACGACAGGGCGAAGGCATCGTTATCAGCCGAACCGCTGTCTCGACGAGTATACTGGCGAGCGTTTCGCGATCCGTTTCCGGTTGTCCCGGTAGCGGATTGCCCCAAAGATCTAACCTTTTTCCGGCACTGTCTACGTAGTCTCCAAAGCCGAGAGGATATCGCTTGACTGCTTCAATAACCGCGGACGGAATGGACTTCCCATTAATGGCGAGACTATCGTACGTGACATCGATATATCCGACTGCTTCAGCCTCACCGTGTTTTCCAAGGACCTGCACCTCAAACGGCATTGTTTGGTTCGGTATGTCGTCGGGGATCACGTGGGAGACGTAGTACCATTCAAGATCTGGCATAACCGCCTTATTGTTCAATGGCCATGTGGACACCGCATAGGATACCGATTGTTTAGCCGGCCTTACAGTTTAAGCCGTAACTCGAACAAGCCACGGGAACCAAAGAAACAAATATCAAACTCCAGAAAGAAGTTGACCTGCCCCAAAATAACTGAAACATCGTCTGTTTCGGCCCAGGCAAACGCCAGGCGGACTGGAGAAAAACTCCCAACGGCTGCCGACAGAACCACCACGCGCGACTGGGCTGCGGCCAGATTCCCGGACAACTCGACTGAGTGAGTTTGCTGGTCCCAGTCGAATCCCAACTGCAGACCCAGCGTGTATGGCAGTACGTTAACGGCAGCCCCGCTGTCCACCAGACCGGATGTCGTAACGCTCTGGCGCGCGATCAACGTTAGCGGCAGCATCGGTGCTAGACTCGCCGGCCCGAGGGACGGATCGCGCCGCACGTAGGGAAACTGCTGCGCGGGAGTGCTCATGGCTGGCCTTTGTCCTCCTCCAGGGCTTGCAGAAGGGCGGCAGCAGCAGTAAACGCCCGATCGGGCGATGGAAGCGGATAGGACCTGCCTGGTTCGATCAAGTCCCCCGGATCTCGTTCGAGTTGCTGAGCCAGGACCTGGATCAAGCGAATCTTGTCCAGGCGAGAAAGTGACTCGACTTCCGGCAAAACCTCAGCCAGAGACATGGCTGTAGCCTCCACGAATTTGTATCCCCCCAAGTTTCAATACCCATGACTATTCTAGCAGAGTGGAGCAGAGGCTTGCAAGATCCTTACGCGATATACTTCCCACGCCGCATGTACGACGTGTGCAGCAGTTCGTGGCTCTTGTGGCCGCAGGGGCCGCCGTTGAGAAACTTCTCGTAAATCTCCAGGATGGCCGGGTTCTCGTGCGACTTCCGCACGGAATAGGCGTTGTCCTCGGAATAGATCGCCCGAGCCCGGGCAGCCCGGATCGAGGGGCTGGTGGGTGTGGGCTGCCCGCCACCACCCAGGCACCCGCCGGGACACGCCATGAACTCGATGAAATGACATTGGCTGAAACGACCGCCGGCGAGAATGTCCTCCATCACCTTCTTGGCGTTTGCCGTGCCGTGGCAAACTCCCACCTTCAACGTCGCGCCCAGCAGCCAATCCCAATCGGGAAACAAATGCTTCAGCAGGTCGGGGACCGGCCCGACCTTGGTCACCGGCACCTCGGCATAGCGCACGCCCTCGAAGCCGCGAAGCGGAATGATGTCGGCGTGGTCGAAAAACTTCTCGACCTTTTCGCCCGTCACTAGTTCCAGCACTGTGCGCAGGGCGGCCTCCATTACGCCGCCCGTAGCGCCGAAGATCACGCCAGAGCCGGTGGCCGTGCCGAAGGGCGCGTCGAAATCGGACTTCGCCGCCTTGGGCAGGTCCACACCAGCCTCGCGGATCATCTTGCCCAACTCGCGCGTCGTCAGCCCGTAGTCGATGTCCTTGAACCCGCTGGCGCACATTTCCGGCCGGTTGCACTCGAATTTCTTGGCCGAGCAGGGCATCAGGGCCACGGTCACGATGTCCTTGGGATCGATGTGGTTCATCTCGGCATAATAGGTCTTGATCAGGGCGCCAAACATCTGCTGCGGGCTCTTGGCCGTGGAAAGGTGCGGGATCGAGTCGGGGAAATAGTGCTCCAGGTACTTCACCCAGCCCGGCGAGCAACTGGTGAACTGGGGCAACACGGCGGTCGGGTCTTTTTTGACCAGGGCCCGGTGCAGGCGGAGCAGCAACTCCACGCCTTCTTCCATGATCGTCAGGTCGGCGGCAAAGTTCGTGTCGAAAACGCGGTCGAAACCGCAGCCCCGCAGGGCCGTGTTCATCTGGAAAGTGAGCGGGTGGCCCGGCTCCAGCCCGAAACACTCACCGATCCCCGCCCGCGGACTGGGCGCGGTCTGGATCACAACGTGCTTGGCCGGATCGTCGATGGCCTCCCACACCTCGTCGGTCTGGTCGTTGGCCCGCAGGGCGCCGGTGGGGCAGCGGTTGATGCACTGCCCGCAATTGATGCAGATCACGTCGGCCAGCGGCTTGTCCATAAAGGTGCCGACCTTGGTCTTGTAGCCGCGGTGCAGGGCCTCCAGCACGCCCACCTCCTGCAAGTCGATGCAGGTCCGCACGCAGCGGCGGCAGAGGATGCACTTGTTCATGTCGCGGACCACGGAGTGGCTGGAAGCGTCAATCGCGTACCGCGGCTTGGCCACGTGGCCGAAGCGGAAGAGGTCCACGCCGTATTCCGCAGCCAGCGACTGCAGTTCGCAATGGTTGTTCCGCGTGCAGGCGTAGCATTCGCCGAAGTGGCTGCCCAGCAGCAGGTCGAGGACGTGGCGGCGGGCACGGCGGACCTTGGCCGTGTGCGTGTGTACGCGAATGGGCGACGTGATCGGGTAACTGCACGCCGACTGCAAGGTCCGCTGCGACTCGATCTCCACCACGCAGATCCGGCAGACGCCCGCCAAGCACAAGTCCTCGTGAAAACAGAGCGTGGGGATGTGGATCTGGAGCTCTTGGGCGGCTTCCAGGATCGTGGCTCCCAATGGCACGGTGACCGGGCTGCCGTCGATAGTCACCGTGATTTGCTTGCCCAGGGCCTTGGCATGCTTGAGCAGTTCGGCGGTCCGCGATCGTTGGCTGGCGGGGGCCCGCGTATCAAGTCCGATCGGTTGAAGTTCTTTGTCCATCATACGGTTCTCTCCCGGTGCGCCGACGACCGTTTCGTCTCGACGCGGCCCAGAATCTCGTCTTGAAAATGTTCGACAATCGAGAGCAGCGCGTTGGGGGCCGACTGGCCCAGCCCGCACTTCGACGCCATTTGCATGGTTTCGCCCAGGTCGCAGAGTTCCTTGAGGTAATCCATGGAACAACGGCCGTGCTGCAGGAGTTCCACGCCTTCCAGGAGCTTGGGGATGCCCTCGCGGCAAGGTGTACACTGGCCGCACGATTCTTCCAGAAAGAACTCCAGGAAATTCCGTGACACGCGGAGCAAGTCGCGTTTGGGGCCTAACACAATCACCGACCCGCCCGTGATGATGTCCTCGTAGGCGATGGTCCGGTCGAATTGGGCGGCGGGCACGCACTGTCCGGCGGCGCCGCCGATCTGCACTGCTTTCGCCCCTTCGCCGCCGACTTCCTTGAGCAGTTCCGCCACCGTGATCCCCATGGGAAATTCATACACGCCGGGCCGGACACAATCGCCGGAGACGCTGAATAGCTTCCGCCCAGTCGATTTTTGGGTGCCGATGCTCTTGAACCACTCGGGACCGTTGGTCAGCACGCACGTCACCCAGGCGAAGGTCTCGACGTTGTTGACGATGGTCGGATTGCCCATGAAGCCCGTGTCGATGGGAAACGGCGGACGGTTGCGCGGCTCGCCCCGCTGTCCTTCGAGCGACTCAATCAAGGCCGTTTCCTCGCCGCAGACGTAAGCCCCCGCGCCCATGCGGATGGCAATGTCGAAAGCAAAGCCTTCCTGCCCGGCAACGGTGGCCCCCAGCAGGCCCGCGTCGCGGCGGCGCTGTAACACGGCTTCCAGGTGTGGGCGAAGATAAGTGTATTCCGCGCGGAGGTACATGATCCCCTCCGCCGCACCGATGACCCACGCGCCGATGGTCATGCCCTCGAACACGAGGTCGGCATAGTCGGCCAGGATCACACGGTCCTTGAACGTCCCTGGTTCGCCTTCGTCGGCGTTGCAGACCACGTACTTCCGCTCACCCGCGGACTTGGCGGCCAGTTCCCATTTCAGGCTGGTGGGAAAGCCGGCCCCGCCCCGTCCGCGCAGGCCCGAGGATTCCACCTTGCGGAGGGCGTCGGCCGAGGGGCGGGCCAAGGCTGCGCGGAGACCACTGCCCGGTTCGATCGTGTTGAAAGTGAGTTGATTGGTTGTGGTGCGGATCGTGGTCATTGTCGTCATATCCGCCGCTCCTTGGGCGAGGTTGTCGCATGGGCCCCGAAGATCTGCCGGCATTCCGCCAGAATCCCGTGGACTTTCTCGGGCGTCACCCGCGTGTAAATCCGCTCGTTGACTAACAGCGCCGGCCCCTGATCGCACATTCCCAAGCAGTTGGCGCAACCCAGCGAGAACTTGCCGTCGGGCGTGGTCTGGCCGAAGTCGATCTGAAGGTCGTTGCGAAGCTGCTGGGCCAAGTGCTCCTTCCCGGCCATGTCGCAGGTCACAGTCCGGCAGAGGCGAATGACAAACTGCCCCTGGGGGCGCTCGTCCAGGAAGCTGTAGAAAGAAACCACGCTATGGACTTCCACAGGATGGATGTCCAGCAAGTCGGCGATCACTTGCATGCAGTATTCGGAAATATGGAAGTACTTCCGCTGCACTTCCTGGAGGATCGGCAGCAGGGCACTGCGATCGCGACCGATCTGGTCGATGAGTCGGAGCAGTTCCTCGCGGAGCCGCTCGCGTTCGGTGAGAAGCATGACAATCCCCCAAAGCAGAACTGAAAGGTCGAGAAGACTTTCAGCATTCTGCCTCGCGGCGGAAAAATTTGCAAGCCTGCATCCAACGGAATTTATTCCGTCCGGCGAAATACGCAAGGCAACGGAATAAATTCGGTGCTACGAAGACTCTTGATCCCCGCCGCTGATTGGGTTATGCTCGGTCTATCGGCCTTGGGCGGCTGACGTCGGGCACCGTGTACTCATGGTCGTGGAACGGGGCGAGGTGGGCTATGTCGCGAAGAATCCTTGCTATTGCTGGCGACTGCGCGGTCGGTAGGACTTGCCAGCAGATACTCTGCCCCGAGGAATTCCACATCGAATTCTGTGAGAATCCGACGGCTGCCGTCAAAACCGCCTTGACCGGGGATTTTGAGGCCGTTCTGGTCTGCGAAACCACCTCGGGGTTCGACACGATCCAGGTCCTGCGCCAGTTTCGGGAGGCCGCCCTACGGGCGCGCGTGATCGTGCTGGGCAACCAGCCCACCGTCGAAGCGGCCGTCGCGGCCATCAAAGAAGGAGCGGCCGATTATCTCCACGAGCCCTGTTCGGCCGAGGAACTGCGAGCGGCCTTGCGGCGGATCGAAACCGCTGCCCCCACGGACCTCGTTGTCGGCGGGGCGGAAGCGGCCGCGGGCTGCCAAGGCTTTGAAGGCATGCTCGGCGCCTGTTCCGCAATGCGCGAGGTTTTTGCCCTCATCAAACGCATTGCTCCGGCCGATAGCACAGTCTTGGTGGCCGGCGAAAGCGGAACCGGCAAAGAGATGGTCGCCCACGCAATCCATCAGCACAGCCGCCGCCGAGCCTATCCGTTGTTGGCCTGCGACTGTACGGCACTCGCCCCAACCCTCTTGGAGAGCGAACTGTTTGGGCACATCAAGGGTTCTTTTTCGGGGGCGATTGCTACAAAACGAGGGCTTTTCGAGGTTGCCCACCAAGGGACGCTGTTTCTGGACGAGGTGGCCAACCTGAGCCTGGAAACGCAAGGGAAGCTGCTGCGTGTGCTGGAATCGCGCCGTTTGCGCAAAGTCGGCGATACGGCGGAGCACGAAGTGGACATCCGGCTCATCGCCACGACCAATCGCAACCTGGCGGAGATGGTCAAGACCGGGGCCTTCCGCGCCGACCTCTACTACCGGCTGAACGTCGTGCCCATTTCGCTTCCCCCGTTGCGAGCGCGTCTGGGCGACGTTCCCCTTTTGGCCGATTGCTTCCTTCGACAATTCGCGCGACAAATGGACGTCGAAGCAAAAGGGTTCTCGCCCGAGGCTATGCGTCAAATGGAGATTTACGCCTGGCCCGGCAACGTGCGAGAACTGCGCAACATCGTCGAACGGATCTCCGTGCTTTACGGCGGCATACGGATCGAGAGGGATCACCTGCCCTGGGAGGTCCGCGAGGCCGCGCCCAGCGGTTCCACAACCGAATTGCCTAATACCTGGGAGGAGTTCAGGAACCTGAAGCGGCAGATCGTTGAGAATCTGGAGCGGCAGTTTCTGATCGCCGCCATGAAACGCAGTTCGCAAAACATTACGCAGGCCGCGGAAGATGTCGGCATGCAGCGGCCTAACTTTCATGCCTTGTTGCGCAGCCACGGACTGAAGCCGGAGAAGTAAGAAGCCGTTGCTGGTGCGTATAAAAGTCTATACGGCGTATAGATTCTCATACACCGCCGCGATGCTTTCGGCTCTTGTCTGCATCAGCGCGACGAAACAAACCAGCCCAGGACAGCACATTGGGGCTGACCAGTTTGTTATTTGCAGCCCCGCGGCAAGTGGCATGGCAATTGCTTTGCTCTTCGAGCGATGCAGGGTATCCACTTGGCGCAAGCCGGGACTGCCCAACAACGCCATTCTTCTAGATGAGGGAACAAACCATGGCCGACGAACGCAGATTGCTCGTGGTGGACGACGAGGAAGTCGTGTGTCAGGCCTGTCGGCGAATCTTCTCGCGACAAGGGTTCCAGGTCGAAACCCATACGGATGCGAGGCAGGGCCTCATGCATGCTACGGAAAATGACTACGCAATCATCCTTCTGGACATCAAGATGCCCTACATGGATGGAATTCAGTTCCTCGAGCGCCTCCGTCAGAAGAAGCCCAATGTTCCCGTGCTGATCATTACCGGGTATCCCAGCATCCCCAACGCGGCCGCGGCAATGCGCCTCGGCGCTTGCGACTATGTGACCAAACCGTTCACCTCCGAGGAGGTTACCTGGGGCGTGCAGCGGGTGCTGAATATGCAGCACGTGCTCAACGACGAAGGTGAAACGGTCGCGGAAGAAAGGGCGGCCATGGTCAACGCGATGGCCAACATGGAGACGCTCTTCTGGGATGAGTCCTGGGTGCAACTTGCCGTCGACGGGTCGGCGTTGGTGGGGGCGGCGCTCGCCGGCCTCCACGGGGCCTCGATTACGGGCGTGCGCATGCCGAAGATCGGCGAAGTCGTCTACCAGGGGCTGCCGCTGGCGGGCGTCAACCTGTCCGGCAAACCCGTAGTGGTCATCCCTTCGCCGATCTCCGGCGTCGTGGCGGAAGTCAACGCGTTGCTCGCCCATCGTCCGCAGTTATTGGCGAGCAGTCCCTGCGGAGAAGGTTGGATCGCTGGCATCTGTGCGACGCGGCACGAGGAAATGACAAACTGCAAACCCCGGCGCCTGCTCCTGGTCAATTCGGATCCCTGCTCGGTCGAGGAGCAAACGCGGAAGCTAACAGACTTGGGCTGCCAAGTGGAAAAGGCCCCGAACGCGGACGTCCTATTTGCCGCTTTGGCCGAAATCGGCGAACGCGTCGTTTTCCTGGATGCCACTTCGCTGGGCGAGGCAGGACCGGGCCTAGTCGAACGCGTCAACCGGCAGGCCCCTCACGCACGCATCGTGGTCGTCGGCTCGCCTGGTGGCGCCGGGGAAGCCACGTATCGGAAGCACAAGCTCTTTTATTATGCCGTCGAGCCCTTCGCCGACAACGAAGTCGCCGATATCCTCATGGGTGTGTTTCGCATACGGGAGGCTCAACCGGCCAAGACAGAACATCCCACAGGGCCTTCGGAGCCGATCAGCAGCATCTCGATCACCAACCGCAACCTGCACAAGGTTCAGTTGTTGGCCGCGCCGGGGCTGCTTTGGGGTAATGAGGGGCTCGGGCTGCAAGTCGGGCAGAAATTGCTGGCCCAGATGTTTCCCGTCGTGGTCACTCCCGGCGAAACGCAACTCACGCCGGCAAACATCCTCAAGGCGGGAGAGGCCTGCGATCGGGTCATGGTACTCCTGGCCCGCGACAGCGGCCTCTTGCCCGGCGGACTGGCCCGCGATACGAAACCCGACTTCGACGCGGAACCGGGCGACCCGCAAGCGGGCGCAACCGCCGGCAAGGTGGCGATGCTCTCAGTCCAACCGGACAAGCTGGGGGGGTTCGCCTGCCTCGATGCCCGGACCATTGCCGCCCTGGCGGACCATATCGTTTGGGACATGGCGTCGTACTGAGGTACTACACCATGAAACTCCCACCGGAAGGCGCCCGCTGGTTGGTCTCGCTCCGTTTCGGGGCATGTGCCGGCGTCTTCTTGGTCACTACCGCTGCCTGGCTGCTGGGAGTGATCTCGCAACCGCTGCCTTTGTATGTTGTGGGGGCCATGGTGCTGGCGTACAACCTGTTCTTCAGGTATAGCGGGCGCGACGCGTGGGCGATCACCGCGCACGGCGTCGAGCGGAACATCCTCCTGCAAATCCTCTTGGATCTCGCGGCCCTGGCGCTGCTCTTGTACTTTGCCGGCCTCCCGCAAAACCCGTTTCTCTCTTTCTTCGTATTCCACATGATCATTGCGGGGATGTATCTCCGCGGCAACTTGCCCTATCTGATCGCGGCGGCGGCCACGCTCATGGTGGGCGCGATCATGCTGCTGGAGTACCTGGGATGGATCCGCCGCTTTGATCTGCAATTCCCTACGGGAGTTTCCAGCCCTCTGTACTTGTTGACCGTGTTTGCCGCGCTGGCCAGCACCTTGTGGATCGCGGTCTATTTTACCACGGCGATCCGCCGTTACGTGGACCGGGCACACGCGCAACTCCGCCAGAAGGAGAAACTCCTGGGTATCGGCCAGTTGGTGGCCGGCATCGCACACGAGATCGCCAATCCCTTGGACGGCGTGCAGAACTGCCTGCAGAGAATCGGCGAGACCGTCCGCGACGATCCCCGCTTGACCGAGTACGTGCAGATGATGGTTGCGGCGCTGGAGCGCATCGAACGGACCGCGAAACGCGTGCAGGCATTCGCGCTGCCCCATGGCGTCACGTTGCAAGCCACGGACTTGAATGCGGTCGTGGAGGCGACGCTTTCCCTGCTAGGGCCTACGCGCCGCAACCGCGTGCAAGTGCAGACGGAGTTGAAGGACGTGCCGCCCGTGCAGGGCGATCCCTACACGCTGCAAGAGGTGCTCTTCAACCTCTGCATCAACGCCCTGGCCGCCATGCCCCGCGGCGGGACCTTGACACTTCGCACGCGCTTGCTGGGCGGCGGCGACGATGACCAGTTGGACTCCGTGGCCGTGGAGGTGGCCGACACGGGCGTGGGCATTCCCCGCGCCAACCTGGAACGGATCTTCGAGCCGTTCTTCACCACCCGGGCCGAAAGCGGCGGCACCGGGATGGGACTCGGCCTCTGCCGCATGTTGATTAGCGAAATGGGCGGTCGGATCGAGGTCCGTAGCGTCGTCCAACAGGGGGCGGTCTTTACCGTGGTCCTTAATCCGGCCGCCGCGTGCCGACAAATTGAACAAGTGTTGTTTTAGCCACGAATGAAACACGGATTGAACACGGATGAGGAAAAGCCGGAAAGTCCTTCACAAGATCCGTGTTCAATCCGTGTTTCATCCGTGGCTAATATAAGTCTTGACTGAGTAGCTATGAGAATCCTGGTCGCCGACGATGAGAAGATCAAACGGGTCACGCTGGCCCAGGACCTGGAGACCCAGGGCCACGAGGTGGTGACCGCGGCGGACGGGGCCGAGGCCCTGGAACGACTCCTTGAGAGCCGTTTCGACGTCGTCGTGACCGACCTGAAAATGCCCACACTCGACGGCCTCGAACTCCTCAAACGCATCAAACACGACCACCTTACCGATGCCGAGGTCATTATCATGACGGCCTACGGCAGCATCCCGCTGGCCGTCGAGGCCGGAAAGCTCGGGACATTCGATTTCCTCACCAAGCCTTTCCGCAACGAAGACGTCTTCCCGCTCTTGGCGCGGATCGAGGCGGCACGACGCGGCACCACGCGGTCCATTCCCGAACCGCTGGAAACGACGATCGGCAATATCGATCATGCGGTGATCGGCCAATCTCCGGCCATGCAACGCGTCCGCCGCTTGATCGAGATCTGCACGCGTTCCGACGCCAACGTGTTGCTGTACGGCGAAACGGGTTGTGGGAAGGATCTGATCGCCTCGACCATCCATCGCAACTCTCCCCGGCGGACGTATCCCTTCGTCAAGGCCGGCTGCACGCTGTATCCCAGCCAATTGATCGAGAGCGAGCTCTACGGCCACGAGAAAGGCGCCTTCACCGGCGCCGAACAGCGCCGCCAAGGCCGTTTCGAACTGGCTGAAGGCGGCACGCTCTACTTGGACGACGCCGACGACATCCCCCTGGAGCACCAGGCCAAACTCCTGCGGGCCATCGAGGAGAAAGTCTATGAGCGAGTGGGCGGGGCCTCGCTCATGCGGGCCGACGTGCGGGTCATCGCCTCGACCAAGCGCAATCTTCTGGAGAAGATCGCCGCCGGGAGCTTTCGCCAGGACCTCTATTATCGCCTGGACGTGATGCGCGTGAACATCCCGCCCTTGCGGGAGCGGTGCGAAGATATTCCCCTGCTGGCCAACCACCTGCTGAAACGGATTGCCAAGGACGCGGCCGCGCAGCTCGAACCGGAAGCCCAGGAAGTGCTCCAACGGCACAACTGGCCGGGCAACGTCCGCGAGCTGTACCATGTTCTGGAGCGCGCCTATCTGGTCGGTTCGGGGCGGATCTGCAAGGACCTCCTGCTTGCCGAACTGCAGGAAGTCGCGCAGAAGCGGCCGCCGCCCAGCGGGCCATTTCATGAGACTATCGACAAGACGGAGCGCGATCTGCTCAACGGGGCCTTGCAGGCAGCCGGCGGCAACAAGTCGGCCGCGGCCGCCGCGTTGGGCATGAAACTCTCGACCTTCCGCGACAAGCTGGTGAAACACGGCCTCGTGTGACGATCTTTGACTATGGAAATTGAAGCTGCGGCTAAAATGAATGACGTGGCCGGGGCGCACGCGGCCCTCAAGGCCGACGACCTCGTGCGCTTGCGGGCGCTCAGCATGGAAGAGCGGAGCGCGCTGATCGAATCGGCGTGTGAAGCGGCCGCGATCATTCAACGCAGCCGCCTGGCTGCCGGCCTGCCTCCTGTCGCGCCCGCGCCCTGGCCTGCTTCCACGTGGGAATTCTTGAAGAGGCATGCCGCCCGTGTCCGCACCTGACCCGTCGATCAACGCTGTCGCCGTCGCACGGCTGCTGGCGGAGCAACTGGACTCGAAGGGCATCGAGTATGCTCTGGGAGGAGCCATCGCTTTGGGCTACTGGGGCCTGCCCCGCGCCACGGTGGACGTCGACGTGACGCTTGATCTTCCCGCTGAGCGATCATCGGAGTAATTATGGTGCCGTTTTCTCACTGAGGGGATCAGTTTTGGATCTTCGGGCTTACGGTTGTGTCGGCAAATAAAGCTGATGCACCCAGCGGACCGTATTGGGCAACTGCCTCTCAACCTGCTGGAAGTAGGCGGAATCCAGGTCGGCGGTCGTTGTCTGCACGCTCCCGGCGCCACGCGTGATCCCGATCGGCGCGGCCTTGCCGGGCACGACCTTCGGCGGCCCAATGCCGGTTAGACAATGTTCCAGGTTATCCGCAAACTCGCTCGCAGGCCGCTCGCTCGCCAAGAGCAGGAGCATGTGCGTGCCAACCGGGTCGTGCGGATCGACGCTGACCAACCGGTTCCCCGGCGGATACTCGAGAACCTTCTCCACGCGCTCCGAGCGGGCCGCAATCTGGGCCGTACCCTTCGTGTCGAGCCAGACCAGACACCAGTACGTGGGGCGATTGAACTCCACGCGGAGTTTGAAATCGTCATTAGGCCCCAAGGGGCGCAGCACAAGCTCGTTCTCGTCGTGCCGGTCGGTCAGAGTCAGCTTCTCAATGTTGTTGTCGTCGCCGTTGCGGCGAACAAAGAGGACCGCTTGTTGTACGGCGACTTCGGGCAGCTTGAGAGGGTGCAGCAGATTCCAGGCAACCGCTGCCGTTGCCAGAATTGCCAAGCCGAGCGCGGCGGCAACGAAGATTCGGCGGCGAGGCAGCCACCATGAGCCCCGGGATCGCCTCCGCGGCGGAGTCGGCGGCGCAACTGCCATCGAGCACGTCGGCAAGTCGTCCGGGGTGAAGAGCCCGGCTAGGTTAGCGCCGGAACACAGCGGCGCCACAGCCTCGACGACCTCGGCGGGAACTTGAAACCGCCCGTCCGGATTTTTGGCCATCATCCGCTCCAGCACCGCGGCCAGTTCGTCGGGGATGTCCGGCCGCAACACGTTGGCCGCAGGCGGCGGCGTCTGCGCATGCGCCAGCATCTTCTGCATCGTGCTCTGGTATTGTGGCCCGCTGAAAGGTGCTCGGCCGGTCAAGAACTTGTAGAGCGTGCAACCCAGGCTGTAGATATCCGCTCGAATGTCCACGTTGTGGCTGTCCGTAGCCTGCTCCGGGGCAATATAGTCGGCCGTGCCCATGGCCGCACCCGAAGAGGTCAATTCTCCCCTGCTCGATTTCTCGCTTGCAAGCAAGGCCAATCCCAGGTCGAGGATCTTGACACAGGCCGTCAGCGAACCACGATCAGCCTGCGGTTGCCGGTCGCCGGCCGTTGGCTGGCCGCCGATCGCTGACGAATGACGGCTGATGGCCAACATCAGGTTGGAAGGCTTGATATCGCGATGGACCATGTTGTGCTCATGCGCATGCTGGAGACCTGCGGCGGCCTGGCGGACGAGTTCACAGGCCTCGGCGATCGGCAGGGCGCCGTGACGCTGGACCACTTGGGCCAGATCCAGCCCCTCGACATATTCCATCACGAGGACCGTCGTGCCCTCGATGTCCCGGGCGTCGTAGGCCTGCACGATATTGGGATGGCTCAGGCCGCCGATGGCCTTCATCTCCCGCTCGAACCGTGCGACGGCCTGCGGGTCGCCGGTACGGTCCTTGGGCAGGACCTTCAGGGCGACGATCTTACCGAGCCGTGTCTGCCGGGCTTTGTAGACGGCCCCCATCCCACCTTCGCCCAGCTTGGCCAGCAGTTCGTACTCGCCCAAACGGCCGAGGCCGCCGGTCAAGTCATTCGTATCGCTGCCGCGGGCCAGCGACAGAGCGTAAGCCTCGGCGGCACGGTCGTCTCCCGTGGCAAAGACCCTCTCTTCCGTCTGCGCGGCACTGGCATTGGGTGAAGTGCCGCGCACAAAAACACGACGCACGGCCGTGTCGGCGGCAGGAAATCGGTGCAAGTAGTCTTCCAATGCCGGCTCCTGGCCCGTGGCCCGGCGGTGCCAGATCTCGACTGCCAGAAGTTCATAGAGCAGTTCTTCGCGCTCGCCGGCTTCCACCTGCGTCAGAAAATCCTCGATCCGCGGTCCTTCGCCTTCCTGTAAACTGGTTTCGAAGCGGTTGCACAGGCCGTCGATCCGTAGGGACCGCGTGTCGGCCGCTGCCGCCGACGGCTGTGTTGAACGGGCGTCGTTTTCAAAGGCATCGGCCGGCTGGGAAGGCTTATTCCGATCTTCGTGCGGAAAGGGTTGCGTGTGTTCTTGCGACATGGCGTGCCTCATTTCCAATCACCGCTGAGGACGAAGGAGGCCCAGTAGAAGGGCGAAAGCGACCTTGCCCCGCCGCTTTCCTTCGCCGTGGCCAGTTTGTTCGGATCGACGGGTCGCTCGCCGCCTGGCCCGCGCAACTTGCCCGCCTTTGCGTCGTACTCTCGCAGCATCGTCAACTGGGCCTGGCGCAAGGCGGCGAGCTTGGGCATCTTCTTCTCCCACAGGTTCGTGTAGAAGGCCACCATCAGGGCCTTGGTGGCCGCGTCATCCACGCTCCACAGGCTGGCCACCACGCTCCGCGCCCCGGCCGACTGGAAGGACCGTTGCAGACCCAGAAGCCCTTCGCCGGAGGCCTGCTTGCCCAGCCCCGATTCGCAGGCCGAGAGGACCACGATCTGCACGCCGTCGAGATTCTGCGTGCCGATCTCCTCGGCCGTCAGGATACCTTCGCTACCCTTACCATCAGGGAGATAGGCAGGGGGTGAGGACAACTTGCTCCCCTCTCCTTCTGGGAGAGGGGCAGGGGGTGAGGGCTGGTGTTCCCCCGCGCAATTGGCCCCGGCCAGGGCCAGGCCGGAGAGCAAGGCCGGATACGTCCCCCCCGCTTCCGGCCCGTTCAGCATTTCACCAAACTGGCCCATTTCGCGGGAACCCATGTACGTCGCGCGTTCCAGCCCGACATTCCCTCGCACCTCGCGGGTGTCCAAGGCGGCCACATGCACTTTCTCTTCGATGAAGAATCCATGCGTGGCCAGGTGCAGATAACCGTGCCGGCGGGCCTCGGCCAGAAAGGCATCCTTGCCGGCCTGGGATTTCCTCAGCGTGGTAACCCCCATAGAACCGACCTCGTGGCGACACAGTTCTTCGATCGCCGCAATCTCGCCGTCGGTGCCCGGGAGCGGACCAAAGTGCAAGACGCCTGGGGGCAGGCTGCGGACAGGTGGCCTCAACTCCTCAGAGTCCTTAGGGACAGGTTGAATACCTATCCTACCATTGGCAGGTGGCTTGTCGTAATCCACGTTGCCCAAGAGCAGCAGTTTTTTTCGCAACTGCTTGCGGCCTGCCTCTTGCACCAATTGCGGGATCAACTGGGGCACGGGGACCACGGCGAACGTGCGCTCCTCGATCAAATAGCTCCCCGGCGTCTTGCCCGGCAAGGCGCCGAAGGGCAACCGGCTCAAGGACCCGTCGGGCGAAATGAGCACGATCTTCGCGCCCTGGAGTTTTCCTTCGATCGGCGCCCATAACCGCTCGCGGAGCAATCTGGCTGCCGCGGCCCCTTGCGCCGACATGCCGAACGTCACACGCCAGGTCTCGATTGCCTCGTTGATCGGCTGCATCGGCCCCAGAAGGACTATTTCCACCGGTCGATCCGGGGCGACGACGAATCCCAACAGACGACGCTCCAACGTCGTTTTGGTCTTCGAGTTCTTATCCGCCGGCGTATAGTGGTGATACTCGACGAAGTCAACCAGCACGGAATCGCTGGACAATGCCGCGCGGAGATCCTCCAGCGGAATCGCTTGCTTTGCCTGGCGGTATTCCGAACTGCGGGCCGAGAGTTCGGCCTCGAGTTCCTCTTTCTCGGCGGAGAGCTTTGCCACCCGTTGGCGCCAATTTGACTCTTGCCGCGGATCGGGGGCGGCCCAGGCGAGACGGGCCAATTGCGTTGCCACGCGCTGCAATCGCGTGAAGGTGGCCGCCAGTTCCAGGCTTTGCGCGGCAGCGCGGGCCAGACGATTTCGCCGCACCACCATGCCCTTCCAGGCAAGCAATTCCCGATAGGCCGGTTCAGAAAACTGGCCGCTTTCCGCCGACAAGTTGAGATAGTCATCGAGATAACGCCGGTTTTGCTGGAGCATTGCCAATTGTTGCCGCTCCGATTGGATTACCGCGGTTGCCTCCAGGTGTCTGCGGATGGTGGCCACGGCTTGTCGGCAGAGCGGTTCGGCCCGCCGATAGTCGCCTTGGGCCTGATACAGAATGGCCAGAACCCTCAGGGTATCGGCATAATCGGGATGGTTCTCGCCCAGGACTTTCTTCTGGATCTCCAATGCCTGGCGATAGAGCGGTTCGGCCTGCCGATAGTCGCCTTGGGCCTGATTCAGAAAGGCCAGACTGTACAGGCTGTGGGCATAATCGGGATGGTTCTCGCCCAGGACTTTCTTCTGGATCTCCAATGCCTGGCGATAGACTGGTTCGGCCCGTACATAGTCGCCTTGGGCCTCATATAAGTTGCCCAGACTATTCAAGAGATTAGCATGACTGCGGTAGTTCTCGCCCAGGGCTTTCTTCCAGATCTCCGACGCACTGCGGAGGAGCAATTCGGCCCGCTGATAGTCGCCTTGGTGAATGTACAGGTTGGCCAGGCAGTACTGGGTGCCGGCATGATCGGGATGGTTCTCGCCCAGGACTTTCTTATCGATCTCCAATACCTGCCGAAACAGCGTTTCGGCCTGCCGATAGTCGCCTTGGGCCTTATACAGGAGCGCCAGGTCGTGCAGACTCGTCGCGTGATCATGATTGTTCTCGCCCAGCGCTTTCTTCCAGATCTCCAGTGCCTGACGGAAGAGCGTTTCGGCCCGCACATAGTCGCCTTCGGCCTCATACAGGATGGCAAGTTCGCGCAGACACTTCGCGTAATCGGGGTGGTTCTCGCCCAGGGCTCTCTTTTGGATCGCCAATGCCTGACGAAGGAGCGGTTCGGCGCGCTGATAATCGCCTTGGCTCTCAAGCACGTTGGCCAGATCTTTGAGGCTCTTGGCATAAGCAGGGTGGTTCTCGCCCGGGGCTTTCTTTTGGATCGCCAATGCCTGACGCAATAGCGTTTCGGCCCGCACATAGTCGCCTTGGGCGTCATACAGGACGGCCAGCCCCCCCAGGGTGATTGCGTAATCGGGGTGGTTCTCGCCCAGGGCTTTCTTTCTGATCTCCAATGCTTGACGGTAGCGCAGTTCGGCCCGCACATAGTCACCTTGGCATTGATACAGGCTGGCCAGTTGGTGTAGGCTGGTAGAATAGAAGGGGCTGTTCTCGCCCGCGGTCTCCAATACCTGACGATAAAGTGGTTCGGCCCGCCGATAGTCGCGTTCGCACAGATACAAGCAGGCCAGGCCGTGCAGGCTGGCGACGTAACACGGGTGGTTCTCACCCAGGACTTTCTTTTCGATCTCCAACGCCTGACGGTAGAGCGGTTCGGCCCGCCGATAGTCGCCTTCGAACAGATACAAGCATGCCAGACCGTTCAGGCTCACAAGATAATCGGGATGGTTCTCTCGCAAAACTTTCCTCTGCACCTCCAATGCCCGTCGGTAGAGTGGTTCGGCTTTGGCGTATTCGCCAAGACCGATGTACACCGAGCCGAGGATGTTATTACTAATTGCCGTATCCGCGTGTTCCATGCCGAGGATTTCCTGACGGATCTTGAGGGCCTTCTCGGCCAGCGGCAGGGCTTCACGCGACTGGCCGGCCGCGTTGAGGTCGTGGACCCGACGGCTGAGTTCTACAGCTTCGCGGAGACATTTCTCCTGCTCCGGCGTCAGCGGCTTGTGCCCTGCGGCCTGTGCAGCGGGAGCAACCTTGCTTGGCGGTGGATTTCCGGGTGGCGTCTGCGCGGGGCAGCGGGTGGGCCATGCTGCGAGTCCGAGCAAAACGATTTTCACCGCGACAACAATCATTTGCCGAGGGTACAACCGTGGCCGCTGCGATAAACCATCGCTGACAGACTGCCTCACCCTGACTTTCGCGCAGAGGGGGAATGAGGCTACAGCGCTTTCCCGGAGGGACAAAAGGAACATATTTGACCTTGCCATGTCCATTCTCATTTCCAATCACCGCTGAGGACGAAGGAGGCCCAGTAGAAGGGCGAAAGCGAGTTTGCCCCGCCGATTTCCTTGGCAGCGGCCAGTTTGTCCGGATCGACGGGCCGCTCCCCGCCCGGCCCCCGCAACGTGCCCGCCTTCGAGTCGTACTCTCGAAGCATCGTCAATTGGGCCTGGCGCAAGGCTGCGAGCTTGGGCATTTTCTTCTCCCACAGGTTCGTGTAGAAGGCCACCATCAGGGTCTTGGTGGCCGCGTCGTCCACGCTCCAAAGGCTGGCCACCACGCTCCGCGCCCCGGCCGACTGGAAGGAGCGTTGCAGCCCCAGGAGCCCTTCGCCGGAGGTCTGCTTGCCCAACCCCGACTCGCAGGCCGAGAGGACCACAATCTGCACGCCATCGAGATTCTGTGTGCCGATCTCCTCGGCTGTCAGGATACCTTCGCTCCCCTCGCCTTCAGGGAGAATCGCAGGCGGTGAAGTCAACTTACTCCCCTCACCGGCGGATGGGAGAGGAGCCAGGGGTGAGGACGACTTGCTCCCCTCTAACTTCGGGAGAGGGGCGGGGCGTGAGGACAACTTGCTCCCCTCTCCTTCCGGGAGAGGGGCAGGGGGTGAGGGCTCGTGTTCCCCCGCGCGATTGGCCCCAGCCAGCGCCAGGCCAGAAAGCAAGGCCGGATACGTCGCCCCGGCCTCCGGCCCCTGGAACATCTCACGGATCGGGCTTGCCGCTCGGGAACCCGAGGCCGGCGGGCGCACTCTCTCCTCCAGGAAGAAGCCATGCGTGGCCAAGTGCAGATAGCCGTACTGGCGGGCCTCGGCCAGAAAAGCCTGCTTGCCGGCCTGCGACTTCCGCAGCGCAATGACCCCCGCGGATCCGAACTCGTGGCGATAGAGTTCTTCGATCGCCGCAATCTCGCCCTCGGTGCCGGGCAATGGGCCAAAGTGCAAGACGCCGGCAGGCACGCTGCGGAAGGTCGACCTCAATACGTCGGCGCGGGCCACGTCGGCCTTTTCGTTCGATGAGTCCTTCGCGACAGGTTGAAAACCTATCCTACCTTTGGCAGGCGACGTGTCGTAATCCACGTTGCCCAAGAGCAGCAGTTTCTTCCGCAACTGCTTGCGTCCTGCCTCTTGCACCAGTTGTGGGATCAACTGCGGCACGGGGACCACGGCGAACGTGCGCTCCTCGATCAGATAGCTCCCCGGCGTCTTGCCCGGCAAGGCCCCGAAGGGCAACCGGCTCAAGGCCCCGTCAGGCGAAAGGAGCACGATCTTGGCTCCTTGGAGTTTCCCTTCGATCGGCGCCCAAAGCCGCTCGCGGAGCAGCATGGCGGCTTTAGCCCCTTCCGCCGACATGCCGAACGTCACGCGCCAGGTCTCGATCGCCTCGTTGATCGGCTGCACCGCCCCAAGCGCGACCATCTCCACCGGCCGGTCTGGGGCGACGATGAACGCCAACAGCCGCCGCTCGGGAGCTGCCTTGGTCTTCGCCTGCTTGTCGACACGCCTGGCACGCGTGTACTCGACGAAATCGACCAGCACGGAGTCCTTGGACAATGCCGCCTGGATATCCTCCAGCGGAACGGCCTGCTTGGCCTGGCGGTATTCCGCGCTGCGGGCCGAGAGTTCGGCCTCGATTTGCTCCTTCTCGGCGGAGAGTTTCTCCACCTGTTCTCGCCAATTCGCCTCCCGCCCCGGATCGGGTGTGGCCCAAGCCAGATGGGTCAATTGCGTCGCCACGCGCTGCAAACGCATGAAGGTGGCCGCCAGTTCCGGGCTTTGCGTGGCGGCCCGCGCGAGCCGGTTTCGCCGCAGGACCATGCCCTTCCAGGCGAGCAATTCTCGATAGGCCGGTTCCGCGTATTGGCCACTGTCGGCCGCCAGTCTCAGATAGCCGTCAAGGTAATGACGATTGTCCTGGAGCATCGCCAGTTGCTGCCGCTCGGACTGGATCACGGCGGTTGCCTCGAGCTGTTTGCGCATAATGGTCACGGCCTGCCGCAAGAGTGGTTCGGCACTCGCGTAATCGCCCTGGGCTTGATACACATAAGCCAGATGGTTCAGGCTTTGGGCATAATCGGGGTGGTTCTCGCCCAGGTTTTCTTTGTCGACGTCCAGTGCCAAGCGGAAGAGCGGTGCAGCCCGCGAATAGTCGGCTTGGGCCCAATACAGGCCGGCCACACTGTTCAGGCCCTTGGCATACTCGATGCCATGGATCCCTTGGATGTGCAACGCCTGCCGGTACATAGGCTCGGCCCGCGCGTGGTCCCCCTGCGCACCATACAGTTTCGCCATACTCATCAAGCTCTCGGCATACTGAATCCCTTCGTAAATAAAGTGGTCTTTGTCCAGAACTTTCTTGCGGATTTCCAATGCCTGGCGGAGGAGCGGTTCGGCCCGCAGGTAGTCGCCTTGCGCCTGATAGAGACATCCCAGGTTATTGAGGCTACGAGCATAAGAAGTTTCGGTGTAGGCGTCGCCCTCGCGCAGGTCTTTCTTACGGATCTCCAATGCCTGGCGGAAGAGCTGTTCGGCCCGCAGGTAGTCGCCTTGTTTCTCATATAGGCTGGCCAGACGGTCCAGGGTGTTGGCTATATGAAAATTGTTCTTCTTCTCGATCTCCAGGAGTTGGCGGACTAGCGGTTCGGCTCGAGCATAATCGCCTCGGATCTCATATTGTGCCGCCCGAACACTCAGCCTGGAGGTGTAATAGTTGTGGTTCTCGCCATAAACTTTCTTCTGGATCTCCAAGTCCTGGAGGTAGAGTTGTTCGGCCTTAGCATACTCGCCGAGGGCGTCGTACTGCTTGCCGAGCTGGTAAAGGCTTCGCCCGGTAGCCAGGTCCTCCGGGCCGAGGACTTGCTGGCGAATCTCGAAAGCCCCCTGGGCCAGCGGCAGGGCCTCGCGCGAGCGGCCGGCCCAATAGAGTTGCTGGGTCTTCTTGTCAAGCTCCTCGGCTTCGCGGAGGCGCTGCTCCTGCTCAGATGTTAATGGCTTGCGCATTGCCAGCTTCGCGTCCAGCACCGGATCTCTGGCAATTACCGGAAATGTCATCAACTCCTCCGGGTTGCTCGAAGTTGCCCCGTCGGCGGGATTCGTCTCACCCAGGGCCTTCCTGCGGATCTCGGCGACCTTCTTGCGGATTTCGCATGCCTGGAGGTAAAACGGTTCGGCCTTGGCGTAGTCACCCATGGACACATACAGCGCAGTCAGTCGTTCGAGAGTCGTCTCGAAGTCGGGATGCGTGTCGGCCAAGACCTTCTTGCGAATGGCGCATGCCTGGAGGTAAAGCGGCTCCGCCTTGGCGTATTTGTCCATGGAATCATAAAGGGCAGCCAGATCATGGAGGCTCGTGGCGTAGGCGGGATGGTTCTCCCCCAGGATCTTCCGGCGGATGTCGCATGCCTGGACGTAAAGCGGTTCGGCCTTAGCGTACTTACCCATGGAATCATAAAGCCGAGCTAGATCATGGAGGCTCGTCGCGTAGTCGGGATGGTTCTCGCCCAGGATCTTCCTGCGGATTCCGCATGCCCCGAGGTAAAGCAACTCGGCCTTGGCGTAGTCACGCTTGGCCATATACAGGCCAGCAAGATCATGGAGGCCCGTTGCGCAGTCGGGATGCATCTCGCCAAAGACGTTCATGCGGATGTAAATCGCCTGGCGGTAAAGCTGTTCGGCCTCGTCATACTCATTCATGGGCACGCACAGCGTAGCCAAGCCGTGGAGGCTCGACGCGTAGTCGGGATGGTTCTCGCCCAGGGCCTTCCTGCGGATGTCGCATGCCTGGAGCAAGAGCGGTTTAACCCTTGCGTAGTCGTATTGGGCCGGAAGCCAAAGGATCGGCCAGGCAGCCGTATGGATCTCCACTCCCTGACGGTAGAGTGGTTCGGCCTTGGCATACTCGCCTAGGGCATCGTACCGTGCGGCAAGGCTGATAAGCCTGAACGCAGTATCGTAATCTTCTTTACCCAAGACTTGCTGGCGAATCTTGAGAGCCACCTGTGCCACGGGCAGGGCCTCGCGCGACTTGTCGCGATCGTGAAGCTGTTCCCTGACCTGCTTGTCAAGCTCTTCGACATCGCGGCGGCGTTTCGCCTCCTGCTCGGGCGTCAACGGCTTGGGCTTTGCCGGCTGTACGGCGGGCGCAACATTGTTTGCCGGCGAGTTCTTAGGCCGGTCCTGCAAAAGGAGTGGCACGGCCCGCGAATACTCGCCTTGCGCCAAGTACAGGCTGATCAGATTTTTCAGGCAATCCTCGCACGCAGAGCTTTTTTCGCCGTAAGCCTTCTTGCAGATATCAAATGCCTGGCGAAGGAGTGGTTCGGCCTTGGTGTAGTCACTTGTTTCCTTGTAGCACGAACCAAGGTCAGTCAGGGTAATGACATAAGCAAGAGCGTTATTTTCGCCGCACGTTCTCTTCTTGATCTCCAATGCCTGGCGAAGGAGTGGTTCGGCCTTGGTGTAGTCACCTGTTTCCTTGTAGCACGAACCAAGGTCGGCCAAGCTACAGGCATACGAGTAGGGATCTTCGCCAAGGCGTCTTTTTTCGATCTCCAATGCCTGGAGGTAAAGCGGCTCAGCGCGCGGATAGTCGCGTTGATGCCAATACAAGCCGGCCAAGTTGTTAAGGCTCTGGACGTAGCTGCGATGAGTCTCGCCCAGGCTCTTCTTACAGATCTCCAATGCCTGAATGTAAAGCGGTTCGGCCTTGGCGTAATCGCGCATAGATGTGTACAGCGACGCCAGGCGGTTAAGGTTGCTTATGTAGACCGGATGCGTCTCGCCAAGGATCTTCTTGCGGATATTCAGTGCCTGGCGGCAGAGCGGCTCGGCCATGGCGTACTGAGTTAGGGTTTCGTAACGCGAAACCATATTGTCCAAACTGGCAGTATAGTCGGGATGTGTCTCGCCTAAGACCTTCTTGCGGATCTCCAATGCCTGACGAAAAAGCGGTTCGGTCTGTGAAAACTCGTGTCGAACCGAATGCAACCAGGCCAGACTGTCAAGGCTAAAAACGCTATCATTGTGTTCCATGCCGAGGATTTCCCGACGGATCTTGAGAGCCTCCTGGGCCAGCGGCAGCGCCTCGCGCGACCGGCCAGCCCAATAAAGTTGATCGATCTTGCCGTCAAGCTCGGTTGCTTTGCGGAGGCGCTGCTCCTGCTCGGGTGTCAAAGGCTCGCGCTGTGCGGCGCGTGGAACTGTGTTCGCCAGCGGATTTCCAGCGGATGGCTGCGGGGGAACGGCTTCGCGCCGCACGGCGGTTTCGCCGGTAGAACGGCCCCCAGTGGCGTGCGGCGGGGCTTGGTCGACTGGGATGGGGATTGTTTCGAATTCCTTCGGGCTGAGTAATCGATCGTACACAATCAACTCGTCCACAAGCCCTTTGAAGACGTGGCCAGATCCGTAATCGGTGAACGACCATGTTGTCGTCGTGGTTCCTCCGTTATTGAGCTTGAAGCCTGCTGGCACAACCGATTCACCTGCCTTTTTCCCATTCAGGTAGGCGACACACTTCCCGGCTTTCAAGTCGATGCCGCACGCCACCGTCGTCCACTGGTCTTTTGGAATGGCCGTATCCTGGAAGTCATGTAAATACGCGCCTTGGTTGAGCTGCACTCCTAAGATTCCTGCGTCCGATCGAGACAGGATGAACCAGCGGTAGCTCGGACCAGCGGCCAGCAGAATATTTGGGCCACTAAATGGATTTACAGCTACCCGACCGTACTCGTTTCTTGCAAACCGCTCGGGCTTGATTCGCGCGGCAACGGTAAAAGCCGTGAAGTCGATTGGTTTCGTCGTTAGCAAGATCGTGTTGCCTTGGCCGGTGCCGTCGAACGGAGACTTACCATTGACGTAGATTGCACCGCCGCGGAATTCGACGTTCTTGAGTTCTGCGGTTCCGGCCGGATTCATCTCGTCGTTGGCATTCCCGTCGAAGTGATACCAGGCAAGCGGTTTCAGAGCCTTCGCGCGTGCAGAATTGCTTGGTGGCCGTCCGGCTGTCGTTTCCGGAATCGGAGCCGGCGCGGGGACGTCGTTGTGCGGCTCTTTTAGCAACGCAAGTTGGCGTTGCTCGTGATCCGACAGTCGTGTTGCGGGTAACCGGTAAATGGCGGCGGAATGGATGATGGCGCCTTGTAACCATATATGCAGGCCGACGTAGGGCGGCAGGCGAGCCTCCAGGGAAGGCAGCGGATGTTCCCCTTTGAGTAGCAGGTTGCCGTCCAAGAAAAGACGGGCCTGATTTCCCAGGCGTTCGAGGCGGACCGTGTGCTTGCGGTCCGTGGCAGGAGCAAAATTCGCCGTGCTGTCAAGCGTCGCAGACTTTTGCTTCGACAGCCATTCGAGCGTGTTGATGCCCCCGCCGTCCGGCAAGGCCGCTCGCCAAGCCGCCAACGGCAATTTGAAACGGCTTGGATCAGGCCAGCCCGGGCCGATATCAGGCGGACTGGGATAATGCGCGACGATCAAGCGAAGGTTCGTTGCCGAGCCTCCGCATGCCACGTACCTCTCCCCCTCCGAGGCGAAGGGGCCAGTGGGGCATGGCACTTTAGGCCCAACATACTGCATGACCACCTCGAAGGCAAAATCACCCTCGATGGGATTTTTGTACCAGAGGTTTGCATCGCAGTTTCCACCGCTGATCACCAGATCCTCGCCCACGGCGTGGAAGAACTCCGGCCTAGAGCGGACCCACTGGTCCGACAGCAAGTCCTTGCCTTTGGCCGAGACCAGGCACTCTTTGTTCGCCGACGGTCGGACGGAAGACGGCGGCAGAAACACGCAGGCCGCCTGGTTTTGCTGCCCCGGCGACGGCGGCGCCGACCGCAGTTCCACGCGGCGTACCCGGATCCCCGTGTCGAACGAGCTGCGGTAACACCCGAAAGCGCAGCGCGCGTGCAACGCACCGCTCAGCGGGTCCGGATCGGTGCAGTCGGCCGCGAGTTCACCGTCGACAAACAGCATTAGCCGGCCGCCGTCGCGACAGAACGAGGCCGCATGCCACGCCGCCTCGTCAAGCGCGTGCGGAAGATGGAATGCGAACAACTGCACTCCTTGGCGACGGATGCGTCCCTCGAGCGAACCAGCCGTGGGGATCTCAACGTAGTAACCAAGGCGATCGCAGTTTCCGTAACCCGGCCCGGCGAGCCAGAGGCATAGGCCGCTTTCGTGCATGAGCTTGAACTCCACGTTGAAGCGGAATTGCCGCGCAACCGGTTCGTCCAGCCACACTGCGGAGACGGTATGGATACTGGTGACCCGTACGCCGCTGGTGGAATCAAACTCCGGTAGAGGCGTGTATTGGCCCATGTAGAAATGAAGGCGGCGCATGGCTGCGGGATCGCGCAGCGATACGTCGACCACTGGCCAGGCCGACTCGCCCCGCAGGGACGGTTGCTTGGCACGTAGCGGTGCGACCTGCACACGGCCGGCCGCGGCCGAATCGACCTTCTCTGCGCACTTGACCAGCGACTCGTGTACGTGGGCGGGCGGCACAGCCGAAGCGGCCAACCGGGTCGCGTCCCGGGCATGGGACGTTGTGACATAGCCCATGCTCGCCACGGCGGCCACCAGCGCCGCGAGCACTGCCGCCAGCGTGGCATTGCCCGTGGTTCGCTTTTTTTCAACGGCATCAGCCGAGCGGAACGGCCGTCTTGCCGATCCGCTTTGATCTTCGTGCCGAAAGGGTCGCGTGTGTTCTTGTGACATGGCGTGCCTCATTTCCAATCACCGCTGAGAACGAAGGAGGCCCAGTAGAAGGGCGAAAGCGATTTCGCACCGCCAATTTCCTTGGCAGCGGCCAGTTTGCCCGGATCGACGGGCCGCGCCGCGCCCGGCCCCCGCAACTTGCCCACCTTCGAGTCGTACTCTCGCAACATCGTCAATTGGGCCTGGCGCAAGGCCTCAAGCTTGGACATTTTCTTCTCCCACAGGTTCGTGTAGAAGGCCACCATCAGGGTCTTGGTGGCCGCGTCGTCCACGCTCCACAGGCTGGCCACCACGCTCCGTGCCCCGGCCGATTGGAATGAACGTTGCAGGCTCAAGAGTCCCTCGCCCGCCGCTTGCTTGCCCAGCCCCGACTCGCAGGCCGAGAGCATGACGAGATCAACTCCTTCTAGATTTTGCGACGCGATTTCATCGGCCGTGACCAAGCCCTGGTCATCCGAGATGTCGTCCATATCGGCGCGCCCCGAATGATTGGCACCGGCCAGCGCCAGGCCGCAACGCAGCCCCGGGTGAATGGCGCCGGCTCGCGGTCCGTCGAGCATCCCGCTCAAATCCTCCGGTCCCCGCTGAGTCGGGGCCGTGAGCGTGGACAGCCTCTCGTCGATGAAGAATCCATGCGTGGCCAAGTGTACGTAACGATGTTTGCCGGCTTCAGCAAGCACGGTTGTTTTCGTGGCGCCGGCGTTTTGCAGTGCGCATATTCCATCCGCGCCGAAATCTTGCCGATAAAGCCTTTCGATCGCCGCCGCCTCGTCGCGAGTTCCCGGAAGAGGCCTGAAGTGTATCAAACCCGTCTGTCTGCCGCGAATGGATGCGGGGGCGTCCGCCTGAGCCACCTTCTGCTGTGGCATGGCTGCGTCATAATCGATGTTGCCCACCAGCAGCAATTTGCCCGGCAACGACGTGGCGGCTTTCGCCGCGATGATATTGAGGATCATCTGCGCCGCCGGGACCACGGCGATGGCTCGTTCCTCCAGGAGGAACTTGCCGGGGGCCTTGCTGGGCAAGACGGCGAACGGCAGCCGGCAAAGCGCTCCATCCGGCGAAACGAGCAGGATCTTGGCGTCTTGGAGGTGTGCTTCGATCGGTTCCCAGATATTCGTTCGCAGCCACCGGCCGGCAGCGGCCGATTGCGGCGACACACCGAATGATTCCCGCCAGGCCTCGATTGCCTCACCTACGGACCTCGCCGCTCCCAGGTTGACACGCACGATCGGGGCACCATGCCGTACAACGAACGCGACGAGCCGTTGCTCCCAGGACTTCTTCGTTCCCGTCTTTTTGTCGGCCGGCATGAAGCGGTTGTACTGGAGAAAATCCACAAGCACGGCGTCCTTGGGCAAGGTCTGTCGGAGGTCTTCCAACGTGATTGATCGTCGAGCCTGGCGATACGCGGCGCTGCGGTCGGAGAGTTCGGCCTCAATGCGTTCCTTCTCTGCCGAGAGACGCTCTAAATTCTCCCTCCACGCAGTCTGCTTTCTCGGACCAGGCGTGGCCCAAGCCTGTGTGGACAATTGCCCGGAGACCTGCTGTAGGTTCCGGAAGACGGCTTTGATTTCGGGCGTCTGTTCGCCGGCTCTTGCCAGTCGCTCGCGGCGGAAGACACTCCCTTTCCAGGCAAGCATCTCTTGATAGGCCACGGTTGAAAACTGGTCATGGCGCTCGGTCAGGGCCATATAGTCGTCAAGACGGAAACGAACTGATTGCAACATCACGAACTGTCGCCGTTCGGATTGGACCGCCGCCGTTGCTTCAAGATGCCAGCGTTGGATCGAAACGGCTTGACGCAGTAGAGGCTCGGCCCGCACGAAGTCGGCTTGATCTTCGTATACATGGGCCAGGCAATTTAGAGTTCGGGCAAATTCCGGGTGGTTCTCCCCGAGAACCTTTTTATTGATGTCGAGCGCCCGGAGCAGCAGTGATTCGGCTTGCCCGTAGTCCCCTTGTTCGACGAGTAAAACAGCCAAGTTGTCAAGGCCGACCGCATAAGCGGGGTGGTTCGTTCCCAGCGTGGCCTCATTGATATCGTTCACTTTGCGCAAAAGCGGCTCGGCCCGCGCGAAATCGCCTCGGGCCTTGTACAGCAACGCTAGATTTTCCAGACCCATGGCGTAGCTGGGGTTTTTTTCGCCCAGACCCCTCCTCGCCCAGATATCGAGAGCCTGAAGGAAAAGCGGCTCGGCCCGCGTGTAGTCGCGCTGGTCTTTGTAAAGCAGGCCTAGATTGTTAAGGCTGGCGGCATAATCCGGGCTGTTCACTCCAACAACTCTCTTCTTGATTTCAAGCGTCTCAAGGAAAATTGGCTCGGCTCGCACGTAGTCGCCTTGGGAATAGTACAGCATGGCCAGATTGTTCAAACAGGCAGTATATTGAGGAGTCTTCTCCCCAAGAGCTGTCTTCGCGATTTCCGCTGCCTGGCGATAAAGCGGTTCGGCCCGCGCGTAATCGCCACGGCGATAGTACATCCCGGCACAATTATTGAGGCTTCTCGCATAGTTCGGATGCCTCTCGCCTAGGGCTTTCTTCGTGATCGCAAGCGACTCTCGCATAAGCGGCTCGGAGCGCGTGTAATCGCCCTGGTTCTCGTATAGCAATGCTAGATTGCCGAGGCCTGTGGCATAGTCCGGGTGGCCCTCCCCCAGGGATTTCTTCGTGATCTCAAGCGCGGCTTGCAGAAGCGGTTCGGCCCGTGCGTAGTCTCCCTGGCGCCGATAGAGCTCTGCCAGATTATTAAGGCTACTGGCATAGTCGGGGTGGTTCTCCCCAAGGACTTGTTTCCTGATCCCAAGTGCTCTCGTGAGCAACGGATTGGCACGCGCGTCGTCGTCTCGGAGGTAGTAAAGCTCGCCCAAATCGTTGCAACTCGTGGCCAAGTAGGGACTTGTGTCGCCAAGCAATCGTTGCCGCAGTCGTATTGCTTTCTGGGCTAGCGCGATTGCCTCGGTAAACTTGCCTCGCTTGGCAAGGTCTTCGATATGCATGTGGTTTTCAGAAAGGTCCTCAAGTTGCTCAGCTTCTTCGGGCTTCAGTTCGAAGAGACGCTTGAAATATGCCTGCTCATTGCGGGCGTCGATGGTTTCGGGCTCGGTCTTGCCGCGGGTTGCCTCAAGCAAGTCGGCCAACTCTTGCTGACTCTTGGCGGCCGCGGACCAGTCCTTGCTAGCGCGGTACCGGGCAACCAGCCAGGCAAGTCCGCGCTCCATTTCCTCGCCGCATCCCTGCTGGTATTTCTTTTGAGCGGCGCCGGTTGCCGTGAGCCCCATCACTCGTCGATCGACTACGATCAATTCTTCCAGCGCGGTCATCGCCCCGTCCGTCTTGCCGGCGGCGCCGAGTAACCGATATTGCTCCCCCGCCCGCTCGCGTTCGGCCATCAGCGCGGTCCACGACCCGGGTGGCGGGGTGTCGGCTGCAGAGAAGGGCAGCGATGCGCCGACGACACTGAGCCATGCGCCCAGCACGGCAACCGCACAGTAAACAGAAGCGAACCTCGCCATTTGCATTCTCCTTTACGGACCAACTGTTATGGCGGATGAAGAAACAGAGTCATACACAAATAGCTTAACAACCCAGCCTACGTTTCGCAATCCTTCGGAGTGGCCTTTCGTTCATTCAGCGGTAGGCTGCGCCTGGGCCACCAGCGTGCCAGCCCGCGTCGGATCGTCGGCCGCTGGCTCGCTTTGCAGTTCCGCCAGCAGGCTACGGGCGAAACCCTTCACCACCACGTAGTCCTGCGGCCGAAGGTTCCCGATGTTGGCTTTCAAGTCCTCCAGGGTCCGGTCGGTCATCTGCTCGATCTGCCGGCTATCGTCGGCCGAAACCTGACCCGTGCGGGCCCGCTGCTGGAAAACCTGGCTAACCTGTGCCCGGTAGTCGGCGAACTGCTCGCCTTGCAGCAACTTGGGCCAAGCAACGGCGCCGGATGACGACACGACAGCTTTTACGGACTGGACCGCACGGGGCCGAGCGGCGTTCCGCTCGCGGATCTGGGCCAGACGCTTCTGGTTCTCCGCCGCGCGACGCTCGGCCTGCGCCTTCTGAAGTTCTGCCTGCTTCTCAACCTGCGGCCGCTGGTTTTCCCCGGCCACTTCTTGCCCCTGCAACTCGTTCGTGCGGGCCAGCAGGCCAATACAGACCTCTCCCGTGGAGTCCGCCGGGCCATCCTGCCCAGGAAGCATGCCCTGCTGAACGACGAAGACGTGGTGAAAAGAGGGATTGTGGCGGTTTGACGAGTTCGGGCAAGACGGCGCGATTTGACGCACGCCGTTTGGGGAATGACGCACGGCCGAAGACCCCCGCGACTGGGCCAGAGCCGTACCGGTGGTGGCGAGCAAGATGACGACCATGTTCGTTAGAGTCTTCATTTTCGATTTCTCCTGTGTTTGTGCCCTGATTGCGGGGCGGTTTGTCGTGGGCTATTTGGAAATGTGATGCACGTCGTTCTATCTGGGTAATTGCCGTTTGCTCGTACAGACCATCATGTCTGCCTGAAAATCCTCAAATACACCCGTTTTGAGGGGATATCTATCATGGCGGTTGGGAATGGACTCCGCGCCGTTCCGAGAGACATGGAACGCCACAGAGGGCGTTCCCCGAAGCCGGTCTCCCGGAATCGCCAGAGGTTATTTAGAATGGCTGGCGAGACTTGTTGACCGAAAAGGCCAGGTTTCGGGCCGTGCCATTTCTATTCCACTCCACCACCGGGGTCTAATTGCCATGTCGCACATCGATGACTCGATCAGCCAATGGATCGACGGGCTGAAGGCGGGCAACGAGGCGGCGGCCGCCAAGCTCTGGCAGCGCTACTACCGGCGTTTGGTTGGCATGGCCCGCAAGAAGCTTGGCGATAGTCCGCGGCGCGTCGCGGACGAGGAGGACGTGGCGCTCAGCGCTTTCAAGAGTTTCTGCCTGCGCGCGCAAGAGGACTTGTTCCCGGACTTGCGCGACCGCGACGACCTGTGGCACCTGATCGTTCGCATTACGGAGCGCAAGGCCTACGGCCAGTTAAGGGACCAGACTCGCAAGAAGCGCGGCGGCGGACTGGTGGGCGGCGAATCCGTATTCGTGGATCTCCAGGCGTCCAACGACGGCGCGGGGATCAACGACGTGGCCGGTCCGGAGCCGACTCCGGAGTTCGCCGCCGAGATGGTCGAGGCGGTGGATCGACTTTTCGATCAGCTTGTTGACGACGAATTGCGGCAGATTGCCCTGCATAAGCTCGAAGGCTACACGAACGAGGAAATTGCGGGGAAGATCGGCCGCGCGCTGCCTACCATCGAACGCCGCTTGCGTCTGATCCGCAAGACGTGGCAAGAGGAGATCGGCGATGAATGACGGGTCACGAAAGGCAGCTACCGCGGCCTGTTTTCAAGGTCCCGCAATTGTGCAACAGCCTGTTGCACAAGTACCTCTGAAGCAGCCCGTCAGCTTAGCTGAAGTTCTCGTGCCCATGATGCGTTGGCTGGTGTGATGCGTCGAATTGATCGATCGTTACAGTTCCCTTCGGGAATTTGGCCAAAACTTCAAACTCGCCGCCCAGCGCCTTGACGATCTTCCGCAGCGACCGGGAATTTTCAAGTGCTTGCGGGCCACGAAGTTGCAACGATTCTTCGCGCGCCGCTCCGAGCGTAGTCGCCAATGGGCCGACGATTTTCGAAGTTGCTTCCTGGAACTTCTCTCGTTCCGCCCAATGCCGGAACCTCTTGCGGGGAAACCCCTTAGGGCCATCGCCCCCGCCGCGCGGCGGGCCGAGAGACGGAAATATTCGTTCCGCCCACTTGACATGTATCCAAAGTTATGGATAATTACGGTAAGTTAGTAGCGTTCCCGCCATCCCCTCACCACAAGGAGATCCGCCATGTGTTCCGTCCCCGAAAAACCGCCAGTCGATAATCTTCACCGCCGCTTCCCCAGGCCCTGCCCGCCAGCGCCGCGCCGCAAACCGATAGTGGCCACAAGCCACAAAACCCTCTACCTGGCCGAGGATTCGCCCCCAGCCTCGGAAAGTTCGCCGCCGCAACCGCTGTCGAATCAGGGCGAAAGAGAGTATTGCCTCGGTTGGCCCGACTTGACCCGACTTGGCCCGACTTGGCCCGATTTGGCCCTCCCTCCGTTGTCTATGTGCGTTGCACCCTAAAGATTGCTATCCCATGTTTTCCCGCAGTTTCCACCTGTTTTTTGCGAGTGATACCAGTCCTGTGGTGAAAATGATAACCTCCATTAGTTGTGTAAAACAGCTCTCAAACGCGAAAAAAATGATTTCAGACCAGTTCGGGCAAAAATCCCCCATCGGTATAGTGCTTGGCCGCCCTGTGGTTTGGCCTTCCGGGGTCTTCGCCTGGACTGCCGGATTCCCGCAAGCCGCTGGCGGAATTCCGCAACCCGCTGCAATCTTGCCGGTGGCCTGGTTCGGCAGATTCACCGTAAAGCATTACACGATGCCCGCTTCGGTGAAATCGAAACGAGATTGCGCCACGAGGCACACCAGTTGCTTTTAGAGGCGGCTAAATACAATGCCCTCACCCCCTGCCCCTCTCCCATCCTGTCGCAAGCGACAGGCGGGCGAGGGGAGTTGACGGCCCCTGCCCGTCTCGCATTCTGTCGCAAGCGGGCGAGGGGAGACATGAAAGCCTGGCAAACGCGGGAGACAAACGATGGCCACGGTCGAGGCCCCTCGGGGAGCGGAATTGCTGAAACAACTGGGCAAGGCGGGCGACGGCAAGCCGCCGCTGGGCTGCATGCAGTGCGGCATGTGCGCGGCAAGTTGCCCGCTGGGCCATGCGATGGAGTTCCCACCGCGAAAACTGATCCTGCAAGCGGCCTCGGGACACCTGGACAAGGTGCTCACAAGTCCCTCGCTGTGGATGTGCGTGGCCTGCTATCTCTGCTCGAAACGTTGCCCGCGCGGCATCGAACTGACCGACGGCGTCTGGCCGGCGCTGCGCGATGCGGCCATGCAGCAGGGCTTCCAGCCGCCCGCCGAACTCCAAGAGACGTTCCAAAACGTCTTCAAGTACGGCAACATCCTGGGCCGCTCGCCGCGGCAACGCATGGA
Organism: uncultured Planctomycetaceae bacterium; assembly: GCA_964615095.1. Classification (GTDB taxonomy): domain Bacteria; phylum Planctomycetota; class Planctomycetia; order Pirellulales; family Thermoguttaceae; genus JANXQG01. The sequence goes on along the minus strand of CAZTPX010000059.1, from coordinate 8,749 downwards.
TTGGGCCAAAGACCTGGATGTCCGCGTGCTGGACCTTTCCAAGGAGCGGCGCCCGGTCGATGTGCTGTGGTTGGTGGGCTGTTATCCATCGTACTACCCGCGGAACCAATTGGTTGCCCGGGCTTTCGCCCGGCTGCTGACGCAGTTGGGCGTTACCTGGGGCGTGCTGGGCGTGCAGGAGAGGGCGATTGGGGAGTGCGATCGCATGTTTGGCGAGGAAGGGCTGTTTGAGACCCTGGTCGAGGCGAACCGCAAAGTGCTGGATAAGCAGGATTTCCGCAAACTCGTAGTGCTCGACCCGCACGCCTTCCACGCCCTGAAGAAATACTATCCTCGTTTCGGCGCCTGGTACGCGGTGCAGCACTACACCACGTTTCTGGCCGATCGCTTGGAGCAACTCAAGCCTCTGATCGCCAAGCCGGTAGAGGCCGTGGTCACCTACCACGACAACTGCTGCTTGGGCCGGCGGAGCGGGTGCTACGATCCACCGCGGTCGCTGCTGGAATTGGTGCCGGGCGTAAAACTCGTGGAGATGTCCCGCACGCGCGACAACGCCCTGTGCTGCGGTGGGGGGGGCGGCGGCATGTGGCTCGACGCCCATATCGTGGCCCAGGGCGGCCAGCGGCTATCGGACCGGCGCGTGGCCCAGGCCGCCGAGACCGGGGCCGACATCCTCGCCGTCTCCTGCCCCTATGAGTTGGCGCGCTTTGAGGATGCCGCCAAGGTTGCGGGCTTGGAGGGCCGCCTCAAGGTTCGCGACATCATCGAGATATTGGCTGAATGCATGGATTTGGGAGAAAGAACAACTCTGTAGCACGGAATTCATTCATTCCGTGGACACGGACTAGAGTCCGTGCTACGAAGAAAGGAACGTGTCATGAACATCGCTGTCGTGGTTCGCCAGGTTCCCGACCTGATCGAGCCGCTGGAAATCGATTCCTCCGGCGCAACACTCGATCTGAGTTCCGCGTCGTTCATCGTCAACGAGTCGGACGACCACGCCCTGGAGCAGGCCATTCTCGTCAAGGAGGCAGGCGGCGCGACTGTGAGCGTCGTGGCCCTGGACTTCGGCGACGTCGACAACACCCTATACACCGCGGCGGCCAAGGGCGCCGATCGGATCATCAAGCTTTCTTTAGACGGCGAACCGCCGTCGCCCAGGGCCGCGGCTGCGCTCTATGCCGCAGCCCTCAAGCCTCTGAACCCCGATCTGGTACTGGTTGGGGTCCAAGCCCATGACGAATTGGACGGCGGTCTCTCGCCATTCCTGGCCGCAGCGCTGGGGTTGCCCTATGTCGGCGTCATTTGCGGCGTTCGCCGGGGCGCGGAGCCAGGTACAGTCACGGTCTGCAAGGAATTCCCCGGGGCTGTCATGGCGCAGTTGAACGTCAAGCTCCCGGTCGTGCTGGGCATCGTGGGAGCGGAGCAACCGCCCCGCTACGTCCCGGTTGCCAAGATTCGCGCGGCGATGAAGTCGGCGCAATTCGAGGAGCAGGTGGCCGTGGCCCCCGGCGCGACACCGCCGCTTTCCATCTGCCGCCTGGAACCGCCTGCGTCGGGCAGCCACGCTGAAATGCTCTCCGGTTCGGAAGATGAAGTGGCTGCGCGGATCGCCGAGATTCTTGCCCAGAAAGGACTGAGGAAATGAGTACCCAAGACGTGCTGGTCGTGGCAGAGATTCAGCGTGAGACGTTAGGCGATGTGACCTTGGAGTTGCTGGCCGCCGCGCGGGGGCTGGCCACGGCGACTGGCGGTCAGGTCGTGGCCGTGGTGCTCAGTGCCGACGGCGCTTCCCATTCGGCGGCGTTGGGCGCAGCCGACCGCATCGTGCTGGTCGACGACCCGCTGCTGGCCGCCTACGCGCCGGAGCCTTTCGTGGCCGCCTTACAAGAAGTCGTCGCTGCGGAGCAGCCCAGCGTGGTCTTGATTGGCGCCACGTCGATCGGCTGGGATCTGGCCCCGCTGCTTGCGGCGCGGCTGGACCTGCCGCTGGTGACCGGCTGCAAAGCGATTCAGGCCGAAGGCCAGAAGCTTCGCGTCACCGCGTCCTTCTGTGGCGGAAAGATGACGGCCCAAGTCCTGGCTCCCACCTCGCCAGCGATTGTCATGGTATTGCCCGGCAGTTTCCGACCGAACGGCGAGGCGGGAAAGGCAGTCGTGCAACAGCGAAAGCTCGCCGCGCCATTCTCCAGCGGGGCCGTCAATTTCCAGCAATGGATCTTGCCCGAGGGCGGCGACCTGGACATCACGCAACAGGAGATCCTGGTGGCCGTGGGACGCGGCATCCAGCAGAAGGAGAACCTGGAGGTGGCGGAAGAACTGGCGCAGGCCCTCGGCGGGGCGCTATGTGCCTCGCGGCCCGTCATCGATCAAGGCTGGCTGCCTGCGACGCGACAAGTGGGCAAATCGGGCATGACCGTCAAGCCGCGATGCTTCCTCGCCTTGGGGATCAGCGGCGCGCCGGAACACGTCGAAGGCATGAAGGATTCCGACTTGATCGTGGCCGTGAACACGGACCCCAAGGCCCCCATCTTCGACGTGGCCCACTACGGCGTCGTGGCCGACGTGCTCGACCTCGCCCCGGCGCTCACGAAGGCACTGAAACGGAATTAGGGAAACAAGAATTGAAGCCACGGATGAAACACGGATTGAACACGGACCAAAAAATCCGTGTTTGATCTGTGTCAATCCGTGGCCCCGAAGAAATCAGAGATTCGTAAAGAGGCGCGATGATGCCGACGGAAACGAAATTCCTGGGTGTGTATGGGGCCGTGTGGCTGGCGGTTCTCGCCGCAGCGGCAATGGTTTTGTTCGCGCGGCGGATGTGGCAACTGCTACGGATCCTGCTGCTGGGGCGCCGGGAAAACCGATTCGATCACATCGGCCTGCGCCTGGCTACGCTCGTCAAGGAGGTCCTTTTCCAGTCGCGGATGCTCCGCGGAGAATCCATTATCAACTGGGCCCATCCGGCGATCTTCTGGGGCTTCTGCATGTTCGTGCTGGCTTCGGCACTGTTGTTCGTAGGGGGAATCGCCGCACCCTGGATTCGCATCCCCCAGGCGGAGGAAATTCCGGTACTTGGTACGGTGGTCGACCTGTTCGCCGTGATCGTGTTGGTGGGCCTGATCGCCTCCTCGATCCGCCGTTACATTCTCAGACCACCGGGGTTGCAACGAACGGCCGATGCCACGATCGTCGTCTCGCTCATCGCCGCGCTGATGGTCACGTACCTCATGGCCGAAGCGGGAGGCCACGTCAAGCAAGCCGCGTCTTCCGAAGCAGGCCACTGGGGCCAGACTTGGCTGCCCTGCGGCGCGATGTTGGCGCAGGCCCTGACGGCCATGGAAGTTCACCCCGAAACCATCGTCCATCTGGGCGTCGGCGCCTGGTGGGTCCATGCGCTGATCCTCCTGTTCTTCCTGGTGTACCTGCCCTACTCGAAGCACATGCACCTGCTTTGGGCGCCGGCGGCCGTCTTCTTCGCCGAGTTGCCGCACAAGGGCGTGCTCCTTCCCAGCGAGGAGAAAGAGGCCGTTAGCGGCGATCGGCCGGCTAATCCCTTGGCTGGATTCACCTGGCGAATGCTATTGAACGGCTATGCCTGCGCCGAGTGCGGGCGATGCGAGCGAGTTTGCCCGGTGGTCGCCAGCGGGGCCAAGTTATCGCCCCGGCAAGTTGTCCACGATCTCAAGGGATTCGTCTTGAGTAAGGGTTTGGCCGCGGTCCAAGGCCGGCCGTCCAATGGCAACGGGACGGAATTTGTCGGCGGCACGGTCGAGTCCGCGGCCATTTGGGGTTGTGCCACCTGCCACGCCTGCGTGGACAAGTGCCCCGTCCGGAACGAACATGTTTCGCTCATCGTGGAAATGCGGCGGAAACTGGTCGAGCTGGGCCAGCTCGACAGCACGCTGCAGGAGACCCTGCTCTCGTTGCAGCGGTATGGCAATTCCCAGACCAAGTCGCCCAAGAAACGATTCGATTGGGCCAAGGACCTTCCCGTTCCCCTGAAAGATGCCCGGAAGGAACCGGTCGAAACGCTGTGGTTCCTCGGCGATTACGCGGCCTTTCATCCCTCGTCGATGCGGGTCTCGCGCTTGTTGGCCCTCGTTTTTCAGGCGGTGGGACTGAATTTCGGCATCCTCGGCGACGGCGAACAATCGGCGGGCAACGACGTCCGCCGGTTGGGCGAAGAAGGGCTCTTCGAAATGCTCGCCGAGAAGAACATGAAGACGATCGCCAAGGCGGAGTTCCAGCGCATCGTGACCACCGACCCGCACACCTATCACGTCTTGAAGCACGAGTACGGCCGGTTCGGGTTGTTCAAACCGGTGCAGCACTACAGCGAATTCCTCGACGATCTGCTACGCAAGGGCAAGCTGGGCCTGAAGCGGCGACTTAGCGGCTGCGCCGTCTACCACGATCCCTGCTATCTCGGCCGCTACAACGGTATCTACGACCCGCCGCGGCGGATCATCGACGCCCTGGGCCTGCAGCGTTTGGAAATGCCGCGCAATCGCGAGGACAGCTTCTGCTGTGGGGCGGGCGGCGGCAAGATTTGGATGCAGGAGGAGGAGGGAGTCTCGCAACGCCCGGCCATCCTCCGCATCAACGAGGCCCTGCAAGTGCCAGGCATCACGCATTTTGTCGTGGCTTGCCCGAAGGACCTCGGCATGTTCCAGGACGCGGTCAAGACGGTCGGCGCCGAAGGTCGCCTCCGTGTGGCCGACCTGGGCGAACTGGTTTACGAAGCTATGGACCTATTGGAGCCCAAGACATGATCGCCGATGAATCGCTGCGGATCGGTGTTTACGTTTGCCATTGCGGCAGCAACATTGCCGGCACGGTGGACGTGGAGGAGTTGACGGAGTTTGCCAAGGGCCTGCCCGGCGTGGTCATCTCTCGACACTACAAATACATGTGCTCGGACCCGGGTCAGGAACTGGTGAAGCGTGACATCGCCGAGCATCGTCTCACCCGCGTAGTGGTGGCCGCCTGCTCGCCGAACCTGCACGAGCCCACGTTCCGCCGTGCCGCCGAAAGCGCCGGCTTGAACCGTTTCCTGGTGCAGATGTGTAATATCCGCGAACAAGTGGCCTGGGTCACGGAAGACAAGGCCGACGCGCTCGATAAATCCAAGGCCCACTTGGCCGCGGCCGTCCTCCGCGTCGCCCGCCACGAACCATTGCAACGGCAGTTCGTGCGGATCGTTCCGCGGGCCATGGTCATCGGCGGCGGCATCGCCGGGATCCAGGCCGCCTTGACGCTTGCCGACGCGGGCAAAGAGGTGGTCCTCGTCGAGCGCGAGCCGTCGATCGGCGGGCACATGGCCATGTTCGACAAGACTTTCCCCACGCTGGACTGCGCCGCCTGCATCCTCACGCCCAAGATGACCTCCGTGAAGCTCCATCCGAAGATCAAGATGCTGACCTACTCTTCGGTCGAGTCGGTGGAAGGCTCGGTGGGCAACTATCACGTGAAAATCCGCCGTAAACCGCGCTATATCGACGAGAGCCTGTGCGTGGGCTGCATGCAATGCATCGACGCCTGCGTGTTCACCAAGGCCAGGTTCCCCAACGCCTTTGATCAAGGACTGGGCCTTCGCAAGCCCGTTTACCTCCCCTTCCCCCAGGCCGTGCCGCCGGTGCCCGTGGTCGATCCGGCGGCCTGCCTGCAGGTCTCCCGCGGCAAGTGCAAGCAGACGTGTGTCGATGCCTGCGGGGAACGCAACGCCTTCTGTTTTGACGACGAAGAGCGGATCGAAGAATATGACGTGGGCGCGATCATCGTGGCCACGGGCTTCAAGGCATTCGACCCGTCGGCTATCGAATATTACGGTTACGGCAAGTACGCCAACGTCTATACCAGCCTGGAGGTCGAGCGGCTGTTGAACGCCGGCGGGCCGACGGGCGGAAAACTGGTGCTCCGTGACGGCTCGACTCCTAAGCGCGTGGGCATCATCCATTGCGTGGGCAGCCGCGACGCCAATTACCATCCCTACTGCTCGCGCGTATGTTGCATGTACGCCCTGAAACTCGCCCACCTGGTCCGCGAGAAGACCGAGGCCGAGGTCTACAACTGCTACATCGACATCCGTACGCCGGGCAAGGGCTTCGAAGAGTTCTACAACCGTGTGCAGAACGAAGGCGTGCAGTTCATCCGCGGCAAAGTGGCCGATATCACGCCCTCTGTAGGTCAGGCTTTCCAGCCTGACGAACACCAGCGTCAGGCTAGAAAGCCTGACCTACCGAATCCTTCTACAGGTTCCGGCAGCCTGACGATGCAGGTCGACGACACCCTGCTGGGCATGGTCCGCAACATCGAAGTGGACATGGTTATCCTGGCCGTGGCCTTGGAACCGCATGCCGACGCGGGCGATGTCCGCCGCAGCCTCGGCATCTCGTGCTCGGCGGAAGGCTTCTTCCTCGAGAAGCACCCCAAGCTGGCGCCGGTGAACACGGCCAACGACGGCGTGATGGTGGCCGGGGCCTGTCAGGGGGCGAAGGACATCCCCGACACGGTGGCCCAGGCCGACGCCGCAGCGGCCAAGGTCCTCGTCTTGATCGACGCGGGGCAGATCGAACTGGAACCCAACACAGCCTGGGTGGATGCGGACATGTGTTCCGGCTGCAAGACGTGCATCTCGGCTTGTCCCTACAAGGCGATCGGCCACGACGCCGAGAGGGACATCGCTGTGATCGACCAGGCGCTGTGCAAAGGCTGCGGCACGTGCGTGGCCGCTTGCCCCTCGGGCGCCGCCAAGCAACACCTGTTCGGCGACGAACAGATCAACGAAGAGCTGGAAGGATTGATGAATTATGCCTGACGTGTTCAAACCGAAAATCGCCGCTTTCCTTTGCAACTGGTGCAGTTACACGGCGTCGGACCTGGCGGGCACGGCGCGGATCAAGTACTCGCCTTTTGCGAGGATCATCCGCGTGATGTGCAGCGGCCGCGTGGACCCGGCGTTCATCCTCAAGGCATTTGCCCTGGGGGCCGACGGCGTGCTGATCGCCGGCTGCCACCCCGGCGACTGTCATTACATCGAGCAGAACTACAAGACCATTCGCCGCCATTCCATGCTCCACCACTTCCTGCAGCAGATGGGCATCGAAGCGGACCGCCTGCGCCTGGTCTGGGCGTCGGCGGCCGAAGGGCAGTATCTGGCCGAGTCGATCGATCGCTTCGTGGCCGACGTACAGAAGCTCGGCTCCCTGAACTGGTCTGCCAACTGGCAGGAAAACGGCGAGCGGCAGGAAGCCCTGGAAGACATCGTCAAAGAACACGCCCAGGCGATCGAGGTCTCGTAGGAAATACGAAAAGCGAAACAAATCCAAAAGACGAATACGAAAGGTTCAAAACATGTTTCGGTCATTCCGATTTCCGGTTGTGAATTTGTTTAGAATTTCGATATTCGGATTTCAGATTTTGGCTCCGGTCCGTCGTAAACGCGTCTTGTTGGAGAACCCACAATGAGCAACGTACCCAAAGGCAAACTGGCCCTGTACTGGGCCGCGTCGTGCGGCGGCTGCGAGATTGCCGTGCTGGCGCTGAACGAGAAAATCCTCGACGTGGCCGCGCTGTTCGACATCGTGTTCTGGCCCGTCGCCGTGGACGCCAAGGTCCATGACGTCGAGAAGATGCCCGATAAGAGCATCGACGTCTGCCTCTTCAACGGCAGCATCCGCACGAGCGAACAGGAATATATGGCCCAACTCCTCCGCCGCAAGTCGAAGGTCCTGCTAGCCTTCGGCTCCTGCGCGAGCGAAGGGTGCATCCCCGGCCTGGCCAACGCCACCAGCCGCCGCAAGATCTTCGACACCGTCTATCACGACACGCCCTCGACCGAGAACCCGGACCGGACCGAGCCGCAAACCAAGACTGTCGTGCCCGAGGGGACGCTGCACCTGCCGGTCTTCTACGAGACCGTGCGGACGCTGGATCAGACGGTGCCGGTCGACTACTCCCTGCCCGGCTGTCCGCCCGAGGCCGAGCGGATTTGGGACGCGGTCCTGGCGATCGTCGAGAACCGCCTGCCGCCGCACGAGGCTGGAAAGTCCGGCCCGGCGGTGATCGGCGCGGAAACCACGGTGTGCGACGATTGCAAGCGGACGCGGAATGAGAAGAAGGTCAAGAAGTTCTACCGTACCTGGCAGGTCATCCCCGACGACGAGACGTGCCTGCTGGAGCAGGGCCTGCTCTGTTGTGGGATCGCCACGCGGGCCGGCTGCGGGGCCCTCTGTCCGCAGGTCAATTCGCCGTGCATCGGCTGTTACGGGCCGAACCAAGGTGTCCACGATTTCGGCGCGCGGATGATGGCTTCGTTGTCGTCGATGATCGACTCGAACGAGCCGGAGGAAATCGACCGCATCATCCGCGACGGTATCCCGGACCCGGTGGGGAGTTTTTATCGCTTCAGCCTGGCCGGCAGCCTGCTGCGCCGCGCAAAGAAGAATGAAGAAAACGGGCATAACTAGAGGAGAAAATTCGAATCAAGAAGCACGAAATCCGAAATAAATTCAAAAAACGAAATCGGAATGAGCGAAACGTGTTTTGGACCTTTCGCATAAGTGCTTTGGATTTGTTTCGGATTTCGCTATTCGAATTTCGGATTTGAACTTTTCATCCACAACCGCTAACTTGCCGACAAACACTATGAAACGCATCTCCATCGACCCCGTCACCCGCTTGGAAGGCCACGGCAAGATCGACATCTTCCTCAACGACGAGGGGGACGTCGAGAACGTCTACC
>CAZTPX010000058.1:0-55749 GCA_964615095.1 uncultured Planctomycetaceae bacterium | reverse complement strand
CGTCCGCCAGGAAAGGTCTTCATCAAGGCCTATGCCGACTACATCGCCCACAAGAACAGCAAGCTCGGTTCGGGCGGGCAGTTGGAGTGCCTGCGGGCCTCGTTGAAGAAGTAATCCCGCGAGGCACAATTCAAATTGCCACAATGTACCGAGTACTCAGTACTGAGTACTCGGTACGTCCTTAATGCCGACACGATGACCGGTGCCGTTCTCCAAAAGAAGATGCGTCACCGGTCATTTCAGACCACCCTCCGCTACATCAGCCTCTCCGACAAGATGAAGAAGGCGACGGAGAACGTCTACGTGCCGGAGTTCCTTCAGGGGCGGAAAGCAGATTGGCCGACTGAGCAGAGACGCCAGCCCAAGAAACGACGTAACCCTCTGAAATTCAAAGGGTTACGCGAGTGAGGCTGTCGGGACTCGAACCCGAGACCAACGGATTAAAAGTCCGTTGCTCTACCAACTGAGCTACAGCCCCAAGTGATTATGTATTAACAACTTGCGTTTTTCACCTATTCTCTAATGATACAGAATTCTACGCCATTCGTAGCGAATACACCCAGATAATGAATCGGTCGCTAAATCATAGTGCATAAGGATTTAGAATTCAATCGGCATTTGGCGGAAATGAGCCAGTTTGGTCCGAAACTGTTCGGCAGCATCATTACGCTTCGCGTGACCGAGGATCCAGAACTTGCGGATTGGACGCATATCGTCATCGATGCGCGGCTGACGGGGACTGTCGCGGTGGCCGTGGAGAAGCAAGAAAAGTGGTGCGACAGCTTACTGGAAAGCATCAGTGACCCGGCCTATTCCTTTACTCTCCTTGCCGGTTTCGAATGATGCGCAGCGTCTCTTTCACCGCGCGGATTTCTCCTTTCTCGACGGGCTGACGTCCCAGAGCACAAGTTGGTTGCCCACCTTCTGGGAAAAAACACGCAGATCGGGCGTGAACTCAAAACCGGCCAACGGTCCGCGGAGACTGATTATTTCCTCCCCGTGGATCGGATCCCAAACCTTGAGTTCCCAGTCCACATCCTTTGGAAGAGCAACCTTCCGTTTGCTGCGTGTGACCAGACGGGCACCGTCGGCGGTCCAGAAGAGTGCCTCGATTGCGCCGTCGTGGCCCATAAGCCGGCTGATTTCCTTGCCAGTTGCCACGTCCCAGACGCTCACCTGGTTGCAGAGCGCAGCGAGGTATTTGCCGTCCGGGCTCCATGCCACTATTTGCCACGGAACCGGGTTGCTCGCCATCTCCTCTCCTCCAAATTCGTACTTGAGGTCGTTCGTAAGCGTGTCCCAGACCTTGCATGTAGCTGTGCTGCCGCGCCTTTCCCAGGCCGCATAGTGTTTCCCGTCGGGGCTCAATACGTTCCACCAATTGTCAAGGTACTTTCGCGATCCTTCAAACGGCAGTACGCGCTCCATCTTGCCGCTCTCGGCGTTCCAAACTTCCAGGCCCTTGTCGGTCTCGACTTCGATGTGCCCGTTTGCGGTCCATGACAGTTTCCTCGTCGGCGCCGACAGTGGCAACACGCGAACCTCGCGAGCGGTGGCCAAGTCGAATATGGCAAATGCACAACGGTCTTGCCGCGGGTTGTCGCGCAGCCAGCCGGCAATTGCGATCCGTTCGCCATTGGGCGCCCACGCGACCTGATTCTGTGGTCGGAAGACCTCACGCACTTCGCCTTCGCTCAGGCGGACCGTCTTGCCGGTGGCGGCGTTGGTCACGATGATCGCTAAGGCGGGGGCCGAACCATCGTTGCCCGATTCAATCCGGACTCCGCTCAAGCCCTGGTCCGTCCAGCACAAGGACATCCGCGGCAATTTGTCAGGGGCGGACGACTTCTTCCCGGAGGTGGCGTCGTAGATGACCGCCTGGACCCCGTTGGTGACGGCCAGTTCTTTGCCATTGGGGTTCCAGACAATCTGGGCCAACGAGCCGGCATAGTCGTACTTCTCCAGGGAAGTCGTCTGGCCGGTTTGCGAGTCGTAAATCCCTCCGCTCCAGGCGATTCGGCGGCTGTCCGGCGACCAGCCCAGAGCCGGCGAGGAAACGCCCGGGCAGCTAACGCCGGTGCGCTCTTTGCCCGTGACCGGGTCGTAAAGAATAAACCCGCCCGGAGAACCCCCGTAAGCGGCCAAGGTCTTGCCGTCCGGGCTCCAGGCCAGGGCCGAATTCAGAACATCATACCGACCAGTAATCTTGTGCTGCGCTTTCCCCGTGCGGAGATCCCAGATCGCGATGCCGCTGTCCCGCGAATCGCCATCAATGATTGCCAGTTGGACTTCGTCAGGTGACCACGCAAAAATGTTGGGAACGTAGTTGGGGAAGCCGCCATAATCGACGCCGAAGACCTCGGCGCCCGTGTGCGCGTCCCAGACCTGGAGCGTTCCATCCGTGCGGCTGGAAGCCAGGCGAGCTGACCGAGGGCCCCAAACCAGTCGTGAGAATTGCGGTGATTGATCCGCGAACGTCGGATCTCTGCGGTGCGCGGTCATGCGCTGAATGCATTGGCCCGCTGCCGTATCCCAAATCTGGATCGTGTCGTCCAGGAGAGCAACGGCCACGCGCTTGCCGTCGGGGCTCAGTGCCGAGAGCAGTGGAAAGGATCGCTGGGCGGCAGGGCCCAGCGGGCGGAGCGGCGACCCCGGCGGCAGGCGTCCAATCGATACGTTTTGACTGGCGCCGAAAACCAGAAACTCGTCATGCGCCGGGTTCCACTGGAGAGAACTGCCTGCGGGCAGGCGGGTGCTGCGGGCCCCCTCGCCATGCGGTGTGATCCGGCAGACGTAAACCCGGCCCGACGCGCTACCCAGGGCCAGGCCACGGCCGTCGCGCGTCCAGGCGGCGGCGGTTGTCGCGTCGAACCAAGGCGCCAGGAACTGGTACGACTCGCCCCCCGGCAGTTCAATCAGAGTTGTTCGTTTTTCGAAGGCGGTAGTCAAGAGGCCGTGGCGCATTTCCGGGTCAGGCAGAACACGCCTATCGGCTGCACCGGAATCGTAAACGGCTCGCCCCGTGGCCGCGTCAAACAAAGCGCTCCTGAGCCACAGGCGGCGGCCGTCAGTGCTCCAAAGCAAACTGGTTTCGCGGATGGCCTTGGAAGGCAGGCTCAGAATTGACATTCGGCCGGCCAAGTCCCAGACCTGACAGACAAGCGGACCCGTAGAAGGGAAAATGGGTTTATCGCGCCGCAAAGGATAATAGGCCGCCAACAACCGCCCGCCGTCCGGACACCAGGATAATGCGGAAACTAGACCTTGATCAGAGGTCAATGTGTACAACTCCTTGCGCGCGGCCACGTCCCAGACCTTGATGCTGCCGTCGTCGCAACCGGAGGCCAGCCGCTGGCCGTCGTGGCTCCAGGCTGCCGCCGTAATCGGGCCTTTGTGCCCCTGCAGGATAAACTCCTCGCGGCCGGTAGCGGCCTCAAAAATGATCACGTCCGCTTGCGAGTTGGTGGCCGCCAGGTAGCGGCTATCGGGACTCCAGGCAAAGCAGCGATACCAGGCGAACCGATAGACATCCGGAGGTTGACCCCGCCAGGTCGGTACTTGGGCCACCACGCGGCCCGTCGTTCCGTTCAGCACCTTGGCCGCCCCCTGGGTTTCAACCGTGAGATAGTAGCGTCCGTCCGGACTCCAGCCGTCGCACCGTCGCCGGAATGGATAGCGAGACTCGAATTCGACGTCGGGACCCTTGCTATTGACTTGCAGTGAGAAGCGTTCTTTGCCCGACAGCAGGTCCCGTACCTGTAGCGAACCATCGTCGTCGTACATGGCCAAGGCATTGCCTTGGGGGCTCCATTCGATATGAGCAATCGGCCGCTTGTGTCTCGGGAGCGTCAGATACCAGCCGTCGCTGGAGCTGAAATCGGCTTCGCCCGGCTGCACTAGCGATTGGCGGGCTGCCAGGGCACGCAGGTAGTGCCATTCCCACTGCCGCAGGTCGGTCTCGCCCGGTTTGGGTCGCCACTTCTCCAGCAGGTCGAGCATCGGCGGGAAGTCCTCGATCTCGGCAAGCTGGGCGGCCTTGCGCATGTCGCTCTGATAGTCCAACATGCGGCGGTGATCGCCCTCCGTGCGGGCTTGGTCCTTGCTGGTTCTTTCCAACCCGTGTTCACCGGCCGGCAACTCCTTGTTTTTCTCTTGTTTGGCGCGGGTCTGGACCGCCTCTTGCTCCTTCCGCGCCTTTTCGTCGGCGATTTTCATTTGCTCGCGCTTCCAGTTGTCTTCCTCGCGTTTTGCGGCAAGGTCCGCCTCGCGCTGTTTTTGGGCGATCTCCCTGGCGGTGATTTCTTGCTGTTCTTGCACCCGCCTCAGATTTTCTTGTGCGATTGTGCGCGTCCGCTCCGCCTGGTTCATGGAGTTGACCACGGTCGCGGTTACGGTAGCCGTCAGCAGCAGCAACGCGGCAGCAACCCCCAACAGAGCCGCAACCACAGGCCGGCGCCGGCACCACAGCACGAGCCGCTCGGCCGGACCAACACGGCAGGCACGGATCGGTTTGCCCGTCCGCCAGTTGTCGAGGTCGTCGGCGAGTGCCGCGGCGGAGAGGTAGCGTCGCGGCGGCCGCTTGTCGATGCACTTCAGACAGATCGTCTCCAGGTCGCGAGCGATCTGCGGATTGAGACTGCGAGGACGTACCGGTTCTCGTTCCACAACCTGCCTCAACGTTTCCAGCATGGTCTCGGCTCGGAAGGGCGGCTGCCCCGTGAGCGCCTCGTACAGGATCGCGCCAAGGCTGTAAATATCCGTCGCTGCGGAAAGCGGCTGGCCCTGGACGGCAGCCTGTTCCGGCGACATATAGCTGGCTGTCCCGACCACGTCCCCGGTCGGTGCGCCGCTGCGGCTGCCGTCCAGACGCGTAGCCAGGCCGAAGTCGGTAACGTACGGCTCTTTGGCAGCATCGAGGAGGATGTTTTCCGGCTTCAGGTCGCGGTGAATAATCCCGCGCTGGTGGGCGTGGTGGACGGCGCGAGCTACCTCGGCCATCAGGGCCGCTGCTTCACGTGGCTTCTGGCGCAATTCCGCCATGTGGTGGCAGAGATTCGGGCCTTCGACCAATCTCATGCTGAAATAATGCCTGCCTTCATGCACGCCCACCTCGTAAATCGGCACGATGTGCGGGTGGTCCAAGCGGGCGACTGCCGCGGCCTCGCCGCGGAAGCGTTCGATCTCGTCGGCATCGGCCAACTGCCCGCTGGCAATCATTTTCACGGCGACCAGCCGATTGAGACTTCTCTGCCGGGCCTTATAGACCACCCCCATGCCGCCGCGGCCGATCTCCTCCAGGAGTTCGTAATCGCCGAAATACGCGATGGTTTTCATGGATGTGGTTTCTCCTTCCTGAGCGGGCTGACATCCCAAAGGACCGAGTGCGCGGTATCTGGCGGCCCCACCCCGTTATGGCTGAACCGCTGAAAGACTCGCAAACTCGGCGCGAATTCCAGACCCGCCACCACGCCGCGCAGGCTGAGGATTTCTTTCCCGGCGATTGGGTCCCACACTTGCACTTCCTTGGAATTGTCGATAGGCGAGATAATCGGTGGATTGCCCCTGGTGCGCGTGATCAGGCGGTGCCCGTCAGGAGACCACATGATTGCCTCGACCGGGTCGCCATGTCCGACCAGCCGGCTGATTTCCTTCCCGCTAGCGACATCCCAGACGCGGACCTGGCCGGCGCCCGAGGCGAGATACTTGCCGTCGGGACTCCATTCCATAATCGATCCCGACGAGATCGCATCTGCCCCGAGCTCGCGCTGAAACTGGTGCGTGGTTGCATCCCAGATCTGGCAGGTGATCGGCCTCTTGTTCGATTGCATGACCGCCCAGTGTTTACCATCGGGGCTCAACTTGCGGGCCAGCGGCAACGATTGTGTCTCCAGGCCCTCTTTCCGCCCGCTCTCTACGTTCCAGACTTCCGGGCCGCGCTGGGTCGCCACTTCGAGGCGTCCGCCGGCAATCCAGTAGAGTTTCAATGGCGTCGCGCTCAAGGCCAGCGTTCGGACCTTTCGACCGCTGGCCGGGTCAAATATCCAGACCTCGGGGAGCCGAGGGGTGCCGACCGACCGGCCAGCGCCATTTGCGATAATTTTCTCGGCCCATCGCGTCGTCTCGCCGGCAATGGCAACCAGTTGGCCGTTCGGCGCCCACACTGCCTTAGTATCGAGGCCCTCGTTCGGATGCATAACGTACATCGGTCGGGCAAGCTCAACCTCCTTGTCCGGTCCCATACGGACTGTCTTGCCCGTGGTTGCATTGGTTACGATGATCACCGGCATATTGAAATGGCCCGCAAGGTAGTCAATCCGCGCTCCTATCAAGCCTTCTTCCGTCCAGCACCAAGTCTCTGGATTGACAGGGACGGAAGACTTGGACGACTTCTTGCCGGAGATGGCGTCGTAAATGATCACCTGACCGCCTGCGGCAGTGCCCAGTTCTTTGCCATCGGGCTTCCAGAGAATCTGGGAACCGCTGCTGTACTTCTCCAGGGACGTCGTTTTTCCGGTTTGCAAGTCGTAAATCCCGCAGGTAGCCCCATTCGCGACGTACCAGGCGAGGCGGCGGCCATCGGGCGACCAGCCCAGAATCGTCGGGATAAAGTCCGGGCAGGGAACCGTGGCGATGTCATTCCCCGTGACCGGGTCATAAAGATGTAATAATCGGCGCGGAGAACCGCCATCAGCGGCCAGTGTCTTGCCGTCGGGGCTCCAGGCCAGAAGCGAACCAAATGCAGGAATCTTTTGCAGCGATCTCCCCGTGCCGACATCCCAGATCGCAATGCCGCTGAAATCCGACAGGTTTCCAACGAGGGCAATTTGGCCGTCGTCAGGGCTCCACGCGCAAGCGGCGTTGGACCCGAAGATGCGGCCGCCGTAATCAACGCGGAAAATCTCCTCACCCGAAAGCGCATCCCAGACCTTGATCGTGTTGTCCGAACGTAAGGCGGCCAGCCGGGTGGATCGGGGGCTCCAGAATAATCCAACGATCTGCGGAATCGGGGCCAGGGACGACGGCGACACGACCTTAGGGTGCGGAGGCAAACGGTGGATGCAGCGGGCGGCGACCGTATCCCAAACCTCGATCGTGTCATCCCAGAAGGCGACCGCTACTCGTTTTCCATCGGCGCTCAGTGTGCAGATCCGCTCTCGGAAAGTCGAGTCCAAGGCGCCGAGCTGTTGCAAGGGTTGTCCAGGCGGCAAGCGGCCATATTGAACCAGATTCTGGTTGCCGTGGAAAACCAGGAACTGGTCGACCTTGGGACTCCAGTTCAGACAAGCCCCTTCGGGCAAGCGTAGAGAGCGAGCCCCCGCGCCGTGCGGCGTAACTCGGCAGATATAGACCTGACCGGAGTCGCTGCCCAAGGCCACTCCGCGGCCGTCGCTTCGCCATGCCGCCGTGGTGGTGGCCTCGGATTTTGGCAGGCCGAGTTTTTGTGTCCAATTATCGCCGGTCGATAGCCAGGGCGCCAGGTCTTGGAACCGTTCGCCGTCAGGCAGTCCGACCAAGGTAGATTCTAGCGTCCCGCCAATACCGACGATCGCCTGCCGCAGTTCACCCCGATCCACCGCGCACCTGCTTGTCGCGGAGTAGAGCGGTCGCCCCGTGGCGGCGTCCAGCAAGATTTCGCCCAGCCACAAGCGGCGTCCATCGCCGCTCCAGCAGAGATCGCTATTGCGGAATTCGCTCGAAAAGCTGAAGACGGCCTTTTGGCTGGCCAGGTCCCAGACTTGACAGATACGAGGATAGCGGTGATTCCTCCCAGCACGCAGAGGGTAGTAGGACGCACACAACCGCCCCCCGTCGGGCCGCCAACACAAGGCGTTGACTTCGCCGCCGTCGAAATCGAGCGTGGACGATTCGCTGCGCGTCGCTACGTCCCAGACCTTGACGTTCCCATCGTCGCTGCCCGAGACCAGGCGCTGGCCATCCGGGCTCCAGGCCATCGCCTTGACCGCGGCCTTGTGACCGTGCAGCACAAAACCTCTTCGGCCGTCGAGGGCATCAAGAACGACCACTTCCGCTTGCGAGCTGGCGGCCAGGCGGCGGCTGTCCGGGTTCCAGGCAAAGGAGCGAAACTTGGGCGGAACCTGGGCCACGGGCCAACCGGTCCGCGCATCGAGCACCTTCGCCGCCCCTTGCTCGTCGACCACCAGGAAATACCGCCCGTCCGGACTCCAAGTATCGCTCCGATACCCGCGCAAGGTAAAACGTTCCGCTCCCGTCCGCAGATCCAATACGCGGAGCTCATCATCGTATACGGCCAGCGCATCGCCTTGGGGGCTCCATTCCAGGTGCATGACAGGCCGCTTGCGCCCGGACAGCGTGAAGTACCAGCCGTCGCTGGAGTTGAAGTCGGCTTCGCCCGGTTCCACAAGCGATTGGCGAGCCGCCAGGGCCCGCAGGTAATACCATTCCCACTGCCGAACGTCGGTGTCTTGCGGCCCAGGGCGCCACTTGTCCAGCAGTTCCAAGACTGCCATGAAGTCTTCAATCTCGGCAAACCTGGCAGCCTTCCGCATGTCGCTCGGATAGTCCAGTGCCCGACTTTTCTCATGTTGCTTGAGGGCAAGTTCCGCCTTTGGCTTTTCCAGCACGCGCTTTGTGGCAAACCAATCCTTGTATTCTTGGCGGGCAGCGGCGAGCATTTTCTGCTGCTGCTCAATTTCCTCGACACTCTCTATGGCCGATAGATCTGAGTACTTTGCCTCCTGCACTTTATCTTCCGCGATCTTGGCGGCAAAGTTCGCATTACGGATGTAGATCGCCCCCGCTACGGTCACGCCAACGACCAGCAGCAGCAGCGCGGCAGCAACCGCCAACAAGGCCGCGGCCACCGGCCGGCGCCGGCACCACAGCAAGAGCTGTTCGGCCCGACCAACACGGCGGGCACGGATCGGTTTACTCGTCCGCCAGTTGTCGAGGTCGTCGGCGAGTGCCGCGGCGGAAAGGTAGCGTCGCTGCGGCCGCTTGTCGATGGACTTCAGGCAGATGGTCTCCAGGTCGCGTTCAATCCGCGAATCGAGGGTACGGGGACAAGCCGGGTCCCGCTCCACAACCTGCCGCAACGTTTCCATAATGGTCTGGCCGCGGAAGGGCGGCTGTCCCGTGAGCATCTCGTAGAGGATCGCGCCAAGACTGTAAATGTCCGTTGCTGCGGAAAGCTGGTGGCCTTGGGCGGCAGCCTGTTCCGGCGACATGTAACTGGCTGTCCCCACCACGCCCCCGGTCCGTGCGACGGTGACACTGCCATCCAAACGCTTGGCCAAGCCGAAGTCCGTGACGTGCGGTTGCTTGCCGGCATCAAGGAGGATGTTCTCCGGCTTCAGGTCCCGGTGAATGATGCCGCGCTCGTGTGCATGATTCACGGCACGGGCCACTTGGGCCAGCAGCAGGGCCGCAGTCTGGCGATTGGTTCGATAAACAGGTAGGTCCTGACTCAGGTTATTGCCTTCGATCAGCTTCATGCTGAAATAATGCTGTCCCTGGTGTACCCCTACCTCGTAGATCGGAACAATGTTGGGGTGGTCCAAACGGGCGACCGCCTGGGCCTCGCGGCGGAAACGGTCCACCTCGGTGGTATTGGCCAACCATCCGCTGAGGATCATTTTCACGGCAACCAGGCGATTGAGACTCCGCTGCCGAGCCTTGTAAACCACCCCCATGCCGCCGCGGCCGATTTCCTCCAACAGCTCGTAGTCGCCGAAATACCTAATCCGAGGGACGCGCGGAAGGCCCTCCGTGCCCTGGTCTTGCAGCGGTCCTTGGTCTTGCGGCGGTGTCGTCTCGCTCGCCCCGGGAGGTAACTGCAGAAAGCTCCCGACTTGCGGATGGGCCTGCAGCAAGCGTTCCACCGATTGCCGCAACTCCGGGTCCCCTTGACAGGCCTCGTCCAGATAGGCGGCGCGCTCCGCCGGCGAACCCTTCTCCAGGGCGGATAAGAAAACAGTTTCTATTTTCGATAGGTTGTCCATCGCGATGTTCCTCGGATGATTGCGCCAAGAGACAGTGCGACAAAAAGGCCTAAATCCCCTCACGCGGTCGAGAATCTTTCTCGTCGCGTGGTTCCAGGTCGGGGTTCAGCTCGGCATATAGCCAGGTTCGGGCAAACGTCCAGTAGCGTTCGGCCGTGGCCAGCGAGACACCTAACGCCTGCGCCGCCTCGGGCATCGTGAGTCCGGCGAAGAAGCGGAGTTTGACCAACTCGGCCCGGACGGGATCGCGAGCGGCAAGTCGAGTGAGGGCTTCGTCGATGGCCAGCAGGTCATCGGTCGGAGGCATTTCTATCGGGCAGGCGGCATCAAGCTTGACTCGCGTTCTTCCCCCACCGTGGTGGATCCGGTGTTTGCGACGGGCCTGTTCGACGAGGATGCGGCGCATCGCCTCGGCGGCGGCGGCAAAGAAGTGGCCCCGGCTGTTCCAGTGCTTCAAAGCCCCGCCTGGCACGCCATCAGGTCTGTCCACTAGGCGCAAAAACGCCTCATGCACTAGTGCCGTGGCTTGCAGGGTCTGCCCCGGTTTCTCCTGGGCCAATCGGGATGCCGCCAGTTTCCGTAGCTCGTCATAGACCAAAGGCAATAACTCGTCAGCAGCCTTTGGATCCCCGGATTCGATTTGAGAGAGGATACACGTGACTTCGGACATTTCACAGCATAGTCGGCTGCACTGTAAGGAAACGGGACCGTGACGATTCTTGGAGGATGTCCATAAGTTTTCGTGGGTCGCCATGGCAAGTCAAGCCGGCAGACTCCGGAAATCCTTCGTTTTCTGCATCGTCCGCGCAGTCGTCCGGTAGAGACGTTAGATCCCAAAGCGCCCGCATATTCTGATACAGAAGCTGATCTAGAATGCATGATAACCGAACCAATGCTAAAGGACTTATGGAAAATTTGGCAAGTCCAGGTGCCTGATTTCCGCGTCGGAACCATGATGGAAAAGAAGTTACGGCGAACACCCAAGAAGGGGGCCGCTTGAACGAAAAGTCCGTTGCTTTGGCGACTGAGTTACAGCCTCTAAATATTCTTGTTATAAGGATTTACGTCGCCAAGCACGCCAGGATGCCGACTTCCCGAGCATCTGCGATGGGTGGGAGCAAGAACGCAGACCTGTTGCTATATCATACGGCGTATGCAGTTAGATTGCAATCGATCTGGGCTGGACGTGATCCTTAGCGTGTAGACAACTGCCCCAAGGAACATTAACCTTGATGGATGCAATCCCTCAACCAACCGCTGGCCGGTCTCGATCCGACCGATCCGCAATACGCCAGTTGCGTCGTCGATCGACTGTTGGCGGCGGGCCGCGCGGCCGGCGCCAGCGATCTGCATTTGCAGGCGACTCCCCAAGGGCTGGAGGCCAAGCTCCGCATCGACGGCGTTCTCCACGACTTAGCCCTCGTCCCCAAGGCCTTGGCTGCCAACGTGATCGCCCGCTTGAAGGTCCAAGCCGAACTGCTCACGTATCGGACTGACACGCCCCAGGAAGGCCGCCTCCGCCTGGGCGACGGCGACGTGGAAATGCGGCTGAGCACGTTTCCCACGCTCCACGGCGAAAGGGCCGTCGTACGGCTCTTTGGCCGCTCTGGGCAGTGCGAGCAGCTCGTCGATCTCGGCCTGCCCGACGATGTGCTGCCGGCTCTCCGGCAGCAACTGCGTGAAACGTCCGGGGCCATTCTCGTTTCCGGACCCGCTGGCAGCGGCAAGACGACCACCGTTTACGCCTGCCTTCGCCAGCTCGCCGCGCAGGCCGAGGGCACGCGCAGCCTCGTCTCGCTGGAAGATCCGATCGAGGTCGCCGTGCCGGGCGTCGCCCAGTCGCAAGTCAACGCGGCGGCGGGGTTCGATCTGGCCACCGGCCTGCGGTTTCTCATGCGGCAGGATCCCGAGGTGATCGTGGTGGGCGAGATCCGCGACCGCGCCACCGCCGAGGCGGCCATGCAGGCTTCGCTTACCGGCCACTTGCTGTTGAGCACCTTTCACGCCGGCAGCGCCGTAGAAACTCTCGGCCGGCTCTTGGACATGGGCATCGAGCCCTATGTCGTACGCAGCGGGTTGCTGGCGATCGTCAACCAGCGATTGCTACGGCGATTATGCTCGTGCGCGGAGGAAATCAGCGATCCGACCGATTTCTTGGGGTTGCCGGCTGGGAGAGCCTTTCGGCCCATCGGCTGCCCTGCGTGTGGGGGGACCGGCTACGACGGCCGGATTCTTCTGGCGGAAATGCTCGCGTTGAAGTCGGCCGGGGCGGTCGAACTGGGCAAGGCCGTATTGGCCAGGGCCGATACGAGCGTGTTGGAGCCGTTGGCCGTGCAATCCGGCATGCTGACGCGCTGGCAAAGGGCCATTCAAGCCGTGCAATCCGGCGTAACGAGCCCCGCCGAGGTCCGCCGCGTCCTGGGATTGGCAACGGGGCCGTAGATCTGTTATAATACGAGCCGTCGAGATAGGGCACTCGATCACATCACGACCTTATGGCCTCATCCGCTTCCAAGCTGGCCGTCACGCTCGACGATCTCATTGCGTTGAACGATGAGATCGTGGCCTTGGTTGGCGCGGGCGTGCCATTGGACCTCGGCCTGCGGAGCCTGGGTGAAGACCTGCCGGGCGGCCTGGGCCGAGCCGCCCGTCAACTCTCCGAGCGAATCTCCCGTGGCGAGTCGTTGACCGACGCTTTGGCCGAGCCTTCCTTGCACTTGCCGCCGCTCTACGGCGCGGTCGTGACGGCGGGGATCGCCGCAGGGCGATTGCCGGCGGCCCTGGAATCGCTGGCCGGTTCTTTGCGGCGCCTGGCGCAGACGCGGCGCAGCGTCCTTTTGTCGCTGATTTATCCCCTGCTGCTGTTCCTCTTTGCCTGGGGCCTGTTTGCCTTCTCGGCCTCGGTGGTTGCCCCCGCCATCTACGATTCGTTCCGATGGTTCCACCTAGCTGGCGGCGAGTGGTTCGCGTCTGTCGCCGGCCTTGGCTCCAGCGCCAATATCTGGGGGCCGCTGGGACCCGCGGTCTTGTTGACGCTGGCCGGGTTCTGGTGGCTGGGCTCCAGGACGGCGGCTGCGGCGCAGGGCGTGCGTACAACTTGGACCTTCGCTTGGATCCCGGGGCTGGGCCGCATGCTGCGGCTCTCGCGCACGGCGGTCTTTGTGGAAGTCCTCAAGCTCCTGGTCGAGAATCGTCTGCCGTTGGACCAGGCGGCCACGCTCGCGGCGGAGGCAGCCGGCGACGGGACGTTGAGCGAGGCCGCTCAGCAATTTGCGGCGGCCGTCCGCCGCGGCGAGGCGCAGCCGCTAACGGGCCTGCCGGGCCTACCGCCGCTGCTGAGATGGCTACTCGCAGGCGGGCATCGCAACCAGGCCTTGCTGCCGGCCCTGCGGAATGCGACTGACGAGTATCAACGCCGGGCCCGCCACCAGGCCGAGTGGTCGCGCATGATGCTGCCGGTGCTTGTTACCTGCTCGATCAGCGCGGTGATCGTCGTCGCGTACGCGCTGATGCTGCTGGTCCCCTATTTCATGTTGCTTCGATCGTTGGCCTAAGTACCGTGACCTTTCCCCTTTACAGCCCCGAGCCGCCCGCCGACCTCAATGCCGAGCAGTCGGCGGAGTTGTCGGCACAGTTGGCCTCGCTGGCGCGGAGCGGCCTGCCGCTGTATGGCGGTTTACGGGCGCTGGCCGATGAAGCCTGTTCGCCGGCGTTGGGCCGGGTATTGCGCAACCTCGCTGGGCGACTGGAACAAGGCGACAAGCTGGAGACGGCCATCGCCGCGGCAGGCTCGCGGTTGCCCGCCCACCTTCGTGGTCTGATCGTGGCGGGGGTTCGCAGCGGCCGCTTGCCGATCGTGCTGGAGCGCTTTGCCACATTGGCCCGCCGCCAGCAGGACCTCCGCCGGCACCTGCGCCTGGCGCTCGCTTACCCGGCCTTGCTGCTGGGCATGATGGCCGCACTGATGGTGCTCATCCGCGTCTGCATTGCCAGCCAATTCATCCAGATTCTTCACGATTTTGGTACGAAGTTGCCGACGATCACGGATCTCTATTTCCGTTTTTCGGGCGTCGTGGCCTGGACGGTAGCGGGACTGGCGATCGCGGCGATCGTGGTCCCCGTGGCTGCCTTGTTCTTGCCGATCGGAGCCTGGCTCGGCCGCGCAGCCGCCTGGGTCCCCATCTTGGGGACTGCCGTCCGTGCCGACCGCCATGCCCAGTTTTCCGCGCTCATGGCGATGTTGGTGGAAGAGCGAGTCCCGCTGCCCGAAGCCCTGCGACTGACTTCCATCGCCCTGGAAGGCACGATGTTGTCGAATTCCTGCCATGCGGCTGTCGCGGCGGTGGAGGCGGGCATGCCGCTGGACGAGTCGCTGGCCACGGCCCGTTTCCCCGCGAGCCTGACAACCTTGGTTGCTTGGGGAAAAGAACGGAACTGCCTGGCCGAGTCCTTCCACGCCGCGGCCGAAACGTTCGAAGCCCGCACGCAGTCGCAAAGCGCCCTGTTGAACATGCTCGTGCTGCCGTTGATCTACATGTGCATCGTGACGTTCGTCGCGTTCACGCTTCTCGCCTTGATCATGCCGTTCATGTTGCTGGTTTCCTGTCTCTCGGGCGGCATAATCTACGCTCCCTCCCGTTCTCCTGACCAGCAAGTGGTCGACTTCCTTATGGGGGCATCCGTTTTGGCGTTTGTCGTGGGAACGCTGATTCTTATGGTGGTCCGGTTATGGACGGGTCCAGCCTCGGACGGCCGCCTGTGGCCCATGGTGCTGCGGGTTTTCGCCTGGATTTTGACGGCCCTGGGTTTCCTGGTTGGTACCTTCCTGATCGTGCCGGCGCTGGGGATTATCTCGTGCGCGAGCCTGGCAGTGATCATTGCCATGGCCTACGGCAAGCAAGTGGCAACGCAGCAATACACCATGCTGGCCTTCCTGGGCGCGGCGGTGAAACGGTCGATGCCTTTGGAGACGGCTTTTGCCGCGTTCGGGCAAGAGCGCGGCGGCTGGATGCGGCGGCGCACGGCGGCGCTTGTGTGCTGCCTGCAGGAAGGCCTTCCGCTGTCCGTGGCGTTGGAATCGGTGCCTGGCGTCCTGCCGCCGGAGGCCGTGCCGCTGGTTAGTGTGGGCTATGAGAACGGCTCGCTGGGGCCCGCCATCGACCAGGCCGTTGCCGCCCGCAACCTGTACGAGCCGGCCTGGCAATCGATCGTGCCCAAGCTGGGCTACGTGTGCATTTTGCCCGCCGTTGGCGTGGGGATTGTCGCCTTCCTTTTCCTCAAGATCGTTCCGATGTTCGAGAAGATCTTCAAGGACTGCGGCCTTTGGTTGCCCAGGCTCACTCGGGCGGTGTTCGACGTGGGCCGGTGGCCGATGATCTGGCCGATGTTGGCCTGTTTCTGGCTGCTGGTGGCGGGGCTGGCGGCCTACAGCATACTGCGCTATGCGGGCTCGATCCGCTGGGACCTGCCGGGCATGGGATGGCTTTTGCGGCGGCGGCACGTCGCCGCGACCTTGGACGCCCTTTCGCTGGCCGCCGAGCGGCAGCAACCGTTGGTCGCAGCCCTGACGACGCTGGCGTCGTCGTACCCGCAGCGGGCAGTCGCACGCCGCCTGTGGGCTGTCTGCGACGACTTGCAGGCCGGTGGCGACGACTTCCAATGCCTGGGCCGCCGCGGTTTGCTTGGCAGCGCCGATCTGGCCGTGCTCCAGGCGTCGCGGCGCAATGGAAATCTCGCCTGGGCCGCCCGGGAATTGGCCGACAGCAACCGCCGCCGCTTGATCTACCGCGTGCATGCCGCATTGCAAGTGATCTTTCCGGCAGTGATCGTCGGCTACGGGGTGTTGGTGGGCATGATCGCGATTGCGATGTTCCTTCCCTTGGTCAGCCTCATTTCAAATTTATCGAGGCCCTGATGAGACACCGCGGATTCACTATCTGGGAAACCACTGTGGCCTTGGTTATGCTGGCCGGGCTGACGACGCTCTGCCTGCAATTGGCGGCCGTGGCCGCCGACCAGCGGCGGCAGGTCTTCGCCCAGCTCGCGGCAACCCAGGAGGCCGCCAATCTGCTGGAGCGGGCGCAGTCCCTGGATTGGAACGATTTGGCTTCCGCCGCCAAGCTCCAACTGTCCACCGAAGCTCGGGAAACCTTGCCCGAGAGCCGCGCCGAAGTAATTGTGAATGAGCCTTCCGACCAGCCGCCGGGCCGGCGACTGACCGTTGCCGTGTACTGGCGCCCGCAGCCCGGCGAACCGGAACATCAGGTGCGATTGGTCGCGTGGAGGTACAAGCAGCCATGACGCCGCGCCGAGGACTTACGCTCATCGAACTGCTGGCGGTGATGCCCGCGCTCGCCGCGATCATGGCTGCCACGGGCGTGCTCCTGCATTTCGTGCTGCAAACCGACGCCGAGATTCGCCGGCAGACGCGCACGGTCACCGACGTGGGACGCTTGGCCGAGCAGTTCCGCCGCGACGTACATGAGTCCCGCGGGGGGCTGGTTGTTTCCGCCGATCATCGCGCGCTGGAACTCCGCCTGCCCGGCGGCGCGACGATCGCCTGGCGGACCGAGGAGCAAGGCGCAGTGGTCCGTACGCAGCGGACCCCCGCCGCCGCCGATCGTGAAGACTCCTTCACGCTGCCCGAGGGCACGACAGCCGCCCTGGAGCTTCCATCGCGGGCAACGCTGCCGATGGTCGCGATTCGTCTTCAGTCGCCGGGCACAGGCGGACCGTCGTTCTTGATCGAAGCGATTGTCTCCCGCGACTGTCGCTGGTCCACCGCGGAGGACAAGCCATGAGGCGACGCAGGCACACCATCCAAGAAAGCCCGCAGCGCCAGCAAGGATTGCGCGTCGATGTTGCCCCGTCGCGAAAGTTGGTCAATACTAACCCGAAGCGTGAACGAGGATGCCTCGCTCGCGCTTCGGATTACTACGAGGTGTTTTCATGCCGGTGTAATGCTTTGCTGGCGTGTCGGGCTTGCATGCCGCCGCGGCGCCGAAATGCCGGCCGCCCGCGCCGCGGCGGGGCGGCCATGATCGTCGTGTTGCTGGGCCTTGTCTTGGCAACCGCCGTTTTCCTCTCCGTCCTGAAACTGATTGCCTTGCAGCGGGAGTCGGTCGATCTGCAAACGCGGCAGATCCAGGCGGATTGGTTGGCCCAGTCGGCTGTCGAGCGCGGCCGCGCCCGGCTTTCCGCGGAACCGGGCTATCGCGGCGAAACGTGGAACATTTCCGCCCGGGACATCGGCGGGCGCGACGCCGCCACGGCCGTCATCCGCGTGGACGACGTGGCCGGCAAGCCCGACCGCCGCGCAATCCACGTCGAGGCCGTATATTCCCACGATCCTTCCCAGCGCGTCCAGCAGACGCGAGACGTCGTCGTGCAACTGAACAAGGAACCCAAACCATGAAATCCTCCCGGCCAGGCTTTACGCTCGTCGAACTGTTGGTCGTCATCGCCATCATCGGCATTCTCAGCGGCATGCTGTTCCCCGCTGTCGGCGCCATGCAGGAAGCCAGCCGCCGCGCCACCTGCCAGAACCGCCTGGCCCAGTTGGGCATGGCGTTGCGAAAACACGAGGCGGGCTATGGCGTGCTCCCGCCCGGCTCGACCGACCCGAAGAGGCCGGTCCATAACGTGCCGCAGGGAATCCAGTTGAGTTGGACCGTCCACTTGCTCCCCTACTTGGATGAGGCGGCTACCTTCAAACACATCGATCTGGCGGCCGGGGCCTATGCCGCGCAGAATGCCCAGGTCCGCGACCTGCTTATCGCCTCGTTCGTCTGTCCCGCGCAACGCTCTTTGCCGCAAGCGGCCCTGCCGGCGAGCAACTTTGCCGGCTGCCAGCACGAAGTCGAGTCGCCCATCGACGAGGACAACCACGGCGTCTTGTTCCTCAACAGCCGCATCGCAGCCCGCGACGTGACCGACGGTGTCCAACACACGATCTACGTGGGCGAGAAGCGGACCGACGTGGACGACCTGGGCTGGATGTCCGGTACGAGGGCCACCTTGCGCAACACGGGCACGCCTTTGGACCTGACGGACGAGGAGGAGCCGGCAAACGATCTGGAGGTGGGCGGTTTCGGCTCGAGTCATCCGGCCGGCGCGAACTTTCTCTTCGGCGACGGGGCCGTCCGCTTCGTCTCCCGGGCGATCGAGCAGGACATCTATCAACAGTTGGGCCACCGTGCCGACGGCAAGCTTTTGAAAAGCGGCCCCACGCGGGAACCCTAGGCGGCTGGTCCGAAAAGCCCTTCGGCCATGAGCCGTGCAAGGACTGACGCGGAAAGAAGTGTCGCCTTTCGCTCCGCGAAAGTTGCGCAACTTTCGCGGAGCGAAAGGCGACAACACAACAATTGTTGATTCGCTGGTCCTATACTGTAGGCGTCAAATTTCGCAGATCAAAACCACAATCTACGCCAGCGCCCCCACGCTCGTCGAGTAGTTGTAGGGCGCGGCTTGAAAGCCCGGCACCATGCGCAACGTCGTCATGGCAAACCATCGCCGGTCTGAGAGAAATCGTTTTGGCGAAAACCCGCGAAAAATGAGGGATTTACGATGCAATCCGACAAAAGGTCGGGAGAGTTTGCCGTTACTCCTGGAAAGCGGGGGCATAGCCTGGAAATATTCGTGCAAAAAGGGTAAGATCAAACTGGGCCTCAAGGAGCAGATTATATGATGCTGCGCATATCTTGCCATCGGAGCGGGTTTCGTCGGCTGGCATGCTTCGTTTCTATCTTCAGCGGGGTCTTGGCGGCGCTTGCCATCACCCGCCCCGCCGCCGGCCAACCGGCACGCGGAACGGCCACCGGGACGTCCGGCGCCATGGCCGACCACACGGTGCCGACCCCCGCTTATCACTGGGCCTTTGGCGAATATTATAATGGCGACTACCGCGCGGCCCTGGACCATTTTCAGGGCGACGCCCGCACGGCCGTCAAGTTTGGCGTGACGCGCTGGATCGACTCGATCTGCTATGAAACCATGCTGGGCGAGTGCTACTACCAGATGGGCCAGTTCTCCGAGGCATTATTCCACTACACCAGCGCCCTGGAACTCTACCAGGCCTATCCCACGTGGCTGTCGCAGATTATTTTCCAGCCCATCCGCGCCGACCCTGCCATGAAGAAAATGCCCCCTTGGCAGATTCGCAAACTGCAAGCGCCATTGGGCCAATTGGCGTACCGGATGTCGTTGGGGCAGGGGCAGATCGACGTCTCGTCGGCGGTTCGCCAGGGCGGGATCGTCGAGCAGGCCAAAATGTATCCGGTCGAGCCGAGCGAGATCCTCCGCTGCACGGTCCTGGCCATTCGCCGGCGCGGCGAACTGCTGGGGCCCCTGGCTTCTCACGATCCCCTTATTGACAACATCATCGCCACTTTGCAGCGCCGCCCCGGTCAGCCCAATCACTGGTCGGAGGCCTGGGTCAACCTGGAACTGGGATCGGCGCTGGCGGCCGGCGGGCGCGCGTCGGCGGCCATTCCGCTGCTGCAACGCGCCACGCTGGCCTCGGGCGAATTCGAGCATCCGCTGACCGCCACCGCGCACTTGGAACTTGGCCGCTTGGCCATGACTGCGGGCGATTATGCGGCGGCTGCGGTCCATTTCGAGGAGGCCTCCTACGCCTCGTATTACTTCACCGACCTGAACAACGTGTCCGATCTGGCCTTGATGGAGGAGGCATTCCGCTACGGAGCATTGAACCGCGTGCTGTCCAACGGCAAGGTCGTTTTCCCCTCGCCGGCTGCCCTGGCGACGGCCGCGGCCTGGGCGAAGACCAATCGCTTCATCCAACTGTACGCCTCGCTGCTCGTCTTGGGCGCCGAGAATAATCTCGTCATCGGGCAGACGCCACAAGCCATGGCGCTGTTGGAAGAGGCGCGAACGGCGCTGGGCAACAGGACCATCTCCGCCGGCCGGCTTGCCGCGCGGAGAACGTTCCTGGCTGCCACCGCACTCTACCAGGCCCGCAGGGGTCTCGACGGCGATGCGATGCTCGCCAAGGTGATCTTCTTCATGCGAACGGGCTCGCTTTGGCTGTTCCAGATGCAGAAAGTCGACGACTACTTCACGGGCGGCGGCGGCGGCAACGTGAGCGCGGCCCGGGCGGCAATCGATCTTTACCAGACGGTGCTCCGCGACCCCTCGCCCGCCGACTGGCTGACCGATCCCATGGAAGCCCTGGCGGCGCTGAGTGTTCCACACGGCCTGATCTACGAGCACTGGTTCGAAGCGGCGATCGACCGCAAAGACCACGAGTTGGCGGTGGAAGTGGCCGACCGCGCGCGGCGGCACCGTTTCCTTACGACGTTGCCGATGGGCGGGCGGCTGGAGTCGCTGCGTTGGGTGCTGGAAGCCCCCAAGGAATTGTTGCCGAAGCAGGCCGTTTTGCAACGGCAGGACTTGTTGACCCGCTACCCGCTGTACAAAGATCTGTTCGATCAGGCCGAGGTATTGCGGCACGGGTTGGCCGCCCTGCCGCTGGTGCAAGACACTGCGGAGAAGGCCAAGAAGCAGGGCCAGGTGATGGCCCAACTCATGGACATCGGGCACAAGCAGGAACTTGTCTTGCGCGAGATGGCCGTGCGGCGCGATCCCGCGGCGATCGCTTTTCCGCCCCTAAAAACCACGGCGGAGATCCAAAAATCGCTGCCGCCTGGGCACGCCTTGCTGGCATTCTTCGCCACCAGCCGGAACCTGTACGCCTTTCTGCTGAACCACGACAAATATGCCACCTGGAAAGTGGTCCCGACGTCGCAAGTTCTCGCCCGGCAGTCGGCCACGCTACTGCGCGAGTTGGGCAACATCTCGCAGAACTACGAACTCACGTCGAAGGACCTCTCCGACGTCAAGTGGCGGCAAACCGCCAAGGAACTGCTGGACGGCCTGTTGAAGGGCTCGCGGGCCGATCTCGCCACGAAGTTCGACGAGCTGATCATCGTGCCCGACGGGCTTCTCTGGTACGTGCCCTTCGAGGCCTTGCAGGTGCAGGCCGACGGGCAGTTGCGGCCGCTGCTGTCGCGATTCCGCATCCGCTACGTGCCCACGGCGGGCCTGGCCACGGCCACGCTGGACTTGGGCCGCCGCCACGGAAATACGGCGATCGTCGTCGGCAAACTCCATCCGAAATTGGACGACGACACGGTTGATAGCACGGTGCAGGACTTGTCGAAAACACTGCCCGGTTGCGTGACCTTGAAGATGCCCCTGCCGGCTGCCGCCCCGATTTACGCCAGTTTCATCGACCGCCTTGTGGTCTTGGACGAGTTGAGTCCTACTGCCGAGACCGATCCGTATGGCTGGTCGCCGCTTCCCACGGAGCGGACCAGGGTCATCGGGCCGCTGGCAGAATGGTTCGTACTGCCGCGGCGAGGACCAGACGAAGTCATCCTGCCGGGCTTTCACTCGGCATGCGAGAGTTCGCTGAAGAAGGGTGATGCGGCACATCGCTCGGGCCGCGGCGCGGCAGAAATTATCGGACCCGGAAGCGAGATCTTCCTTAGCCTGTGCGGAATAATGTCTACGGGGACGCGCACTGTCCTTCTCAGCCGTTGGCGAACCGGGGGGCAGACCAGCCTCGACTTGGTGCGGGAATTCACCCAGGAATTGCCGCATACCACGCCTGCCGACGCCTGGCAGCGGGCCGTACAGGTGGTCGCCAGTTCGACCGTCAACAGCGAGGCCGAACCGCGCATCAGGAAGGCGACCACGGAACCGGCCGATCGCGAGGTTAAGTTGCGGGCCACGCACCCGTTTTTCTGGGCCGGTTACTTACTGGCGGACTCCGGCAGTCCTTCCCCCGAGCCGAAAACGGGGCCGGTAAAGAAATAACGAGTCAGAATGCAGAATAGTCGCCTTTCGCTCCGCGAAAGCAGCGCTGCTTTCGCGGAGCGAAAGGCGACACTTTTCTGCGCCAATCCTAAAGTCCGCAGGACGCCCGTATTCTGCTCTCGATTCCGCCGCTAGGGTGGAATATAATAATGATCAATAGCCCCTTTGTACTGGAGTATTCCTGCATGACACGCCCGAATTGCTTGCGGCCGCTAGCCACGGTCCTGATGTTGACTTCGTTTGCCCTGGTGGTTGCTTGCCTACCCGTTTCGGCCCGTGCGGAAAACGAGGGTCAGGCCGATCTCGACAAGGCCACCCAGGAGAAACTCGGCGCGCAGTCGCCCGATGACCTTGGGGAGGTTATTCAGCTTTGCGCAAGCGCTTTGCAAAAAGGCCTCGACAAGGGAAACACGGCTTTTGCCAACGACTTGATGGCATCGGCCCTGGCACAGCGCGGCAACCTGTCGGCGATGAAGGCTTATCGTGCCATCCTGGGCTTGAGCATAGGCGGTAAGGGTTTAGAGACAGCCAAGCCCGGCCCCTGGAGGACCTACCGCAGCGAGGCCCTCGCCGACCTGGAAAAAGCCGTGACGCTCAGCCCAAAGCAGCCGCAGGCCCATTTCGAGATCGCCAAGCTGAACCTCTTGCCCGGCGGTGATACGCAGAAAGCGAAAGATGCCCTCGATAAGACAATCGCCCTAGCCGACGACGACGCGACGCTCAAGGCCGAGGCCCTGGTGCGGCGGGCCACGCTGCGGAAAAACGTCCAGGAGCGCCTGGCCGACCTCGACGAGGCCGTGCGCGCGCTGCCGGGCAATGCCGTGGTGTTGCGGACGCGCGGCCTGCTGCGGGCGGAAGCCGGTCAATTCGACGAAGCATCGGCCGATTTCACCAAGGCGATCGAGGCCGATCCCAAGGACGTCCTCGCCCACCAAATGAAGGCCGCCGTGTTGGTCAAGGCCAAGAAGTTCCCGGAAGCCCTGGCGGTCCTGGAAAAGGCCCACGGCATCGCTCCGGGCAATATCGAGCTGCTGGTGACCAAGGGGCAGATTTTCGTGGCCCAATCGGACTTCAAGGCGGCCGCCGAAGAACTGACCCGGGCGCTGGCCATCGACGGTTCGAGCCTGCCGATCCTGGAACTGCGGGCCGCCATCTACGAACACCTGGGCGAGAACGCCAAGGCCCTGGCCGACGTGGAAAAGATGCTGCACATCAAGCCCGGGCAGGCAAATCTGATGCGCATGCGGTCCATCTTGTTGGCCAACCTGCACAAGTATGATGAAGCTATCAAGGCGCTGGAAGACTTGCACAAGGCAGACCCGACCGACTCGCTGACCATGGTGCAACTGGGCATGGTGTACATGAGCATGAAAAACTACGAGAAGGCGGTCGAAGTCTTCAACTCGATCTTGGCGGACCATCCCGACGACATTGAGGCCATGCGCGGCCGGGCCGATTCCTTCCTGAACCTGGGCCGACGCAGCAATGCCAAGTCGGACTACGAGCAAGCCTTGAAACTTCAGCCCCACGACGTCGGCGTCTTGAACAACTTCGCCTGGGTCCTTGCAACCGCCCCCGAGGACAAGCTTCGCGATGGTCGCCGTGCGGTGACCCTTGCGACCGATGCTTGTCGGCAGACGGACTACAAGGAGGACTACATCCTCAGCACACTGGCTGCGGCCTACGCGGAAACGGGCGATTTCGCATCGGCCCGCAAGTGGGCCGCGCAGGCCGTGGAAGCCAAGCCGCGCCCTAGTGCCGAGCCTACGCGCAAGGATGAATTGAGGAAGGAACTGGAAAGCTACAAGGCCAACAAGCCCTGGCGAGAAGACTTGCCGGTTTCAGAAGAACCGAAGACCGGCGCCAAGAAGGCGGACGAGAAGAAAGTCTCTGCAGCGGCGCCGAAAGACGCCGTCGCAGAGAAAAAGGCCCCGCAGGCACCCGACGCGACGAAAAAGTAAAGGGCGGACGTTTTCCAGGTAGGATAGGTTTTCAACCTGTCGCGACAGATTACGAATCTATCCCACGGCTATTGTATTTCCTGCAGCCTTACACTTCCGCCGCCGTGACCAGCCCAGCCAACCCGCCGGCAAGACAGGTCACCCCGAACTCGGTACCGCCGCGCGGCTCGTCGGGATGCCGAGCCGCGATTTCACGAATGGCGGCGAGATTCCTGAAGAAGATCGCCAACAGGGTTGGGTCGAAGTCCTTGCCATTGCCGTGACGCATGATCTCCAGCGCGGCATCCTCTCGGCAAACAATCCCGTGCGAAGGATGGGCCCCCCTGGACGGCTTTGATTATTGACATAAAATTATGTTAAATCATAGTGACCTGAGGCCGCGAGGTCGCTATGATTGTAATAGGCAGTACGTACAACTATTTCAAAGGAAGAATTAGACCATGAGAACGCGAGTTGACCCGGACCTGTGCATCGGTTGCGGGATTTGTCCTGACGTGGCGCCCGAAGTTTTTGAGATGGGAACCGACGACAAGGCCCACACGAAGGTGGATCCAGTGCCCGAAGAACTCCAGGCAGCTTGCAAGGACGCTGCCGACCAGTGCCCACAGGCGGCAATTGAAGTCGATTGAAAAGCGGCGATCGGATCGCACAAGTTCTTACTGTCAAATAAGTTAAATCTCCACTTCGGCAATTGTCCTGCTAGCAGTGCTAGCAGCTCACTTTCCGCAAACCGAATGCTCACATTACTTTAGAACTAACTTTCGGCCCTGCCGTTGACCTTCGTCAAGAATCGGCTAAACTTGGACGATCTTTCCTGCATATTGTGGTCTTCTTGTACCGTGTATACAATATGTTGGGTAGGAAGCCCGCATAATCAGTCTTTTCAATATACTGATGTGCATGTACTTGGCACGGATTTTTAGCCATCCATTCACGAAGGTGAGGTTCTGTTATGGATTCTCTGGAGAGTGAAGCCATCCAGTCGCACGTTGCCACCGCCGACCGACCATCGGCCAAGTCGTCTCGAACCCCCCCGGTTGGTGTGACGATTGAACCGACATTTTGTCCGGTGGACGTGGCGGAGCCGTTTGACACGGTTCAATGGGAAACGCGGACTGCCGCCATCAAGGGCGAAGGCGGCGAGGTCCTGTTCGAACAAAAAGACTGCGAAGTTCCTGTATTTTGGAGCCAATTGGCAACGAATGTCGTTGTTAACAAATATTTCTTCGGTGAAAACGGCACGTCCGAGCGCGAACGGAGTGTGCGGCAACTCGTCCACCGTGTGACTCGCACGGTCGCCGATTGGGGACTGCAAGACGGTTATTTTGCCTCGGTTGCCGACGCCGAGAATTTCTACCGCGACCTGTCGTGGCTCTGCATTCATCAGTACGTCTCGTTCAATTCGCCGGTCTGGTTCAACGTTGGTTTGTTCCACCAGTACGGCATTAAGGGCGCTATGTGCAACTGGCACTGGGATGTCGTGCAAGACAAGGGCGTCCAGCCGGAAAACCCCTACGAGTTCCCGCAGGCCTCGGCCTGTTTTATTCAGAGTGTCCAGGACAACATGGAAGACATCATGGAACTCGCCCGCAGCGAGGCCATGTTGTTCAAGTTCGGCTCGGGCACCGGCACCGACCTGAGCTCGTTGCGTTCGCATCGCGAAAAGCTCTCGGGCGGTGGAAAGCCGTCGGGACCGCTCTCGTTTATGCGGGTCTACGACCAGATTGCCGCGGTGGTCAAGAGCGGCGGCAAGACCCGCCGGGCGGCCAAGATGCAATCGATCAAGGACTGGCATCCGGACGTCATGGAGTTCGTCGAGTGCAAGAACCGCGAGGAAAGCAAGGCCCGCACCTTGATCCAGGAAGGCGGTTACCAGCCAACCGAGGCCTACGATTCGATCCTCTTCCAGAACGCCAATCTGTCGGTCCGCCTGAGCGACGCGTTCATGGAAGCCGTGGTTGCCGACCAGCAGTGGACGACGCATTGGGTGACCGACGTCAAGAAAGCTGGCCCGTCCTATTCTGCCCGCGACATGCTCAACCGCATGAGCAAGGCGGCCTGGGCCTGCGGCGACCCGGGCGTGCAGTACGACACGACGATCAACCGCTGGCACACCTGCCCGAAATCGGGGCGAATCAACGCGTCGAACCCCTGTTCGGAATATATGTTCCTGGACGATTCGGCGTGCAACCTGGCCAGCATCAACCTGATGAAGTTCCGCCGTGAGGATGGCACGTTTGATTTTGAGCGTTTCAAGGCGACTTGTCGTCTGGTGTTTATCGCCCAGGAAATCCTGGTCGACCACGCCAGCTACCCGACGCCGCGGATCGCCGCCAATAGTCACCGTTTCCGGCCACTGGGATTGGGCTATTCCAACTTGGGGAGCCTGATCATGGCCAGTGGAATCCCCTACGATTCCGACGAGGCCCGCGGGCTTTGCGGAGCGGTGACGGCCCTTCTGCACGGCACGGCCTGCCGCACCAGTGCGGAACTGGCGGCCGCGGTCGGTCCCTTCGAGGGTTTTGAAGAGAACCGCGAACCGATGCTCCACGTCATGGAAATGCACTGGGAGAAAGTCGAGCAGATCAAACATTGCCCCAAGTATCTGCAGAGCGCTGCCCGGCAACTCTGGGACGAAGTGCTCGTCAGCGGCCGCCGCTTCGGCTTCCGCAACGCCCAGGCCACGGTGCTCGCGCCGACCGGCACGATCAGCTTCATGATGGATTGCGACACCACGGGCATCGAGCCGGACATTGCCCTGGTCAAGTACAAGCAGCTTGCCGGCGGCGGGATGCTGAAGATTGTCAACCAGACGGTGCCGCTGGCTTTGCGGACCTTGGGCTACAGCGAGCCGCAGATTGAAGCGATCATCAAGTTCATCGATGAGAAGGACACGATCGAAGGCGCGCCGGAATTGACGGCGGAACACTTGCCGGTGTTTGATTGTGCGTTCCAGGCCTCGCACGGCACGCGCTCGATCTCCTGGAAGGCCCACATTCGCATGATGTCGGCCGCCCAGCCCTTCATCTCGGGGGCGATTTCCAAGACCGTCAACATGCCCAAGGAGGCCACGCCGGAGGACGTCGGTCAGGCATATATGGAAGGCTGGCGGCTGGGACTGAAGGCCTTGGCGATCTATCGCGACGGTTCCAAGGAAGCCCAGCCGCTTTCGACGAAGAAGGCCGAGAAGGTGGTCGAGAAAGTGGTTGCCCGGCCGCGGCGCGAACGTCTGCCGGACACGCGGCAGTCGATTACGCACAAGTTCAATATTTCCGGCCACGAGGGCTACATTACCGTGGGCCTCTATCCAGACGGTCGGCCCGGCGAGCTGTTTATCACGATGGCCAAGGAAGGCAGCACCATCGGCGGCCTGATGGATTGTTTCGGTACGGCCGTGTCGATGAGCCTGCAATACGGCGTTCCCTTGGAGGTCTACGTCAATAAGTTCTCGCATACGCGCTTCGAGCCTTGGGGCTACACGAAGAACCCCGACATCAAGATCGCCAAGAGCCTGGTGGACTACATCTTCCGCTGGCTGGGGATCACCTTCCTGCCCGGCTACGGCGAGATGAACAAGGCCGTGCCGGTGTCGCCGGTGGAGGCCGGCCAATCGCCGCAAGGCCCCGCGGGAGAGACTGAAACCGAGAGTCGGCCCGTCGCCACGAAGGCCGGCGGGCCAAGCAGCGGGCAAGGAACTGCCAAGTCGCCGGCCGCAGGGCTGGGCAACGGGCCCCAGGCAGCCAATACCGCTGCTCATTACGGCAACGGATCGCATGGGACCAACGGGAGCAACGGGAGCAACGGCCACGCCGTTGCCGTGGCAAAGAAGCCCGCGGCGGCAGCGGCGACGGTAACGACCACGTCGCGGACTGCCGTAGCCGGCGATTCTCAAGCGGCAGTGGCAGCCCGGAATGAGCAGTTTGCCAGTTTCCAGACCGACGCTCCCAGTTGTGATCGCTGTGGCGCTATCACGGCCCGGGCCGGCAATTGCTACCTGTGCTACAACTGCGGGAACAGCATGGGCTGTTCGTAAAGAAGCCTCATTTTAACCCGAAGCGTGAGCGAGGATGCCTCGCTCACGCTTCGGGTTGCTCTTTTGCTCGGCTTGGGATGAGAGCATTCAGTTTCAAATTTCTACCAATAGTACCAGTAGTACCAATAGGACCCATCGGACCCGCTGTCTAGGCCGGAAAAAGCCCAAGTCACGATGTGGGCCCCGCTCATTTTCGCCGCGCAGCGGGTCACGGCGTTAAGTTCCGCTTGCGACTGTGTGCTAGCCCAGCCGTAGAAGTAGCCGGGACCATTGCCCTTTGCCAACGCGCAGTAGCCGTTTCGCACGCACACCGCGATGCGGGCATCCGAGGCGTTGCATTTCTGCAAGGCCATGGCTTGTGCTGAGTCTTGGCTCGAATAGCCGTAGCTCCAGCCCGTATTGCCGGTAGATGGCGAATAGGCAATGGCTGCGTAATAATCCCAAGCGTTGGCTGTGGCTGTGGACGCCATCGAGATTCCCAGGACTACAATAGTACGGTACATGACGATTCTCCCTGTCGAACATTGTGGTTTTCTTGTTTTTGCGGAGAAGGTGTTTGATATGCCTTCCAATTCCTCTTACGTCCGGTGCGACCAAGTGTGACACGATGACGCAGAAATGACCTCGCTGGAAGACCTCGACCACGCGGCCGACCTGCCGGCCCGGTTCTTGGCGGGGTTGCCCAGCGACGCGGAATTTATCCCGTGGAAAGACACATACTGCCGACCGGGGATTAGAGAAGATGCTCCAAGCCGTCAAGGTCTTTGTGGCGGCCGGCAGCCCGTTTCAATTTGCGCGGCCAGCGCAGGGAAACAAATCGCAGGTTGTCGAGCTCGATGCGGTCGGAAAACTCCAGGTTCTACGAGTTGCGAATCACGATGAACTGCAACGGAGCGCGGCCGAATCGACTACATCGGCGGACGGCTTGTCCGAGACTCAAGCCGCCCGCTGCGCCGCGTTCGCCGCGGCCGAATGCGAAGGGAAGGAGAGGATGTGCGGATCGTCGGCTTGCCGGTCGAAACCCGCGGACCTCGCGGTTTTCGCCGCCCGTCGCCAGCCGTAGCCGGCGAGGCCGATGGCACCGGCCGCGAGGAGGGCGAAGGAGGATGGCTCGGGGGCGGTTTCGTAGCCGATGTCCACCACACCGAATTGCCCACTATTAACGACGCTAGGTGGGAACGTATCGGCGCTGATGCCATTGCCGAAACGTACGTCAAGGTACTGTATCGCCCCCGTCGGTTCGAATGCGCTAGCGGGCGAATTGCTATATTGATACCAGGGCGAACTCGCGGGATCGGCCCAGCCGATCACCGAGTATTCGCCGCCTTGCGTCAGCAGAACGGGCGTGGCGAGCGATACAAAATCCCAACCCGCCGCAGGCACAGTTGTGGCTTGTGCGAGCAGCGTTTCGGTCGCCGTGTTCCACAACGTCAGGGTGATCGGGATGCTGCTGCTCGTTGCACCGTCAACACCCATCTCCACAACCTCCAAGTTCGCTGCGTTCACTCGGAAGTCCCAGCCCCGGGGCGTTTCACCGGCGGCAGAGCCTAGAACGAACCCCGTTGTAGGGCTCTCGCCCAGAGCATAAATCACATCGGCATGGGCAAGCGGAGATGCCGTGAGGACAGCCAGCAAAGCGAGCAGTGCCGGGGTAAAATGCGAACGCGTCGGAAGTTGATGTCTCACGATGATTGCTCCTCTACGTACAAATGGGCATAAGATGCCTACAATTCTCAGTATGCCGAGTCTCTATAAAGCTGTCTACGGACAACCTGTGGAAGCTCTGTGGAAGGTCTGTGGAAGGTTGGCCCACAATCATGTGAAACCACCCTCGCACGGATGAATTGTGAATAACCAGAAGATGTATTGCAGCGGTCGGTGGTGACCTGTAGCCCAATGGGCTGCAAAGCCCAGCGTATCGCCGGCGCTGCCACGAACGGGAAACCAGACCCCACCGGGCTCGTCCCGGTCGGTGAAGAGAGAGGTTGAAAAGCTAAAAGGCGACACCACGCCTTGATCTTCTTTCTTCGCCAGGAAAGGCCGCCTACGGTGGCCTTTCCCGGCGAAGAAAGAGGGTGGTGAGATGTATCGTGAGTTAGCTTTTCAACCTTATTCACCGACCCGCACCCAGAGGGTACCCGGCCGGGTGGGGTCTAGCAACATGCGTCGTAAGCGGGAACATATTCGACCAGTTTTGCCCAGGCCAAGGTTGGCCTCCTGGAATCACAAGACTGCATTCAGTAACTCAAGCCGTAGCCGTAGGGAAACAATGGATTGTAATCCTTGTCGCCGACGTTAAGCGGGAGTTGTTTGACACTGCGCGGCCAGGAGTGCGAAAGCTTGCCCTTCGGCCGATAGTCGCCAAAGAGCACGTCGGCCACGCCCTGGCCCTCGGAACCCGGCAGCCACGCGGCGACGAGCGACTGGACCTGATTCGGAATGTCGCCCAGGATCACGGGCCGCCCGCTCAACACGATAACCACCAGCGGAATCCCCGCCTTCTTCATCTGGGCCAGCGTGGCCAGGTCTTCCTTGGGCAGCGAGAGTTCGATGCTGTCGCCCGCCCCCTCGGCGTAAGGCCTTTCGCCAATTACGACAACGCCCACGTCCGCGCCCTTCGCGCCCTTGCCGTCTTTCGAGTAGGTCACGGCGGTTTGCTTCGACACCGTATTCCTGATGGCCGTCAGAATCGATGTGCCGCCCGGCACATGGTTGCCCGCCGAGCCTTGCCAATCGATGGTCCAGCCGCCGCACTGGATGCCCAGGTCGTCGGCGCCCGCGCCGGCGACGTGAATTCGCTTTGTCGTTTTTGCCAGCGGCAGCATCTGCTTCTCGTTCTTCAGCAAGACGAGCGACTCGCGGACCGCTTGCCGCGCCACGGCCCTGTGCGCGGCCGAACCGAATGACTTCTGCAAGCTGCGGTCGACTAGCGGCGAACGGCCCTTGTCCAGCAGGCCCGCGGCGAATTTCACGCGGAGGATCCGCGTCACCGCGTCGTCGATTCGCGACATGGGAACCTTGCCCTCGAGGGCCAGTTCCTTGAGGTCCTTGCAGAACTCGCCATACTTATCGGTCAACATCACCATGTCCATGCCGGCGTTGACCGCCAATTCGACCGACTTCTTGTAGTTGCCATTGCTGTTGTTGATCGAATCAATGGCGTTGTAGTCCGAAATAAGGAAGCCGTCGAAGCCAAGCTCCTGCTTGAGGATCTCCGTGAGCAGATGTTTCTGGCCGGAACACTTCTGGCCGTTCCAACTGCTATAGGAAGGCATGATGGTGCCGACACCCGCTTTGATCGCGGTCACGTAACCGGGCAGGTGGATGCGGCGCAACGTGGCCTCGTCGCAGCGGGTATCGCCCTGGTCCAATCCCCGTCCGTCGTTCATCTTGCCCGTGCCATACGCCGTGCCGCCGTCGCCGACAAAGTGTTTTGCGCAGGCCACGACGGACAAGGGATCAGCCAAGTCGGAACCTTGGAAACCGCGGACGGCCGCCTCGCCCAAGACCTGGACGATGTCGGGGGTTTCAGCATATCCTTCGTAGGTCCGGCCCCAACGCAAGTCGCGGGGCACGGTCACGCAAGGCGCGAAGACCCAGTTGATGCCCGTGGCACGGACCTCTTCCGCCGTGATGCGCTCGATCTCCTGCACGAGTTTCGCGTTACCGGCGCAGCCCAGGCCGATGTTGTGCGGAAAAACAACGGCGCCGGGAATGTTGTTGTGCCCGTGAACGGCATCGACGCCATAAAGCAGGGGGATGCCTAATCGCGTTTTCAACGCATGCCGCTGGTAACCCTCCACCATGTTGGTCCAACCCTGCAAGGTGTAATCGGCCTTGTTCTTCGGGCCCGACCCGCCGCCGCTCAAAATGGAACCCAGAAAGAACTTCTCGATATCGGCCTGGTCTCGCAGCGCGTTTTGATCGGGCTGGCACATCTGACCAACCTTCTCGTCCAGCGTCATCGTCGCCACCAGTGTCTTGGCAGGCCCGTCGTAGGCGGAAAATCTCTTTGCCGTTTGGGCACGGGCAACTTCGCCCCCTGACAAGAGGCCGAGAACCACCGCGGGAATCAGGGCCTTGGCAAGGCACGTGGAAAGAAGTGTTTTCATCATGGTATGGTCCTTTTCACTGACGGTTACACAAATGCGGAAAAGAACAGTTTAGCATACGTGACTTTCAATGTGAAGTATAAGGGCACAATCTCGGCAAATTCACCACGCTGCTTACTATGACCTATATTTCCTCGGACCCCTGCGCGCTGAGACCACTGAAAAAGTCGAGACGGATACAAGATGTGGTACTGAGTACTCAGCACTGAGTACTATGCGTTGTGTTCCCGAGACTTTTTCAGCGGTCTCACGCTGCGGGAAGGGCCGCGAGGCAGTTATGCTGTACTATCTGTTCGTTATTGGCATCATCAATCTCGTGCTCGGCTATGCGCTGGCGGTCTACCTGGGCTACGGACCGCCGAGTTTGTTTGCCGCCTGGCATGCAATGGATGCGTATCCCAAGCCGCGTGTCGCGCCATGCCTGGTCGTTGCCCCATCCCAAACCGCGGTGATACCAGCGGAAATCGAAGTCGCGCCAATTGTTGTTCCGCGCATTTTGCCCGCGCCGGAAACGCCCCCGCCAGCGGCGCCCGTCGAGGAGATCGCAGCCCCGGTTCCCGCCGAGCCGCCCGTGTCGCACGTGGCGATGCTCGACGATCGTGCCGACGAGGAGGAGTTGTTCGCCCAGCCCGCCTTCGAAGCCTACGATGATGACGCGGTCGAGGCAATTCGCCGCGACCAGCCCGATACGTGGGAGACCAACGCCAAGTATGTCGAAACATCGATCCAGAATCTCAACGTGTCGATGATGAAGAACGGCATCCGGGCAATCGAGTTGGATAATCGCTTGCGGTCCTGCCGCGGCCATACAGATGCCGAAACCATCCAGCAGTGCCTGGCCCAATTGAAGGAAGATTGTCAGACCTACCTGAACGAATTGGAAGAAGCCGCCAAACGTTTCCAAGGGCGGGTCGGCACTTCAGACAAGCTGAGCGAATTAGGCGTGGCCAACGAGATGTCGAACCTGGGACAGGCCGCGCAAATCGAGACCACGCTGAGCAATTTGGAAAACATGGATTTCCGCTCGGACCTCGAAGCAGCCAATCAGCGGTTGATGGACGAACTCGACCATCTCCGCGTTGCCCGGCATGCCTGGCGTGACGACCAGGAGTCCGCTTTTCTTCGTTTTGCCCAGTTCGAGAACAGCGTCAACAAGATCGAGAAACAACTGCAAAGCGATCCGACAACCGGCCTGCCGAACCGCATCGGTTTGGAAATGGTGTTGGAGACCTGGTGGCAGGAGAGCCGTCATCAGCAACAATCCCTTGCCGCCGTTTTGCTGGACGTCGACGCACTGAGCAAGCTCAACCGCCAACACGGGGCACTGGCCGGCGATTCGTTGCTGTACCAAGTTGGCCGTCGTCTGCGGGCGGCCGTTGCCGCGGACGATCTGGTGGGGCGCGCCGCGGGCGCGAGTTTTCTTATCGTCGTGCCACAGGGCGGCCGCGAGGCGGCCTGCAAGACGGCCGAGTTGCTGCGGCACTCGATCGCACAAATCCACTTCAAGCAGGGCGAGGAAACGCTGCAAATCACCGTTTCCGCCGGCGTCACCGAGGTCTGGCCGGAAGAGCCGGACAGCGAACCGATGTTCGCCCGGCTGGCCCAGTCGCTCAAGACGGCAAAACAATCCGGCCACAATCGTTCGTTCTTCCACGACGGCACGGAGCCGCACCCGATCGAGTTGCCGCTGCCGGCCGTCGAAACCGTTGAAATCGCACTGTAGAGTCCCCCGGGTCCGTGTCATTCACGGGATGAATCCCGTGCTACGAAAGT
Organism: uncultured Planctomycetaceae bacterium; assembly: GCA_964615095.1. Classification (GTDB taxonomy): domain Bacteria; phylum Planctomycetota; class Planctomycetia; order Pirellulales; family Thermoguttaceae; genus JANXQG01. Next base: position 22,052 of record CAZTPX010000058.1, on the reverse strand, counting down.
CGAAAGCATCATTCACGGGATGAATCCCGTGCTATGAAGGTCGATAGGAGCTGTGCATGTTCGAGCAATCCGAAAATCTCCGCCACGCCGCCGAGTTGCAGGAGCAGAACGACTACGACGGCGCCATCGCCGTCTTCAGCGAGGCGATTCGCGACAATCCCAAGCGCGCCGAGGCTTATTTCGGCCGCGGAAACGCCTATGAGGCCAAGGGCCTGTTGGACGAAGCCATCGCCGACTACAACGCCGTCATTCGCTACAGTCCCCGCGAGTCGATGGCCTACTACAACCGCGGTTCGACCTACGTGAAGAAAGGCGACCGCATCCACGCCATTGTCGATTTCACCGACGCCCTCCGCATCGACCCCAACTACGCCAAGGCCTATTACAACCGCGGCCTGGCCCATTTCAAGAACGGCGACCTGGAGAAGGCCAAGACCGATTATTCCGACGCCATTCGCCACGATCCGCGCGACGCCGACGCCTATGTCTCGCGGGCACTGCTGCACCTGGTCCGCGGCGAAAACGACGAGGCTATCGCGGACTGCGACGAAGCCATTCGCATCGATCCGGAAAACACCAAGGCCCACGGCAACCGCGGCAACGCCTTGGAGAGCAAGGGCGACCTCGCCGCGGCTACTGCCGCTTATTCCGAGGTCCTGCGCATCAACCCGAGCGACGCCAAAGCCCTGGCCAATAGGGCCATGGTGTACTTCAAACAGGGTGAATACCAGCAGGCGATTGCCGATTACTCGCAGGCCATGCGCCACAACCCTGGCAGCAGCAAATGGTATTGCGGCCGCGGCTGCGCCTATGCGAAAAGGGGCCAGACCGACAAGGCCCTGGCTGACTACGGTGAGGCCCTCCGTCTGGACCCCAAGAATGTCGAGGCCCGGCTGTATCGTGGCCTGACCCGCAAGGCCAAGGGCGATCGCGACGGCGCCCTGGCCGATTTCAGCGAGGCCGTCGCCGACGATCCGCAGTGCGCCAAGGCCTGGCGCCACCGCGCCACGTTATACGGGCTGATGGGCCAACTCGATCGCGCGGTTTCCGATTTCACGCAGGCCGCCAAGCTCGACCCCAGCGACGCCGCAACCTACTGCCAGCGGGGAATCGCCAACACGCGCCGTAACGAACTCCTCGGCGCCATCGGTGACTTCAGCAAGGCCATCGAGTTGCGCAGCGATTATTCCCAGGCATATTATAATCGCGGGCTGGTCTACATGATCAAGAATCAACTCGACCATGCCATTGCCGACTTTGATGCGGTGATACGTTGCGACGCAACTTTCGCCCAGGCATTCTACAACCGCGCCTTGGCCTACAAGAAGCAGGGCGACGTCGCCCGTTGCCAGGCCGATTTTGCCGAAGCCGAGCGGCTCAAACAGGCTGCCGCCCAATCGTAGGGTGGACTTTAGTCCGCCAAAACAGCTTTCCGTCTTTTCCGGAACTTGGCCACCAACCACCAGACGGTGACGAACAAGAGCGAACCGAGAAAGGCCGCGATCAGGTCCGCGAACTTGATTTCGCCAAGATCCACGTTGATGCGGAAGATGCGGAGGAACATGCCGCCAATCAGGGCGCCGACCATGCCCACGCCGAGATTGGTCCAGCGGCCCAGTCCTTCCTTCTTGAGCGTCACCAGCATTCCTGCCAGCGTGCCGGCCAAACCGCCGACGATCAGCCAAACGATGAATTCTCCGGGACTGAGCTGCATGATTGGGTCTCCTGGTTGGTGAAAGCAATCATCATACCGCGTTACATGGCGTTTGGCACTAGGGGTACTGGTTGTGACGTTGTAACGTCCGATGTCCCCGGCTTGGGCCATGAGCGGCCGTCACACGGTGGGCTCTGCCAGGCTTGCCGCTTCCGCGGGGGCGGAGTTGTTGATCCACTGCACCGCGTTGGCCAACAAGTAATCGCGGTGGATCGGTTTGGAAACGTAATGGTCACAGCCGGCTTCCAGGCACTTCTGTTTATCCTCAGGTGCAGCATGGGCCGTCAAGGCGACGATCGGGCCCTTGTAGCCTGCGTCGCGCAGGCGTCGCGTCGCCTCGTAGCCTTCCATCACCGGCATCTGCATGTCCATCAGGATCAGGTCGAAGGAGTTCCCTTCGGCCATCGAGGCCAATGCCTGCTCGCAGGCCGACAAGCCGTTCTCGGCAAACGTCACGGCAAAGCCTGCCTTGCTAAGGATGTGGCCGATGATGCGGCGATTGTCGGCGCCATCGTCGGCCAACAGGATCCGCATGCCGCCAGGGACACGGATCGACTGCCAGTGGGCCGGTATTTCTTGTTTATGGCACGGCGGGGCTTCGAGCAACGGCACGCCTTGGAGCGGCCCCGTGGCCACCGTGACGCGGAAACAGGCGCCTTGGCCGAGCGTGCTCTCCACGCTGATGTCGCCGCCGAATATCTGCGCCAACCGTTTGGAGATGGCCAATCCCAGGCCAGTCCCGCCGTAGCGCCGCATGGTTGAGGAATCCCCCTGGCTGAACCGCTGGAAAAGCCGCGCCAATTGCTCGGCCGAGATGCCAATACCCGTGTCGATCACATCGAACTCCAGCAAGGGCGAGGCGGGATCCGCCGTGAGCATGCGGACGACCACGCGGACGCCACCCTGTTGGGTGAACTTGATGGCGTTGCCGATGAGGTTGATGAGAATTTGCCGTAGGCGCACGGGATCGATCTGGATCGATTCGGGCAGCGGCCACTTTGTTTCCAGGACCAGCGAAAGTCCCTTGCTCGAAGCGTTGAGGCGGAGCATCGCCACGGCCGATTCGACAATCTCCAAAGGCGATGCCGACTCCAGCGTGACCGTGAACCGTCCGCTCTCGATCTTCGACATATCAAGGATATCGTTGATCAGGCTCAACAGATGCTCGCTGTTGCGAAGGATGCCGTCGACGAACTCGATGTTCTGGCCGGGCTTTGCCGTACGGAGCATGTCGTCGCGGAGCAATTCGGCAAAGCCAACGATGGCCGTGATCGGCGTGCGGATCTCGTGGCTCATGTTGGCCAGGAACTCGCTTTTCGCCCGGTTGGCGGCCTCGGCCGTGCGGCGGGCTGCGTCGAGTTGCTCGTTCAAGGTGCGGAGCTCTTCGCTGGCCGTCTCCAGGGCATGGGTCCGCTTGGAAAGGTCCTCGGTCCGGTCGGCCACCATGCGTTCCAGTTCACTGCGGGTGATCTCCGCCTGGCGGGCCAGGTGCCAGCGGCGGGTGAGCGACATGACCAGTTGCCGGACCTCGATGTTGTCGAATGGCTTCTTGAGAATCAACAGGTGGTCAGTTCGTCCCAACTGCCGAACGATGTCTTCCCAAGTGTGGTCCGAATAGGCCGTACACAGCACGATGAGGATTTCCGGATCGACGCTCCAAATGCGCTGGATCGTTTCCACGCCGTCCCAGCCGGGCGGCATGCGGACGTCGACGAAAGCCAGCGGGTAGGGGCGGTTCTCCTCGACCGCTTTGGCGACCATCGCCAGGCCTTCCTGACCCTGATGGGCGGAATTGATCTCGAACGACCCATGCTGCTCCTCGGGACCCTCGTCTCCGCCGAAAAGTTCGGCCGCCGCCGCGCTCAACTCCTGGTCGTCGTGGCGGATCTCAATGATCTTGCGGAAGTCGTCATGAATGGATTGCTGATCATCGATCACGAGAATTCGAATAGGGGCCTTGGGGGTCATGCCAGCACCTCAACAGGTTCAAAGGGAAGTTCCAGGGTGAACGCGGCGCCGCAATTGCGTCCTTCGCTGCGTGCCGTAAGCGTGCCACCCAGTTCCTTGGCGGCGTTTGCCGAACTGTGCAGGCCGAATCCGTGGCCATGTTTCTTCGTGGTGAATCCGTGGGAAAAAATGCGGACTAAATTCTCTTCCGCGATCCCCGCACCGTTGTCGCGGACTTCGATCGACAGCCGGTGATCGTCGTCTTCGCTGCGGATGGCGATGCGCGCCGTAAGCGTAGGCTCCTGCGCCCCGCTTTCGATGAGGGCGTCCTTGGCGTTAGTGACCAGGTTGACGAGAATCTGCAGTACGCGCTGCTTGTCGACGCGGATCTCGGGCAGGTCCTCGTACTCCCTCACGACGGTGATGTTGTATTTGGCCAACGAGGCAAAGTTGAGCTTGATAGCGTCGTCCAACAGTTGCGGCAGGGCGACGGCCTCGATTACCCCGGCCACGCCCGCATACGACTGCTGCATGGCCACGATGGTCTTGATGTGGTCCACATGCCGCGTGAGCGACTGTAACTCTTCCATCATCACGGCCCGCTCGCGGTCAAGACTACTTGCCACGAGGTGAAGGAAGGCGGGCAATTGTTTGCCGCGGCGGTCTTCCGTGAAGAACCGGCCCAGTTCGGCCGTATGCTGGTCGACAAGTCCCAGCGCGCGGTTCAATTCCGAAAGCTTCGAGTTCCGCAAGCGATCGGCCACCAACGTGGCCGAGACGTTCACGCTGTTGAGCACGTTGCCCACGTTATGCAGCACGCCCGTGGCGATTTCGGCCATGCCTGCCCGGCGGGCGGCGTCAACGAGCTGGTGGTGTACCTCGGCCAACTGTTTCTCGGCGCGGCGGCGCTCGGCGTTCTCGCGACTCAATCCCTGGTTGGCTTCGGACAACTGCCGCGTGCGCTCATCGACGCGGGCCTCCAATTGGTCGTGCGCGGCCTGCAATTGCTGCTTTCCCTGCTGGATCTGATCGAGCATCGCGTTGAATTCGTCGTACAGCGCGCCGAGCTCGTCGTTGGACTGTTTTGCCACGCGGATCGAGTAGTCGTTTTCGGCCGAGATCTGCTGGGCCGTCTGCGCCAGCTTCAAGACCGGGCCGGAGATGATCCGCTGCAGTCGCAGCGAGAAGACCATTGCGGCCGCCAACGACAAAGGCAACACTACGGCCACGATCGCCACGCAGCGGAACAACTGGGCGCGGAGGTCGTCCATACCGGCCCGCAGGAATATTGTACCCACGAGCGCCTTGTCGTGCGTGATGGCTTGCGCCACTTCGAGATAGCTTCCCTCGTAACGCTGGCCTTCCAGGGGAGGTTCCGTGGGCAACTCGCCCTCCGGTTTGGCGGCCGCATAGGCGGCAAAGACACGCCCCTTGGCGTCGAACAGGCAGGCGTTCTTCACGGTCGGCTGTAGGGCCAGCGAGGCGAGGATCTCGCGGGCCGCCGCGGCGTCGTCGAAGGTTAGCGCCGCCGTGCTGTTGGACCCCAGGACCTTGGCCAGTGCCGACAGTTGCTGCGCCTTGGAGGCGCGGATCATCTGCATGTCGTTGATCACGAACGCCGCCGCCGACAAAAGCAGAGCCACGCCGCCGACCACGAAGGTCAGCAGGTTCAGCTTCGTCTTGATGGAAAATGTCTTGGGCAGGTGCATAGTGTTCTCAGTCCGCTTTACGGCGTCCCCACGATCTTCGCCAGGCTAAGCAGCTTGGAACTGACCTTCAATTGTTGTTGTTTGGCGGTTTCGACGTTAATTTCGAATCGCACCTTGTTGTTTTCGACGTAAAAACTCACGACCGCGCCTTGCTGTACCAAGCCGGGTTCCTCGCCTACGAGCAAGACGCCCTTGCTTTGCAACTTCGCCAGCGCGTCGGTCTTGACCTTCGCGTCAGCCGAGGCAGCGATGAAGAGGATCTGGCAGGGAGAATATTCGGCCATCGTTGCGAACCGCTTGGCCACTACGGGACGGCCGTCGACCTTGGACGAGCTCGCAATCTCGTCCAGCACGGCTCCGAATGGGTCCGTGCCTAATACGCCGATCACAAAGGGGGCGTGCTCGTCGACGTAGGCCGCGGCTGGCCATTGGACATAACGCCCAAAGTTATACAGGAACGCCCCCTTAATGGTGTATTCGCGGTCGATTTCCCCACTTTGCTGTGCAAGCAAAACATTGTTAGGTGGGGCAATACCGGCCAAGAATAACGCTACGATGATCGCAGTTCGGCGATAACCGAAACAGCGCTCGTTGCGCGATGGCGGTGATGGTGGTGGCCACCTGGTATACATGGGCCGGAGATCTCCCTCGTCGAAAGTGTAGGTCAGAGTTTAGATCGTGCAGTACTCATAGATGAAATTCTTGGCCATTTTTCAAAGTCCGCGATAAGAACCGGTCGTTGCCTGTGCAAGCAACAGAGCTTCCATTTCATCGTAGGGCGGACTTTGGTCCGCCCTACAGACCTGTCTTGGCATAGTAGAATCCCAGGTCAGCTCGCTACTAGAACCGCCAGGTCAGCTTACCAAACACGCTGGTGGGGACACGTGTCGCGTAGACGTAGTACTCGGGTCCAAATTCGTAGTGGTTGTTGGCAGTCAGATTCTGCCCAATAAGCGCCAACTCCAGATTCTGCCGGGCCTTCCACACAATCTGAGCGTCCATCGTTACATAAGGAGATACGAACAAATTAGTTTGAGCATTGGCAATTTCGAAACCGTCGACGTAGCGGGCGGCAAGATCGAAATCGAGTTTTTTGGTCAGGTCCCAGGAAGATCGTAGGTAGACTTGGTTGTTAGGGGACTGCGAAGGCGTCACGCCCGATCCCGGCGTTCCATTCTGGCTCACCCACACACTGGTCTCCAGCCAACTGTAGGCGCCCGACAATCGCCAACGGTCGTTGACGGACCATTGCACCGCGATTTCCGCTCCATAACCGTATCCTTGCCCCCAGTTGGTGAACGGCCTGGTCTCGATGAGAGAAGCGAAGCCTGGACCGGGAACAACCGGACCCGGAGAACTGGTACGGAGCGAGTCGTATTCGTTGTAAAATAGGGCCAAGTCCCAGGCGAAGCGATCGGTGACTTGCCGGCGGTATCCGGTTTCGTAGGCGGTCAGGTATTCGGAGCCGTAGAGCGGATTGCCTAGGGTCTGTACGAAGACGGGTAGGGGTATGCCCGGCGGCACCGTAGCGGTCCCGACCGGCCCCATGGTAACCAAACCGTTGGCTTCGAAACGATCGGGGGTGCGCACGGCGCGGGAAACGGCGGCCCACATCGATTGCTTCGGATCGGGCGTCCACAGCAGCCGTCCCGATGGTTCGACCTCGAAACCGGTGTAGTCGTTGTGCTCGAACTTTGTACCCAGGATCAAGGCCAGCCGGTCCTTGACCAGGCTGATTTGGTCTTGGACGAACGCGCTGGGCAGGCTCAGCGATCGCTGTTCCGGGCTGAAAGCGAAATCAAAACCATCGCCGTGAAGATTGTCGGCACAGTAGCGGTAGGACAATCCCCAGACGATTTCGCTGCGCTGGCCGATGGGAAAGCGGTCCTGAAACTCGATGTCGAAGATGTTCGTATTGGCGCTGGATATGTACTGGTTCTCCATGTACTGGTCGTAGTAGGCCAGCAACGACCAGTCCTGCCGCTCGTCGACGACATGCGTCCAACGGCCCAGGAGATTGGCGCCGGAACCCCGCACGTCCTCGTCAAAGAATGTCCCGTAGGGGTAGGTTGGAGTGGGGCGAACGCCGCTCTCACCCGAGGCGCTCTGATAGAAATCGCCCTGGAGGGTCAGCGTATCGGCTTTCGTGTGGTCGGGAAACCAGTCCATGCGGAACCCGCCGCGGCCCTGCCGCCATTGGTCGTGGGCGATGCCATCGGGGAGATTTCCGGGAGCGATATCAAAATCCTTGCCGTAGACGCGCCAGAAGAAGTCGTCGCCGGAGTGGCCGCCGTAGCGGCCGGCGCCGATCCATTTGTCCTGGTAGCCGCCGCCCGCGCTCACCAGTCCACCTTGCGTGTCCTTGGCGCTCTTGCTGATGATGTTGATCACGCCGTTGACGGCATTGGCGCCCCAGAGGGTTCCGCCCGGGCCGCGGACGACCTCGATCCGCTCCACGTCCTCCAACATCACGTCCTGCTCGTTCCAGAGCACGCCGGAACTGATCTCGTTGTAGATGCTGCGGCCGTCGATCAGCACCAAGAGCTTGTTGGAGTTGATGCTGTTGAAGCCGCGAATGCTGATGGCCCAGGAGTTGGTGCTGATGCGGGCCACGTCCACGCCTGGCGCCATTCGCAGGGCTTCGGGAATGTTGGTCGCGCCGCTACGGCGGATCATATCCTGCGTGATTACGAAAACTGCCGCGGGCGACCGCCCGACCGTGCTTTGTTCCTTCATCACCGACGTCACTTCCACGTCCATCGACGGGACCTTGACGTCGGCCTTGGAAAGCTGATCGAGGTCCATGTTGAGCAGGGAATTTGTGGCGTTACCGCCACCGTTGCCCGCAGCGGCCGGGTCGGCCGGCGCAGCAGCGGGCGCGTCGGCAGCGCGGGCGGCAGCGGCAAGCATGAGCGCGACGCACAGGAACACCGTGGCCGGGAATCCACTTCTTGTGCGAGATTGCCAAGCACCGTTCATTCTGTCCTCCATGTTCTTGATCGCCGATGCGAGCGTCGTGCTGCGGCAGCCGAGACAGGCACGCTTTTCTTGAATTTCAATACTGCAATGTAACTTTTCCGTAGACTCCGCGGGGGATCTCGGTGGGTAGGCCAAGCGTAGGGGTTTGGCCGTTGAACTGCTGTACATAGCTACTCAGGAGGTTCTGGCCGACCACCTGAAGTTCCAGATGTTGGCGAGGGCGCCAGGCCAGCCGAAGATCCATGTTAGTATATGAGGGCACCAGGCCACCAGCTCCTGCTCCTCCTTGTGGCGGACCGGTGAGAGTGTCAACGTAGCGGGCCATCATGTCGAATTCTACGTTTGAACCCAAGTCCCACGAGGACATCAGCGATACCTGGTTATTGGGGCTGGTCCCCGGTTGCCCTGCAAACGCCACAAAGGCGGTGGGAGGACAATTTGCCTCCATTTCCAAGAGCGCATAGTAGCCGCGCAGCTTCCAGCGATCAGAAACCTGCCATTCAAAGGACCACTCGAAGCCATAGCCATCGCCGACCCCTTGGTTGCCGCCCTGAATCGGGATGAAATTGGGTGGAAGCATCGGATCAGCAATAAAGCTATAGGTGACGATGCTGTCGTAGTGGTTGAAGAACAAGGCCAGGTCCCAAGAGAAACGGTCCGTGGCCTGAACGCGATATCCAAGTTCGTAGGCCATCAATGTTTCCGAAATGATACTGGGGTTGGGTTCCTGGTAAGGGAAAATGGGAATGCCGGGTGGGATTATCGTCGGCTGGTACACCGCCGTCATAAAGTAGTCCATCACGTCGGGCGTTCGCACGGCCCGTGAGACCGCGGCCCAGGCCGAGCTTTCCTTGTTGATCATCCATAGCAAGCGGAGGCTGGGCTGGGCCTCGAAGCCGGTGAAATCATTGTGTTCCAACTTGCAGCCCGCGGTGAACGTCAACTTATCCGGCACAATCGCGATTTCATCCTGGATGAATGCGCTGAACAGGTTTAGCCCCAGCGAGGTCGGTTGGACGCTGATGGCTTGCGTATTTTGGAAGGTATCTTCCGTGTAACGATAGCCGCCGCCCCAAACGATTTTCTGCCGGTCCGTCAAGCTGAAGCGGTCGGTAAAGTCGAGGTCGTAGGTATCCTGGGCAAGTCCAACCGCGGGGATCGATTGCCCCAGATGGTCATAAAAGAACTGCAGCGAGAAATCGGAGTCTTGGTCCACAGTGTGCGTCCACCGTCCCAGGATATTGCTGCCTTGCAGGGGCTGCGTCAGCGTGAGCGTCTGCTCGAATGGAGAAGTGAAGGTCGGGTCGACAGCGGCGTTTTGAGCAGTGCCGTTGTAGTAGTCGCCTTGGAGCGTCATCTTGTCGGTCTTCCCGGGGCCCGCGACCCAATCGAAGCGGACTCCACCTTGCCCAAGCTGCATGGCGTCGTAGGGGCCACAGGGAGGAGAAACACCGTTCGGCCCCTGCGTATAGGTACCATAGGGAGCAGACGTTGACGCTTGGTTGAAGTACATGCCATAGGCGCGGTAGGAGACGCCCGCATCGGTCTGCCCGCCGACGCGCAAGGAGCCGAAACCGCGTTCGAAGGAGCCGCCGCCGGCCGTGGCCAAAACGCCGTGCGTGTCCGTGGCCGATTTGGTGATGATGTTGATCACGCCGTTGACGGCATTGGCGCCCCAGACGGTCGCCCCCGGCCCGCGAATGACTTCGATCCGCGCCACGTCCTCCAGCATCACGTTTTGAACATCCCATAGGACGCCGCCGAATCCGGGAGTGTAAATCGTGCGGCCGTCGATCAGTACCAACAACTTGTTGGCCAGCCAATTATTGAAGCCTCGCGAACTGATCGCCCATTGACTGCCGTTGATCTGTGCCACGTCGAGGCCAGGCGCCAGGCGCAGGGCTTCGGGGATATTCCGCGCACCGCTGCGGCGGATCATTTCCGGCGTGATGACGAAAACGGCGGCCGCGGAATGGCCGATCGTGCTGGCCTCCCGCGTCACCGAGGTCACCTCCGCATCCATCGCGGGGACCTTAACGTCGGCCTGGGAAAGCTGCTCCAAATCCATGTTGAGGAGGGCCTTGGCGCCGCTGCCGCCACCGCCATTGCCTGCCTCGGCGGTAGCCGGATTGGTAGGAATAGGGCCGGTCGCGTCGGCAGCACGTAGGGCCGTAACCAGAAGAGATGCAACCCATAAGAGGGGATAAGCAACCAGCCCAGTTCTCGCGCAGAATCGCCGTAGGTCGCTCACGTCTTCCCCCCCACTCCCGAACCACCGTCTCCAGAGTCGTGTCGTGCCAAGCGAGACGGGAAGGCGGTATTCTTCGGGTATATCGAGCGGGGCGAAGAGTACGGTTCATGCGGTCAAGCGGAAGATGCTAATTTTCATGCCCCCGATGAACGGAAGTAACGGGTCTCGTGCTTAGGCATGCAGGGCAGACTTTGCCGGTTGTAACGAGATGGCCTGCATTCCGTACTACCAGGCAACTTTTCCGTGGACACGGCGGCGATTCTCGATGGGCAGGTCGATCTTGTTCCATTGTCGCCTTTCGCTCTGCGAAAGAACGCCACTTTCGCGGAGCGAAAGGCGACACTTATTGACTCGCCGGTCCTTAGCCGTCGAACTGTTGGGCCCGGTTCCCAGCCGCTTTGCCGCAAACAGCGCCTGGTCGGCCCGGTCGAGAAGTTGCTCCGGCGTCTGCGTGATGCCGTTGCGCGGCGACACCGAGGCTGATTGTGACCTGGATGGGACCGTCTTTTCCGGTGATCGACATGTCGGCGACGGCCTGGCGGCAGTGCTCGGCCCACCGCAGTGCGTCCGTCGCCGATGCCCTCGCCAGGAGGACGCAAAACTCTTCGCCACCATAGCAGCAAACGATCTCGCCGCCCCGGCAGAACTTCTGAAATCGTCTTCCAAGAACATGGCGGCCCCCTTGGTCAATGCTTCACCTTGCAGCACAGGAGAGAGCGGCATCTGGATGACATTAGATTGGCTCGTAATCATCGCAACAACCCCGTTTCGACAGCGGCCTCCAGCGGCACATCCAGCGGCGGCATATTCCGAAAGGCCATGGCGCCCCACAAAACGGGGAAATCGTCGGCGCTATTGGATTGGACCCATCGCAAGTCATCAAAACGGGATCGAAAAACTTCGACGATTACCGGATCGAAATGCTTGCCCGATTCGCTTTCGATGATCTTGCGCGACCGCTGGGGGGAAAGGGCCCGCTTGTAGGGCCGTTCGGAGGTCAAGGCATCATAGACGTCGGCCACGGCCACGATGCGGGCCGGCAAGGGAATCATGGGGCCGCGGAGGCCGGCGGGGTAACCCGTGCCGTCAAATCGTTCGTGATGGAACCTTGCGATCATCGCCGCCATTGTGAGGAAGCCGCCGCCCCGCGCGCCCAGCACAGCTTGGTCCAGGATATTGGCCCCGAGGGCGGCGTGCTGTTGCATGACGGCGAATTCCTCGGGCGTAAGTTTTCCCGGTTTCAAGAGGATTTCGTCGCGGATGCCCACCTTGCCGATGTCGTGCAGCGGACTGGAACGGTAGAGGTCGTCGAGGAACTGCCGGTCGATCTGGCTCGCGTAGGGACCTTGGCGGTGCAACTCTTCGGCCAATATCTGCGAGTATTCACGCATACGGAAGAGGTGTCCGCCCGTCTCCTGGTCTCGCGATTCGGCAACCTTGGCGAGAGTGAAAACCGCCATGTCCTGCGTGGCTGTGATTTCCTCCGCGCGTTGTTGGGCAATACGGCGAAGCTCGGAATTCTGCGATTCGATTTCGCCGCGGATTACCGCCGTGCGGAGAAGATTCTCGCGTAACTGGAAATGTAACCGCACTCGCGAGCAAAGCGTGTACACTTCAATCGGCTTGGCGATGTAGTCATCGGCCTTCACCTCGTAGGCCCGCAGTTGGTCCTGGCGGGAAGAATTGCCGGAGATTACGATGATCTGCACCGATTGGCCGGCCGGAGCGGCTTTTATTCGCCGGCAGGTTTCAAAGCCGTCGATGCCCGGCAAGACGAGATCCAGCAACACGACTCCCGGTTGAAAACTGGGGAGCAAGGCCAATGCGTCTTCACCGCTTCCGACCGCCTCCACGACGTAATCGGCGCGAAGAATGGTCTTGAAAATGCGCACGATCGCGGGGTCATCGTCGACGACAAGAACCCTTTGCGCGAGCCCGTGTTCCATGATCTCGTCTCGGATCGGCCTGCCTTGGCGTGACGAGCGAACTGTCCGTCCCGCAGGAGACTACGTAGCTCAAATCTAGGCCACAAACAGGCAACGGGCGGTGGTTCCTGCCATTTCTGCTTGTTCCCATTTTGGACACAAGGCGGGGAAATCACGGCGTGGTTCAAAACAGGGTAATATTCTGGCCGCCCTGTTTTCTATAGGGAACGCGGGGCACCCGCTTGCGGGTGCCCCGGCGTTCCCTGCAGTGTTACCCAACCAGCCCGCAAAATTGAATCATGCCGAACGCGCCTGTTTTTGTGTAGGCTAATGCCCACCTCTCGGCTGCGGCCGAGAACCGACGGCCGGCAAAAAAGAGATATCCCGCCAGAATGTGTGCTACGATTACGCAGCGTCATGTTGATTTTTTAAAGGTCAATTGCATGTCCACCAGTGCTACCGAAAATACGTTCTTGTATTCGATCTACGGGTCCGACCATGATCTCCAAGAGATCGTCGCGCTGTTCGTCGAAGAGATGCCAGACCGAATCGAAGCTCTTCTTTCCCACTTGAACAACCGCGATTGGAACCAGTTGGGCCGGACCGCTCATGTCATCAAAGGCGCGGCGGGCACTTATGGTTTCGATCAGTTCACTCCCGTTGCCCAGCGAGTGGAATCGCAGGTGCGCGAGGGACGGCCGGAAGCAGAGATCTTGCAAAGCGTCGAGGCGCTGGTAGATCTCTGTCGCCGCGCACGGCCGGGGACCGCAGACGAGCCATGACCGCCGCGAGCATTCCCGACACTATCCTGAAGAAGTTGTTGGTCGGACCGGCTCTACCGGCCCTGCCGCAAAGCGCCGTGCGGATCCTTGAATTGTTGAAAGATCCCGATTGCGGCCCCGACGTTCTGGCCGTGCCCTTGGAGTCGGACCCGGGCCTGGTCAGCCAAGTCTTGCGGTTCGTCAATTCGTCGTACTTCGGCTTCGCCCGTGAAATTGCCAGCGTCCGCGCGGCGATCACCCTGGTCGGTGTGCAGACGGTCCAGAATTTCGTCTTGTGGAGCGCCGTTTTCAGTTCGGTCCCCGACCCCAAGTCGGGAAGCTACCACTTTCGCCGCGCCTGGTATGATTCGTTGTATCGAGCTGTCTTCGCCCGTTCCTTGGCAAAGCTCCTGCACGTGGCCGCCGAGGAGGCCTTTTGCGCCGCACTGTTACAAGACGTGGCCGTGCCCTTGCTGATCAAAGCCGAGCCGAAAGCCTACCAGGAAATTCTGCAGACGAGGCAGCAGACGGGCCGGCGGCTCTCGGACCTTGAGCGGGAGCGCTTCGGCTGGACCCACGGCGATGCGGCCCGCGTGGTCTGCCATCAATGGAACCTTCCCGAGCCGCTTACGGAAATGATCTCGCGGCACTTGGAAACCGAGCGGCTTGACCAGCCCGGCGCGGAAACCGACGCCCTTGGAGCCGTGATCCTCTCTGGCCTGTTGCCTTCCAGCGTCGACACGGATTGGAGCGAAGAGCCGCTGTTCGAGCAAAGTTATGTGCGCTTGGCGCCGCCCGGCGCCCCGGCCTCGCAGGATTTTCTTCACGACGTCGAGGGCCAGCTCAAGAAGCTCTTGCCCCTGGCGGGCTTTGCCGCCGACACGCCGATGCTTAATCGGCGTCCGGTCGGCCCTGTCTGTGCGCTCGCCTGACGGCGACCCGACTATTTCAACGTCTTGATCCGTACCTTGCGGAAGGCCACCGGGTCGTCGTGGCCGCGAAAGCCAAAATGGCCGCGCGTGAACAGTTTGCCGCGATGGGCCGAATTGGCCATGTACTCGGTCACCTCGCGCAGATCGGTCTTCGGACCTGCCCAGGTTATTCTCCTACGGTCCCCAAGGCGCAAAAAATCCGGCTGTCGCGGCAGATCCAAGCTCTTGAAACGCAAGTGCCAGTCTGGGGGTTTCGCTGGCACTATACCGGCTCTGGGTTAACCGGTTGGGGTTAGAAGTGCGTTCCACTCCTGTTGGCCTGCCACGACAGCCGTTTCAAATCGACTGTCATGTCGTCGCAAGAAACCTCAATCACCGCCTCCATGTGGTTATCGCCGTTTCCTAGCGACTACATGGTTATCCTATTCAGAACCGGTCTGCCGGGCAACCGTCACGCCGATTTTTTCGCTGAACCCTTTGAAAAATAGCCCCAGGGGACGACGGACAGCCCGCAAATTCGTACAATGAGCATGCGTTGTGATTATTCCTGCCGCTTTGCTTTTGAAACTCGCCGCCTTGCAAGCAACTTCGTCGTTTATCGAAACTCGCGGCCTGTCGCGTCAATACCGCGTTGGGCCGGCGGAAATCCGCGCCTTGGCCGACGTGAACCTGCAGGTCCCGCAGGGCCAATTCGTGGCAGTTCTCGGCGTTAGCGGTTCGGGAAAGTCCACCCTGCTACATCTTTTAGGTGGTCTGGATACACCCAACGCGGGCAGCGTTTGGGTTGATAATCTCGATCTGGCGGCCATGAGCCGCTACCAACGGACTATTTACCGGCGGACCACGGTCGGTTTCATTTTTCAGTCGTATTACCTGGTCGGCAGCCTTACGGCCGCGGAGAACGTGGCTTTGGCCCTTACTTTCCAAGGTGTCTATGGGGCCGAGCGCGAGCGTCTGGCCGCCGAATCGATCGCACGCGTCGGTCTGGCACAGCGGGCCGGCCATCGCCCCAGCGAACTGAGCGGCGGCGAGCAACAACGTGTAGCCATCGCCAGGGCCATCGTCCACCGCCCGCGGCTGCTGCTGGCCGACGAGCCGACCGGCAACCTCGATCGCTCCACAGCCAACGAGGTGATCGGACTAATCGGCGAGATTCATCGCGAGCTAGGCACAACGGTCGTCATGGTCTCGCACGACGAGGAGATGGCTTCGCGCGTGGCCGACCGCGTGTTGCGGCTTCGTGACGGCCGCCTGGAAACGGGAGACGCCGCGCGATGAGAGCACTCAAGATTGCCCTGCTGGCCTTGAATGGGCTGCGTCGCTCGCCGCTACGGGTGACGCTCACGACGCTGGGCGTGACCTTCGCCACCGGCGCCTTGGTCACCATGATCGGGCTGGCCCTGGGCGTGCAGCGGCAGGTAGAGACGCCGTTCCGGGCCTTGGCCCTTTTGAACAACATCCAGGTCAAACGCGACGATGACGGCGGCAAGAAGGGGCCGCCCCTGGACGATGCGGCGATTGCCCGATTCGAAGAGCTGCCGGGCGTGAGCGTGGCCTATCCCGATGCGCATGTCAAAGGCATTGTTGTCCGCTATGGCGACAAAAAAAGCCCTGGCATCGGCTTGGCCATGCCGCGCGAAGCGGCGCTGGTGAACTTTGCCGACGAGATCATCGTCGCCGGCGCCTTCTTCGACGAGAGCGATCAGCCCGAGGTCATCCTGGGCGTGGAAGTCATCAAAAACCTGGGGTTCAAGACGCCGCAAGAGGCCATCGGCGCCCAGGTCGCCATCGAGGCCAGCACGGCACTGGAAGACGGCGCCAAGTCTCCCGGTCCCGCCCAGCCGTTGAAGGTCACTGTGGTCGGCGTGTACCGTGCCCCGGCTCTGATGCAGGGGACCGCCGCCCAGCAGGGCATCATTCTGCCCGTCGAACTGATGAAAAAGATTCCCAGCACGTCTCTGGAGACGGATTGGAAAGTGCTGACGGCGCTCGGCAGCTCGGCGGGGGCGGGCTATCCCAGCGTTACCGTGCGGGTCCGCGATCCAGCCTGCCTGGACGACCTGGCCAAGGCGATCGGCGACATGGGGTACCACACGCAAACGATTCTCAGCAAGCTGCAACACATGCGGCGGTTCTTCCTGGCGATCCAATTGCTGTTGGCGGTCGTGGGCAGCATCGCCCTGGCGATTGCCTCACTAGGCATTGTGAATACGCTCCTGATGGCCGTCTTGGAACGTTATCAGGAGATCGGCCTGTGCAAGGCGATCGGGGCCTCCGACGGCGACCTGTTCGTGCTCTTTCTCACGGAGGCCGGGATCATCGGGTTCCTGGGCGGGCTGACGGGCATAACGCTCGGTTGGCTGATGTCGCTGGCCATGGAGGCCGCCGCCACGGCCTACGCGCACCAGCACGGCATCACCGGCAGTTTGGATCTTTTTGCCTTCCCGGCCTGGCTGCTGGCAGTCTCGCTCGGCTTTGCCGTGGCCGTCAGTGTGGTGGCCGGCATTTATCCCGCCTTACGCGCGGCGCGGGTCGATCCGATCCGCGCCCTGCGATCGCACTAGCACGCTTCCCGCGAGCCGTAGCAACGACCAACAAACCAATACTATCGACAGGAAGATGGGGAACAGAAAAATGGAATCAAAGGCAATGTGTGCTCGCAGCCAGAGAGTGAGAAGAACCCAATCCGGATGTTAGGAACCTCCTTCGAACCATTTTCTATCTCCCATTTTTCTGTCGAAATTTTAACTCGACTTCGGAGGCCGTGATGAGACAATTCGTGGTGTTTCTCTTTCTTGTGAGTGTGGTGACCGTCGCATCCGTTGCGCATGCCTACGATGCGGCTTCTGACTTCCTCAACCCGCCCGACTCGGCCCGGCCGTGGGTCTACTGGATGTTCATGGACGGCAACATGAGTCGCGCGGGGCTGACGGCCGACCTGGAATCGATGAAACGCGTGGGCATCGGCGGCGTGATCTTCATGGAAACCAACATCGGCATACCGCGTGGGCCGGTCGACTTTATGAGCCCGAAGTGGCTGGAACTGTTCGCCTACGCGGTCCACGAAGCCGATCGGGTAGGCCTCGAATTTGCCGTTGCCACCGGGCCGGGCTGGTGCGGCACCGGCGGGCCCTGGGTCAAGCCGGAGCAATCGATGCAGCACCTGGTGGCCAGCGAGACGACCGTACACGGTCCGACGAAATTTTCCGCCGCGTTGCCTCGCCCGCAACCGCGGGCGCCGTTCTTCGGCGTCGGCACGCTAACCCCGGAACTGGCCAAGCTCTGGCGGGAATTCTACGTCGACGTGGCCGTGCTGGCCTTTCCCACGCCCAAGGGCAAGGCCCGCGTGGCCGATAGCGACGAGAAGGCCCTGTACTTTCGCGCCCCGTTTTCTTCCGCGCCGGGTGTCAAGCCATACCTGCCGGAGCCCGACGCCGCGACCAAGGTGCCCGCCGAGGAGTGCATCGCCCGACAAGGCATCGTCAATCTCTCTGCTCGTCTGACCGCCGACGGCCGACTGGAATGGGACGTGCCGGCGGGCGATTGGACGATCCTGCGTTTCGGCCGCACGAGCACCGGACAAATTACGCGTCCGGCACCGCTGCCTGGCCTGGGGTTCGAGAGCGACAAGTTCGATCCGGCGGCCATCGACGCCCATTTCGAGGCGTATATCGGCAAGCTGCTCCAGGCCGTGGGACCTCGCCCCCATTCCGACCGAGGGCTGACGATGATCCACTTCGATAGTTGGGAGATGAGCTCGCAGAACTGGTCGCGGAACTTTCGTGCCGACTTCCAGCAGCGCCGCGGTTACGACCCCCTGCCCTACCTGCCCGTAATGACCGGCCGCGTCGTGCAGAGCCTGGAGATTTCGGAGCGGTTTCTGTTCGACCTACGGCAGACGGCTCAGGAGTTGGTCGTCGAGAACCACGCCCTGCGACTAAAGGAGTTGGGCCACCGCCACGGCCTGCGGCTATCGATCGAGCCCTATGACCTGAACCCCACAGCCGATTTGAACTTGGGTACCGCGGCCGACGTGCCCATGTGCGAGTTCTGGTCCAAGGGCCGCGGTTTTTCCACGGAATACAGTTGCCTAGAGGCGGTCTCCATTGGACATACCAGCGGCGCGAAGGTCATCGCCGCGGAATCCTTCACCGCCAACGATGCCGACACTTGGCTGCAATATCCCACCGCGATGAAGCCGCAAACGGATTGGGCCTTGGCCACGGGCATCAACCGCCTGGTGTTCCATCGCTACCAGCATCAACCGGCGCTCGATCAATTCCCCGGCATGACGTTCGGGCCTTACGGCGTCCATTGGGAACGGACGGAAACCTGGTGGGACATGGTTGGCGCGTATCACAAGTGCATTGCCCGCTGCCAATACATGCTTCGCCGCGGGCTGCCGGTGGCCGACATTCTCTATCTCACACCGGAGGGCGCGCCGCACGTCTTCCGTCCGCCCGCTTCGGCCACGACCGGCGACCCGCCCGATCGCCGCGGTTTCAATTTTGATGCCGTGTCGCCGGAGGTGCTGATCAAGTCGGCAAGGGTTGAAGACGGACGGATTGCCTTTCCCGGTGGCATGACGTACCGCGTGTTGGTCCTGCCTCGCTGCGAAGCAATGACGCCGGGCTTGTTGCGGAAGATCAAGGAGTTGGTGGAAACAGGTGCGACGGTTATCGGCCAACCACCCTGCCGCAGCCCGAGTCTGGCCGGATATCCGCAGTGCGATGAGGATGTAAAACGCTTGGCCGTTGAAATTTGGGGCACGGCGACTGAGCCGCGCCGAACGCTCGGCAAAGGAATTATCATTCGCCGCCAAGTGAACGCGGAACTCTATCCCGCAAATACAGTCACGGACCAAATTCTATCGGAACTGCACCTTTTTCACGACTTGAGGACCGGCGACGCGCTGCGCTACACACATCGCCGTGATGGGGAGAGCGATATCTACTTCGTTGCCAACTGTCGCAACGAACCGCAGTTAGCCGCTTGCCACTTCCGAGCTCAGGACGGGCGTTTTGCCGAATGGTGGGATCCCGTCACGGGGCAACGTTTTGCGATCTATCCGGAAACGGTCAGCCCCGGGGCCGTCCACAACATGCCAACGTCATGGTTCGTGCTAAACTTCGCCCCCTATCAAAGTGCATTCATCGTTTTTCGTAAAACCGAGGCGACGATTCCTTTGCCGCCGCGCCCCAAGGGAAAACTTCGATCCTTGACCGACCTCGCTGCCCCCTGGGAAGTCTCCTTCGATCCAGCCTGGGGCGGTCCAGAAAAGACCGTCTTCGAAAAGCTGGACGACTGGACACAGCGGCCCGAGGAAGGTATCCGCCACTATTCCGGCAAGGCCGTCTATCGCAAGCGGTTCGATCTTGCGGCTGAATTGCTGAAACAGGTCAAGAGCGATTGCCGCATAGCGCTGGGCACGGTCCACGACATGGCTTCCGTGAAACTCAACGGCCGGGACCTGGGCGTCGTCTGGTGCGATCCTTGGGAGGTCGAGATTCCGCGGGAATTGCTCCGCGAGCACGGCAACGAACTGGAAATCACCGTGGCCAATCGCTGGCCGAACCGGCTGATTGGTGATCAGGCCCTGCCGCCGAAAGATCGGCGGACTAAGACCACGTGGAATCCCTTCAAAACGACATCCCCGCTCTTGCCTTCCGGCCTGATCGGCCCCGTGCAAGTGATGGTGAGCGAGTAAGAGCGTTCGGAAGAAATGAGCGGGGTGGAGGAACAGACCCCAGCCCGCTTGTCGGGCTGGTGAAAGAGTTTTCTTAGCGAGTAGAACTTGCGCTGATCGATCCACGACCCCTGCCGGCTTGTCCGGCCGGTGAAGTTTGTTTTTAGCAATACCCGCAGCCTTCATCGCTCGCAAGACTTATTCACCCGCCGGACAAGCCGGCAGGGGTCTACGGAGTATTTTTGGCCATCGCGTCTTCGCTCACAAGACTCTCTCACCTGCCAGGCAAGCTGGCAGGGGTCGTTCTTCATTCCGCTAAACAGTTACGTTTCCCTGAATCCTGGCTTTTTTGTGCTTTCGTACCTTCGGGGTTTCGTGATTCCTTTCCCTATCTCTTCCACTCCGTCATTTTTCTGTCCATAATCTTCCTGTAAGCCCAACCAACCCCTTCCCGCCTTTCGGAGCCTTCCCCATGAAACGCCTGCTGCTTGTTTCCCTCCTGGCATTCTTCGCCTGCAACATCGCACGCGCCGCGGAACCGTCCGCCCTGCAAAAGGAATTCGTCGCCCCGCCGCCTGCCGCCCGGCCGTGGGTCTACTGGTTCTGGCTCAACAGCAACATCACCAAAGAAGGCATGACGGCCGACCTCGAGGCCATGAAACGCGTGGGCATCGGCGGCGTGTTGATCATGGAGGTCGATCAGGGCGCGCCGCAGGGGCCAGTGCCCTTCGCCGGGCCAAAATGGCGGGAACTCTTCAAGCACATGCTCAGTGAGGCCGCGCGCCTGGGCATCGAGGTCAACATGACCAACGACGCCGGTTGGTGCGGCAGCGGTGGTCCCTGGATCACCCCCGATCTGTCGATGCAGTATCTCGTCTGGACGGAAACTGCCGTGGAAGGCGGCAAGCCGTTTGACGCCCCGTTGCCCGAACCACAGCGGACTGCCAATTACTATCGCGACATCACCGTGCTGGCCTTCCCCACGCCCGAGGGCAACGCGCGGATCGAGAAGATCAACGGCAAGACGGGCCACGACCGTGAGGACCAGCCGCCCGCCCCGGCCAAGTATGCCGAAGTGCCGGCCAGCCAAGTGATCAAGGCCGCCACGGTGGTCGATCTGTCCGCCCGTTTCCAGAACGGACGCTTGACGTGGGACGTGCCTGAGGGCAAGTGGACCGTGCTGCGGATCGGCCACACCTCGACCGGCGCGGTCAACGCCCCCGCCCCGGCCTCGGGCCGCGGCCTGGAATGCGACAAGCTCAGTAAGGACGCCGCCGACGCCATGTTCGCCGGGCTGATGGGCAAGATCATCGCCGACAACCCCGCCGCGCCCGGCAAAACGCTCGTTACCACGCACATCGACAGTTGGGAAATCCACTCGCAGAACTGGACGCCGCGGATGCGTGAGGAGTTTCAGAAGCGCCGCGGCTACGACCTGTACCGCTACCTGCCCGTCTATACCGGCCGTATCGTCGACAGCCGGGAGGTTTCCGAGCGGTTCCTCTGGGATCTGCGGCAGACGATCTCCGATCTGCTGGCGGAGAACTATGCCGGCCGCTTCCGCGAGTTGGCCAACAAGAACGGCCTGAAGCTCTCGATCGAGGCCTACGGCGATGCGGCCTTCGACGACGTGACCTACGGCGGCCACTGCGACGAGCCGATGGGCGAGTTCTGGTCGTGGGCCTACGGCGGCGCGAACAACTCGGTCACGGAAATGACCTCCACCGGCCACGTCTACGGCAAGCGGATCATCGGCGCCGAGGCCTTCACCGCCACCGACGCGGAGAAGTGGCAAGGCCATCCGGCCAACATCAAGACGCTGGGCGATTGGGCCTTCTGCGAAGGGATCAACCGCTTCGTCTTCCATCGCTATGCCATGCAGCCCTGGCTCAACGCCCGGCCGGGCATGTCGATGGGCCCCTGGGGCCTGCACTACGAGCGGACCGAGACGTGGTGGGAGCAGTCGTCCGCCTGGCACCAGTACTTGGCCCGCTGCCAGCACCTTTTGCGGCAGGGCCTGTTTGTGGCCGACATCTGTTACTTGCAGCCCGAAGGTTCGCCGCGCAGCTTCAGCCCGCCGGTAGCCCGCAAAGGCAATCCGCCCGACCGCCCGGCCTACGACTTCGACGGCTGCTCGCCCGAGGTGGT
>CAZTPX010000057.1:0-55801 GCA_964615095.1 uncultured Planctomycetaceae bacterium | reverse complement strand
AAAGCCCTTTGGAGGCGATGTCCACGAGGATGCGAAACGCCAAGGCCGGATCCTGCTCCATTGTACGCTCTTGCCCGACGGCCACCGACTGACGCAAGTCGCCCTCGGCAAGTGAGGTTGCACCTGGATAGACCCGGAACAAAGGATCCCCGGCCGCGAGGAAATCACCGACCCGCGAAACCATCTCGATGGTGCAATTGGCACGCTGGGCCATGGAAACAAGGCCCCGAATATCGAATGCCAATACGACACCATTTCTGAGGCTTGCTACCGTTTGCGCCGATTTTCTGTCAAGGACAGCCGCCGAATCCGCTGTTGTCTTCCGCAGTTCCGATAATCGTCGCGGATAGACGCTCTCAATGACATCACGGCCTTTTAAGGCGACGGCTCGCAGGGCGCCGCTTGGTCGCAACCATTTTCCCACGTGGTCAATAAGAAACAGGAAGACTCCCAAGCATGCAATACAACTATAGGCGGCTAAACTTGCCGAAAGTGTGGGGACTTCCGTATTGATCCGTACCAGCACCGCCTGCGAAAAAGTAAAGGTGAATACGAAAATCGTCAAGGAGAGCTTCGTGACTGGATCTCGGAAGACGAGGGCGATGATTCGCGGCGTAAGTTGGGTACTGGCAAGCTGTACCGCAATCAGCAAGGCGGAGCAGACGAACACGATGAAAGTGAACATCGACGAGGCCATCATTTCCAGCACCGTCCGCACGGTTTCTGGATTGATGCCGGACTCCCAGTCCAACGACTGATCGAGATGGTGAAGCAACGGAACCACCGCGAGGGCCAGCACGATGCTCAGCACGGGCATTATCCAAATCGAGTTGGCAAAGTAGTGGCGAATCTTGTAGCGCTGAAGCCAGGTCATGGGGATTCTCCGAAGACCGAACTTTGTCGACTTGGGACTACAACACACAATCGGGTGAGATGGTACCAGTACAGTTGCGGACGCAGCAAAATGGAACGATTGCAACTCGTTGTCAAATAAGGCTTTCCGACTTTTCGGCGATCGATCGTGAATGCCTCGTCACGTGTATAATGCATTACTGGTATCGGAGTCAAACCCCTCCATGGAATTGTAGCTGATTAAAATGATTGGTGGTTGACGCTGCTGTGTAGTATGTTTTAGGGATGAAATTCTCGGGGTTCATTCCGGCTCTGCACGCCTGCCGCTGGAAATTATCCCAGACTTTCAATCATAATCAAGTTCCTAGGCAAAAGTCCCACAGGAGAGTACGACCATGCACCGTAACTTTGTCAACCCCATACGCCAAACGGCGGGCGTTTGTCTGTCGTTGTTTGTGGTGGCAGCCTTTCTTCTGCGAATCTGCTCAGCGGCGGAAGCGGAGAAACCTGCGGCTGGGACCGAGGAGTCTGCGATTCGCGCAACCATCGATTCTTACGTTGCCGCCTACAACCGCGGTGATGCCAAGGCCGTGGCCGCGCACTGGAGCGAATCCGGCGAGTGGATCAGCCCTGCCGGCCAGCGGTTCCAGGGCAAGCAGGCCATCGAGAAGGAAATGCAATCACTGTTCAAGGAAAACAAGGGTGTGCGCATCGAGGTGATCAACCCGTCCATTCGCATGGTGTCGCCCCAGGTGGCCATCGAGGAAGGCACGGTTCGGGTCATTCGCCCTGCGGAACCGCCAAGCGAATCGACCTATCTCGCAGTCGACGTGAAGGAGGGTGGCCGATGGAAGCTGAATACAGTCCGTGAAACCGATGTTCCCGAAGCCCAGGCTGCGAGTTCACAGTTGCTGGAATTAGCCTGGCTCGTCGGCGATTGGGTCGACGACAGTCCCGAAGTGGACGACGCGGCTACCGTAACCTGGACGAAAAACAAGACGTTCTTGACTTATGCCTTCAAAATCTCGGAGCCTGGTTCGAATGACGCTCTTGAAGGCACCCAGGTCATTGGTTGGGATCCCGCTGCCGGCACGATCCGTTCCTGGATGTTCGATTCCGACGGCGGATTTGGTGAAGGCACCTGGTCGAAGCACGAGAATTTCTGGGTCGTCAAGTTTAAGCAGGTTCTGCCGGATGGTCGGAAGGCTTCCGCGACCAACGTCTACACGATCGTGGATGGTAACACGTTCACCTGGAAGTCAATCGGTCGGAAAGTGGACGGACAGTTCATGCCCAATATCGATGAAGTGAAAATGGTCCGCAAGACGGCCGGCGATCCGGTAAAGGAAATGGGTAAGGCCGCCGTGAAGCCGCGCAAAGGCGGCGTCAAGAAGTAGGCATGCCCGGTTCTACGATTTGGTCGGCAACAACAGTACACTCGCACAGCAAATGAACAGGTGATCCTATGAAGAAGTCTACGCTTTTGATCGTCGGTATCGTGGTAGTAACGTCCCTTCTGACAGCGGACCTCTTCGCCCGCGGCGGTGGACGCGGCGGAGGGGGAGGCGGGGCACGGGGCGGCGGAGGTGGTGGGGCGCGTGGCGGAGGAGGCGGCGGAGCCGCGGCCCGCCCGGCGGCCAGTCCGGCCATGAATCGCAGCCCATCCATGAGCCGTGCGAATCCCGCACCAGCTATGAATCGCCCGGCTCAGTCGCCGGCGGCCGCCCGGCCCGCCGCTCGACCTGCCGCTGGCGCCGGTCAAGGGGTCGCCGGCAATCGTCCCGCCCAACTCCCGGCCAACAGGCCGGGCACCGGTCAAGGGGTTGCCGGCAATCGTCCCGCCCAACTTCCCGCCAATAGGCCTGGTGCTGGAGCGGCTGCGGGTGGCCCCGGCGTGGCCGGGCCTCCTGCCTCAGGTCGGGCAGCATTTCAATCGCCACAGTCCTTCCAGCGGCCCAGTCAGAGTCAGGTCGGCAACTTCTTGAATCTTCCTCAACAAGGACAGGCTGGTGCGCGAAGCTCCAACCCGCCGACAGCGGGTCAATTGCCCAGTAGTGGACAAGGCATCCAGTCGAAAACCGTCACGACTCCGGGCGGCTCGACCATCACCATTGCCGGCGGCGCCGGGTCGGGAACGACGCCAGGCGGCGCGAATGTCGGTGGCGCGGGCGCAGCCATTAAAGTTGAAGGTCCGGGTGGGAATACCGCGGCCAAAGGCTCGGGTATCGCTGGCGTCAGCAAAGGCGACAGCGCTGCCGTTGCGGGTGGTTCGCGATCAGGAATACAGACCGCTGGTGGTGCCGAAGCCGGCCGCGCTAGCGGATTCCGCGGCGCTACGAATGGAACGGACTCGGCCGTTCGAGCGGGCAGCGTATCCGGCGCAAGGGATGCTGCCGGAAACTCGATTGCCAATGTGCGCGGTGGATATGCCGACTCGTCGGGTTATCGGCAAGGTGGCTCGCTAACTGCGGCCCGGAATCAGTGGGGCTATACCGCTGCGGCCGCTGTCGGCGGGGTCGCCGCCGGAGGCGTCGCTCGTGTTGGTGGCGTTGCCGGTATTCGTGGCCCGGGCGGAAACGTGGTCGCGGCCGGCCGCGGCGCGGCCTTTGTCAATGGGCAGTTCGTCGGCGGCAAGGCCTGGACCGCCGTCAATGGCGCCTATACCCGCTGGGGTGCCTTCGCGCCGGGCTGGTACGGCGGTTACCCCGGCGCTTGGTGGCCGGGCAAGTGGGCCATGGCGGCCACGGCTTGGGCCGCGTGGGGCTGGGGCACGGCAGGCAGCTACTGTGGTTGCAGCGGTGAGGGCGCCTATTACGACTACGGCGGCAACGTGACGTACGAGGATGAGACTGTCTACTACGGCGATCAGCCCGTGGCTACGGCCGAGCAGTACTATACGGAGGCCGAGCAGATCGCCGATTCCGGCCAGACCGCGCAGAACGAAGAGTGGTTGCCTTTGGGAGTGTACGCGGTGATTACCGAACCAACACAGACCCAAACCGACAAGGTCATCCAACTTGCCGTCAACAAGGACGGCGTCATCCGCGGAAATCTCCACGATGCGCTTGCCGACAAGGTGATTCCCATCATCGGCGCCGTCGACAAGAAAACGCAGCGCGTGGCCGTGAAGATGGAAGGCAACGACGCAATCGTTATGGAGACCGGCCTCTACAATCTGACGAACGACGAAGTTCCCGTCCTTGTCCATTTCAGCGCCGATCGCCAGGAGGGGCGGACCCTGATTCGCTTGAAGCAGCCGGAGGAGCAGGGGCAGCAATCCACAGCAGCGTCGCTCTAGTGGGGAATCTCTCCGATTCCACAGGACGAGTTGGCATAACCGAGACCTGCGGGTTATGGGGGCTCGTACTGGCAGCGTTGGCATTTCCGCCATTGCCGCGTACGAGCCGCCGTGGGTCCTGGAAAACGCCTGGCTTGGCGACTCCCTCCCCCGCAAGTTCGTTCGGCATACGGGGATCCGATCACGGCGTATCTCTCAGGAAGATGAGCAGGAAAGCGCAATTCGGGCAGAATACATACAGTATGTAGTGCCACATCAGGCAGGTACGGGCATCGTCCGTTTGACCAGCATGAAACTCCTGGCTGCCGGCATCCATCCGGACGACTGGGAGGCCGGTACGGGCATCGTCCGTTTGACCAGCATGAAACTCGCTGAAATCGGTGTTCGTGGAGACGTCATCGACGGGATGACGACTGAAGTGGGCAATGTCAGTTCGAGTTCAATTCAGAGCCCACCGGGCGCAAATTTAGAATCACCATCGCCCTGCCGACCAGTGAATCGCCCGGCCGAGGAAGGCCACGAAACCCGCCTTGGAAGGTTTCTTCATGTAGTTGTACAGCACGATCGCGTCGTAGGGCCAACGGGCGATGTCTTCAAACGCCTCGCCGCCCTGCTTCTCGTCGACAAACGTGCATTCCATGTCGGGGTAGTTCGCGAAGATCGCGCGGAACGGCGGCACGGGGTAGCCCTCATGGGGTGGTTCTTGTGATGAGATTGACGTTCAGTACACTTTCAAGACCCGCTTGAGCGTGATAGAATGCGCGTTCTGAAGTCGTTTGGAAAAGAGAGAGACCATGAAACTCAGAATCGGAACGATTGACATCGAACGCTTTCGCGCGTTCCGTGGACTTGGGATCAAGGGACTTGGCCGGGTGAACTTGGTCACCGGGCGCAACAATACGGGAAAATCTTCCGTTCTGGAGGCGCTCCGGATCCTCGCTTCCGACGCTTCTCCTTCGGTCATCAACAACATTCTTCATTACCGTGAAGAGGATACCGGCGAACTTGAAGAACAGGGGCGGCCGATCGACACCGAGGGGTTGTTCCAGATATCGACGCTCTTCAACGGATTCCCGCAGTTCTCGGAAAGCAACGAGCCGATCGTCATCTCCACGAATGGCGGCCAGCGGCCAATGAAGTTGACGCTGCGTACTCAATGGGTTTCCGAAGAGCGCGAGCCGGACGGCGCCAGAAAACTCGTTCTTCGCCAACAAGGGGAGCTCTTTGGAGAGCCGGAAGGAAGCGTGCCCGCTTTGATGGTCGAGATCGGCGGTACCACGCGGCTCTGGACCCTGGACTATCTGCGCCGCGGTTCTTACCGGCCCCGGCCGTTCCGCTCCGAGCTCGGGGACGAACCGCGAATGGCATGCATCTTCGTCAGCCCCTATGGCGGCGAGCGGACAGCGACACTTGGAGCGTTGTGGGACAAGATCGCGCTATCGGATCGTGAGAAGGACGTCGTCGAGGCGCTGCGGATCATCGACCCCGGGATTTCCGCGGTCTCCATGGTCGGCGGTGAAGGACCGCGACAGCCGCGGACCGCCATCGTGCGTTCGGCAAACGTCGCTCGGCCGGTTCCGCTACGTTCCTTCGGCGACGGGCTGAATCGGCTCTTCGGTATCGTGCTGTCTCTGGTGAATGCCAAGGATGGTCTGCTCCTTATCGACGAGTTCGAGAACGGGATGCACCATAGGGTCCAGTTGGATGTTTGGCGAACCGTGTTCAGTCTGGCGCAGAAACTGGACGTCCAGGTCTTTGCCACGTCGCATAGCTGGGACTCCATCGAGGCCTTTCAGAAGGCAGCCGCCGAGGTCCCGGAGGAAGGGGCGCTGGTCCGTCTTTCCCGCAAGGGCGAAGACATCATCCCAACGCTCTTCCGTGAGGACGAACTAGCGGTGGCGACCCGCGATCGGATCGAGGTGCGTTGATGGCAGGCTGGAAGATTCTCCTGGTGGAAGGTACCGATGACGAGCATGTTCTCAAGCATATCTGCGGAAATCGCGGGGTTGCCCATCTCGACGAGGTGAAGCCGCACGGCAGCGTCGACACGCTCCTGGAGAGCATCCCCGTACGGCTTAAGGCGAGTGAGGATGGCGACATTGTCGGCGTGGTGATTGACGCCGATACCAACGTGGATGCGCGCTGGCACTCGTTGCGAGATCGACTTATCGACGTGGGATACCAAGATGTTCCGGCAGACCCCGCGCCGGACGGCACGATCCTCGATCCGCCCGCGGGGACATTGCTGCCGCGAGTGGGTATTTGGATCATGCCCGATAACCGGACCAGTGGAATCCTGGAAGATTTTCTCCGCTTTCTCGTTCCGCAGGAAGGCCACCTTTTCAAGCACGTGCAATCCAGTGTTGCGACTATTCCGGAGGGAGAACGGCGGTTCAGTGCGGTTACCGAACCCAAGGCTATCATTCACACATGGCTCGCGTGGCAGAAGGAACCGGGCAAACCGCTTGGCACGGCAATAACGGCGCGGTTTCTTGATCCGAATGTTGCGCAGGTTGACGTGCTGGTCTCCTGGCTGAACCGTCTCTTCTTCCCATGACACGGGACGCCGAGTTTGGCGGATGCAGAAAGGGCTGAAGAAACGACCGACCACCGCCCTCGTGCAGCCCTACGCAATCCAGAATCTGGCCGCATCGTACACGGGCAGCGGGTGATGCTCGATTCCGACCTGGCGCGGCTCTATGGGGTGGCGACGATGCGGCTGAACGAACAGGTCGCCCGCAACCGCGCGCGGTTTCCTGAGGATTTCGCGTATCAGCTTACGCAACAAGAGTTTTACGTCTTTGATATCGCAAAATACGATATCAAAGGGCGGCCACGGCAGCGGCGTCTCGCGCCCTCCGTTTGCCGGCCTGCCGCCGGTTTGCAGCGGCCCGCGGAAGCCGCTCGCGGCGGAGCGGATCCTCTGCTGGGCGGTGTCGGCGGCGGCCATCGACGGCGCGCCCGGCGAGAAGTGGTCGACAACTGACTCCGCCTTGAAACAGGGTACCCGAGGCCTGCCGCGCGGCGGTTCCCTGGCTCGTCTGCTGGCCGAGCACTGCGGAGTGACGCCGGAGATGGGTTACCGTCAAAGAATTGTCATCGCCTAAGCGGCTGGCGATTGGCAGCCGGGAACTTCTTGCCCGCGTCCGGCGTCCATATCAACGTAGTTTCTTTCATGCGTCGAACCTTCACTCAGGTGACCTATGTATTGCCGATTCATGCGGTTTGCACTAATGATTACGGCCTGTTTGTTGAGTCTTCGTCTCGCCTTGGCGGAGTCTCCGCCCGGCAAACAACCTAGCGCCAAGGATGGTCCCACGCCCCAGCAACCCGCGAAGCAGCAGCCCCCCGAGCTACGCTTGCACTTGGCGGGACGCCAGAATAAAGGCGAAGCAAGCGGGTTTTCGCTGGCGGTCGAGGTTACGAACCCCGGCACGCAGACGCTGCAATTTTTCGGCTACCGGCCCGATTCCTTCAGCCCGCCGATCCCCAAGGGCCAGATCAGGCCCATGTACCGGATCGAGTTGAAACAGGCCGGAAAATGGCAGGCGCATCCGATCGGGTGGTGCGGTTGGGGGGACGGTGACCTAGACTTCGCTCCCAAGACCTCGGCAACCTTCGGAGTCTCGGTCCCGGCGGGGCCCTGGGAGGCCGTGCGAATCGGCATTTCCTGGCGTCCCGCAGGCGGCGACGAGAAGGCCGCTCGGGCGGTTGCCTGGAGCCCCGAACTCACGCAGCAGGAGATCCGGCGGGCATTGAAAGCCGGTGAAACGAAGGCGTCCTCGGAGAAGGCGGTAGAAGGGGAGGCGAGGAAGAAATCCGCAACGGCCCCCACAGCCTCGACTGGCCCGATAAGCGAGGCCAAGGCGAGAGAATTGGCGATGGCATTCGTTGAGAAAGCCAAACAAGATTGGGGCCAGCCCACGGAGATCACCAAACTAGGAGACGAGTACCTGGTCTCCTTCAAGACGCCCGAGACGGAAATGCGAGCGCTCGGTCCGCGTGCCATCCTTGTCAAAGCTTCAACGGGCAAGTGCTATGGCACGGTGAGCGAATAACTAACAGCCCGATTCGATCTGTTCATTGGCGGCAAAGCGTCAGGCGAGTGAGCGCAGAATCAGCATGACCTACTGGGCGACGGCAAGCCGACGTGCGGCCCGCTTGCGTCTTCGTCGGGCTTGGGCTTCGCGGGATTCTTCCTCCCGCTGCTCCAAGCGATGCTCGGGGTGGGCAGCCACCCAGCGATCCGGCAGCAACGCCTCCAGGGCACCGACACCCGCCCAGTTCGGTCAACTGGGTTGACCAGGTAATCTTTACCGCCCGACCCCTGCGGGGAACCGCTTAATCCCCGTCACGAGGTAATCCAGCGAGACCTTGCCGGCCGAAAGCCCGTAAGGGCGTCAATCCGAGTTTCTCAACCCATCGGGCGAAACAAGTGCGGCCGGTCTCGGCCCGCGCCGTGTTGGGACCGTCCCACGATTTAGGGACCAGTTGCGGTGCGTTCCCTCAATCAATCTTGCTGGACGCACTACTTGGTGCGATAATAGAACAACCACATACATGGTGCGCGTCCTCAACGAGGAGAAGGAAATACATGACCGCCCAAGCGACGAACGACACGACTGCCCAAGATGTGGGCCTTGCGCCGCCGGAGGTCGCGATTCCGCGCGACGTTCTGCAAACCGCTGAGCGGCTGGGAATCGCGAGTGAACTTCCCCAGGTGATCGCGATCTCGCGAGAGCTGTTCGGAGACCCGATCGCCTTGCACGTGGCCGAGGATCCGGAGTTGGACCAATGGACGCATATTATCGTTCAGGCCGTGCCGCAAGGGACGGTTGAGGAGACGGTGGCGAAAGAAGAACGCTGGTGCGACCGCATGGTGGAGAATCGCCTGTCGCGCTGGTTCACCTTGATGGATGACTGATCCGAGCCATGGTCGGCCAAGATTTCATCGACCTCGCGACCGAGCTTGCCGAAGGGAGTTCCGAGGCAAAGCACCGTACCGCCGCCAGCCGCGCCTACTATGGGGCGTTCCATGTGGCCGTGCAGTTGCTTGCCGATGTGGGCATCCAGTTGCCCGATTCGGCGGAAGCTCATCGGAAGGTGCAGTTCTGCCTGAGTGAGTGCCAGGAGAGCGTCGGCCAGCAGGCGGGCGAGCGACTGGAGTTGCTGCGGCGTCGGCGGAACCTGGCCGACTACAACTTGCGGGAACGCGCGTTTCAGCAGAAGGCCCCTGCGGAAAAGGCGATCATTCTGGCTCAGCGCATTGTCGCCATGCTGGCAGCGCTCCGCTCTGAACCAGCGTGGTCGCGGTTCCGAGCGGCGGTCCGCGCGTATGCGTCGCAAGTCTTGCGCCTGCCGCTGAGGTGAGTTGGCCATCAAGCAGAAGACAGAGGTTGCGCCAAGAAGCTTGGTGGGCGTCAACCAGTGCCGCCACCGCCGTAGCCGCCGCCGCGGCCCGGAAGCTGCACCGCCTTGACGGCGTGGCGCGTCGCATCGCTCGCAGAGGGCCGATCGTGGCCGACGCGCTCGTTCGCGAGCCGCGCCGTCTGCTGGATCGCCGCCAGTGACGGCAGTGAGCGCCCAGCCCGCCATGACGTCACACGGTTACCGGCACTCCTTCCCAAGTCTTCCCATCCAGCAGACGGCCGGCCTTCTTCTTGTTGACGCCTCCCCATTGCTTGAAGAAAAACGGCACGTTGGCGGTCTCGCACTGCGTCTTGATTTCCTGCACCCACGCCTCTTCCATGGGCCTGTCGCCCGGACCGGATCCTCCACCGACGATGACCCAGTGTATTCCGGTCAGGTTGATGCTGCCCAACGATTCGAGGAGCGGCTCGATGGAGAGGAAGCGAACCGCCGCCGGTATGGCCTGCAGGGACTTGATGCGGTACTTTGCCCGCGCGTTCTCCACTGACACGCCCATCCAGACATTGGTTGGCCATGGAAGCCGTGGCGCCAACTCGACTAAGCGTTCATCCCGTTTGGTGAGCACCTGAAACTGATGCCAGGTTGCCCTTTTCATAACGCGGAAGACCAAAGCGATGAAGTCCTCGAGAACATCTTCGTGAAACAGGTCGCTCATCGAGTTCACGAAAATCGTTCGCGGCGTCTTCCAGTTCAACGGTTGGTCGTTCACCCCAACAATCCCTGCTTCCGCAGCGCGGCAACGAGCAGCTTGAGCGTCGGGTTGGCGCGGCGGAGTTCTTCGGCGACCGCCCGGGCGCGCGGGGGGCCCGCTTCCGGCCCCAGGGCCTCGCGCAAGTCGGCAAGCTCCCGGGCTGCTCGCTCGTATTCGCTGGTCGATCGCAGCTTCACCAATTTCCGGACCTCGGCGACAAGCTTGTCGGGGTCGGCGGCGATTTTCTTCAACCGCTTCTGGCGGGCGGCCTCCACCGCCTTCTTCTCCCGCGCAACCCGTCGCGATCCCACGCCAGCGGCCAACTGGCGCAATTGGCCCAAGGTCCGCGTCGGCTCGGCCGTCGGCCAGCCAACCGCCGGCGCCTCGGCGCGAACGCGGGCGAGGATCTCCGCCCGAATCGCGCGCTCGTTGCCGGCCAATAACCGCTCCACCAACTCCCGCAAGTCGTCCGGCGACTGTTGGGCGATCCAGCCCTTGGTCGCCGCGCCGGCGTCGATGGTTTTGGACAATGGCGGCGATTGCTCGGCAGCGGCGGCGATCAAGTCCTGGTGGATATCGTAGAACGCGGCCATTTCCTCTAGCGGACCGTTCTTTTCGCCCAGCCCTGCCGGAACGGGCGGCTCCAGGGCCTCGTCCTCGGTAGGGCAGGCCAGCCAGGCGAGATACAGCGGTCGCAGGTCGCCCGCCATGAGCATGTCGCGGATCGGCGCGATCTCATTGAGCAACCCTTCGACTTCGAAAAGTTCGTCGAAAGAGTCGGCATCGCCTTCCGGGTTGATCTCCAGGATGCCGCCCGGGCCTTTCTTGTCGGCGTGCCAAGCAACTCCATCGTCGGGCTGAAATGCTTCGAACAGCTTGCGATCACAGGGCAGGCCGCCCGGCAAGCGG
Source organism: uncultured Planctomycetaceae bacterium (assembly GCA_964615095.1). Taxonomy (GTDB): domain Bacteria; phylum Planctomycetota; class Planctomycetia; order Pirellulales; family Thermoguttaceae; genus JANXQG01. The sequence continues at coordinate 44,621 of CAZTPX010000057.1, read as the reverse complement.
AACATAAGCCGCCGGATGCCGAAGTTGGCGTAGTGCAGGTGGACGTCGTAGCCGCGGCGGAGCATTTCCTCGGCGTTGCCGCGGAAGTCGCCGAAGTGGTACTCATTAGTGAATTCCCACTCCGTAATCTCCGCGCGGCTGGACTGTTGCCGCATATATGCCAATTGCTTCTTGTCCAAAGGCCGATCGATAGCCAAAAAGTGGATGAACTGGTATGGTTTGCAGGGACTTCCCGACACCTTTTCCGCCCCGCTGGCTTCTCATCAAATCGGCTCAGTTGCCGGCAAGAAGTCCCAACGGCGTCAGAATGACCCTCCACATCAGGACGAACAGCACCAGGGCGACAAGCCCACCCGCCGTGCCCATTACCAGGGCCTGGGTCCAGCCGGCATCGAAAACAAATTTGTACGCGATGGCAAGGGCCCCGATGCCCGGAATGCCCCAACACATGCAGCCCAGAGGGATCGTAACGCAAACGTAGACGGCCGCGACAATCAGATATCGCTTGTAGAAATCGAAAAAATGCCAGTCCTCGGGACCGGAGACCGAAAAACTCTGGAAAGCCATGCCCAGCAACAAGGTGAGCGCCGAGAAGACTAATGCCACAAATGCGGTGTATGCCACACCGATCGCCACGAGAATGATAATGTTCATGTCGTTAGTCCTTGGGGAATCTGTCTAGTAGCGGAATGCTTGGTCGCCTTCGCGTGCGAAAGGCCGAGAAACCATGCTGATCAGCCGCGTGGCAGTCAGCACGGCCATTTTACCTGACCTGTGGCAAGAATGGGAATAGTGAAAATTCGGCATGGTTGCCGTGACGCGTCCGGGATTCAGTCATCGGCCGACGCACTGTCGAGCGGGAACTAAAGCCGGGACTACGAACGCCCGAGCGGGACTGCAATCGGCGGAAGAAAATTTGCGAAATTCCACAAATGATTCTCCTGCGGCCGTCGTATTATTAGGGTAGAGAATGCTGCGAAAGGATTTGACCAAGCCCCTTTTGCGGCTTGAGCCGGCATTCGGGCCGGCCTTCATGCCGGGCAACGCGCTGGGCTTGCAGCGCAAGTCCGCGCCGCGCGCAAATGGTGGCGACAGTTCTTGCGTATTATGTGGGTATAAAGCGCGCTGAAGAAGATTCAGCCACCGCTGAATACTCTGCGCGTGTATTTGTTCTTTGACAATTTAACCGGCCCCCGGCGTAGCGAACCGGGGGCCATTCGTAGTGCGCGGGTGCCGACTTGGGCAAGTCGGCGTCCGCGCCGGCGGCTGCGCGGAACCTGGCCAAGTGGCGGGGACATGGGTCTCGTACCTCGACCCACCTACGGCCCGGACAACGGTCGCGAACGGCCGCACTTGCCGCCGCAGCAATTAATTATTTTTATGACTCTGCAATCACATAGCTGCAAGAGAATGGCGCGTGGCCAACCCTCATGTACGATACATATGAACACATATGACACAAAGTGGCTCAGAATGGCACAAAGTGGCCAGGAAATGGCACAGAATGGCACAAAAGTGGCCACGGCCTATGGCTGTGCCGAAACAATCATTAGAGTGTCAAGCGATCGAATTCCCGCAGTTTCCGCTGTGCGAGCAACGACCTTTAGGGGAAACCGAATACGCCCATAGACGTAGAAAATCGCCGCAAAAACTCCAAAAGGTCCATTTTTTCAAGCGGTTACACCACTGCCTGACTCGATACGGTGGGTTGGCCGCAGCGGCCGAGGCGGAAGAAATGCCGCTGGAAGCGATTTTTTCTGACTCCATGAAGTGCTCAGCCAATATGCACCAGACAGTCGTCGTGGCCGTCGCGTTCCACGCGGCACTCGATCTCCAGGAACAGGCGGAGGATGTCGAGGAGCGTTTCCGCGTGGCGGGAGAGGGCCATTGTGCGGAAGACGCCGCCGCCGGAACCGCGCCAGGCGCCGATCCCCAGGGGAAGCATGAGTTGATCGGCCAGATGCTTGCCGACCGGCACACCGGCAGCCAGATACTCCCGGGCCTCGTCGAGCGGCTCCATCGCCACCTTTTCGGCCTTGACGCCCATCTGCCCAAAGCCGCTGAAGACCTCCGTAACGTTTTCCATCTCCAGTTCGATCATCACCACGTTGCCTGGCCCGCGCGAGTTCTTTACCTCTTCGACGGCAAAACAGCTTTCGTCCCAGCCGGTTTTCGCGGCGATTGTGCGGCACTCGCGCTCGGGAATGTGCCGTGGCAGGTGGGCGATGGTCAAGACCCGGTCAGTCATCAACCGGCCTACGCGTCGCAAACCCGGATCGCCTGGCTAAGGCCAGCCAAGGGATCCAACCGCTGCGGGATGAACTCGTGCCCGACAAAGCCCTGGTAGCCCATCTCCAGCAGGGCCTTCATGCAGGGGCGGTAGTTGATTTCCTGATTGTCGTCCAATTCACCGCGGCCCGGAACGCCGGCGGTGTGAACGTGCTTGATGGCCTCTTTGCACTGGCGGATCCGCCGGATGAGGTCGCCGTCCATGATCTGCACGTGGTATAGATCGAACAACAGGCCGAAACGCGGAGAGCCAACCCGGTTGACGATCCCCATGCAGTAATCGATATGGTCGCCCTGGTAGCCGGGGTGGCCTTTCATGGGATGACTGCCGTCCCGCGAGTTGAGCATTTCCATGGCCAGGTTGATCTTCTTCTTCTCCGCGTAGCCCACGATCTGCTTGAACCCCGCCACGCAGTTCGCGGCGCCGGTTTCCGGGTCGATCTTCGCACGCTGCGGCGGCAGCTTGCTTCGATCCGGAGCGTCGCCGCCGGCCCATGGGCCGCTATCGTCGGCGTAGCCCGTGAACGTGATAACCGTCTTGACCCCGGCGTCGGCGCACAGATCGATTTGCTTCCTCAGTATCTCCAGGCAGCCCGGCTGGTACTTCGGGTTGTTCATCCCTTGCACAAAGGAATGGCTGGTCGCGATCGCGCATGCCAGTCCGTGCTTCTTGAGCGTGGACCAACGCTCGGGCGGGCACAACTCGACGCTCTTGCAGCCAAGTTGGGCGGCGATCCCGCAGAGTGCGTCGAAATGCCAATGCGGCTCAAAGCACCAGGTTACCAATGAATGACGAATGTTGCCCTTGACGGCAGCGCGTTCGACCTGCGGCTGGGCAGCCCGGACGACGCCGGGCAGCGCCAGTGCCCCGACGGCGCCGGCTGCGGCTTGCAAGCATTGACGGCGATTGAGGGATAATGGTGATTGTCGCCTGCTCATGTTTTACCTCATTTGGGAAAGGGGTCTGATGTTCTTAGCTATTGTAACTGATTCATGCCCACCTCGTCGCGGATCTGCTTACGAAATTTCAAAATCTCCGGACCGGTCATGATGCGGATCGTCCAATAGAACTCGGAGACCTCGTACTGGCTCAGCCCGGCGTAGATCTTCTTGAGCAGCGAGATCTGGTTGGAATCGTCCAGGACGGCGATCGCGCGGTACGCCAGCCGTTGCAGCGACGAGTCGCTCTTGCCCTGCTGCTGGGCGTAGCGCAGGAGCGGTTCCAGCCCGCGGGCTTCGCCCATCAAAGCCAGCAGGTAGCCGGCCTCGGCGGCCACGGCCGGGTCCGGATCGTCCAGCAGGGGCACGACCTGGCTGATCGGCAAACCTTCCGGCGGCTTGGGCACGATCGGCGTTCCCGAGCGCACGCTCCGCCCCTCCGAGTTGATTGGAACGGTAATCGTGTTGCGCACGGAGTAGAACTCGCTGGGACCGTAAACGAGATAGCCGAGGGCCATCTTCCGCCGCGCGGCGTCCTTGCCGGCGATCGCGGCGAGCGCCGCGCGAACGGCGTCCTTGGGCGGCGCGGTCACGAGCATGACGTGGAAGGCGTCGTTCCGCAAGGCGGCCCCCACGGTCGTGTCGGCTTGCAGCTTCTCCGCCACCTGTACCGCTTCGCCCGGATCGGCATAGGCTAAGAGGCCCAGCGCCACCAGCCGCTGCAAGTCGCTGCCGCTGGCCGCTTTCGGCTTGGCCTGCCGGCCCAGTTCCAAGAGCGCTTTCTTCAGGGCTGCCGATTGCGTATCGGACCTGGAATACCAGCGGTTGATGCCGTGTACGCTCAGCAGGCCCTCCTCGATAGCCCCGCCTTGCTGGGGGACGGTCTTGGCGTCGGCCAGCAGTTCCCAGAAGAGCGCGGCCGCCCGCCGATCGCGGACCTCGGCCATCGACTCGACCAGGTGTCCCACGGCCTCGGGCGTGGCGGCGATCGCACGCAGTTGTCGGAAGGCCGGCAGCCGTTCTTGCCAGACGAGCCAGCGCAAGACCTCCGCCGCTTCGCGATACTTCGCGGGGTCGGACCTGGCTGCCTCGTAGAACAGCGGCAGTACAACCTGGGCCTTGCCCAAGGGCACCAGGGCCAGGGCCGCCGCCAGCCGCTCGTCGACGTTCTTCGAGGGCAGCATCTTTTCCAGTGGTCCGATCAGTGCAACCGCCCAGCGGGGGCGGCGTTTTCCCGCATAATACTCCTTCAACCAGACGTCGTAGGGGTCCTCGTCAGCCGCCTTGGGCTCGGGAGGCTTTGCCTTCTCTTCACCAGGCTTCTTCGGGGCATCGCTTTTCTCCGCCAGCTTGCTATCATCGCGCGCCGGCACGCTCTTGAGCGCCGACTTGACCGCCGGCTCGCTCTGATTGAAGAAACTCAAGACGCCACTGAAGATGGATGTCTCCGCAGGAGGCGATACCATCGGCCCTGCGCCGAACGGGTCGTCCGCACCGCCGGCCTCGCCTTGCTGCCGCAGTTGCTGCGCGAAGGCCGAACGCTGCCCCTCCATGCTTTGGAACAAGACCCGCGCCGTAGCGATGCGGACCTTGTCGCTGGGGTCTTGCAAACCGACCGCGAGTTCGTCGCCCGTGTCGCCAGGCAAGATCATGCCCATGGCCGCCGCGCGGACCAGCGGATTGTCGTGCTTGCGGAACTTGCGCAAGTGCGACAGGGCGGCGATCCGCATCTTCTGCCCCTCAGCAAGCATTGCCACGATCTTGGGGGCCAGGTCGGGGTGCTTGCCGGCGGCCCGCACCAGCGGCTCGACAGCCACCACCATGTCGGCGCGGGAAAGCCCTTCCACGGCCCGGCTGACCACGAAGGCATCGGTGTCGCCCAACAGGTCCAACATGGCGGCATAGACCTCGGCTTGCAGCTTCTCCCCGCTCTCGTCGTTATTGCCGAAGCGGTCGTTCTCGCGGATCTTGCCCAGGGCCTCGCAGGCCTCGGCGCGGACCTGCCAGCTCTCGTGGCGGAGCAGGGGGATCAGTGCCCGCGTGGCTGTCGATCCGCCCGCCGCCTGCAAGAAACGGATAGCGTGGACTACCAGGTCGGCGTCTTTCTCGGTCTTGAGGTAGTTGGCCAACTTGGGGACGATCGTCACGTCGGGCTTTTCTTCGAGCTGCTTGAGCACGGCGGCGCGGACGTTCGGTTCCGGATCGGCGAGCAACTTCACTAGCGCGGCCGTCGTCTCCTGGCCGCCGATGTTCTGCAAGGCCCGCAGGCTGAACTCGCGGACCAGCGGGTCGTTGTCGCTGAACAACTCGACCAGCAGCGGCTGATCGGCGACCGTAGCCAGCCGGGCCAATTCGTCGGCGGCCTGCTGACGGCGGCGGGGATCGGTGGCGGCCAGCCGTTCCAGCCCGCCCGGCCAGCGGAGCACGAGTGAATCGGAGGCGACCAGCCGATAGCGGAGCGCCCAGAGTCGCTGGCGGAGCTCGTCGGCCGCGGTCTCTTTCAGCCGCGCCGTGATCTCCGGCAGCAAGGCGGGACCGCAGGCAGCCAGCCGATCGCGGATCGCCTCGACGTCGCCGGGATTGGCCTTGAGCATGCGGTCGATGTCGCGGCGGGCCTCCACCAGGTCCTGCTCCGCGAGTTTCTTGGCTTCGCCGCCAGGCACAGTCTTGGCCTCGCCGCCCGGCACGGTCTTGGCTTTGCTGCCCGGAACAGTCTTGGCTTCGCCGCCTGGCACAGTCTTGGCTTCGCCCTCCGGCAGTTTGAACTTCTCCGCCCAGGAATTCAAGGCCGCCAGCCGCTCCTTGGTGAGGCTTTGCGGCTGCCAGGGATCGAGGTCCGCGACCGGCGCTCGCCACTGCCGCAGGAGTTCCAAGGCGGCCAATTGCCGTGCCAGGCCGCCTTCTGCGAAGGCCTGGACTACTTCCACGCGGGCCTTCTGCGGATAGGGGGCCAGCCGCCGCACCGCCGCCTCGCGGATGGCCGGGTTCCGTTGGCGGAACTGCCGTATCAGCCGCACCACGGCCGCGGCGTCCGGCTCGTCGTCGGTCAGCAGCACCTCATCGGCCTCGGCCGAGGCAGCCTCATATTGCTTTCGCAACCAGCTCACCAGGTCCTCGGCCGAAAGGATCGTGTCTGCAGCCGCCACCGGCTCGCCCAGCATCGTACGGATCCGCAGGGCGGGCATCGTGGTCACGTTCAATTCGGCGACCTCTTCCTCCGCCTTGTCGGCATCCAAGTAGACCGGTGTCCAACGCGCCAATTCGGCCTGGACGGACGGCTTTTCGATCTCGGCGGCTAGTTTCCGGCAGGGCGCGCACCACGACGCGCCCACGCGGATCAGCATCGGCTTGCGGTCCGCCGCCGCCCGCCGCTGCCCTTCGGCTATGCTCGACAGCCACGGCAGGGTCTTGGCGGGCTCGGGAGGTTTAGGTTTATCGGCCGCCTGGGCGACGGCGGTGAGAAGGATGGTACAAAGAGTGAAGAGACAAACTAGAGTATGCGAAGTTGTTTGCCCGTCCCGGAGGGACGATTGATAATAGCCCAGCGATTTATCGCTGGGATCTGGTGCCGTATGAATTTGCGCAGTCCCGGAGGGACGATTGAAACAACCGCGGGAATCACGTCTCAATCGTCCCTCCGGGACTACTCTCGATGTTCGCGACGTGATCCCAGGGATAAATCCCCGGGCTATTCTCAACTGCCCCTCCGGGGCAAAGACGCGTGCGCGGGGCGTACTCTTCATCACCGCTTCTCCTCGTTCTTGTGTTCCTTGCCGTGCTTGATCTTGGCCCAGTAGGCGTCGAATTCGAACCGGGGGCTGTTCTCGCGATCGTGGCAGGCAATGCATTGATTTTTTGCCTGGGCGAAATAGCCGGTGTGAATCTTCGTATCGCGGACGTGCTCGCGGCTGGGACCGTGACAATCCTCGCAGCCCACCTCGACTCGCGCAGGGCTGCGGCCCAACGAGAGGAACCCGCCGGGCAGGCCGTAGCCGGTGGCGTGGCAGCGCTGGCAGTCGGGATCGGTCTGGGCGGCATGCTCCACGAGCGATTTCCAGGCCCGGGCGTGGCGCGACTTGTCCCAGGCCTTGGCCTCCGGCTTATGACAATCGCGGCAACTCGCGGTGCCCGCCAGGGCAAACTCCGGGGGGGCGTTCATCGGCAACTTCGACGCAAACGACGTGTCGCCGGCCGCAATGTCGCGACGACCGAGCTCCTTGCGAAACTCCGCCACGTTGGCCACTTGCGCCGGATCGTCCGCGAAACGCTCGGAAAGCTCGACGATCCCGCCCGACCAATGCTGCTTCGCGTCCACCGGGGCGTCGAGCCGGGCCAGGAACTTGCCTTGCTTGGTGGCCGAGAGCGCGAGCGTGGGACCCAGATGCCGCGGGGCGACCGGCTGGCCGGTGGGACCACCGACGACCGCGTCCACTTCCGGCAGCCCTTCGGCCAACGGTTGCAATTCCTCTTCGGGCACGTAGGCCAGTACGATGGCCGCCTGGTAACGGCCAGCCGCCTGTTGCAGGGCCTGCAAGACGGCTTCGCGTGGTGGGCTGATCTGCAGTCCGGTCGCCGCGAACTTGGGGCTGAGCACGCCCAGGATTGCCACACTGCGGCCGCCAGCTTGGACGACTCGCAGCGGTTCGGCCAGTGGCTGCCCGTCGCGGAGCCGGACATTGGTGGAAACCAGCGGAACGTGCAGCCGCCGCACAAGGTCGCAGAGGTAATCGGGGCCGAGGGCCGCTTCCGCCGCGCCCACGTTGTGGGCAGCCAGGCCCATGGCCAGTTCGCCTTGCAGGATGGCCTCGAACTTGAGGCGATCGTAAAGGGATTTGCCGCCCGGCGCGCCGCCCGCGTCGGCTACGATCAGGTCGGACTGTGCGGCGATCTCGGTCAAGTAACTTGCCCGCCGCGGCAGGCCGCCCGACTGGTTCGCGGTGCAACCGCAAGGCACGATCCAGCCGGCCGTATCGCCGCTGACGACGACCGTCAGCGGGCGGCTGGCGCGGTCTACGTCCGGCAGCGGCCGGCAACCGATGCTCAAGGCGGTGAAGAGGGCGATCCAAAGGGCGTGTACCATTGTCAGTAGGTCAGCGCGTAAGCCAGGATGTTCACGTTGATCTGCACGGCGTTGGGGTTTTCGCTCCCGCCACAGCAACAACAGCCGGGCGTGTTGTGCGAGTCGTTCAGGCCGTCCTGCGAATAGATCACGCCCAGCCGCCCACCGATGGTGATCCCTTCCAAGGGCCGATGCGCGACAGCCGTGGCGGGGAGATCGTAGACCGTATGGAAGATCGGATGGCTCGTGGCGATGGCCTGCAGTTCCTGCTTGGGAAAAACGCCGGCCATTTCCCGGCGGAAGGCGCGGTCCCACTCCGGCGACGAGCAGCCGGCCGAGGCCAAGAGCAGACCGCCCCGTTCGACATAGCGGCGGAGGTTCTGCCGCTCCTCGTCGGTCAACTGGAACTCGCCCTCGCCGGTCATGACCACCAGGGGGAACTCGAAGACGTTTTCGCTGCTGAGTTTCACGGCATGGAAGCGGCGGCTGGTGGAGACGGCGCTTTCCTTTTCGGCGGTCACGAGGAAATGGTCCGAAAAGCAGCGGCTGCTCTTCGTGCCGGCATAGACCAGGTTGGCCACCTGTACGACGCCGTCCGGTTCGCCGCCCGTCTGCCGCGGATCGGGCACGACGGTCTTGGCCGACGGCGATGGCTTGGCTGGTTCGGCCGGCTTGAGTTTGGCCGGTTCCGCCCCCAGCGCGATGATCAGGCCGCAGGGGAAGAGCATGCCCAAGAGAATAGTCCGGCAGGTTGTTCGCGTTGGCATGGTTTGGTTCCTTACGCCTTACGCCCGTGTGGTTATAGTTTGCGCGGGTGGAAATGAGCCGTTGGAGTTCCGCCCGGGCACCATGTACTCATGGTCGGCGGCGATCCCGGCAAGAAGCCGGCTAAAGCCGGAACTCCAACGGCTGATTTCTGCCCGCTCGCGGTATAATCGCAGGGTCGCTGGGGACGTTCACTGTTTGGATCCGTTGCGTTGTGTCGACATGGCCCCGCATGCGTTCAAGGCCAGGATCGCATAGGCCGTGCCCTCGTACGTGCTTAGCTCGTCGCTCTTGTGCGGCGAACGGGTGAACCAGTCACCGCTGGCCCGTTGGTGAGTCTTCAACCAGAGCAAGCCCTTTTGCAACCGTGGGTCATCGGCGGCAACCCGGCCGCCGCGCCGCAGCACATAGATCGCGAAGCCCGTGCCGTAACCGTCGCTCGCCGTGCGGTCCAGGGTCCCGCCGTCCTCGCGTTTCCAGTCGCCCAAGGCCGGCATCGCCCAGCCGCCGTCGGCATGCTGTAAGGCGAACAGGTCGGCTATCGACTGTTTGCGTTGCTCGCTTGTGAGAAGGTCTTCCACGTACGCGGCTGCCAGCAGGAGCATCGCGCGTTGGTGCATGTTGGCCGCGGGGTGCGCGCGAAGGTAACGGCGGATGCCCTCCAGGCCCTTGCGGGCCGGCGGCGTGTCGGCATAGTGGTCCGGCGCCGCGCCTACGGCGATGGCTGCCATCGTCACGCCGAAGTGATCGTCGATTCCCGACGGCGGTTCATTGTGCTTGATCCAGTTCCAGCCGCCGTCGTCGCGCTGCAATTCCCAGGTGCGGTCCAGTGCCTTGCGCGTCGGGGGACTGAGTTTGCCTTGCCCCGCCGCATCATCCTGGGCGAGCACTGCTGCCGCCAGCACCGTTTCGGACACGCGAAGCTGCGGAGTGTCACGAGGGTTGAGCTTCTCTCCGGCCAGCTTGGTGGCGAATTCTTCCAGGGCCTGCCGCGTTTGGCGACGCGTAGACGTCATCGTGCCGATCACCGACCGGGCCGCGAAATAGGTAAATGTGCTGTGGCAGGCAAAACACTTATCCTCGTGCGCGTGGGCGCCGGCATCCAGGTAGGCTGTCGCCTTGGGCAACGAAAGCTGCCCCAAGAATGGCTCATTGGCCGGGGCCGGCTTTTCAGCAGCCGAGGCTGTCAACCAGGGCGAAAGAGAAATAACACAAGCGAACAGAACCGAGAACTTCATGGTATAGGCTCCAAACGGGTTTCCTGGTAATCAGGATACACCCCCGCAAGGCCGTTCGCTAGGGCGCGGGACGACTTTCTTTCCCCATGCCCCGTGCGTTACAATAGAGTCTTTGGATCGAGGGCCCGATCATGTCGCGAACTACCGTTCTTCCGCCGCAAAGCGCTGCTACTGCCGATGGGGTAAAGCTAGGTGGGTGGTGGCATGAATCCGACGATTTTTCAAAGGTCGTTTGTGACCTGTGCCCCCGTGGCTGCTCCCTGCCCGAGGGCCAGCGGGGTTTCTGCTTCGTCCGCCAAAACCGCCAAGGACAGATGGTCACCACGACCTATGGCCGCAGTTCCGGCTTCTGCATCGACCCGATCGAAAAGAAACCGCTGAACCACTTCTATCCGGGCAGTTCGGTCCTTTCGTTTGGCACGGCCGGCTGCAACCTGGCCTGCAAGTTCTGCCAGAACTGGGAGATTTCCAAGTCGCGGGAGGTCGACGCGCTGGGCGAGAAGGCCGATCCGGAAACCGTGGCCCGGGCTGCCCGGCAGTTGGGCTGCCGAAGCGTAGCGTTCACCTACAACGACCCGGTGGTCTGGTCCGAGTATGCGATGGATTGCGCGGTGGCCTGCCGCGCGGAAGGCATCAAGACCGTGGCGGTGACGGCTGGTTACATCACGCCCTTGGCCCGCAAGATGTTCTTTGCGGCGATGGACGCGGCAAACGTGGACCTCAAGGGCTTCACGGAGGATTTCTATCGGGAGCAGACCAGCGCGCAACTTGCCCCGGTGAAAGACACGCTGCGCTGGCTGGCGCGCGAGACGAACGTGTGGCTGGAAGTGACCACGCTGCTGATTCCCGGCAAGAACGACTGCGACGACGATTTGAAACGCATGTGCGCGTGGCTGGCCGAGGCCCTGGGTCCCGACGTGCCGCTGCATTTCACGGCCTTCCATCCTGACTTCCGCATGCAAGACGTGCCGGCTACGCCGCCCGCCACCTTGGCGCGCGCCCATGACATCGCCAAACTGGCCGGGCTGCACTATGTCTATACGGGAAACATTAGCGATCGCGCCCGGCAGAGCACGTATTGTCCGCAGTGTGGGCAAGTGCTCATCGAGCGCGACGGCTACCACCTGAACGTCTACGCCTTGCAACAGGACCGTTGCCGCGGTTGCGGGGCGGCAATCGCCGGGCGTTTTGGCGACAGGCCGGGCGACTGGGGCGCGCGCCGCCAACCGGTCCGCATCGCCGCGTATGCCGCGGCGAAAAGCGACACGCCGACCAATTGTGATTCCGCCTCATGCCCCACGATTCCTGCCCCGCACGTTGGAAGTTCGTCCCCCGCCGGTATCGAGGATTTCGCGCTGACTGCCGATCAGGACCGCCTTGTTTTCCGGGCGGCGGGCCGCCGCGTGATCGCCGCGGTTCTCGGCCAGACGCCTGCTCCGCTCAGCCAAACGCTGGCCGATCTTGCCCGCCTTCCGGTGGCCGGCGCATTCGTGACGCTCAAGCGGGCGGGCGTGTTGCGGAGCTGTTGCGGTTCCCTGGGCCGCGCCGCGCCGCTTTGCCGGGCCATCGAACACGCGGCAGTCGCCGTCGCTAAAGAGGACCGGCGTTTTCCGCCCATATCGGCGGTCGAGCTGCCGTATCTCGAGATCGACGTCTGGCTGTTGGGGAAATTGGAGCCTGTCCTGGCCCAAGGTTCCGCGCGGCGCGACGCGGTGGTCATCGGCAAGCACGGCCTGAAGATCGCTCAGGGCGCCCGCCAGGGACTCTTGCTTCCGGGCGTTGCTGTCGAGCATCATCTGGACGCGCGCGGATTCCTGGAACAGGTCTGCCACAAGGCGGGCCTGCCTGCCGATGCCTGGCAGGATGCAGACGCGGACTTGATGACCTTCCAGGGACATGCCATCGAAGGTGAAGTCAAGACGCTTTTGGCGGATGCCCTGGAGTCGGAGAAAGCAGACGACGCCACAGTTGATGTGCTGGCTGCGGCGGCGTTGCGGCGGGGTCCCATGCCCAGCGACGTAGCGGTGCTGGCCGATATCTGCCGCCAGAACCTGCAGGCGATGCTGATCGGCGCGACGCCGGCCTACTACGCCCCGCAGGCCTTCGACGGCGGTGTGCAGGCCGTCGTGCTCTCGCTGCAACTCCCCGGCCGCCCCGAACGCATCGATTGCAGCCAGGTCAATATCCTGGAGGGGATGCCGCTGCAAGCGACGCTCTTCGAACTAACCAAGGCTGCCGCGGATCTCTTGCGGCGCAGCGGCGTGCGCCCCGAGGCGGTCTCCGCGACTGCGCTGGATCTGACGGTCCTTTGGGACGCGGCCATGCACGGCTCGTTCCCCGCGCCGCAGTTGCAAGGCATCGAACCTCGCCAGCGTGCCCTGCTGGTGGTCCAGGCCAGCCATTGGGCGCTGGCCTGGAACCCGCAAGCGGCGCCCGAAGAGCTCTTGCCCGAGGCCGCCCGCCTGTTGCGGTCGCCCGCCAAGGCCCGCGGATTGCTCTTCAGCCTGGCCGTCCGTTCGACCATCCAGCGGTTCGCGGCCACGAACGTTCCCAAATCGAGTGGCGGCGGCGAGACGCGCTTGCCGGCGGTCGCGGGCGCGTTTTATCCGGGCCGCGCCGAAGAGATCGAACGCACGCTCGACCAGTGGTTCGCGCACAAGCCGGAACCTGGTCGCTGGGCGGCGGCCCTGGTTCCGCACGCCGGCTGGATCTACTCGGGCCGGCTGGCCGCCGAGGTTTTCAGCCGCGTGAAGTTTCCCCGGCAAATCATCGTGCTTGCGCCGCGACACCAGCCGGATGGCGTCGAGTGGGCCGTGGCCCCGCACCGCGTCTGGCAGTTGCCGGGCGGTTCTCTCGATTCCGATCCGGAGTTGGCCCGGCTGCTGGCCGAGTCGGTCGAAGGGCTAGAACTCGATGCGGCGGCCCACGCGAGTGAACATGCCATCGAGGTGCAGTTGCCGCTGCTGGCGCGGCTCTCGCCTCAAAGCCGCGTTGTCGGCGTCACGATCCGCTCCGGCGAGTTCGAGGAGTTGCAACGCTTCGGCCGGCAGATGGCCGGCGTGCTCGCCCGGTTCGACGAGCGGCCGATGCTGGTGATCTCCAGCGACATGAACCACTATGCCGACGAACGCGAAACGCGCCGCCGCGACCGCCTGGCCCTGGACGCCCTGGAGTCGCTCGATCCCCAGCGGCTGTACCGCACGGTACACGACAACCGCATCAGCATGTGCGGCGTATTGCCCGCGGTGGTGGCACTCACCGCGTTGGGCCATCTGGGCGCCTTGAATCGCTGCGTCGAGGTCGGCTACACGACCAGCGCCGAGGCCTCGGGCGACAGGCGACGCTGCGTGGGCTATGCCGGGCTGCTGTTCGCGTAATCCGGCGATCACTGGCCTTGTTTCAAGGTTTTTCCCGATTTTTCTTTCGTCAATTTGCCACTTCACGCCCGGCACTTTGCCTCCTACGATTCTTGTGGGGGACAACACGGTTGGAAATCGCCCATGACCGCTTCCAAGCAAAACCATCGTAATCTATCCGGCGGCGTGCCGCCGCTGACGCCTTTGGCTCAGCGCGTCCGCCACTATTTCCATGAGCATCCCGAGATTACGCGGGAACAATTCTTACTGGAGGCCGTATGGCGGGAAATCCGTCTCTGCGAGCAACGGGAAGCCAGCGGCAAGGCCGTTGCCGCGCAACGGGGAAGTGAAGGGACCGGAAGATGGCGCGACGCCATGCGTCCGCAGAGCGCCGAGGACCTCCGCCAGCGGGCCTCGCTAGCCGAACGCTTGGCCCTGCTGCATTATGAACGGCACGGGCTCTGGCCGCGCGTCCGGCGGTTCCTCGCCGGCTTGCGGTTTTCCACGCCCAGCCGCGCCAAGGGTGGCTGAGTTTACTAATGATTGCGATCCATGACGCCCAACAGGTCAGCGATCTCTTGCGGGCTGTTCTCTTACTCGATCCACCAGACGCTTTCGGCCATTGGCAGGAATGCTCTTCGACAAGAACTCATCGAGTGGACAGGGGAAACGGAGGCCGGCCCTGAATGAGGCTGGTGCGCGGAATTCCGGGTAGAGTCGAGAAGTGGCGCGGTGGGTTAGACATCGGCTTTTGACATCTGGGCACGTGGTTGTTTACAATACCGCAATGAACGGCAAAGGAGCGTGAATTATGGAACCAACGACTTTAATCGACAACTTTCTCGACGGCCCCCAATTGCTGCGGAAGGCCGTGGCCGGAATGTCCCAGGAACAACTTGCCGCCCGCCCCATCGCCGGCAAGTGGTCCACGCTGGAGGTTATCTGCCACCTGGCCGATTTCGAGATCGTCGGCGCCGACCGGATCAAGCGGGTGATTGCCGAGAATGAACCGACACTTTTCGATGGCGACGAGAGAGTATTTGCCGCGCGGTTGGCCTACCACCAGCGGAATGCCGAAGAAGAAGTCCTACTAATCGAGACGATCCGCAAGCATGTGGCGCGAATTCTTCGCACGCTAACGCCCGAGGACTTTCAACGCCGTGGCATCCATTTGGGCGCAGGGCCTATGACGCTGGAGAGGTTCGTTCAGGCAAGGATCAATCACATTGCCCACCATATCCCGTTCATCGAGGAAAAGCGGAAGGCGCTCGACAAAGGGGTCGGGAATCTTTGATTTGACCGGCTCGACCCCTTTCCTCTTTCGCCCTTGCTGGGTTCGCTGCTAAACGGTCGAAACGTTCGACTGTCGGATGATTGCGACGGCGACGTCGCACATGTTCTTCACGGAGATAATCGACACGATTATTCCTACAAGCGTGGCCAGCGCGCCGAGATAGGGAATTATTCCGCAACAGTGCAAGATGCAGGCGGTCAGGGCAAGCGGCTCGTTCGCCTCGGGCACAACAAAGCCGTACTCTCGGGAAATCCGGTTGAGTTCCTTCGACAAGCCCCAGAAGGCTACGAACTGCCAATAAATGTTGAAGCAGGGAACGAACATGAGACCGACCGCAGCGCCCGGCGTGGTTTGGGCCCGCCCGTCCTGGACCACAGACCACAACTTATACAGCAAGATCAGGTAACACACACCGCCGGCAAACAGCACTAGACCTCCCAGCAAGGCGCCGATCATGATCTCGGGGGTATTCATCGCTAGGGCGACGATCGCAAACGCAGCGACGACTAGCACGCCGGCATGCCCACCAGGCGGTGAAGTAGGTCGGGATCTGCCTGGCATACTCCTCGCGTCCGGCCCCGAGGACGCGATAGCCCCGGCCGCGCAAGCCAGGATCGAAGATAGCGCCGCAGAAGCGGCACTTCGCCGCGGTGGCGATGATCATCTCGCCGCACTGGGGACAAGGCCGACGGGTGCGGGTACCGGGATCCGAATCGCCGACTCCTGCCGACGGAGTGGAATCAGGCTTGCCGTCCTGCCAGTTGGCATCCGTGGCAGCCGCTGGCTGCGGTTGCCAGGGCGAGAATGGCTGCGGCGATGCAATATCGATCGGCTCGGCGTCCAACACCGGCGCAGGCACGATCATGATCTGTCCGCAGGCGGGGCACTTGGCCCGTTTGCCCGCCGCCGATTCCGGTGCGGAAAGCGCCTTGCCGCACGACGTGCAAGTCATGTTGATCTGAGCGGGAATTTGATTGCTCCTTTACCAGTTAAGGGCGACCGACGAATAACTTCCGGATTTGCGTGCCGCCTCTCATTCTACCATGCCGCGACACGTTGTACGATAAGCGGTGACCATGCCGCCTACGGCAACCGTATTACGTCGTCAACAAAGTTGATCAAGATATTCGCCGCAAATGGATTGTCGGGACGGATTGGCTCCACCTCCACGCCATAGGCATCGCGGAATGCCCGGCCCGAGACCCGCCGGCCAGGGGACCATTTGACCTCGAAAGCCCGCAGCTTGCTTCCCCGCTGCACGACCAGGTCCACCTCCGATTGCGCCCGCGTGCGCCAGAAAAAGAGTTCCACCGGTGAACCGGCCAAGGCATTCTGTTTGGCCGCCTCGGCGATGACCCAGTTCTCCCACAAGGCGCCGATGTCGGGCCGGAATTCGTCGGTCGACAACGCCGTGAGCAGAACATTGCGGATGCCCGTATCCCAGAAATAGATTTTCTGGCTCTTGGCGATCTCCTTGCGGGGATTCGTGCTGAACGACCGCAGCCTGAAAATGACAAAGGTCTGTTCCAGCAGATCGAGATAGCGATCCACGGTCGGCCGGGCCATCTGAAGCTGGTTCGCCAGCTCGTTGACCGAGACCTCGGCGCCGGCTTGGTGGGCCAACAACAGCAGCAACCGCTTGATCACGGCCGGCGTCTTGACCAGGCCGGTCTGGAGGACGTCTTTCCAGAGATAGTCGGAACTCAGTTCGCGCAGCAGTTGCAGGGGGTTGTCGCTCGTCACGACTTCGGGATAGCTGCCGAAACTCAGTCGTTGCATCAGGAAGGCCCGCAGTTGCGGCGCGAAGTGCCGGCACAAGTGCTCGGGCGCGACGTCTGCGCTGGCCCAAACCTGTGTACCCAGCGTCTCGGAAAATAGCAGTGGCGGCAAGACCAGCTTGCGGTTGCGACCGGTGAGGCTCTCCGCCGCCTGATCGAGCAAATCGAGCGAGGAGGATCCCAACAGGAGGAACTTCGCGGACAGCCTCGCGTCATGCCAGCCCTTGATGATGCGCGACACCTGCGGCAGACGCTGCGCTTCGTCAATCACCAACACCGAGGGGTTGCCGAGGAGACGCAGGCCATCGCCCGGGGACAGAGCGGCAGCAGCCTGGAAACGCGCCTTGTCCACTTCGACATCGAAATTGAGGAACACTGCCGGCCGCCCCGCCAAGACGTGTTCCACCAAAGTCGTCTTGCCGACCTGGCGCGCGCCGAGAATGATGCCAACCTTGTTGCTGGCGAGAATGTCCTTCAACGGCTGCTCCGCCGCTCTTTTAAGATACATAGTATACAGTATAATCGATCATTTTGCATACTGCAAGGCGCAAAATCACCGTTTACTTGAATTCTGCGGTCTCGGGCAAGCCCCTTCCCCCGGTGTCAACCGGGGAACCCATTGTGGCACGCGAGAGGGCTGTTGTTGCAGGCGGAAGAGTCGCCCATTATGTTGGTGTTGTATCGGGCCCTCGACGACGAGCAAGGAGCGTCGCGGAAATAAATGTCGTCTTTCGCGGAGCGAAAGGCAACTATGCGACACTTATTGATTGGCCGATCCCAAGCGGTTGGTGAAGTAAGGTTCTGGAAAAGTGGAAAGTGGTGGAGGTATGAACATGAAACATGTATTCTCATTGGCTGTGCTGGTAATTGCCATCCCTGTTCTGGCGGAGGAAGGCAAGTCGGCCGCGGAGGAGAAACCCGCCGCGGCAAGCCGCGAGGTCACGCTGAAAGGCGTGATGATGCTGGAAGAAGCCTGCACCCTCAAACCGGCAAAGGATGCAGATAAGACGTTGGTCTTGTTTGCCTTGGAAGGCACGCCCGAGGTGGCGAGCACATTGGACGCCATCATGAAGCAGTATTGGCCGGGCGACAGCATGGACGGCGAGCAAGCCCAAAATTTGAACGATGCGTTTGGAAAAAGGCTGAAGTATTACTTCACTCCCTGTACACTCACCACGAAGTACGTGGGTTCCAGTAAATGGGGCAATCCGCAGATGGCCGTGACCGGTATTGTCTCCGAAAAAGACGGCAAGAAATGGATTACGCCCAGCAAGATCTTCGACCAGTATCCTGACAGAAAATCCGTCACTATCAAGTATCCGGAGAAGATGCTGGCGCCCGACAAACCCATCAAAATGACCGGCAAAGAACCATTGCTCCTGAAAGTCACTGATAGGCTATCGCTCAAATGTATCCTCTTGCCGCGCGGAGCGTTCCTGTTTATGAAGCCCTATTACGTGGTTCCCCGCTGGCAGGACGAATTTCCGCGTCTCATTACCCTGACCCGGCCCTTCTACCTGGCGGAGATTCCCGTGACCCAAGAGATGTTCGAGGCGGTTATGGGTAAGAACCCCAGCACACTAAAAGACCCCCGGCGCCCGGTGCGGAATGTTTCCTGCGGCGACGTCAACAAGTTCTGTAAGATTTTGTCGCAGAAGAACGGCCGGACCGTCCGTCTGCCTGGGGAAGCAGAATGGGAATACGCGGCCCGCGTGGGCACTTCCAATCCGCAACTGGACGAAAAATACAAGGACCAGAAGAGTTCGGGACCCGCACGTGGAGAGTGTTTGCCGGTGAAGTCCAAACAGCCGAATGCCTGGGGACTGTACGATATGATCAGCGATAATGCCTACGAAATGACGCGCGACGCGTTCGTTTTTCGCCGTATGGACGAGGTCGACCCCTATTATTCGTGCGAGAAAGACGAAGCGGCCGGCAAGAAACACGGTCACTGGGGCAGAAATACCGTTACCTACCACGAAGCGGTGGGTGAAGCCAAGAACGATGCAGAGTACGGAAGCACGAAGTTCCGCGTACTCGTGGAGGCCACGCCGGAAGAGATCGCCGCCATAGAGAAGGCGGAGAAATAAGAACGGCGAGGAAAAGCACGCGGCAATTGGTGCTTCATGCCGCGAACCATCTGCGGATTTGGCGTCTATTTGCCGCTTACCAGTTACCCGCCTTGCGCTGTTCGCGTTTGAGCCGTTCGTCGAGCAGTCTTTTCTTCAATGCCTTGCGATCGGCCTTGCTGAGCTTGCTGTCGTCGGGAGCAGAAGCAGAACTTGCGGCTGCGGCGGCAGCAATTTTCTGTGCGAGGGGCGGCGCGGAGGCCGCTTCTCCGGGCGTCACTCGCTTCAAGACAGGTTGTGCACCGCCGTGCGGCGGATCAACGGCCACCCATTTGTCCTCGGCTTCCTCGTTGTCGGGACCTTCGTCGGCGGAATCCGGCTGGGTATTGCCGGAATCGTCCGCCCCATCTGTCCCGCCGGCCGTGGGATCTTTCTTCGCCTCGTCGTCCTTTGCGGCAGTCCTAGCGACTTGGTTGGCCTTCTTTTCCGCCTGCTTTTTTTCCGCCTTTTTCTTCGGGAGTCGCTTGGGCAGCGATCCCTCAGCGTCCAATAGAACGTAACGCGCGTGCAATCCCATCGCGATGGCTACCAACAGGTGTCCGCCGAGTAGGCCGCCTTGGAGCAGCAGTAATTGCGAGACTTCCGACTGCAAAGAAATGCCGTGGTAGAATGTCAATAAGGCCGTGAGATAGGCAATTGCGGCAGATAGTAAAGCGATGCTGGAAAGCTTGCTCGACCACATGTCGATCAACAAGCGAGAACCAATCGATCCGCTGAGCAAGAGACTTGGAACCACCCACCAGACTGATCCCTCGCCGACAATTCGAGTCCCCGTGAGAGAAACCATCAGTTGTTGGAAGCCTTGGTGTAGACTGGCGGCCATATCACTGGCCATCACAAACCAACAAGCGGCCGCCCAAGCCCAGATGTGATAATGTCCACGATAATCGTCAACTTTGTGTCGTCGAATGGTGTAGGTGATGATCGCCAGGAGGCTGGCGGCGAGCAACAACAGCGAACCGAACCAGTTCCCCAGGCTTCCATAATTACCCAAGTCAGTCATTGCTGGCCGCTGATTTGCCACGCGAAGCAGATCCGGGCTCCATATGTAAGCAGCTATCAGTCCGCCAATTGCGGCAGAACCGGTCAGCCAGAGCAAGAGATAAGAGATTAGTCGGCGGGGAATCAGGTTAGTCAGTCGGGGTTGCGTTTGCAGGAACTTGGCCTCGCCATAGTTATCTGATTTATGAGTGCGGAAGTAATCAATGGGAAGCGATATTGCCGTGGTGTCTTGTCTCGGCAACCCCGTACCGGCCGTCAGATCTTCACTGAACAATCGGCGGCGGCGATCATCGCGATGGCCCCCGCGACCCAAATGCGACGGATTCAGCGTCATAGCTAACCTTGTAAGAGTGCCTAGTCAACAACCTGAGGGACAAGTTCGCACGTAGCGGAAAAATCGGCCCCAGGACGTATCACCATCAAAATCGGCATATAAGGCCAAGAAAATGCAGATTAGAATAACAGTAGCCAGTCCGTAGTCTTTATACTTTGGTAAGCATGTCGGTTTCTCTTGAGTTGTTGATCATCGCCGGATTGATCTTGGCGGTCCAGATTGCCTCCACGGTCGTCCTCCGGCTGTTGGGCCGCCGCAAGGTCCGAGAGAAGACCGTCTCGATGGAAGACATCGAGCGTCTGATCCACACGGGCGCGCACCAGGGCCTCTTGGATCCGGCCGGGCAGATGCTGGCGCACCGGGCCTTACGGTTGGGCGACCGCACGGTGCGCGAGATCATGCGGCCGCGCATCGAAATCGACGCGTTGGACGTCGATACGCCCGCCGACGAGGTCATCGGCGCCGTGGCCATGGCCGGCTTCTCGCGGCTGCCGATCCACGAAGGCGACCTGGACCACATCATCGGCTTCGTCTACACCAAGGACCTTCTCTTGCGGCAGCACATGGGCTGGCCGATCGAATTGCGGAAGTTGGTCCGCCCGGCGTTGCTCGTGCCCGAGTCGCTGCGGATCGACAAGCTCTTGGAACGCTTCCGACAGAAGCGGACGCAGATGGCGATCGTGTTGGACGAGTTCGGCGGCACCGAGGGCCTGGTGACGATGGAAGACGTGCTGGAAGAACTGGTTGGCGAGATCCACGACGAACACCGCGCCCAGCGCGAACAGCAGATTGTCGCCCGGGACGATTCGAGTTGGTTCGTCGATGCGGGCATGCCGCTCTACGACCTCTTGGAACGGTTGGAGATGGTCGACCGCCGTCGCTCGTTGCCGGCCGACGTGAGCACGGTTGGCGGGCTGGTGCTCTTCCTGCTGGGGCGAATTCCCACGCCCGGCGAGCGCGCGGAATGGGAAGGGCTGACGCTGGAAGTCGCGGCCATGGAGGGGCCGCGGCTGGAGAGAGTGCTGATTTGCAAGGGCGGATAACGCTTACGGATTCCATAACCTGTAGGTCTTGTACCCGCCACCGATATTTGCCGCCGAAAACCCGGCCTGGAGCAGGATGCGGGTGGCCACGTAACCGCGTTGGCCTACCTGGCAATAGATGGCGATCTGGCGGTCGCGCGGCAACTCGTTCAGGCGCTGCCGCAATTCGTCGACGGGAATGTTCGTGGCGCCGGGGATGTGGTCCTGGCAAAACTCCTGCGGCGTGCGGACGTCGACCAACAACGGCTGTTGTTCCCCCTGCGCGGCGAGAACCGCTTCGAGGTCAAGCTGAGGATGGTCTCCCCGCAGCAGCCCGGCGGCCACGAAGCCGGCCATGTTGATCGGGTCCTTCGCCGAACCATATTGCGGGGCGTAGGCCAGCTCCATCTCCTCCAGATCAAATACGGTCATGCCCGCCTGGATCGCCACGGCCAACACGTCGATCCGTTTATCGACGCCTGCACCGCCCACGGCCTGCGCGCCGAGGATTCGGCCCGTCTTCGCATCGAACAGCAGTTTCAGCGCCATCGCCTCCGCGCCAGGATAGTAGCCGGCATGCTGGGCCGGATGGATATAGATCTTGCGGAACGGCCGATTGGCCCGCCGCAAGGCCTTTTCCGACCTGCCGGTGATGGCGGCCGAAAGTTCGAAGACGCCGACAATGGCCGTGCCCTGCGTCCCCCGATAGACGGCCGAACGACCACAGACGTTGTCGGCGGCGATGCGGCCTTGCCGGTTCGCCGGACCGGCCAGCGGGATCTGCGCAGGCTCGCCGGATACAAAATCCTCGACTTCGATCGCATCGCCCACGGCGTAAATGTCGGGGTCGCTGGTCACAAGCCGATCGCTGACGCGGATGCCACCTCGTGGCCCGACCACCAGCCCGGCATCAACCGCCAGCTTGTTTTCCGGCCGGACTCCCACACCGAGAATCACGATCTCGGCGGGCAGTGTCTCGCCCGATTTCAGCCGCACGGCGAGGCCTTCGGAGGTTTGCTCGAAACCCACCGCTGATTGCCCAAGCAGCACGGTCACGCCCTTGGTCGCAAGCGTCTCGACGATGGGTGTCGTCATTTCCTTGTCCAGCGGCGGCAAGACCTGATCCTGCAATTCAACGAGCGTCGTAACGATGCCTCGTCGCACAAGATTCTCAACAAGTTCCAGGCCGATGAATCCTGCACCGACGACCACCGCGTGCTTGACCCCTCGGTCGATCCTGGCTTTGATCTGATCGACGTCTTGCAGGTTTCGCAGGGTAAAAATCCCCGCTAGGCCAATGCCTGGAATCGGCGGCCTGATAGGCTCGGCGCCTGGGGCGAGGATCAGCTTGTCGTAGCTTTCCTCATATTCCCGCCCGGATGCCAGGTCGCGAACACGGACCTTTTTCGCCGCGCGGTCGATGGACTCGACCGAGGACCGCGTGCGCACTTCCAGACGAAAACGCTCTTGCAGACGTTCGGCTGTCGTGACCAGCAGTTTCTCGCGCCGAGCAATCGTCCCACCGACATAATACGGCAAGCCGCAATTGGCGAACGAGACGTTGGGCCCGCGCTCGAAGAGCACGATCTCGGCCTCTTCCGACAGGCGGCGTGCCCGTGCCGCCGCCGATGCCCCGCCCGCTACTCCGCCGACAATTACCAGTTTCATGTTATCGGTTCCAAGGCATGCGGGCCAGGAGCATCCCCATCCCGCAAGTATCGGTGATTCCAGCAAACACCAGGCCGGCGCCAACGAACGCCGAGAGCCAGATGAACGGCTGGCAGTAAATCGATGCAATCGCACCTACGAGCACGAGCGAGCCGGCAACAATGCGAACCTGCCGCTCCAAAGAGATGGACTTCTTGCCGCGCACGACCGGCAAGCCCGCGGCGATGCAGGCCATCGTGCCGCCTTCGACGTTGACGACGTTGGCGAAGCCGGCATTGATGAACTTCTCGCAGGCCTGCTTTCCCCTGCCGCCCATCTTGCAAATAACATAGAGCGGCTCGTCGCCGGGCCGGTTGCCGGCTTTCACCAAGGCCGGGGGATCGAGTTGGTCCAAAGGGACATTGCGGGCGATCTCCAGGTGGACCTCGCGAAATTCCGCGGGCGTGCGCACGTCGATCAAATCGATCTTCCGGCCCTCCCCGGCGATCTCCGCCAACTTGGCTGGCGAAATGGTAACTACACTCATTCAACTTCTCCTTCTTGAACTATATTGTTAGCGCCGGTCAAATCGCGATTCGATGCAGGCCAGAATGCTACTCAGATGCGTTTCGACGATTCGATAATAGGCGTTGCGGCCTTCTCGCGCGTTGGTCAAGAAGCCGCACCGCTGCATGAGCCGCAAGTGTTCGGAGGCCATGTGGCTGGGTATGCCGCAAGCCTCGGCTAGTTGGCCGACCGTGTAACGGTCGCGCAGCAGCATCTGCACCATCCGCAGCCGGTGCGGATGTGCGAGTGTCTTCAGGCATTCCGCCGCTTGCTCCAAGGCGTCCAAAGGCGTCAGAGCGGCCAGTTTTTCCGCAGTAAGTTCCGTGGTCATTGAATTGCCTCGTCCCTAACATTGCACAATTATATCGGAATATCTCGATATGTCAATATATAAATTATGTCTTGTTTTGAGAGGGCTCGTTCAGCTATAGTCTGCAAACCGCAAATTGCCACCGAGCTCCCTGCGCAACACCTACTTTAGAGGTGTTACGGAAAACAGGCCAATGTACGGGGCGAGATATTCCGAAGAATACTGGTTGAGGCCCTCGACATATCCACGCGGGGTGTTATAGTAAGGGTGTACCGGGTGGAGGTGGCTAGTTGTCGCCAGCGTCGATTTTATTTTGAAACTGATATAGGAGAAGTTGTGGTTAAGATTGTGCTACGCGAGCGGGAATCCGCTCAGGAAGCGGTGCGGCGGTTACGAAAAATTCTGGATCGTTCCGGCTTGAAGCGGGAATTGCGTCGCCGGGAGCGTTATGAGAAACCGTCTGCCGTGAAGCGTCAGGCCAAGAATCGTGCGATTCGCCGCACGGCGGCCCAGGCGAGAGCGGCCAGTGGTCGCCCGTAAGGACTAGGTAAGAATCACTTTGTTTTTTGTTTGTCGAGGGGACTTCAGTCCGCGTCGAGGGGCGAAAGTCCGTCCTACGAATTTCTTTGCGGCCAGGTGTCTGTGAGTGTTGCGGCCGGTCAGACAGTTATCCTCTCCTTCGTTGTCCAGGCGACGATCGTTTCGATCAGGGTCTTGCGATCGACCGGTTTGCTTAGGTAGTCGTCACAGCCCGCGGCAATGCATTTCTGCCGATCATCGCTCATGGCATGAGCGGTCAAGGCCACGATTGGGCCTTGCCATCCCGCGTTGCGCAGGCGGCGGGTTGCTTCGTAGCCGTCCATGACCGGCATTTGCATATCCATGAGGATCAGATCGATCGGATCGTGTACTTCCTCGATCTTCAACGCCGTCTCCACGCCGATCTGGCCATTTTCCGCGATGGTGACGCGGGCGCCGGCTTTGCGCAAGAGGAAGGCGATCAAGCGCTGATTGTCTAGGCCATCCTCGACCAGGAGGACGTGGCGGTCCATTTCTTCAGGCACGCGCTGCGGTGTCGCTGGCGTCTCGTCGCTGGGCTGCACCGATTCCAGGCTGGCCAGCGCGTTTTCGGCAAGGGGAAGTACCAGGCTGAACGTGCTGCCTTCCTGGGGAGCGCCGGAAACTTCCAGCTTGCCGCCGAGCATGCCCGCCAATCGCTGACTGATTGCCAAGCCAAGGCCGGTCCCGCCAAAGCGGTGGCGGGTTGAAGCATCGACCCGGGAAAAGGGCTGGAAAAGCAGCGCCTGCTGCTCGGGCAAAATGCCGATTCCCGTATCGGTGACCTCGAATCTCAGGCAGGCGCCCTTGCCGGCAACTGCTTGGGCAGGCTGATGCGGATGGCCGTTGACGCGAATTGCGACGCAAACGCGGCCCGCATCGGTGAATTTGACCGCGTTGCCGACGAGATTGACGAGGATCTGTCGCAATCGCGCGGGATCGCTTTGAATCTTCGCAGGGACCGCGCCGCGTGTTTCCATCGCCAATTCCAGCCCCTTGATGTCGGCCCGCGTTTTCATGAGCGAGAGCACTTCGGCAACAATCCGGCGAGGTTCGCAGTCGCCGACGTCGATCTTCTCCTTGCCCGCTTCGATGCGAGACAGATCCAGGACATCGTTGATCACGCTGAGAAGATACTCGCCATTGCGCTTGATGATTTGAGCCGCTTCGATCGTGGCATCTTCGCGGGCATAGTCCAGCAGGACATTTGCATACCCCAGGATGGCCGTCATCGGCGTACGGATTTCATGGCTCATGTTGGCCAAGAACTGGCTCTTGGCCTTGGTGGCGGTCTCGGCCTTCTCGCACATTTCCGCCAGCGTCAAGTTCGCCCTTTGCAAGGCCTCGGTATGCTCGCGAAGCGACCGTTCACTTTCCCGCAACTTCTGCTCGGTAACGGATTCGAATGCCTGGCGAGGCTGTTCCCCCTCAAAGACATTGCCGGCCAGCACGGTCGGGGAGGAATCGGCTCCGGCCTCGTTCGGGACAGTCCCGACTGACACGGCACGATCCGGCCATGCCGCCAAGGGTAGATTTGCGGCGACTGCCGCTGTTGCCGTATCTTTGTTCTCCATCGAAAAACTCCCGCTGTTGCCGTTCTCCGTGCATGGTAAAACGAAAAAGGCACAACCCAAACCGTGTTTCCTGTGCGAAAAAGGAAACTGCGAATTGCGTTGTGCCTTCAATCGGCCGGCCTATCGCCGGTCGCCTAAGGCGTCTCGCCCTAACTGGTGGCGAGGCCCATCCCCTCGTCCACGGGACGTGGGGGACCTAGAACTTGTCTCAATAAGGGGTTACGCGTGTCGTCTTGGAGGCCTCGTAACGATTATCGAAATACGCTCTCAGAACTTCTTCTAAACCTGTCCGTCGGCACAATGGCAATCCGCATGGGACGGATTTTGAATCAACTTCTCAGCATGCTCTATCATAGCATGCGATTCGTGAACGGTCTCGAAATGTGCCGTCGAATCGATTATGCTGGATAACACAGATCTGCGGATCCCGCAATGAGACAGAAAGTCACAATGATTACCAATAATGGCAATGCATCGACCGCCATCATCGATTACGGCATGGGCAATTTGCGCTCCGTACAAAAGGCATTCGAAAAGGTCGGCCATCCGGCCGTCGTCACCAACGACCCGGCGGTCGTGGCCAAGGCCGCCAAAATTGTCCTGCCGGGCGTTGGCGCCTTCGAAGATTGCATGACCGAATTGCGCAGCCGAAACCTCGTTCGGCCCGTGCTACAGGCGATTGACGCTGGCAAGCCGTTCTTGGGAATATGCCTCGGCCTGCAAATGCTCTTTGACGTCAGCTACGAGAACGGCCGCCACGAGGGCTTGGGAGTGCTCCGCGGCGAGGTCGTCCGCTTCAATCTCCCGCCAGGCTATTCGATCCCTCACATGGGCTGGAATCAGGTCGATTTTGCTCGCCGTCCACCCATTCTAGACGGGATCGATCCGGGCACGTACGTGTACTTCGTCCACTCCTATTACGTCGTCCCGGAAGATGCCAACGTCGTTGCCACGACTACCGACTATGGCGAGCCTTTCTGCTCGATGATCTGGCGCGAGAATGTCTTTGCAACCCAGTTCCACCCGGAGAAAAGCCAAGCGGAAGGGCTGAAGATCCTGCGAAACTTTGCCACGCTCGGGGAATGAACTAGCCGCAAGCGGCAGGACTATTCGTCGTCCTTCACGCTGCCTTGCGTTTCGCCCTTGGCGCGGTACCGCAGGTAGGCGTCGAGAAACCCCTGGATGTTCCCGTTGAGCACGGCATTGAAATTGCCCATGTAATAGCCCGTGCGCGAGTCCTTCACGCGTTGATCGGGATGGAGGAAATAGCTGCGGATCTGCGAGCCGAAACCGACCTTGGGCATCGAAGTGTACTTGGCCGCTTGCTCCGCCTCACGTTTTTCCTCCTCGATCCGCGCCAGCCGGGCGCGCAGCATCTTCATGGCCGTCGACCGATTCTTGTGCTGGCTGCGCTCGGCCTGGCAGCAAATCAAGATACCCGTGGGAATGTGCCGCAACTGAATGGCGCTGGACGTCTTGTTGACGTGCTGGCCGCCCGGCCCGCTGGAGCGAATGGCTTTCTCCTCCAGGTCCTCGTCGCGAATCACGATTTCGATCTCGTCGGAAACTTCCGGCGAAACATCCACGGCCGCAAAGCTCGTCTGCCGCTTGCCTTCGGCGTTGAAAGGGCTGATCCGCACCAGCCGGTGAATGCCTGCCTCGCCTTTCAGATAACCGTAGGCCATGGCCCCGCGAACGGCGACCGTGGCGCTGTTGATGCCGGCTTCCTCGTTGTCCTGGCGGTCGAGAATCTCGGTATCGTAGTCGTGGTCTCGTGCCCAGGCCAGATACATCCGCAGGAGCATCTCCGCCCAATCGTGGGCGTCTGTGCCGCCGTCGCGGGCATTGATCGTCAGCAGGGCTGAGATTGGATCCAAAGGGCCGCTCAACAGCGACTTGGTTTCCAGGTCATCAAGGGCCTTTTCCAGCCGCGCGATCTCCGCAGGGACTTCGCCAGCCATACCCTCGTCTTCGCCGGCCATCTCGATCATCACGGCCAGATCGTCCGCAGCGCGAATGAGGTCTTCCAACGGCTTGACAATGGACTTCAGCCCCTTGAGCCGGCCGACCACCTCCTGGGCCTTTTCACGGTTGCGCTCGCTCCAGAAATCGCTCTGGCCCATCTGGCCATCGATCGCGGCGATCTGCGACTTCTTCCCTTCGAAGTCAAAGAGAGTCCCTGAGTTGGAGGATCCGCTTCTGGATATTTTCGGCCCGATCGATATATTCGCGTTCCATTGTTGATTCCCGGGTAAGATGCCACTGGAAACGAGGAATTGTAGCAGCCGCGGGCATTATAGAAAAGGTGGGTTCAGGGATGTTCGTTGCGGCAAGCTTGCTCATTTTCCCCCAACCTGCAAGAATGAACGTATGTCACGCGTAGTTCTCGCCATGTCGGGTGGGGTCGATAGTAGCGTAGCCGCCTGGCTGCTCCGCGAGGCTGGTCACGAAGTGATTGGCCTGTTCATGCGCCATGGTCGCGAGGAAACGACGGCCTGTTCGACTTCGCCCCCCGCTTCCCCGCGAAAACAGGGCTGCTGCAGCGCTAGCGACGCGGCCGATGCCCGCCGTGTTGCTCAGCGACTGGGGATCCCCTTCTATGCAATCAACTTCGAGCAGGAATTCGGCCGCATCATCGCTTACTTTGTCTCGGAGTACACGTCCGGGCGGACGCCAAATCCATGCGTTGTGTGCAATACGTGGCTCAAATTCGGCAAGCTGATCGATTACGCCGATAGTGTCGGCGCCCCGTGTATTGCCACCGGCCATTATGCCCGGCTGGTCTCATTGCCCGAGGGTCGCACCACCCTGCGTAAGGGACTCGATGGGGAGAAAGACCAGTCCTATGTACTATGGGGAATCCGGCCCGAGATCCTGGCCCGGTTGCAATTTCCCGTAGGCGATTTCCGGAAAGAGGAAATTCGGCAGATTGCCGAACGCCTCGGTTTTCACCATGTGGCCGAAAAACCCGACAGTCAGGAGATTTGCTTCGTGCCCGATCAGGACCATGCCCGCTTTGTTCGCCAGAATCGCCCAGCGCAAGACACTTCCGGCGCGATAATTACCACGGATGGCCAAATTGTTGGCAGGCACGGGGGGGTGGAAAAATTCACGATTGGACAACGGAGAGGATTGGGGGTCGCATTTGGCGAGCCGCGCTATGTCGTGAAGATCGACCCGCAGAGCCGCGAGGTAGTTGTTGGTACGCGGGACGAACTTGTCCGGCACGAACTTACTGCCCAAGGGGCCAATTGGTTCTTCCCGCCCGAGCGCCGTTTTGAGTGCCAAGTGAAGATTCGCTATCGCAGCACGGCAGTGGCGGCCATGGTGGAGGTGTTACCAGGTGATCGATTCCGCGTGGAATTCCTTGAGCCCTGCTTTGGCGTCGCGCCCGGACAAGCCGTGGTTTGTTATCGGGATGACGAACTTTTGGGCGGCGGCTGGATCGACTGAACTTGCCGGTTTCAGTCCGAAGTATAACGATTTGCCTGAGAAACCACCCTTTCCGGGTGACGACACATGATTATATGGATGTAATATGGAGAAATCGTGACGTTTTTTTCTACAATACCGTTGACGAAACGGACAAATCGATTATGCTGAATCTAAGGGAATGGTCGCCAAGGGTGACTCTTACAGGAAGTTTGGGCAAGACTACGGAGGCAGCGTTAGGGCGCTTCTCTGGAGACATAACTGACTTGGGCGGTATGCACGACGCATCCCCCAGTTTGAGCGTTTTCAGCGTAAGAAGTTTCCGCCGAGCATAACATGAACACGCTCAAGGTCACGGCTACCGGTGTACCCATAATAGTGGGTGGTTCTAAAGCAATTCGCGATGTGCTGCAACTTGTTGACCAGGTGGCTGCCACGGACTGCTGTGTTTTGATCGAGGGTGAAAGTGGTACGGGAAAGGAATTGATTGCGCGCCGGCTGTATGCCAAGAGCCAGCGCGCCGACCGGCCTTTTATTCCGGTCAATTGCGCGGGTGTGAGCGAGAGCCTTTTCGAAAGCCAGTTCTTCGGCCACGTCCGCGGCGCGTTTACGGGTGCCGAGCAAACCATGCTGGGCGTGTTCCGGACGGCCGAAGGAGGAACGGTCTTTCTCGACGAGATTTGCGAGTTCCCCCTGTGCTTGCAGCCTAAACTCCTTCGCGTGTTGCAGGAGCACGAGGTCATGCCCGTGGGCAAGCCCGTGCCGGTGAAAGTCGATACGCGATTTCTGGCCGGTTCGAACCAAAATCTGGCGGAGATGGTCCGCTTGGGAACCTTCCGGCGAGACCTCTACCACCGCCTGAACATCGTGCGGATTCAACTCCCCGCGTTGCGCGAGCGGCCCGAGGACATTTCTCCATTGCTGGACCATTTCCTGGCGGTGGCCGCCGATCGATACCATCGCCCCCGGGTGGAGTTGTCACCACAAGTGCGCGCGGTTCTGGCAACGTATGCTTGGCCGGGAAACATCCGCGAACTGTCTGCCTGGGTGGAGCGGCTTTACGTTACCGGCCTGTCGCCGGAAATGCTCCTGGACATGTTGCTGGGCGAGTCCGGCCAGACCGGCATGTTCGACGCGGCGGGCCATCTGACGTTGAAGCAGGCGGAACGCCAGGCCATCGTTCATGCCATGGAGCACGCCAATTTCAATCAGCGCAAGGCAGCCCGCATGCTGCAAGTTCATCGGGCAACTCTAGCCCGCAAACTCAGGTCGCACAAGCTCGGTTAGGACCGGACGACAAATAACTTCCGTGTTTCTGCGAGCGTGGCATGCCTTAAGTCTTCTAGGCTAGGCATGTTGGTGGCGAACATGCCTAGCCTAGAAGGCTTAAGGCCTGCCACACAAATCCGGAAGTTATTCGCCGGTCGCCCCTTAGCCCTCGGCAAGCCTCTCCTCTGATCCGTCCCACCATGCCAGGGTAATATCGCCACGGCTCTCGGCCTTGGTTTCGGTCGCAAGTTGCGACCTGGCTGGTGGCGCGCTTTGCGACTCTTCTCCCTCGTTCCCGCCGGCGTATTCTCCGGCCCTTGGAACACAACGATCGATTGGCGTTGAGTTTGCGCCGCGACTTGTCCTCGCCGCAAGTATTGGCATCGCCCTTGCATAACAGAGTGCCATCCTTCGGAGCCGATGCTCGAGGGACGAGAAAGGGCTTTTTGTCACGGAAAAGGATGTCCAGCATGACCATAATCGAGGCCGTCGTGCATAGTATCGCCGTATGTTATCCAACCGAGTCCTTGTCGCGGCAGGTGGCCCTTTGGGCCCGCAGTCGCGAGGACTGTGGGATTGAACCCGTGTTTGGCCGGTCGGCCCTGGAGATTCGCCGTTCCTTGCGCGGCGCCGATATGGTGTTGGTCGATGCCAGTGATGATCACGCCCAGGCCATTGAACTGTTCGCGCAGTCGGTGGCCGGGCTCGGTCCGCGCCGAGTGGCCGTCTATACGGAGAGAATGCACGAGGGACTGGAGTTGTTTGTACGGACGCAAGGGGCCTGGCTCCTGTTGGGCCCGCTGAACAACAGGCAATGGGAGGAATTTTTCTCCTCGATGCTGCCGCCGGCACAGGCGGAGCCGATGTATCGTCCAAGTCCGCGGCGGAGAGCCGCGTAGTTGGAGCTTGTTTCCAGGAGCCTGACGGCTTGCCGGAAATGCAGATTACGAACCACGGTTGAACCAAGTTCTCAATGACGACGGAGATCTCTGAGTACACGCTTCTCCGCCGGTCCGCGCCGGCGCGAAGCAGGAGAGTGCAATTGATGTTGAAGACGATTCTCAAGGTACTTCCGGACCTGCCCGATGGCGACCTCTATACCTTGTGCGCAGTGGTAGACGAGGAATTGCTGCGGCGCGAGGATCTTGACGCCGCCGACGCCGCCGACCCGGATGACGACGACGACGAGTCGGCGCGACACCGAATTGTGAAGCGCGGGCAGAGCTATCGTCGCCGTCTCGGATCCGCGGCTCCCCCGGTGCGGATTATCGGCCTTAGCCCATCCAAGCGGCGCGCTGCGTGACCATACGCTTGGCAAACACTGAACGATCCCTTAATAGAAATGAGCGAGAAACCTATGAAAGACCACGAACCTTCCCAGACCCACGACGAGCCGGTTATTATCTCTCTGGAGGCCTATCGTCAGGCCCACGCGTTACCCGACGATACGCCGCCCGAACCGACCGACGACAAGGACCCTAAGGTCAACGATGCCTATTGGGCCGGCCGCAGCCTTGCCATGCGGCGGTCCGCCCGCTGGGCGGCCTGAAAGTGCCCGCTTTGTCTTGATCCAAACTCCACGAAGAATCGAGGTTAATGTGACACATCACCTTTGGAAAGGCGTCCTTCTCGGATTGGCGATTTCGGCGCTGTCCCTCGCCAGTTACGGCTCTGGCCGGGAAAGCAGTGGCTTAGCCGACGGTCTATATGCCGCTCCGGACACAGACCCGGGCGCCAGTGGCGACCCGGCCAAGGGAAGATCCTTGCGCACGGCGGCGGATTCCGCCGGGCGGCTGAACTATGCGGCCGCCAAGGGCGCTCCGGCCTCTTGGAAGCCAAGCCGTGCGGAACAGATGTGGCTGACGGTCTTGGCCGGCGCTGGAATCCTTGTTTCGCTGGCCGCCGTCGCTTACGTCTGGCGGGCCCGGGTCCAACTTTCCAAGGCCGGGGGCGCAGTCATCCTGGCCGTGAAGCGGGAAGCGGACACTGATTCCGGCGGCGCCGAAGCGCAAGCTAGCACCGCCCAACGTCGTGCGGCATAATGGTTGTTCCGGGAACTCCCCTCGAAACAAGCGATATATCCAGGCAAGGCATCTTGGAATGCAGGCAATGAACATCATCAAGCGTGTACTTGAACTTTCCGATAGAGATCTGCACAAGTTGCAAGACGCACTCGTGAGGGAAATCAAGCGCCGGAAAAGGCTTTCCCGCGCTGCGCTGCCCGCGGACAACAGTGCGGTCATTGTCGCGTACAAATTCGGCAAGAGCTGCCAACCCACCGTCACAGCGTCGGAAGCGGCGCTGTCCGTTCCCCAGCGCCGGGCCGCTTAGGACCGGCGAAGCAATAAGTGTCGTGTTGAAGGGGTGACTTTAGTCGCCCTCTTCGACAATAGGGCGGACTATAGTCCATCCTACGAGTATGGGCGATCTCCATCGCGGGCCTTTTTCCCTAATTTGCCCAACCTTCCTTAGTGCGGAACTGACCTTGCTCTCGACGGGGAATTCATGGTATTGTCCGCGAACCATGTTTCCCTCAAGCAACCGTTCGCCGCGTACGCTTCTCTGCCTGGCCGCCGGGGTGCTCTTGGTCCCCGGCTGGGGCTGTGGTGGGAATCCCTTCGGCATACGTGGCCAAGAAGGGCCGCTCTTGGAGCAGGTCAACGCCACGGAACTCCGCTCCGGTTGTTACTGTGAAATCGACATGGTCAAGCCACCCCTGGTGTCGGAAGATTCCTTCGATTGTTTCAAAGGGACTGTCAAGGAGGTGAACCAGGACGAGATCGTCTTGACCGGCGTGCTGGAGGAGAGCTACCTTGACTATGGCACAAGTTCGCACCGTCGACAGCCGACGCAGCAAAAACGCGATCTGGTGCGCGTGCCGCGGACGGGAATCGACGCGATTTGGGCCTTGCCGCTGACCAAGGACGAGCCGGCCACCGCTCGTACGTCGAATCTGTCCACCCCGAGATTGCCTTCCAACGGCGCGCCGCCGACGCCTCCTCCGCAGGCCCCGCCGTGGACGCCTGGAGGGGAACCAGCAGGCCCGCCTGTCGCCAACCGTTCTTCCATCCCGCTGCCGGACACTCCCGCGCATTTCGATGCGCCCTAGCCCATCTTCGGATGGCCTATAGGGCAATTTCACCGGCCCAGATCGGCAAGCAGATTTTTGAGACAACAAGAGAGAATCTTACTGTAGTCCGGGGCGACGGCCCGGAAGACGAAAACTGCATTGGACGGCGCTGCATTTTGCCTGGCCCGGCCGAGGACGGGAAAGCCTTGGAGGTCCAACCGCATGGAGACAAACTCGTGGGTGCGAATGAGCTTGTCTTGCAGCCCGGCGCGGCGCGCGGCAGAATCGGTCAGCGCGACGAAATCCTCGGGTCCCCGCCGGTAAATCTGCCGGCCGGCCGCATGGAACAGCGGCGCCGTACACCACATCGGCCGCTTCCCGCCCGGCAGGGCATGTTTGCCGGACTGAAGAAACGCCAAGGGCTCTTCCTTGCAGCGAGTGAGCGCGTAGACGAAATAATTCTGTACCGGTTGCGCACAAGCCAGGAGCACGCTGGACTGGTCGGCCTCGTAGTGCGTCGCATACCCGTCGCGGCCAAAGCAAGGGCACCAGTAGATCGGCAATCCCGATTCCAGTAGCCGCAGATAGGCCAAGGGATCGAGCTTGACGTTCCACTCGTCTTGCCGGCCGTCGGGACCATTGCCCGCCTCGACATAAACGGCCCGGACTTTGGCTCGCAGCAGTTCCGGCTCGCGATTGAAAGCCGCAGCCGCATCGCGGCAACTGCCGGCCAAGTGCAGGATGACCTTCTCCGGCGATTGGCGCAGCGCCAACAGGATCAGCTTGACCCCGCCTTGGAACTGCTCACCTTGGTCCAGGGCCTTGTCGTCGCGACTGCGGAGCAGATTGGTAAGGCCGATGGCCACCGGCGTTTTCCTGCCCGTGAGACGGAACATCTGTTGGACGGGAACCTGCCCCGGGCGTTTCAGTTGTCCTTGCGGCTCGACGCCTTGGTCCAAAACGATCCCGCGGAGGTCGAACTCCGGCATGGCAAACACCGTGGCCAGGTCGTAGTGATCATCCGGATCGTCGTAAGGATGGAGCAGGTCCGTGGAGTGGAGAATGGGGATTTTCGGCTCGGCAGCGAGTACCGGGCTGGCCAGGGTTATGAAAACAAGCTGGAGGATAAATGGTAGTTTTCGCATGATGGGGGTCTCAATTCTTGTGCAGGCGGTACACGGACAAAGTGCGAGTAAATGCGGGCATGGTTCAGTTCTGCCGCTGCCGGGGTAACATTTGTAGGGAACGGCCTCCGTGCCGTTCCAATCGGGCGGAACGGCACGGAGGCCGTTCCCTACAGTTGTTACCCTTGCGGCCTCGGAATTGAACCACGCTGATTTTTTTGCCTATTACCTTTTTCAGAATCGTATATACAATAGTCCTTTTGCGCAAGGTTTACCATCGCGGGTTGCCGGCACGATCTGCTGGCCATTTCCCGCATAGATCCGCATTTGAGGTGAGTTCTCCATGAAGAAGCAAACGGCCCGACTCTTGGCTTGGCTGTGCTTGATCGGCTTTGGGTTTTTGGCAGGGTGCCGCGATAAAGACGCGGCGCCGCCACCGTCGACGAGCGCACCGCCGATCCCGGTCGCCCAGCCGGTTCGTCGCGAGATTACGGACTATGTCGATTTCACCGGCCGGACCGATGCGGTCGAGTCGGTGAGCATCCGCGCCCGCGTGACCGGTTATCTGGTCCGCCTGAAAGATCCGTTCCCGGAAGGCCGGGAAGTCAAGGCGGGGGACCTGCTTTTCCAGGTCGATCCCCGGCCTTACCAAGCGCAATACGACCAGGCCGTTAGCCAGGTTGCCGTCAACGAGGCTTCGCTCAAACTGGCGCAGGCCACGCTGGCGCGGGACGAGGCCGCCTCCAAATTGGTTGCCGGCGCGGTCAGCGCGTTGCAACTCGACCAGGACAGGGCCGCGGTGGCCGAGGCCGATGCGCAGCTCAAAGCGGCCAAGGCCAACACGGAGGCCTACAAGCTCAACCTCGACTTTACCAAGGTCACCTCGCCCATCGCCGGCATGGCCAGCCGCTACTACTACACCCCCGGCAACCTCGTCAGCCAGGATTCCACCCTGCTGACCACCGTCGTCTCCTTGGATCCGATTTATGTCTACTTCGACATGGACGAAACGACCTTGGTGAAGGTCCGCAAGGGCATCAGCTCCGGCCAGATCAAGCGCTACAAGGACCGTAGCGAGATCCCCGTCTACATGGGCCTGCAGGGCGAGGACGGCTTCCCCCACCAGGGAACATTCGACTTCATCAACAATGTCGTCAACCCCTCCACGGGCAGCGTTTCGGTGCGGGCCAGGTTCACCAACCCCAAGCCGGAGACCGGCAGCCGCCTGCTGATGCCTGGCATGTTCGTCCGCATCCGTTTGCCGATCGGCCAGCCCCACGAGGCCTTGCTAGTGATTGACAAAGCCCTAGGCTCGGACCAGGGGTTGAAGTACGTCTACGTGTTGGACGCCGAGGACAAAGCCCAGTACCGCCGCGTGGAGACGGGACCGCTGCAAGCGGACGGCCTGCGAGTGATCGAGGAGTATCACCGCGTCCAGAACGGACCCGTGCAGCAGGACGGTTCGCGCGTGGTCGAAACGGGGCTCAAGCCGGACGAGTGGGTCGTGGTCGGCGCGCTGCAGCAGGTGCGGCCGCGGATGAAGATCGAGCCGGACCGCGTGACCATGCCGTCGTACGCCAGCAGCGTGCCGTTGGCCGGCGGGGCGGTAGGGCCACCGGCCTCGACCGCGTCGTCACCGCCGGTTGCCGCAGGGAAACCAGCGACAGCAAAACCAGCAGCAGGGAAATCAGCGACGGGGAGACCGACGATTGTGGCGGCAGCCCCGGGGCGGAAGGCGCCCGCCGCCGACGCGCCCCGCTTCGGTACCCAGACCTCGGCACCGCCCTTGACGCCACAGCAGAAGCCGCCGCAGATCCCGCAGCAGCAGCCCTCCGGCACGACCAATCCTTGAGGCCCTGCCGCACATGATCTCCCGTTTTTTCATCGACCGTCCGATCTTCGCCACGGTGTTGTCGGTGGTCATCACACTGATCGGCGGCATTGCCTATTTTCAACTGCCGGTGGCCCAGTATCCGCGGATCACGCCGCCGGGCGTGTCGATCTCCATCAGCTATCCCGGGGCCAGTGCCCAAGTGGTGGCCGACACGGTCGGGGCGCCGATCGAGCAACAGGTGAACGGCGTGCCGGGCATGCTGTACATGTCGTCGCAGTCGGGCAACGACGGCTCCTACACGCTCACCGTGACCTTCGACATCGGCACCGACGTGAACTCCGCGCTGGTGATGGTGCAAAACCGCGTGGCCCTGGCCTTGCCCCAGTTGCCCAACGCCGTGCAGAACCAGGGGATCACGATCCGCAAGCGGACGCCGGACATGTTGATGATCGTGAACTTCTACTCGCCCACGGACAAGTACGATGACATCTACCTGAGCAACTTCGCCTTGATCCACGTCAAGGACGAGTTGCTCCGCGTCGACGGCGTTTCCGACATCACCGTCCAGGGCGAGCGCGACTACAGCGTCCGCGCGTGGCTGGACCCGCAGAAACTAGCCGCTCACAGCATCACCGCCGTGGACGTGGCCAACGCCATTCGCAGCCAGAACGTCGACGCGCCCGCGGGGCGCATCGGCCAGCCGCCCATCGGCAAGGACCAGTCCTTCCAATGGACGCTGGACACGCTCGGCCGGCTCAGCGAGCCGGAGCAGTTCGGCAACATCATTATCAAGGTCAGTGGGCGGCCGCCCGTTATCTCGCCGCTGGGCATACCGGCAGCGGCTAGCAGCAGTTCGTCGGCCGCCACTTCCAGCAGCAGTTCTTCCAGCGGCGGCATTTCGTCGGGCAGTAGTTTGTCTTCCACCACCTTGTTCGGCGTCAAATCTCCCACCGCCGGAACATCGACCACCAGCGGCACGGCCTCCAGCAGCACATCGACCAATAGCGGAACCGCTGCCAGCGGCACGACGGGCGGAGGCACGACCACCGGCGGCGGTGGCACAACGGGCGGCGGCGGCAATACCGGCGGCGGCGGAACCACCGGTGGCGGCGGCAACCCGAGCGGCGGCGGGACCACCGCCAGCAGCATTGCCAGCGGCAACAATCTGGGCGGCGGGCTGTCGACCAGCGACGTCACGACCGTCGACAACACGGCCGGCGGCACGGTGGGATCGACCTCCCTCAGCGGCGGTGTGCTGGGCGGTGGGCCGCCCTCACCGGCCTCCGGCTTTGTGCGCCTCCGCGACGTGGCCCGCGTGGAAATCGGCGCCCAGAACTATAACCAGTCGGCCCTCTTCGACGGCCACCCCACAGTCGGTCTCGGTATCTTTCAACTCCCCGGTACCAACGCCCTGGACGTGGCCGACAGCGTGCGGGCCAAGATGAAGGAGTTGAAGCGGGACTTCCCCGACGGCGTGGAATACGCGATCGCTTACGACACCACGCCCTACATCCGCGATTCGATCTCCGACGTGCTCACGACCCTCTTCGAGGCCGTGGTCGTGG
This sequence comes from uncultured Planctomycetaceae bacterium, assembly GCA_964615095.1. Classification (GTDB taxonomy): domain Bacteria; phylum Planctomycetota; class Planctomycetia; order Pirellulales; family Thermoguttaceae; genus JANXQG01. The sequence goes on along the minus strand of CAZTPX010000057.1, from coordinate 6,466 downwards.
TCGGCGTGGTGGTGCTGTTCTTCCTGCGCGACTGGCGGGCGATGGTCCTGCCCATGATCGACGTGCCGGTCTCCCTGATTGGCACCTTCGCGGTCATGGCCGCCTTCGGTTTCAGTCTCAACAACATTTCGCTCTTCGGCCTGGTGCTGACCATCGGCATCGTCGTCGACGATGCCATCGTCGTGCTGGAGAACATCGAGCGGCAGATGGCCAAGGGGCTGGATCCGCGCACGGCCACCATCAAGGCCATGGAGGAAGTGACCGGCCCGATCATCGCCGTGGGCCTGGTGCTCTGCGCGGTGTTCGTGCCCTGCGCCTTCATCCCGGGCATCACCGGGCAGTTCTTCCGCCAGTTCGCGGTGACGATCACGGTCTCGACGGTGATTTCGGCGATCAACGCCATCACCATGACGCCCTCCCGCGCGGTACTGATCTTCAAGGCCGACGCGGCCCGCGGCGGCCACGAGCGCAAGCCGGAGGCCCTGCCTTGGTGGTTCTTTGGCGTCGTCGGCGGGTTATTGGCCGTCTGGCAAGGGCCGCGGCTCGTGCCGGCCATGCACTGGTCGGTGTACTTTGCCGCAGGCGCGCTGATCGGCGGCGTGGTGGGACGGATCGTGATCCGGCCCGTCAACGCCGTGCTGGGCTGGATCTTCGGCGAGTTCAACTGGGCCTTCGACGCGCTCACCACGGCCTACGGCTGGTCGGTGGGCAAGCTGCTTCGCGTCAACATCGCCGTGCTCCTGGCCTATGCCGGCCTGCTGATCCTCACTTTCTACGTCTTCGGCAAGGCGCCGACCGGCTTCATCCCGCAGCAGGACCAGGGCCGCCTGATCGTGAACATCCAGTTGCCCGACTCGGCCTCCCTGGAGCGGACCAAGGCGGCCGCGGCGAAAATCGCGCAAATCGCCCTGGATACGCCGGGCGTGGGCCACGACGTGGCCATCGCCGGCATGTCGTTCCTGATGCAGGCCAACAGCCCCAACTTCGCCTCGATGTTCATCGTGCTCAAGCCGTTTGGCGAGCGTCAGGCCCCCGGATTGAGTGACACGGCCATCATGGCCAAGCTCCGCAAGGAATGGCGGCGGCAGGTCCCCGACGCCCTGGTCACAGTCTTCGGGGCCGCGCCGGTGCCGGGGCTGGGTGTCGCCGGCGGCTACAAGTTCATGGTCGAAGACCGCGGCGGGCTGGGCGTGGGCGACCTGCAACGCCAGACCGACGCGCTGGTCCACAATCTGCCTAAGGAAAAACCGGCCGTCGCCACGGCCACCACGCTCTTCCGGGCCAACACGCCGGAACTCTTCCTGGACATCGATCGGGCCAAGGTTGCTTCGCTGGGCGTGTCGTTGGACGACGTCAACCAGACGTTGGACATGTTCCTCGGCTCGCTGTACGTCAACAGCTACAACGCCTTTGGCCGCCACTGGCAGGTCACCGTGCAGGCCGACGCGAAGTTCCGCGACCGCGTTGAGGACATCAACCTCTTCGCCGTGCGCAATAACAAGAACCAGATGGTCCGGTTGGGCACCCTGGCCACCGCGCGCGAGGTGGGCGGACCGATCGCCATCACCCGCTACAACCTCTATACCGCCGCAGCGGTCAACGGCAACGTGCAAAACGGCTACAGCACCGGCGATGCTGTCACAAGCATCGACACGCTGGCCGCCGACAATCTGCCGCTTTCCATGAAGGCCGACTGGACAGAACTGATGTTCTTGCAGATCCGGGCGGGCAATCACGGCATGTACGCCTTCGCCCTGGCGGTAATCTGCGTCTTCCTGGCGCTTTCCGCCCTGTACGAGAGCTGGTCGCTGCCGCTGGCGGTGATCCTGGTCGTGCCGCTGTGCCTGTTGTGCTCGGTGGCGGGCGTGCTCTTCACGCACCGCGACGTCAATATTTTCGTGCAGATCGGGCTGGTGGTGCTGGTGGCCCTGGCCTGCAAGAACGCGATCCTCATCGTCGAGTTCGGCAAGCAACTGCGCCAGCAAGGCCGCTCGCGCTACGAGGCCACCTACGAGGCCTCGCGGATGCGCCTGCGGCCGATCCTCATGACCTCCTTCGCCTTCATCTTCGGCGTCTTGCCGCTGGTCGTGGCCACCGGCGCGGGGGCCGAGATGCGCCGCTCGCTGGGCGTCGCCGTGTTCAGCGGCATGCTGGGCGTGACGCTCTTCGGCATCTTCCTCACGCCGGTGTTCTTCTACGTCCTGCAAGGGCTGGGCGAGTCGCAGCTCTTCCTGTCCGCCCGCGTCAAGGCGGTCGTTTCCTACGTCACGGCTGGCGGCGTGGGCGCGGCCAGCGGTTACCTGTTGGCGCAACTGGGCGTCGGCCGTTTGCCCTGGGCGCCGTTGCTCGGCGCCACGGCGGGGATCCTCCTGATCCGCGTCCTCCGTGAGTTCGCCCGACTGGTCGGCCCCAAACGGGCCGGCCCCGGCAACGGCTCCCCGCCGCTACCGCCGCCTATCCCGTCGCCGCGAGCACCCCTTGCCCCTGGAGAAGAGCAGCCGTGATTGCCCGCTTCTTTGTCGATCGTCCCGTTTTCGCCACCGTGATCTCCGTGGTCATCGTGCTGGCGGGCCTGGTGGCCGTTTTCACCCTGCCCGTGGCCCAGTACCCGGAGGTCACGCCGCCCACCGTGCTGGTCACCGCCATCTATCCGGGGGCCAACGCGCAGACCGTGCAAGACACCGTGGCCGCGCCTATCGAAGAGCAAGTCAGCGGCGTGGAAGGCATGATGTACATGTCTTCGCGCTGTACCAACGACGGGGCCTACAACCTGCTGATCACCTTCAAGCTCGGCATGGATTCGGACATGGCCCAGGTGCTGGTGCAGAACCGCGTCTCCCTGGCCCTGCCGGTGGTGCCCGCCCTGGTGCAGAGCGAGGGCATCACCATCAAGAAGCAGTCGCCCAACACGATGATGATCGTGAACCTCGTGTCGTCCGACGGCCGCTACGACAACCTCTTCCTCAGCAACTACGCCACGATCTACGTCAAGGACGAGTTGGGCCGCCTGCCGGGCGTGGCCGGCATCGCCTATCTCGGCCAGCGCGACTACAGCCTCCGCGTCTGGCTCGACCCCGATAAGATGGCCGCCCTGAGCCTCAGCGGCATGGACGTCGTGACCGCCATCAACCAGCAGAACGTGCAGGTTGCTGCCGGGATGATCGGCCAACAACCGGCCCCGCCGGGCACACAGTTCCAACTTACCGTCAACACGCTGGGCCGGCTGATCGAGCCGGAACAGTTCGGCGACATCATCCTCAAGGGCGCTCCGGCCAGCACGAGCACGTCCGGCGCCTCGTCGGGTTCCAGCAGCGATTCCAGCTCGAGCAGTTCCGGTTCGTCCAGTTCCGACAGCAGTAGTTCCGACACGCCGGCCGCGCCCTCCACCGGCCTGGTCCGCCTCCGCGACGTGGCCCGCGTGGAACGCGGGGCGCAGCAGTACGACCAGTCTTGCACGCTGGACACGCGGCCTTCCGTAGCCCTTTCCATCTACCAACTGCCCGGCTCCAACGCCCTGGACACGGCCAAGGGCGTCTACGCCAAGATGCGGGACCTCAAGAGCCGCTTCCCGGACGGCCTGGAATACAAGATCGTCTACGACACGACGCCTTTCATTAACGAGTCGGTCAATGAGGTCTTTTACACGCTCCGCGACGCTGTGATCCTAGTGGCCTTCGTCGTGCTGCTCTTCCTGCAGGACTGGCGGGCCATGATCCTGCCCATGATCGACGTGCCGGTCTCCCTGATTGGCACCTTCGCCATCATGGCCCTGCTGGGCTTCTCTTTGAACAACCTCACGCTCTTTGGATTGGTGCTGGCCATCGGCATCGTGGTGGACGACGCCATTGTGGTGCTGGAGAACATCGAGCGGCTGATCGCCACGGGGCTGGACGCCCGCACGGCCACGATCAAGGCCATGGAAGAGATCACCGGCCCGGTGGTTGCGATCACTCTGGTCCTCAGCGCGGTGTTCATTCCCTGCTGTTTCCTGGGCGGCATCAGCGGCCAGTTCTTCCGCCAGTTCGCTGTCACGATCGCCGTCTCGACGGTCATCTCGGCGATCAACGCCTTGACCATGACGCCCTCCCGCGCGGTACTGATCTTCAAGGCCGACGAGGCCAAAGGACACGGGCACAAGCCCGAGGCGCTCCCCTGGTGGTTCTTCGGCATCTTGGGCGGGGTGCTCAGCTACTGGCTGGCCTACAAGTACCTGGCCGGCCATTTCGGCTTGCCCCCGGCGGTCGCAGAAAAGGGCGCGGCCGAGATCCCCTCCTGGTTGGCGTGGAGCCTCAGCGCGGCCTATTTCACGCCCGGCGCGCTGCTGGGCGGCCTCGTCGGCTGGTTGATCATTCGGCCCGTGAACGCCGTGCTGGGCTGGTTCTTCCGCGGCTTCAATCGCGGTTTCGACCGCGCCACCCTGGTCTACGGCGCGGCCGTCGGCAAGGTGCTGCGGCTGAGCGTCGTCGTGCTGATCGTCTACGCCGGCCTGCTGGGCATGACCTACTGGCAGTTCTATCGCACGCCCACGGGGTTCATTCCCCAGCAGGACAAGGGCTACTTGATCCTCAACGTGCAACTCCCCGATTCCGCCTCGCTGCAGCGCACGGAAAGCGTCATGGCGCAGATCGAGGACCTGGCCCGCAAGACACCCGGCGTGGCGCACACAGTGGGCATCTCCGGCCAGTCGCTGATCCTTAACGCCAACGCGCCCAACCTGGGCTCACTGTACATCCTCTTACAGGATTTCGACAGGCGGCGGGGCGCCGGGATGGACGCCGACTCGATCGCCACCGCGCTCGAGGACGCCTGCCAGCGCGACGTGCGCGAGGCCGTGGTGAAGGCCTTCGGCGCGCCGCCTATCGACGGCCTGGGCACGACCGGCGGCTTCGACCTCGTGGTCGAGGACCGCGGCAACCTGGGCCTGCCGGACTTGGAACACTACAGCAGCCAGATCGTCGCGCAGGGCGACCAGACGCCCGGCTTGCACGACATCTTCAACAGCTCCGCGGCCAACACGCCCTGGATCTATCTGGACATCGACCGCGACAAGTGCATGGCCCTGGGCGTGGCGGTCAGCGACGTCTTCAACACCTTGCAGGTCTACCTGGGCTCGTACTACGTCAACAACTTCAACGCCTTCGGCCGCACCTGGCAGGTGAACATCCAGGCCGGTCCGCAGTTCCGCAGCGACGTTTCCAACGTCCAGGACCTGCAGGTCCGCAACAACCAGGGGCAGATGGTGCGGCTCCGCACGCTTTTGGACGTGCGGAACAAGAGCGGGCCGGTGGTGGTCATGCGCTACAACCTGTACTCTGCCGCCGCCATCACCTTCAACCCCGCGCGGGGCACCGGTTCCGCCCAAGCGGTGGACCGCATGGAACAGGTGGCCGAGGGCCAGATGCCGATGTCCATGCGCTCCGAGCTGACGGGGCTGGCCTTCCTGCAGCGGCAGGCGGGTAACACGGCCATGTGGTTCTTCGCCCTGAGCGTGGCCTTCGTCTTCCTGGTTCTGGCCGCCCAGTACGAAAGCTGGAAGCTGCCGCTGGCGGTGATCCTGGTCGTGCCCATGTGTCTGCTGTGCTCGGTCGTGGGCGTGCTGCTGGCGGGGATCGAGGTCACGATCTTCACGCAGATCGGTTTCGTGGTGCTGGTCGGCCTGGCCAGCAAGAACGCCATCCTTATCGTCGAGTTCGCCAAGCAGCAGCAGGAAGCCGGCGTGCCGCGGATGGAGGCCACGCTGCGGGCGGTGAAGCTCCGCTTGCGGCCGATCTTGATGACCTCGATCGCGTTTATTCTAGGCGTGGTGCCGCTGGTGATCGCCACGGGGGCCGGGGCCGAAATGCGTCGTTCGCTGGGCGTGGCCGTGTTCGCCGGCATGTTGGGGGTGACGCTGTTCGGCATCTTCCTCACGCCCGTGTTCTACTACGTCATCCAGCGTTTCGCCGCCACGGCGCCCGACAAGGGGCCGGGCGAAGAATAGCGGGAGACAGATTTGGTTCCATTCGCGATTGGGCATTCTTGGGCGCGGTAACGACCGGTGATTCGTGCGCCGGCACTCAAGACCGCACGAGTCAGAAAAAAGTGCTTCCAACGGCGTTTCCCATTCCTCGGCCGCCCTGACCAACCCGCCGTTTCGGGTCAGGCAGCGGTGTGACCATTTCGAAAAAAGGGTCTTTTGGCGTTTCCGGGGCGGTTTTGTACGTCCATGGATGTATTCGGCTTTCACTAAAGATATTGCTCGTACAGCGGAAACTGCGGGAAAACTATCGCTTGACACTCTAACGATAGTCTTGCCACAACCAAAATACCTAGACAATACCTAGCCACTTTGGCCCATTTCCTAGCCACTTTTGCTGCCAACCTAGCCACTTCCTAGCCACTTTTTGGTAACATGGTCATAAGTACAGTATATAGGGGTCGGGCACACGCCATTTTCCTTTAGCTATTTAAGTGCAGTGTCAGAAAA
>CAZTPX010000056.1:0-57123 GCA_964615095.1 uncultured Planctomycetaceae bacterium | reverse complement strand
CGCTTCTCCGGCCCAACGACCGGGTGGCAATCTGCGGCGGTGGTTATGCCGTCTACCTCGAAGACTACTTGCTCGCGTGCCAATCTGTCCCGGGGCTCGATGTTGCCGCATTTGAGTGGAGCGCGCAAGATCCATCGGGCTTTCGTGCGCGGCTCGACACTGATCTGCTCCCCTTCAAGCCGACGGTAGTCCTGACTTGCTTCGGCAACCTCTCAGCCGACGCGTACGCGGCGAATACTTATGGCAGGGCCCAGACCGATCTGGTGGAGGCCTTGAAGAAGGCCGGCGTTCGTACCATTGTCATCAGTTCGCCTAAATGCGTCGATTCGTTCGCATAACGCCTACTACGGCCATCCCTCGATTCCCATCGGGCAATACCACGGAGAGCCGGGCACTAAGACCCGCATGACTTCTGTACTCTTGCCGGCGCCGCCGCAGGCGTACCACGGGCCGGCTATCGCTTGCGGAAGCAGTTATACGCTCCAGATCCACCGGCGTTTCAATCCCGAGTTTCCCGATGACGATAAACTTCCGGCCGGGGTCGATGTCTACCGCAAGGCGCTGGCGTCAGCCGCCGATGGCACGGTCGTGATTGCCAGCGTCGGCATGCTGGAGAACTTGCAAGACCTGATCCAATCCCAACCTGATCCAGTCAGCAATCTCAGCGGCCTTGATCTGGTGCGGAAGAAAGTGAGGCAACTGGTCATTATGGCCAATACCCAGCCGCAAGACGCCTATGTCCTGGGCAAATGGCCGACGAAGATCCTGTGGACGACCTATGTCGGGAGCGGCATCGGCACCGGACCCTCACTCATCAACACGCCGGAGAACAACCCGGTTCGCGTGGCCTATGATCTGTTCGGTGTACTCCGCACCGGCCGCCAGAGTTGGGACTTGACCGCATCGTGGTTGGCTGTGCGCGGTCCCGGTGAGGTATGGGATGTCGTCGCGGGACGCCCGCAATTCGTCAACGACATCACGCATTCCCCGGCCACGGCCTACCCGAACGAGAGCGAGGTTACGGTTAAAATGCCCTATGCCGACGTGGCAAAGCTTCTTGGCGACGAACTGGCGCGGCCGCCAAAGCGATGATTGCGCAGGGGGTGTATCAAATTAGTTCGGCGCGATTTGGCCCCTCGGTCTGCCTGCAACTCGATCCCCCGCCTTGCACGAACCGCGACGGAGGGCGAAACTGGATATGTTCCGCATTAGGTCGAAAGGATATCTCATGAAATCCAGACACGTGTCGAGAGCTTCGTTGATCGCCCCACTCCTGGTGTGCGGCGTGGTAGCTTCGGTCCAGGCCCAGAGTGAAGTCGCGATAGAGAACATGGGGCTTCGCCTTGCCGCAACGCCCGGCCAAACCGGCGTGGCCGTATATGCCAAGTCCGGGGTGGACGGCAAACGCATGGAGCTTGCGGTGCTGGCGCCGGGCGCGAGGCAGGCGGCGCCCATTCGCGAGGTCATCGTTACGGAAGGCGATTCCGACCGGAAGGCACTGCGAGTCAGCACGGGGAATACCGAGGCCGAGTTCACCCTCGGGGTCGGCGGCATCGTTACGATCAGGCCGGGCAAGAACGCGGCAAGCGTGGAGGTTAGGACTGGGGCACGCTACGCCATCCTGCCCGATCTCTTTGCCGATGACGTGGTCTTCGACCCCGTGCATCTCGCCATGCCCACACTCACGGTGCCCGCGGAGAACTTCCTTATCCAGTTCCTTGATGGCGGAAACACGATGGTGATGTGTATCTGGCCGGGTAGACTCAAGCAGACCAATGCCGGCATCGTCGGAAAATCGCCCAAGGATGAGAAGGAAGGAGCGGAGCCGCAGGTTGACCTGGTCTTTGCCGGCGAAGGCAAGGCACGACGAATCTCCGCGGCGCGGATCGAGTTTCAGAACAAGCCGGTCTACGCTGGAGTCATCGAGCGGAAAGGCATCTGGCAGAATGAAGACGCTTGCGCCTTGCCGGCGTACAAACCCACGGCGATCGCGTGGAAGCGGCCTTTCGAGGCTAAGTGGCGCGGAGACTTCATCGTCGCCGAGGGCAAGCGACTCACCGACTGGCCTGCCCGCAATCAGTCCTTTGATTTCAAGAGCACCAAGGCCGCCCCCAAGGAGAGCGGCGACGTCCTTGACACGCGATTCCTTGCCGCCACCAGCAGCGCGAGAAACGCGGATTGGTGGAAGCAGGGCGTGCGGTGGTGGGAAAAAGGTAACGAAGACGCCCCACAGATCTGGCAGGAGTCGCTCGCAGACTTTTTCATCTACCCGGCAGTTCTCAAAGGCGATGAGGTCCGGCTGTGCCTTTACGTCGACAAGAGCAAACGCAGCCAGCCACACGTGTACGAGCGAGTGATCATCTACCCCTTGGGCCGCAATACGGCTACGCCGCTCGATGTCTTCACGCCCGTCGACCTGATACGCGAGACGCTGGGACAGGGGCCGTGCGAATACATCCTCGACCTTGCGGGCGTCAAGCCGAGGCAGGCCGGTGGCGACCGCCAAACGCTGGCCTATGCCACCTGCGGACTGTGGACTGCCCATATCTTCCCTATTGTTCGCCAAATCAAGACGAAGGCCGATGGCACGTTCGAGCCGCTCGATGAAAAGACGAAGACCCACCTGATCCAGGCCATCGAGGACATGTGGTACTTCGTGCATGCCATCCACGATCGCTTGCGGGAGTACAAGAAGTGGGGCGCCGACGCGGACGCATTCTGTAAACGGGAATCGGCCAGGAATCTGAAGGTCAAGCCGGTCGCCGACCTGGCCCTGACGCACATCGGGCGACTCAACTCCGACCTTGGCCGGCACAAGTTCGAAGGTCCGAATTCCGAAGCATACTGGAAGGATCGCATCCCCGAACTCATCCGGTGCGTCAAGGCCGACCAATATGCGGACGTTGCGTCTATCGGCAAGATCCGGGACCTGGGGAACGACCAAGACGAGCGTGTCTCGCGCTGCCGCCAGTACGTCAAGGCCGTCTTGCAGGAGATTGTGTTCCAGGACACCCGCGACGCGGACGTCCGCACGTTCGCCGCGGAACTCCGCGACCGCTGCCATCACATGCTGCGCAACCAACATCCCAAGGAGGGATTCTAACGCCAGTTTACAGAAGTGTTGCTTTGCATTGAAGCATGTCCGAAACCCTGCCGGAACTGCGCTGCGCTTGTTCGCGGCCTACAAGGAAGGGCAACGGAAGGCATCTGGCCGACGTCCAACTTGATGCGCGAGAAGAGATTTGTGCCCCGCCTCAGCCGATCCGCTCGCCCACCGCGACCACGCGGCGGAAATGGTCGGCCTCGTAGACCTCCATCATGTCGTGGGCGACATACTCCGCTTCGTCGCGACTGTCGAGCTCCTGCAGCGCGAAGGCGTGGTGGACGGCGGGGGCCTCGTAGACCGCGAAAACCTGGAATCGCGGGCAACGCTCGCTGGGGTGGGCAAGAACGATCGTGGTCATGCTGGCTTCTTCTCCGAAAATGACTGACACTACTCTTAATACGGGCTTACTGGGTCCGTGGTTCAACGGATAGGGATTTCAGGTGAGTGGCTTGAATTGGTTCCCTGCACGCGTTCAGTAGCGTGCCGTCACGCTCACGACGCCGGTTAGCCCTTTGAGAGTGATCGTTTCCTTGTCCTTGTCGAACGCGGACCAATCCTTGCCGTTGACCGTTACGCTCTTGATCGGCGCGGACTTGGGATGGCGAAAACGCAGGGTCACTTCCGGCGGCGGCTGGCGCGAGGGTAGTTGCACGGTAGCCGCGATCTGGCCGTTGTCCACGTCGGAGACGATCTCATAGGCCAAGGGGCCAAAGTGCGTTGGCGCGTTCTTCACGGCGATCTTCTTGCCCTGCTCCAGCCAGGCCCGCGGCGTCGCACGCGCCAGCCGGAGGCGCTGGCCGTCTTCCATGACCAGCAGATTGCGAAAGCGTTCGAGAAAGGCGGCCTCCTCGAAAATCTTGTCCGGCGGACCATGCACGGCATGCTCGTTGAAAATGTAACCGGAGTCCGGGAGAATGTCGATGGCGTAACAGTTCAGCAACGAGCGGAGGAAGCTCGGAATGTCGTCGCCGGCCAGATGCAGATTCGCCGTCCGTTCCAGCCCGCCCTGATACTGCCAGCCGGCGAGGAACCAGTCTCCTTTACACCGCGTGCCGACGTACTCGTTCTCCAGCAGCAATCGGTCCTCCAGCACGTCGAGATATCCCTGCACCCGCACGTCGTCCGGCGGCAACAACCCGGCCGGACTGATCAGCGCCTCCGCCGACTGCACCGTCTCCCAATAGAGCGGTCCGACGTGGTTGCCGGAGCCATCGCGTTTCCAACCCCATGCACCCGTGCTCAAGCCACGCACGTAGCAGGCGAAGGGAATGACCGAATGGAACGTGCCGTCGCGCACGGGAACTACCGGCGAGAGCGCGATAGAGCGTTCCACCGCTGCTTTCAAGTCCTTGCGATAGGCTTCCGCATCGGCCATGAGCCTGGCGCCTGCGGCGGGATCGATCGTTGCCAGGGCCTCGGCAAAGTGCGCGACAAAGACCCAGTAGTAGGCCTCGCACTCGTAGAACTGCATCCACATGCCGCCACTGTCCGGCGTCACCTGCAGGGCCGGTTGCAGGCCCTTGCACCACAGGCGGTCGCCGCCGGGGACCAGGCTCGATACGAGGCGTCGTTGCCGCAACATCCACTGGGCATTGGCCTCGATCCGCGGTGCGGCGGCCTTGAACCATTCGCGGTCGCCGGTCAGTCGGTAGTGCTCAACCAAGGCCCAGCCGATGGATCCTGGGCCGAAGGCATGAACGCCGTCCATGTGGCCGCCGCCGCCGGCAGGGCCTACGGCGTGCGTCAGGCACCCGTGGCCTTCCGAGAAGAGCCCGTTGGGGCGGTCGGGAAGCGCCCAAGGGTGATGACCTTTCGAATTGGGATCCAGGGGCAGGGACACCCACTGGTCGAATCCGTCCTCGGCGGCCTTGTGCGAGCCCATGAGGTCCAGCACGGCGAGGACCATGTAGGTCTCGGCGGCGAGGATCCCGTAGGGATAGTCGTTGAACCACAAGCGTCCGTTGGCGGGGTTCCGTTCGCAGTGCCGTAAGAGGTGCCAGGCTCCCAGGTTCCATTGGGCCGTCAATCGGTCCGAAGGCACCTCGATCTGCATGCTCGGTTCCGATCCGGTCGGTGGCTTCGGGTGAGGCGGCAAGCGATCGCCGCACATCCCCATGACGGCGCCCTCCCAGGTCTGCTCCGGTCGGGCACGGGTCTTCTGGCGGATGGTGCTCAGTTTCCGTGCCCGGAGTTCCGCGATGAATTCCCGGGCGCTCTTAGCCCGCGAAGTCATTGCGAATGGCGACTGGGACACTGCCCGAGCCGGTCCGCCAGTTCGACGCACGAAGAACCCATACTCGGGCGCCAGGATCGGTGCGTTCTCCAAGTCCGCGGCCAAGAACGAGAAGTTGCCGGCCCTGGTCCACACCGTGACGATGGTTCGCGCCACGTCGTCCCGCTGGCTCGTGAACGGTTGCACCGGCCGCCACTTGGATGTGCCCATGTACAGCAGACTGGCCTTCACGCCGCGGCGTTGGCCGCCCTTGCCGCCGGAACGCCACGAAGAGCGGTCTGTCGCAGTTGTGGTCGTGTCGCCATCGATCGGCGCCAGACGAATCAGCCTGCCGTCGTACGTCTCGATCCGTCCACTGTAGTCCTTGTCGGCGGTTGCCGGTTCATACGCCCACTCGATCTCGATATCCAACTGCTTCCAGGTCTCGGCGACCACCGCGCGGACTGTGGGCACGTCGAAATCCGCCGCCGTCTTGCCGCTGGCGACAGCGATGACAATGCCGCAGGTGTCCTTGCCCAAATCGTAGGTTAATGTCCGGCCAGCATCGGACACGGCGGGCTTTACGGTCTGCTGCCGCGCGCTCAGGTTGTTCCACCAGGAACTGGCGGTACCTTGCTGATCCAGGGTCGTGATCGCGAGATTCGCAGGCGCGGGCCGGCGTCGGGCATTCGGTCCCCAAGTCAACTCCAACTTCTGTACCGGTCGGATTTCTTCCCAGAGCAGTGTACACAGGACTTGCTTGATGGCCGGCGCGCTCACGTCCACGGGTTTGTTCAGCGGCTGACCGGAATACCGCATGAGCGCCAGCCAGCTTTCCGGCGGGTTTGCCTCCGCCGGGCGATCAGCCCGGTACTGGTAGGCGCTGGCCGCGATGTCTGCCGGTTGACCAATCCGCTTATCCAAATTGTGCGTCGGTTCCACCGCCTGCGTTTCCGTTGCGAGAAAGACGACAAGCAATAGTCTCAGACACAGTCGGGTTGACGGACAGGACATAGTTTCCTCCTATAGGAGCATATGATCGTCAGGCTGTCGCGGATGTCTTCGCCAGGGTTCGTGCCGTGGAAATCCGGCTCTTCCGGGTATAGGTGTGAAAGTCCCTTCTGCGAAGGACTTCTCTTGCATGCTTGAATTGTCACATGCGCAAGCGGTCTAGTCAACCCTTCAACTACTTGGGCGGTTGCGAAGCTCGATAGCCGGGCTTAGGCTGGCCGTTGTCATCGAGCTTGTCGCAGGCCCAGAGCAGGCCGTTGGCTAGGAGTCGATGGTACGTTTCCATGTCGGTCGTCGGCTTGCCGTGACCCAACGTGGTGCCGAAGATTCGACCCTTACCGTAGTGGTTAGTCCATGCGACGACGTGATCCTTCTTGGATTCCTGGCTGTGTGCCGCCAGCAGGCCCGTGGCGTTCGGCCAGAGCTTGATGTTCTGGTAAAGCTCGTCGCTCCCAGTCTTCCAATCATCGGGCCAGAACCGCGTGACAGGATGGTCTATCAGCTTGCGGGTGGCAATCTGCCCTGCTTTGTCGTGAGCCGTGGAGGTCAGGCCGATGGCTTCGCAGTAGGCACTGCGTTTCTCCTTCAACTCACGGAAGGAATGGAGCGCGCCGTGGATGATAAGCGCCGGTTTGCCCGCGTGAACGGTAGCGGCAATGTTGTCGGCAATCGCGTTGCCGACGGCCAGGTCCTTGTCGTGAACGCTATGGAATTGCACGATGGCGTCGTACTTGTCGGCAAAGCCTTTCTTCGCCCAAGCCTTGTAGTCCCAACTAACGTCAAATTCGACGTTGGCATACTTCTGGATGCCCTCGGTCAGCAGCGGCGTAAGGCCCTTGTAGTCGTGGAAGCCACCGCCCGTACACCACAAGACCTTCAACGGCTGCGGCTCCTCCGCACGCACAGCAATAGTCAGGCTGCTGCAAATCAACGCCAAGGGAATGATGCGGAACGACATAACAGCGGTCTCCGGGAGAAAGGCGGGTTGGGATCGAACGGCAAATCGGAAAGTCTATTGTACTATGGTTGCTGCCAGTGTGCGTTCTGGTGTGCCTGGTGGATTTGGCGGCCACCGTGCCGGATTCGCGGCCGGCGGTGACCGGAAAATCCCTATCGCCTGGAAAAATCGCCTCGAATGTGGGAAAATGGATCGAAGTGCCGGGAAGCGGTGGGGTCTGGAAGAAAATAAATATTAGAACTTTCAGTTTGCTGCTGATTTTCGTTCTTTGCGGCGTTTGCCTTGGAACTGAGCCTGCGTCTTCCCCAAAGCCCCCGGAGAAAGAACGAACCTGCGAGGGGAAGACCCTTGGCGAATGGATTGCCCTGACCAAGGATAAGGATTGGATGGCAGCACGGTTCGCCCGTGCCGGGCGAAACGTGCCTTTGAAATGAGATGGCCGAGTTCTGGCGTGATCTACGAGTTGGCGACCGAATCCGCATTGTGCGGCTACCGACCGCATGGAACGAACCGGGATGCCATGTGCCGCCATGCACGCGACGGTTGTACATCCGGCTGATCCAGCGTCGTCGGCCAGTTCGAGTCAATAAAATCGACGACTGGGGCTTGCCCTGGATAGCGTGCAAGTTTCGCAGGAAAAATGGATCGTGGGATCACCACTTCCTCGCTGTCAACGACGATAGCTGGGTGCGGATCGGAAACCGTCGCCCGACCACCCGCTGAAACAGGTCGGTCTCGCCCTGGCCGCCGCGACGGAGTAAAATCAGTTTTGCTCGACGTTGACCGCTCAGAGAGGAGCGGCGGTGGGCCGGTTTCCGTTGGTAAGGAACTTATACCTATCCAGAAACAACTCCGCGTTTTGGACGCATCTGCCCTCACCCCCTGCCCCTCTCCCGCGTACGGGAGAGGGGAGTTGTTTCTAAACAGGAACTTACGACATGAAAGGAGAGAAGGACATGTCCAACGTATTGCGAATTGGTGTCAATCCGATGGTTGCCATCGCTCTGCTAACCGGAATCCAATGGCTCGGAGGGCAAGCGTTTGCCGAGCCATATCGCCTAGGGTTCTCCGGGCAGGAGGCGCCCAGCGGCGGGGTCCAAGTCGTCTCCGTCACGCCCGGTAGCCCGGCAACAAGACTCTACAAGGTCGGCGGACCGGCTACGGCGTTCGCCCTGGTTCCAGGCGACGTAATCACTGCCGTGGACGGCAAGCCCGTCCGCTCGCTCGCCGCCTATTACAGCGCCATGCAAGCGGCAACCCCCGCAAAGCTCGTTATCACGGTGCGCGATGCGAGCGGGCACTCGGCGGATTGGACAACTGAATTGCCGGGAACGGGAGGCAATCCACAGGGTAACCAGCCGCAGCATGAAAACTCCGGGGAGCCGGCAAAACTCTACCTTATAATTGTCGCGGACACCCATGCCCGCGGTATAGGTCAAACGGTCAAAGCGGATCTTGCGAGTATCGACGGCCTCTTCCGCGGCTACATTCCAGCCCGTCTACTGCGGGTCACAACGCTTTCCGACGACGAAGTCAATCCGCGGAACATTCTCCGCGCCATTGGAAGGCAAGGCTCCCAAGGGCTGACTGCGGGGCGGGATACGTTGGTCGTCTACTACAGCGGTCACGGCGATTACAACCAGCGGGCGGGCGACCATGTGATGACAACCAGCGGAGGAGATGTGTATATGCGGCGGGATGTCCAGGTGGCCGCGAACCAACTGCGTCCCCGAGTGACGGTAATCTTCAGCGATGCGTGCAGCGTTCTCGTGACGGGATTGCCCACGGCGCCCGGATTCCCAGAACCTCCCGAACAGATCGCTCCGCTCTTCGCTTCCTTGTTCTTCGACTTGCCGCCAGGAGTCGTGCCGATCAGTGCTACGATGAAAGGTCAAACGGCAGGATGCAATAACAACGGGGGATTTTTTACGTTCGCCCTCTGTCAATACCTCCAGTCCGAAAGCCAGCATCGGCTTGGCTGGTCAACGGTACTGAAAGAGGTCAACCGCGCAGTGCGGGAATCGCATTCCGACACGCACCAAACCGCCTACGTCATCGGTGCCGGAAGTTCCGACCCGGCCCCCCGCTTCGGCGTTACTGCCCAGGCGACACCGCGCAGTCGTCAAATGGGAGGCGTGGAAGTAACCTTGGTGTTGAATGGCTATCCAGGTACGGCGATGAAGCGGCAAGGCGACGATGGAACTTATTACCTGATTCCCGGACGGCACATCATTACGCATATCAACGGCAAGCGAGTGGGAAACTACGCCGAGTTCGTGAACGCCGTTCGCAATTCCCCAAGGGATATGGTCGTTGGCGTATATGATCCGGTCAAAAACACCGTGCGAGACTATGCTGTGATCCTGCGCGATTGAAGGGCAAGCGCTATCCGCTCTACGAGTTCCCTTCGACCGCGGTTGTCCCCATCGTATGCCGAGTAGGCGGACCCGTCAAGAAAGTCGCTCCGCGGCAAAGCCCAAAGCGGTGACGACCATGCAAGGCATGGTGCCCGCACCGCACTCCAAAGGCCGGCGGCGGCTGGACCTACAACGGCGGAACCTAGCGGCGGAAGACGATTTCTGGCATAATCTTGGCATGCCGCCGATTCCATCAACGTTTCCTGCCCGGAGCACCCTATGTCGTCGCAGTTCTCAACCTTGGACCTATCGATCGTCCTCGTTTATCTGGCGGCCATCGTGGGACTGGGATGCGTGGCCGGGCGTTTCCGTGCCCGGGGCGGCGAAGGAAGCCACTACTTCCTGGCGGGAAACACGCTGGGCTGGCCGGTCATCGGGCTGGCGATGTTTGCCGCCAACATCTCGACGGTCCACCTGGTGAGCTTTGCCGAAACTGCCTACAAGTACGGCATGGTGTACGGCAACTTCGAATGGATGGCCGGGTTCATCCTAGTCTTGCTCTCGCTGCTTTTCGCGCCGCTGTATCTTCGCTCGCGCGTGCCCACCCTGCCCGACTTCCTCGAGCGCCGCTTCAACCGCCACTGCCGCGACTGGTTGACAATCATTTCGATCTTCTCCGCTGTGGTCATTCACATTGGTGTGGCGCTGTATACGGCGGCCCTCGTTCTCCGCGGTGTGCTAGACATCGCCCCGGGGACAACCATTTGCGGCATCGATCCGTTGATGTTCTTCATCATCGTGCTGGGCGTGCTCACGGGCATTTACACCATGATCGGCGGCCTGCTGGCCGTCGTCTGGACCGAAAGCATCCAGGCCGTGCTGTTGCTCATTGGGGCCGTGTGCATAACGTTCATCGGCTATAGCCACGTTGGCGGTTGGGCACAAATGCAGGAGATCCTCAGCACGCATCCCCATCCGCTGGCCGCGATTCCCGCGGCCAAGGTCACCTGGGGCACCGGGAACTTTCTCTCGATGCTCCGTGGCGCCGGCGACCCCAGCAAGCAACCCTGGTACGGAATACTCCTAGGTTATCCGGTGATCGGCATCTGGTACTGGTGCTGCGACCAGACCATCGTGCAGCGCGTGCTGGCCGCCCGGAACGAAAAGCAGGCCCGGCTCGGCCCGTTGTTCTGCGCATTCCTGAAGATCCTGCCGGTGTTCTTTTTCGTGCTGCCGGGGGTGATCTGTGTGGCCCTGGTACAGAAGGGCCACTTCGGCGCAGAGGCCCCGCAGAATGCCAAGGATACCTACACGTTCATGGTCACGCACATGCTGCCCATAGGGATCAAGGGGCTGGTTACTGCCGCCATGTTGGCGGCCGCCATGCAGACTTGTTCGGCGGCGTTGAACTCCACGGCTACGCTTTTCGCCTACGACATCGTCAAACGTTATCGAGCGACGACCACCGACCACCAACTCGTCGTCATCGGCAAGATTACCACGGTCGTCGCCACAGTCCTGGCGATCGTCAGTTCGCCGTTGTTCGGCTACAAGGACACGGTCTTCCAGGGGCTGACAGATCTGATCTGCTACATCTCGCCGCCGATCACGGCAGTCTTCCTGCTAGGTGTATTCTGGAAACGGGCGTCCGGCCGCGCGGCATACATCACGCTGGTGTTGGGCGGCGTGCTGGGCGCAATCGTCTTCTTTCTCGAATGGTTCAAGACCTACACGTACTGGAACCTCAGTTCGATGATCGCTTCGTTCTGGCTTTGCGTGCTTTGCGGCGCGGTGATGGTCGCGGCTTCGCTGGCGTTTCCCGAACCGCTCAAGGAAGAAGCCCATTTGCTGGTCTGGGAGGATTGGCGGTCGCCGCTGCGGGGCCAGGCCCACGGCCGCGGGCTGGGAAATTATCGCGTGCTGGCCGCCATTGTCGTTGTGACGTTTATCGTACTCTATATTGTATTTCGTTGATTACAAAGGAAAATCATCATGAATCACCCTTTGCTACGCTGTGTTCTGCTAGTCTGGAGCGCCTGCCCACTGCTCGCCGCCTCTGGCCAGGCCGCCGACATCGACGCCGGCCCATTCCAGCCGACGGAGCAGTCTTTGCGACAGTACAAATATCCCGACTGGTTTCGCGATGCGAAACTGGGCATCTGGGCGGTTTGGGGACCGGAATCGGTGCCTGAGCAGGGCGACTGGTACGCGCAACGGCTCTACAACCCCAACGACAGCGCCTACAAGTACCACATCGAGCACTATGGGCATCCCTCGAAGTTCGGCTTCAAAGACATCATTCCGCTCTGGAAGGCCGAGCATTGGGATCCCGACTGCCTGATGGCGCTGTACAAGAAGGCGGGGGCCAAGTATTTCTGCATGATCGCCGAACACCACGACAACTTCGATTGCTGGAATTCGGCGCACCAGCGCTGGAACTCCGTCAACATGGGCCCCAAGCGCGACATCGCCGGCGATTGGCAGGCGGCCGCCAAGAAGCAAGGGCTGCGATTTGGCATGACCGAGCACCTGGCGGCCAGTTGGTGGTTCTACAGCTTCGCCAAGGGCGCCGACAAGACCGGCCCACTGGCCGGAGTACACTACGACGGCACAGACCCGCGCTATGCGGACCTGTACTGGGTTGGCAACGAGCACCCCAAGGAGAATTATTACTGTCCGCACGGGCCAGCCTACATCAAGCAGGTCTGGTTCGATCGGATCAAGGACATGATCGACCGCTATCATCCGGACCTGCTCTACAGCGACAGTCCCCTGCCCTACCCCGACGAGTTCGGCCGCAAGCTTCTGGCCCATTATTACAACGATAGCGCGCGGCGGCACGACGGCCGCGTGGACGCCGTCTATAATTGCAAGCAAGACTCCCAGGGCAGGTGGGTGCAGGACCTGGAGCGGGGCGTGATGGACAAGATCTGCCCCGTGCCCTGGCAGACCGACACTTGCGTGGGCGGCTGGTATTACGACGTGAATCTTGCCAAGGCCCACGGCTACAAGTCGACGGCGACCGTGATCCAGATGCTGGTGGACATCGTAAGCAAGAACGGCAACTTGTTGCTGAACTTCCCGCCGCGGCCCGACGGCACGCTCGACGACGATGAGCTGAAGATTCTCGACGGCATGGCCGCCTGGACGGCAATCAATGGCGAAGCCATCTTCGGCACGCGGCCTTGGAAAATCTTTGGCGAGAACGCCCGCAAGCTTCAGGGCGGCATGTTCAACGAGGGCGCCCTGCGCTACACGGCCAAGGACATCCGCTTTACGACCAAGGGCCAGACGCTATATGTCATCGCCCTGGGCTGGCCGGCAGACCGCCGGTTGACCGTCCGCTCGCTGGCCGTGCCGGCGGGCAAGATCACGGGCATCGCGCTGTTGGGCCATTCCGGCGACGTGCCGTGGTCACAGACGGCCGATGGCCTCGTCGTCACGCTGCCGGAAAAGAAGCCCTGCGAGCACGCCTTCGCGCTGAAGGTCATCGGCGATCATTTACAACCGGCGCCTCTGCCGAAGACCGAAATGGCTATTCGGCCCGGAAAGGACGGCAAGATCCTGCTCTTGGCCAGCGAGGCGGAGGCCCACGGCAATACGCCCCAATATGAGCGCGACGGCGAGAAAGACCAATAGGCTATGCTACACGACCCGAGCCATTACGAACCGCCGCCGATCGCGGAAGAAATCAAGCTGAGCGCCCGTGACATCGACATGCTTCGCCGCCTGGCCGCCGAGTTGGCCGAGATCGCGGCCCTGCCCGTCCACCGGAAAAAAGCCCGGCTCTGGCAGAAGCTCAACGACCTGGAATCCGAGCGGCCCATGCTCTGGATCAACGAGATCTGCTGGCACGAAATGGACGTGGACGGCGAGTTGACCTTGGTCACTGAGCACCCCTGGGCACGCGACCAGGAGCGCGAGCTGCGCCGCACGCTCTATCAGTGGCAGCACATGCCTGGCGACATGATCGTCAACGACTATCTCGCCTGCCCGCTGGCCCTGCATAGTACCGATTTCGGCATCATGGAGGACGTGGACATCGTCCGCACCGACGCGGCCAGCGATGTCGTCTCGCGGCATTTCAAGATCCAGATCCGCGACTTTGCCGACCTGGAAAAGATCCGTATGCCCGTGGTCACAAATAACGAAGCGGCAACCCACTATCGCTACGAGGCCATGTGCCGGGTCTATGACGGTATCCTGCCTGTCCGCACAATCGGCCAGACGCACATCTGGTACACGCCCTGGGATTACCTGATTCGCTGGTGGGGCATCGAGGAGGCGATGATCGACATGGTCGATCGCCCCGAGTTGGTCCATGCGGGCGTCGAGCGGATGGTCGACGCCTGGATGACGGAGCTCGACCAGTTCGAGGCATTGAACGGCTTGTCGCCGGACTGCGACAACACACGCATCGGCTCCGGCGGCTACGGTTACACGAGCCAACTACCAGGCGCCGAGTTCGATCCGGCGCATGTCCGGCCGGGCAACATGTGGGGTTGCTCCAACGCGCAGATATTTTCGGAAGTATCGCCGCAAATGCATTGGGAGTTTGCCCTGCAGCACGATCTGCGCTGGCTTTCGCGCTGGGGACTGACCTATTACGGCTGCTGCGAGCCGCTGGACCGGAAGATCGAAATCCTGCGGCAGATCCCCAACCTGCGAAAGATCTCCGTCAGTCCCTGGTGCAAGACGGCCAGCATCGTCGCCAAGGCCGGCCGCGACTACGTGCTGAGCCGCAAACCAAGCCCGGCAATCCTGGCCGAGGACCATTGGCACCCCCAGCGGGCGAAACAGGAACTTTGCGATTTTCTCGACGCGGCCCGCGGTTGCCACGTCGAGGTTATCATGAAGGATATATCGACCGTCCACAACGAGCCTCGGCGGCTGTGGGAGTGGGCCCGGCTGGCCGCGGAGGTCGTGGAAGAATATGCCATTTAGGGAACACCCGCCGCGTAGACCCTGTAGGGAACGCTCTCCTCGGAGTTCCGCATAGCACCCCGCGGAGGGCATTTCCTACTGGACCGGGAATTGAACCGTGCCACAATATGTCATTTTCAACTGCTTTAGGAGTACCGAACATGAAACCGATCATCGCAACGACTGTTTGGCTTGCCGCCTTTTCCACCAACATGCTTTGGGCCGCCGAAACGGTGGGCATGCAGAATCGGGCAGTCGAACTGAAAAGTCTCCGTTGGGGCATGTTCATCTGCTGGTCGTTCAGCACTTTTTCGGGCAAGGAGTGGACGCCCGGCGTCAAAGACATTACCGCCTTCCGCGCTACCCGTTGCGACACCGACCAGTGGGCACGCACGGCCAAGGAAGCGCACATGGGCTACATCCTCTTCCTCACCAAGCATCATGACGGCTTCTGCCTTTGGGACACCAAGACCACGGCGCGCAACGCGACCCGCGCGCCGCTGGGACGCGACGTGCTGGCCGATCTGCGGAAGAGCTGCGACAAGTACGGGATCAAGCTGGCCCTGTATTTCTCGCTCGGCGAGTTTCCCGACAACAAGGATTATCATCCCGGCGGCTATACTCCGGAAATGCACAAGGCCCAACTCAAGGAACTCTGCACGCAGTACGGCCCCATCGAGTTCTTCTGGATGGACTGCGCCCAAGGCAACGGCGGGCTGGAACGCAAGGACATCACGGCTTGGGTCAAGCGGTTCCAGCCGGGTTGTTTCGTGGGCTTCAATGGCGGTGGCGCGGGAGACCTGCGTGCCGGCGAGATGGGGCGTCCCGGGCCTGTCAAGGATTTCCCCGTGGGCGAGTTCACTTATCCGATTTTGCCGGACCACGAAGGCGGCGCGCAGTGGTTCTACTCGCTGCCCAAGCACGACGGCCTTTGCCGGTCGGCTAAGGCTCTTTACCGCGACTATCGCGGCGCCGTGAAGTACGGCAATATCTTCTCGCTGGACGTCGGCCCGGACTACGAAGGCCGGCTGCGCAAGATCGACGTGGAAACGCTGCAAGCGGTGGGTAAAATGATCGAGCACGCGCCGCCACCAGAACCGACACCGCTTTCCGAAGGCAAGCCGGCCAAGGCGTCCAGCACGTGGGGGCCGGGCTACGAAGCCGACAAGGCGTTCGACGGCGACGACGTCAGCCGCTGGGGCGCCGAGCCTACCGCCCGGAGCGGCTGGCTGGAAGTCGACCTGGGCACGCCGATGCGGGTCGGACGCGCGGTGGTCAAGGAGTTGGCCTTTCCACGGACGCAGCAGTTCGTTATCCAGTACAAGGCCGGCAACGCCTGGAAGCCCCTGGTCGCCGGCCAGACGCTCAATGGCGAGAAGACCTTCGACTTCGTGCCGGTTACAGCCCGGCAGTTCCGTCTCCACATCCTCAAGGCCAACGAAGTGCCGACGATCGAAGAATTCGAACTCTTCCCGCCGGCGCACAGTCGCGCAATCAATTGAGATAGGGCCATCCACGATGAGCATCCTGGTTTTCAATGCCGGTTCCACAAGCCTGAAGTTCGGTCTGTTTACCGATCCGGCCTGCTCGTTGCTGATTTCCGGGGCACTGGACTGGGCCGACGGCGACCGGCGTCGGGCGCGGCTGACCTTGCGCACCACCGCAGAGATGACGCAATGCCGCACGGTCGACATTCCCGACGATGCGGCCGCCGTGCAGTGTGCCATTCGGGCCTTGGCGGAAGTCCACCCTGAGGGGAATCGGGCACTGGCCGATATCCGCGTCGTGGGACACCGGGTTGTTCACGGCGGCGCTGATTTCCTCGATAGCGTGCTGATCGATGATGCGATACAAGCGCGCATCGCCCGCTGGTCCGCGGTGGCCCCTTTGCACAATCCGCCCGCTTTGGCGGTCATCTCGGCGGCGGAGGCCGCATTGCCGCAGGCGCGGCACGTGGCGGTCTTCGATACGGCCTACTTTGCGCAGCTCCCGCCCCGCGCGTGCGTGTACCCCCTGCCCTACGCCTGGTATGCCGATTGGGGCGTGCGGCGTTTCGGATTCCACGGCATCAGCCACCGCTACTGTGCGGGCCGCGCGGCCGAAATCGTGGGCCGCGATCCGGCCGGGCTGCGCATCATCAATTGCCATTTGGGCGGCGGCTGCTCGGCGGCGGCGATCCACAATAATGTCCCGGTCGCCGTGACCTTGGGCTTCTCCACGCTGGATGGCCTGATGATGGCCACGCGCTGTGGGTCTCTCGATCCGGGCATCTTAACCTATCTCCAACGCTCGCATGGTTTGACCGGCGACGATCTGGATGCGGCCCTGACCTGCGGCTCCGGCCTGTTGGGCGTTTCCGGCGTATCGTCCGATTTTGCCGACGTGGAACGCGCGGCGCAGCAGGGTAATCCTCGGGCGCGCCTCGCGGTGGAGATGTTCGCCGACCGCGTCCGTTCCGCCGTGGGATCGCTGGCGGTGGGCATGGGCGGTGTCGACGTGCTGGCCTTCACCGACCGCGTGGGCGAGAACTCGCCCGGGTTGCGGGCCATGGCCTGCCAGGGGCTGGAATGCCTGGGTCTGCGGCTCGATCCACTGCGGAATGTCGCCAATCAGCCGGATAGTGACGTCTCCGCCGCCGACTCGCCGGCGCGAATCCTGGTGATCCACACGCAAGAGGAGTGGATGATCGCCCGCGAAGCACAAAGGACGGCCTCGAAGTCGGGCTAATCGCCTCGTCGTTTACAAAACTTGTTCACCGGCCAGGCAAGCGGTTTGTCGATTTAGTCGATTTGCTTCGCCAATCCCTACTTCCCCTGCGCCGCCGCGCCGCGCACGCAGCGGAACCCGTAACTCTCCGATCCGAAGCAGGTATCGGCAAACACGGGCGGCTCACTGTGCCGGGCCGAACTGCGGCAGTCGTCGTCCCCGCTCATCCAACTGCCGCCGCGCTGCACGCGGGCCGAACCGGCCGCCGGGCCGTGCGGGTTTTCGTCCGCAGCGGGATCGTAGTGATCGGCGTAACAATCGTTGCACCACTCGGCAACATTCCCGTGCATGTCGTAAAGCCCCCAGGGATTGGGTTGCTTCTGCTTCACCGCGTGCGTCGTCTTCTCCGCATCGGCCTTGAACCAGGCGTATTTGGCCAGCGCAGCGGGGTCGTCGCCAAACGACCAGCGGGTTGTCGTACCGGCCCGGCAGGCATACTCCCACTCCGCCTCGGTCGGCAGCCGGTAACCGTCGGCCTTGAAATTGCAGGCCAGCGTCTTCAGGTCGTAGCAGGGCTTGAGACCTTCGGCGGTCGAGCGCATGTTGCAGCATTGCACGGCCGCCAACCAACTCACGCGTTCCACGGGCCGGTCGGGGCCTTTGGCCTTCGACGGATTGCGCCCCATGAGCGCCTGGAACGACGCCTGGGTCATCTCGCACTCGTCCATGTAGAACGCGGCCAGGCGGACGCGATGCGCCGGCTGTTCCTCGCTTTCGCCGTCGTCGCTGCCCAAGGTGAACTCGCCGGCGGGAATCAGCACCATATCGATTCCCGCCTTCGTGTGAATCACCCTGGCAGCGTCAGCGGTAACCGCGGCAGAGTCCGGCGCGGCTTTTTGCTCCGCGCAGCCGCCAGCCAACAAAGCGAGCACCGCCACGTTCAGTAGTAACATTCGCATCGACAAATAATCACTCATGTCACACCTCTCATCCTTCCATCCTTCATCTCTTTCAATGCCTCGGCGCCTCGTACGACGTGGCGTTGCGGAGCGCCTTCTGCGTGCGCTCGCGAATTTCGCGTGCGACCTCCGCCGCGCGGGGATCGGTGGCCAGCGCGAGGGCCGCGCGTTGCCGCAAGACCTTGACGGCGGCGCGGCATTCGCCCACCAACTCGTCCTGGTTGCCCCCCACGTCGACGATGGCAAACGTAATCGCCTGGCACTTCTTCAAAGCGTCGTCCCCCTCGTAATCCAGGAGCGTCTTGCGGAACTTCTCGGTGAGGTCGACCACGTGCTGCGGCGTGCGGATGGCCGCCTTGCGCTTGACGTAGGCCTCGTCGATGGCCCCCGCCGCGGCCTCCAGGTCGGCCAGCACGTCGGACAATTCCGGATGGGCCTCCTTCTGCTGCTTGAGGTAGGCGCGCGTCTCGTGTCCGAACACCACGTACTGCTCGATCCGCCCGCGAATGTGTTTCACGAAGATCACAACGTCGTCGAGGATGCGTTCGATCTCGGCCCTGCGGCGTTTCTGCTGCTTGGCGGAGTAGATAGCGCCCAAGGCATCGCGGGTGGCGCAGGTGGCGCGGCCCTTCATGCTGGTCCCCTGCCCTTCCACGTCGAGGATATACTCGCACGGCCCAACGCCCAGGGTGGCCCGCACGATATCGACCACCGTGAATTCGCGGAGCGGCGTTTCCCTGGCCCGCTGGATGGGGTAGATCACGGCCGGACCCTCGAAACGCTCGGGCTTGGCCAGCGGCTGGAGATGCCCGCCCCGCACCTGGTCCAGCCAGCAGGGATACTGGAAACTGCCCAAGACCGTGGTCCAATGTTTGCGATCGGCGGGCAGTGTGCCGGGAGCGCCGAACCAACCCGGCTTGAGGAACTGGCCGCTCTTCATCTGCGCCGCCATTTCCCAACTGGCGGTCAAGCAACCACGAAAACGCCAATCGACGCGCCACTGGGCGAAAAACGGCGCGGTCCAGTCCAGGCTGACGATCTTGCCCGCCTCCGCCTTGGTGACGTCGCGCTCGTGCCAAACTCCGGGGGCCTGGAGGACCGCCACCCAGATCTTGCCATTCTTGCCGTACGCCATGCGGCTGGAGCGAACGAGCCTATCGTTCTTCTGTCCGGCAAGATCGATACGGGCGTCCTCGCCGCGGTTGTTGGCGACTGCCATGACAATCGCCTGCCGGTCCGGAAGCAGGTGCAGAAGGAAGTTCTCGCTGGGGATTTCCGCTGCGGCCATGGGGATTTGCGTGGCATCGATCACCATATCGTCGGCGAAGAAGTCGGGAAGGACGACGAACCGGCAGGGAGCCTCGACGCTCAGCCCCGCCGCGCCCTGGCGCGGCTCGGTTTTGACGAAGGTCTGCCCCATCGCCAGTGCATAGCGAATCGTGAGCTTGTTCCCGTCGGACGATTGGAAGGTGGCATCCACGGCCGCCTCGCTCGGATCGCTGGCCACCACGGCCACGGCTTGCAACTTGGCGGCCGATTCGCCGGCAGCGGGCGCGAGCACGGCCCGCAGCGCCGTTCCGGCAATGCCCAGGCCGTAAAGTTCCGCCCCGGCCGCCCCGCGGCGGAGCACCAGGACCAGGCGATCGTTCATGAGCACGGCATCGCCGCGGAAACTATAGTCGGCCGCGTCCTCGGAGACTTGCACCCAGCCCTTGTGCGCGACGATCTCCTCTGCCGCCAAGGGCGCGGGCGATGCCTTCTGGGTATCCGAAAGCGTCACCGCGGCGGCTGCAAGCTCGTCGCGGGCGGCCTTTTCGTAGGGCACATAGTCGCCTTCCGTCAGACGGAACATATCGAGGCGGAACTCGGCGTCGCGCTGGTTGCAACTCACGTAGGAGAACCAGCCTTGCGGAAAAGCCTTGTCGAGCTTGAACGTGACGTGCAGCTCTGTCCACTTATCCTTGGTGACGGTCTGCGGCGGGGTCGCGGCGGCCCGATCGTAAGGGTCGGCACGACGCTCGATTTCCAGCCGCAAGGTGACCGGCCCCTTGACGCTCTTGGCAAGTACCGCGAAGGTGTAGGTCTTTCCGCGCTGGGGGGCTTCCATCGTCTGGCCGAACTGGACACCCCAGCCTTCGACCGCGCCGATGCGGATCAGCGCGCTACGTTGGCCGGCCGCGGCTTCCTTTTCGTCCACCGTGAATTGCGCAGCCGTCTTGCCCGAACTGCCCAGGTACCACTGGTCGCGGCCGTTCTCGAAGCTCGGATTGCCGAACAGGTTCTCCGCCGCATTGGTGGCCGGCACGGCCCATGCCGTAAGTCCCCAGCCGGCGGTAATCAAGAGCAGACACGTTCTTGCTTGGGCAACAAAAATCATCATCTTGTTCATCATTTGGTCACTTGGATATTCTTGGCTCTTCCAGGTTTGGGTGCGCGGGTAATTGTTGGGTGAGACTGGCCTGCGCAAAAGCGGCAGAAACGCAGTAGATCGATAGGTATGCTTTTTATTCGGTATTTGTTCCAGTGCAGACGCTGTATTTTTTGGACCCCACTCGGCTTGCCCGAGTCGGTGAATCAGGTTGAAAAGCTAACACACAACGCGCGTCCGCACCCTCTTCCCTCGCCGGACAAGGCCGCCGTAGGCGGCCTTGTCCGGCGAGGGAAACAAGATGGAGGGGGCGGTTTCGCATTAGCCGTTCAACCTGATTCACCGACTCGGGCAAGCCGAGTGGGGTCTGGAAACTTGCATCGAAAGCCGAAACATATTCGGAACAAGACAGTGTTTACCAAATTGGGTAGTTTTGCGCCGGCCAGTCCCACTCTACTACTATCACTTCGTTCGCAGCACTTCGTCAATCTTAGCCTGGACCTTTGCAGCCAAATTGGCGTCGCCGGGATGGTCTTCCGCCAACATCGCCGCCGTCTGTTTCAGCCAGCGGACCTTCATGCGGCAAACGGCCAACGTGCGATCCTGCTGAGCTCCGACTTCGCGGAGAATCGCGCCCAGTCGTTCACAATCCGCCGCCGCATTATCCTTGCCAATCAACGCCAGTACCTGGTCAGCCAGTTGTCGTGCGAGCCGGGCGCGTGGCGACTGACCTTGCGCTTGCGCAATCTGGTAATCCTGCCTCGCCAGCGAAGCCACGACTGCCCGCAACGGGCCGGCGCCCGCGGGACCATTGTCGCATATCGTCTGCACCTTAGCAAACACGCGGCCGTACTGCACGATCCGTCCCTGGGCCTGGCCGACGTGTTCGACCATCTGGTCCAGTCGCTCGCGAATCTCGTCGGCGGCCTTCTTCTCTTTCTTCCGGCTGAACTGCTTCTCGACCCAGGTCATCACGTTGTCCGGCGTAGGGTTCGCGTCGGAGGCCAGGCCCTCCGTTTGCAAAATGTACTGGCAGGGACCAACGCCGAGCGTGCCGCGGAGGACGTCGATGGGCGTGAACGTCGTCAAGGGCGTGGCCTGGCTGCGGTCCATCGCGTAGATCAACGTTGTGGACGACGGCGGGTGCGACGCATGCTTCTCGGCCTCGCTGCCGTTGCCGAGCCAATTCGACGAAGTTTCGCCCGAGCCCAGCAAGGTATCAACACGCCACTTGGCCGGAAAAGGCGGTTTCCAGCCGGACGACTGCGTTTCTTTGCCCGGCGTGGTCGCTTGCTCGTGCCATTGGCCGGTCCCTTCCAGGCAGGCGACCCAAACCGGCTTGTCCGCGAGGGCTTGAATCTCGCAACCGTCGATTTGCGCCGCTGTTGCCCGCAGTGCCACTGCCTCCTGTCGGTTCGATGACCACACGCACATTACCTCGGCGTTGCCCCCGTCCAACAGCGACAAGAGCAGGTTCTCCGCCGGCAGCCGCAAGCGAGGTCGAGATGCCGCTTGCGCGCCGAAAACCATGTCGTCGCCAAAGAAGTCGGGGGCCACCACGTAGCGGGTCTCGGCCAGCACGGCCAGCCGGTCGGTACCCTGCCCCGGCCGGACCTCGACGATCATCTGCCCCGCTGTGAGGCGGTACTTGAGCGAGCAGGAACTGCCGCCCGACGTGGAATACGAGGCTGACAGCGCGATCGCGGCAGGCCCGTTCTCAATAATCTTCACGGCGGAGAGAGCCGTTGCTTTGAGGCCGGATTGGGTCCGCGGGGCAATTTCCACTCGGTACTTGCCGCCCGCTGTCGTCTGCCCGTAGACCTCGGCCCCGGTCCCTGCCGAACGGAGCGCCACCACGAGCCGATCATTCAGAATGACGGCATCGCCACGAAACTTGTGCGTCAGGTCGTCTTCCGGCACCAACGTCCAGCCGGCCTTCGGGTCCAGCTTGGCGGCGGCGAGCCGATCCGCCGAGGAAGTGCCCGTATCGAACAGATATGTGCTGGGCGCACCCGGCTCATAGTCAGCCGCGGCTGCCAGGCACCGGGGTAACCAAGTCAGAAGGAAAGCTACGGTCAGAAAGCGAAATGTGCTGAACATAAAAGAGAGGGAGACCACGAAAGACACGAAAGACACGAAAGACACGAAAAAAAGGGACAATGAGAATTAGACGACGATCCGTTCGTACTCGACTTGAGGATAGTGGCCGAAATTGACCAGCAGGCCGAGGCGATAACCAGTTGCCTTGAAGTAGTTATCGACTTGTGCGCGATGTTTGTCGGCTAGTTCCTGGACCGCTTTGATTTCCAGGACAATCTTTTCAAACAGGATAAAGTCAGGGGTGTATTTTCGTTTCAATCGCTGTCCTTTATACGTTAAGCGCAGTGCTGCTTGAGCTACGAACGGCACTCCCTGAATCGCCAACTCCAATTCCAAGCACTCTTGATAGACGGGCTCAACAAAACCACAGCCCACTTCTTTATAAACCTCAAAGCAGGCGCCCATGATCCGATAACTTTCGTCTTTATAAATGATCTCCATGCTCTTTCCTTTTCGTGTTATTCGTGTCTTTCGTGGTTCCCTTGCCTTTATTTCTCGTCCGGCGTCATGTCGGAACCGCCCTCGGTGAGTTTAACCGGCGTGCCACCTTGGACGGGGATGCTGTAAAGCTCCCAGGGACCGCGTTCCGATTCGCCTTGGCAGTACAGGATCGATTTCCCGTCCGGCGCGAAACGGCCGTAGCGCTGCACGCCGCCGAACCAGGTCACCGGACGATTCTTCTTGCCGTCGGGGCCGATGGTATAAAGGTGGGCCTCGGTCTCATAGACCAGCCGTTTCCCATCCGGCGACCAGTGCGGTTTGCAGGCCCCTTGCTTATCGTAGACAGTCTTCGGCTCGCCACCCGCGGCGGAAACGATAAACACGGCGTTGCCTGCGTCCCAGCGGCAGGCAAAGGCGATCCACTGCCCGTCCGGGCTCCAAGCGGGACCCGAGCAGTGCGGCCAGTCTTTGGGGCTGATGCGTTTCTCCTTGCCGCCGCTCAATTCCCGCGTAAAGAGTTGCTCGTTGCGGCGCAGCACGATGGACAGGCCGCCCGGCGACCATTCGGCCTGGTCGCCGTCGCAGATCCGCTCGGGCTTACCGCCCTCGCGCGACATCTTCCACACACCTGCTTTCCCACCGCGCGTGGACGTGAAGAGGATCAATTTGCCGTCGGGACTGAAGACCGGATCGACATCGTGCTCATCGCTGCCGCCGCGGGTCAGTTCACGGAGGTCCGAACCATCGGGCTTCGCGCTCCAGATACGCCAAGGGCCGGAACGGTTGCTCGAAAAGATGATCCGGCTGGCGGCAGACGGCTCCGGGGTGTCTTCCTTTGCCGCGGCCGTTTCCGCGCCGGCACAAGATATAAACAAACACAGCAACAGCCAACTGCCGCTGCATTTGCGTTGACCAGACCCCACCCGGCTTGTCCGGGTTGGTGAATCAGGTCGAATAGCTAACAGCGTAGCTTCCCGAACCCTCTCCCGCGCCGCAGGTGGCCGCCTCCGGCGGCCACCTGCGGCGCGGGAGAGGAGTGTAAGTCGCGGACCATTAGCTGTCCAACCTTCTTCACCGACCCGGGCAAGCCGGGTGGGGTCGGGCAACGTGCCTAGTAAACAAAAACAGATTCGCCGTAGAACGCTACTGGTCAAGCTGAGCAGTCTTGAGCAGCCCAGCTCCATACAACCGCCAAACATAAAGCTGCTTCGTAGTTCTTTCCCCGTGATCTTCGCATTCTCGTATCTCATCGTCAGGTCCTTTCAATGCCGTGGGGCTTCATAAGGCGTCGGGTTCCGCAAGATCGTCTGCGTGCGTGTACGAATCTCGGCAGCCACGTCCTTCAACTCGGGATGCATGGCCACAGCAATTCCCGCGCGTTGCCGCAACGTTTTCACGATCATTCGGCAGGAAGCAACCAGCCCGTCCTGGGCGCCGCCGATCGACGTGAACATCGCCATTTTGGCCTCGCATCGCGCGTAGGCCTCTTGGCCCGTCGCCGTCAACAGTTTCTCCCGGAACCCTTTCGCACACTGCCGCGCATATTCGGGCGTGCGGATCTGCTCTTTTTTCTCCGCAAACATCTGATCGAGGCGTTTGCAGATCGGCAGCAATTCGTCGCACAGGGCCGCACTCCGCGGATCCCGGCGTTTCTCCAATTCCAGGTAGGCGGTCATCTCGTGGCCAAATTGCACGTACAGGTCGATCCTCTGCCGCACGTTGCCGATGAAGGCAACCGCGGCATCCAGTTGTTCTTCGATTTCCGCCCGTTTCCGCAGTTGGCTCCCTTCCTTGTAAATGGCGTTGATGACGTCGCGTGCGTAACAGGTGGCAACTCCCCGCGAGTTCCGCTTCTGCCCCTCCAGATCGAGGATGTACTGGCAGGGCCCGACACCCAACGTCATGCGCACCAGGTCCACGACCGTCAGCTTGTCCAAGGGCGTGCTCGCCGACACGGCCTTGGCCCGGTCCAGCGGATAGATGACGACCGGGCCATCGAAATTGTAGACCGGCCCAACCTCGGCATAACGGCGGGCTTTGAGCGGTTGCAGCCACGCCTGGCCGTCGCTCTGGATCCAACTCGGAAACGAGAATATGCCCAGCACCGGGTTCCAGCGCCGGCGGCCCGGCTTGTTCCAATCGCGATCACCGAACTCCCTGCCGAAACTCTGGCCCTGGGCCTCGTTCTGGCCGAACCAGCCCTGCATGACGTAGTTGCCGTCGGGCCGCTGCAGCAGCATCTCCCAACTCTCGGTCATCTTGTCGGCGGTCCGCCAGTCGACACGCCACAAGGCGGGAAACGGCATCTTCCAATCCAGCTTGATCGGCTTGTCCGCATCGTCCAAGGTAACCGCGTGCTCGTGCCAGATCCCCTGGCCAGCCAGCACCGCCACATAAATCCGCGGCTTCTTCCCATAAGCCACGTCCGCAGCCAAAATCTGCCGCGGCAAATGCTCGGAAAGTGTGACCGCTATATCCTCATCGCGCGACTCGGATACGGTCATCACGATACTATTGCCGCCGGGGACCATCTGTAGAAGGAAGTTTTCGCTGGGAAGTTCCGCCCGGCGCATAGGAAGCGCCGCCGCATCGACAAGCATGTCGTCGCCGAAGAAGTCGGGCAGGACGGCAAAGCGGCACGGCGCACTGACACGCAGGCGCTGGACGCCCACGCCGGCCGTCGTCTTGACAAACGCGGCCCCGGCGCTGAGTTCGTAGGTGATCCGCCGCAACTGCTTCTGCGGCGTCTGGAACTCGACCTCGATCGTCGCCGCGCTGCGGCTGTTCTGGCGAATCGTGACCGCTGTGCGACTGAACTCGGACTTGCCGTCGCAGACCGGCCGAAGGGTGGCGCACAACTTCAGATCCGAAATTTGCCTTGAGTAGACGGCCAGTTCGGGACTATCCTTGTGCAAGACGGCCACCAGCTTGTCGTTGATCAGCACTGGGCAAGCGGTGAAGCGGTGGGTGCAATCGTCTTCTTCCAAGCTGCCCGCCTCCCGCAGCTTCGCCAGGCCCTGCCCGGGCAGCGAAGTGGCAGAGATTTCGGGGCCATCGAAGAGATACACCAAGGGATCCACCTTGGGGATCGGCTCCGCGCCCCGGCATGGCCATCCGCCTGCGGCCAGCGTCAATGCGAGCCAGGAAAGAACCGCGCAGGATCGTTTCACGATCGCCTCCGCACACGTTGATAGGGGAATGCCGGTCATGATCTTTCTGTCAATCCGCTGTTAGTTTGCGTCTGGTTCCGGCAGGACGCTGGTTTCCACGGCAAGACGGAATTCTTTCGGCGTGACGTTCCAGGTCGACTGGTACGTCGGCTCCAACGGGACCGCCACGTACAGGCCGCGGCTGAGGAACAGGGGCATGTCGCGGAGCACGTCGCCAACGGCCAGCGGCTCGACAGAGGCAACGCGGTCGTCGCCCGCTTCATAGGAAACGAGCGTGCGGTCCTTGCCGGCAGGAAACGCGAACGGTTCGTCGCCCACTTCATCCCAAATCGCCTTGTGAATTCCTTGCGGATCGCGCGGAGTGGGAGGAAAGAGATCGGCCACCAGGACGTGAATTCCTTCGCGCAGGAACTGGGCCGTCTTGTCGACAAAATCGCGCAGTGCCGCCCGCGTATCTTTGTTGCCGGGCGAGAGGATCTCGATCACCGCCACAATGCGGCCAAGATGGTGGCGGATGACAATACGGTTGGCCCGGCCAGCATAGATCTCTTTGTCCGAGCGATGCACGATCTGCGTGACCGGCGGTTCCATCGTGGCCAGGCCGGCCGCCTCCACGTCGAACCGACCTCGCCCCGCCCTGGCCTCGATCGCCAAAACGTCGGGTTCGCGGGGGCCGGACCGCTGTTTCACAAGGGCGATTGTCCCCTCGGGCAACCGGCCGGCGTTCAACGCGTCCGCAATCCGAATCGACCAACTTTGATGAAAATGGTGAAACAGTCCCGAAGGCACACGCGTCCAATCGTGCAACGGCATAGCACAATCTCCTTTTCAGCAGGGGCAAATATCCCACAAGAGGCTTCCCGGCACGCCACTCGTATATTCTACACTCGGGCTACAAGTGCGCGAAGCCGCGATTGGCCGCCAGGTTCGCCCCTACGTCCGCCTTCAATCCTCATCCAATTCAACATCACGGGCTTCCAACCCGCGGGTCTCTTCATCTTGCGGTGGTCTGTCGGAACCTCCCGCCCCATGTAAACCTGCGGGCAGTCGCGCGGGGAGGCCCTGGCGTGGTCGAGCGGGCTGAAACGGTTGACGGCTGGTTCGCCGACTCGATAAAATGATTTAGGACAATTGCCGTCACCAGCAAACAAGTTTACGTCGTGGAGGACGATCCATGCCTTGCCCATTTCCCGGAATGGACCCTTATTTGGAAATGCCGCCCTTTTGGAGCGATTTTTCGCCGAGGCTGCTTGGGGAGATCGCGAATGCACTGCTACCGAAGGTGCTGCCGTTTTACGACGTGAGAATCGAGGAGTACCTGTTCGTGACTCGCGAAGATATTCGTCTACACCGGGTGCAACCGGAGGTCACCGTCAGCACAACCCCGGCGTGGCAGCCGGGGACGGAAGCGACGGTCGCAGTGGCGGAGCCCGGGCACCATGTACCCATGGTCGTGGTCGAGTTGGAGTACCCGGCCATCGAGCCGACGATGCAGCGGCGTCTACGGTTGATTCATCGCCCAACCGGCCGGGTCGTGACCGTGATGGAGCTGTTATCGCCGATCAACAAGGCAGCGGGCGAAGACGGGCTGGAGGCCTACCTGGAGAAGCGCGCGGAGTTGCTTGCCAGCGGCTGTCATTTGATGGAGTTCGACTTGCTGCGCGGCGGCGAGCGTCTGCCGATGGCGGGGCCGCTGCCGAAAGGCGACTACTACGTCTACGTCGGCCGCGCCGGCCGGCGGCCGCGCGGCCAGGTCCGGGCCTGGCCGCTCCGCTCGCGCTTGCCGACGGTGCCCGTACCGCTCCTGCCTGGCGACCCGGACGTGCCGCTGGATCTGCAATCTGTTTTCCGCGCGGCCTACGAACCATCCCTCTACGACCGCCGCCTGCCGTACGAGCAGCCGTTGCTGCCGACCTTGCCACCGGAGGACGAGGCTTGGGTCCGCCAGCGACTACTCGAAAGCCACCTGCCGCCGGGTGACAATGCCACGACGTGAATGTCGGCCTTCTGGCTGTCCTTTGCCGGTAATTCCCCCGATCATGTGCGCATCGTACTGCAAGCAGGACCGCAATCGCTCGGCCACAAATCAATCGCCCGGTAGCGAGTAGGTCCTTTCTGCCGGAAAGGACCAAAATGTGCGCTGCCGTGGAAAAGTCCTCGAAGTTGTGCAGCAGCGCGGAGCACAGTAGTCTCTCTCGGCAAGAGAGACCTACTTGACGGAGGACAACCGCGGCAGTACGACGTGTTTACACTCTTGCGATGTTTTCCATTTCATCATAGAAGCTGGTAAACGCTCCCATCCTCATCTTCCTTCGATCAAGCTGCCCGCCGTGTTACATTCGCCGAGACCGAGTGCGAAGGGAAGGACAGAATGAGCGGATCATCTTGCGGTTGATCGAAAGCGGCTGCCTTGGCAGTTCTCGCTGCCCTCCGCCGCCAGCCGTAGCCGAGGAAGGCGACCGCGCCTGCGGCCAACAGGGCGAACGTGCCCGGTTCCGGCGTGACCGTAATCGTGCCCTGACTGTCAAGCGCCGACGGATCCCAGCTCAACCCAGGCGGCAACGGCGCAAGGTTGAAACCAACGAAACTGCCGGTCGTTGAACCGTTTAGCACGTGGAAGCTCTCGCCGACCGATGGCGTAAAGCCGTCAAGGTAGCTCAGTTCCAGCGTGCCGTTGAGCGTGGCCAGCCCGGATATTTCCAACTGGTCGTAGCCGCTGCCGGGCACGTCGCCGCCCAATTCCAGGATCAGGGTGCTCGTCGAATCGAGTAGGATATTCTGGACCGAAACGGCATCGGGGCTGTTGCCGGGGCGATAGCTGGCGGCGTACTCGACATTGCCCGTCGTGCTGCCGGCCCCTTGAACGGCCTGCGTGAAAGTCAGCTCCTGGCCGCTGCCGGTAGGCCCGTTGACCACGCCGTTGTTGACAAAGTTGGCGTTGATCGTGGCGTTGCCCGTGGCCGTCAGGACCTTCGTGGCATCGACCGAACTCGGGTTGCCGAGCAGCGCGCCGTTCAAGGCCGTCAGGCTGCCGCCAGGGCCGATATTCGTCTGGCTACCCAGGATCGCTGTATCGCTGGAAAGGATGTCGTCCTGGCGCCGACGGTCAGCGGGGCGTTGCACGAGGAACTGCGGGCCTTGGGCCTTGAGGCCAGCCAGCACGAAGCGGGGATCTTTCGGGTGGCGGGCCTGCCGTTTACGGCCTGGTTGGTTGAAACCGACGTGATGGCCGAGCGCGGCCAGCCCGTTCTTTCGCTGGTGAGCCGCGTTTTCCTGAACGATCGCGGGCGTATAATAGAGAAGTTGGAGCGTACGGGCCATGAAAGCTTGCTGCGCTACATGGTGCAACAGATCAAACAGTTCCATGCTGGGGGAGAGGACTTTGCCATGCAACACGGACTTTCGGACGATCTTCAGGAAATGCAGGAAGTGGAGGAGGAACTCCTGACGAAGATTTTAGAGGATCTTCCTCCCGAGCGGCGACTGCGGGGGCTGCCGCCGGAAGAGCGGCTACGGGGGTTGTCGTCGGAGGAACTGCTGCGGGCGCTTCCGCCGGAGTTTGTGGCCGGCCTGAGCGAGGAACAGGCGGCACGACTTCGCGAACTGCTGCAGCGGAAGCAAGGCCGTTAATCTCAGGCAACCAGCGAAGGCAGGCATCCGACGCCGGGGTCCGCGCCGCTGGGGGTCAGACTGGAAAATGACCTCCCGATCTGGGCAACGGTGCCCGGGGCATAGCGACCGGCACCGTGCGGGCGCTTTCCCTTTCTTCCATTTTCCTTTCATCAAAAGATCCGGCGATGGATGTCTACAACGAACTGGATCCGCGCAGCAACCCATGAACGTTCAACGCGGCGATATCGTTCTGCTCGACTACCCTTATTTATCCGGCGGCGGCGCAAAAATGCGGCCCGCCTTGGTCGTCCAGAATGATCGCGACAATCGCCGCTTGATCAAATGAGTGCTATGATTGCGGGTTGTTCACTCTTCGATACAAGCGACGGCATCCTCGAGGAGTTGGGCCGCAAGCTGCATCGCGCTCACCTTGCGGCTTCGGTCGCTGATGCGCTCGGCCAAGCGAATCAGTCGCTGCTCGGTGTCTTTGCTCATCGGGATCTTGGGATGATGTACCCAGTTGACATCCGTGGGCCGGCCCGGCCGCTTGCCGTGGCTGGGCGCGAGCCTTGCTTGCAACCTTTCCACGATTGCCGCCAGGCGTGCGGCGCCAAAGGCCCCACCGCCAGTCCGCGGAAGCCGTGCGACAACCTTGGCTCCGAGGACATCCGCGATCGTGTCTACGGTCTTCGACATAAGCTTACCTCCTTTTCTTCTTCTTGGTCGGCGGAGCGGTCTCCAACGGGAAGCCGATCTCGAGGTAGTCGCGGTCGATCACCAGGCCGATGGCCCCTTGTCTCGCCTCGCGCCCCATGCGTTGCAGGAAATCGCGGAGCGCCGGCGCTTCCTGCGCCAACGCGACCTCGCTGGTGTAACACCTGGATTACCACCGGCTGGTCGAAAAGCAGCCGTCCTCCCTGGGCGTCGTCCCGCCATACACCCTTTCCTTGCGGGAAGGCGGTTGCCCCACCGAAAAGCTTCCCCAGGACGCTAAGCGCCTCCTGGACCCAGAAGTCCTGCTCGATGAGTTCGTCGGCACGGTCTTTGCTAGGAATGAACAGTACGAGGAGACACGAGGCAGCTTTGCTCGCGCCCAGGCGTTCAGCAATCGTCGACATTTTATACACTCCTCAAGACAATCATCGCACTTTTTGCCCAAAAAGTCAAGCGGAATTCCGGGGACGCCCGCATCCAGTCATCTCCGGGCCCCGGTGGAAACGCCACCGCCACTGTTCAAAGGCAAGTCGCAATCTCTCGCGTGCAATGCCCGAATTGGCATCGTACGCGGCAAAAGGGCTTCGTGCAAATGGTAACTGTCTTTGCATTCGCTGCTCCACATCACAAGGCGTTGCGGGCGATGGGGTTACGGCGTGTTTTCGCGCGTCGTTCTGGCCGCCGTCTGCACAAGCTGACGAATCCGGCGGATATTTCCCCCATGCCGCAATTTTTTCGCGCGCCGGAACCCCCTGCCGGAAAAGCAGTTAGGGCGATCGCACAGGGCCGGGCGGCGCGGCGGACGAGGAAAATGTCGTTCGCGCCCCTTGACACTAATCCATAAATGTGGATAATTGCAGATAGTTACGCATTCTTGGTTCGGAGGCGACGCTTTGCGGATGGCACGGATTTCGTGGACAGATGATGCAGGGGCCCGCGGGCAAGGAAATCTTGCCCACTTCTTGCCCTCCCTCTGTCTTCTATATACGTTCCACCCGAAGAAGTGTAGACCTATGTTTCCTCCGCGTTTATCCCAGTGTTTTAAAATGTCATACCAGTCCGATGATGAAAGAAAAGTACATGAGTCGTGGTACAAAATGGCGAAAAAAACGAAGAAATTTGATTTCGGGCAAGGTCGGGCAAAAATCCCCCGTCGGTAGTGTGTGTCTTTCTGTGGGATAAATTCCACGCCGCCGGGCAAAGAAGAAAGGCGAAACTAGCAGCGTGCCTTGCCTGGGAAGCAGGGAAGCACGGCCAGACGAAATAATTGCATCCGCAGCCACGATGGCTCTGTGGGAACCAAAATTTGGCGTGGTCCAATTTTTCCCGACTCATACCGTCTCTGGGGGCCGGCGCGCGGGCGAAAAGAAACAACTACCCGCCACGGTGTCAATCGCCTGTAGGTCAGGCTTTCCAGCCTGACGGTGAACCGGATAAAGTCAGGCTGGAAAGCCTGACCTACCTGATATTGTGGGGGGGGTTCGTTGAAAAGAAAAGCCCGTCGCAACTCTTTGTTCCGAAGGGCTTTAGGAAAACTGGGGAATAGGGATTTGAACCCCAACTAACTGATCCAGAGTCAGTCGTGCTACCGTTACACCATTCCCCAAATCATTGCTATTTAATAGGTTATGAAAACGAGTCCGGCCGCTTTCAGCCCCTACGGTCAAAAACAGCATCCGGACGGCAATGGTCTCGTCGGCCGGCCATTTCGTAAACCGGCCTTTAAACCATACCCCAAGTCTAACACCGTTCCCGGCTCGTGACAATGCCATCGCCGGAAAACGACATTGAAGCCGATCGCCCAAAACGGGCGTATTCCGTCCGTCCTGCGGCTGGTCGCATCGATGGAAAGATGGAACCGTCGTAGACAAGGACGTGCGGCCTCTTCCTGTGGCGCGAGTTGCCAAACCGTGGCATATCCGGTCGAACGCCCGAGTCCCGGCGCCCGCTTGATTGACAGCCGCCGGTGCGGCAACTAATATCGGAGGACATCGTGTTACCATTCAGAATCCCTCTCAGTCATCGCTTCCCGCGATTTAAGGAGCAAACTTCATGACAGTCAGAACTTGGCTGCACGCAGCAGTGTTGGTGGTGTGCGGCGTCGTGTCCGCAGCCGTGGTCTCGCAGGCAGTCGCCCAGGCCAAAAACAAAATCCCGGTTAACCCCAAGTTGTTGGTGGAGCCGCCCGACGGAGCCATCGTGCTCTTCAGCGGCAAGCCCGAACAGTTGCGCGACAACTGGTATGAGCGATACGGCAAGAAGGCGCCCGGCTGGAAGGTCAACGATAAAGGTGTGGCCACGCCCAATCGCCACGATGTCACCAGCAAGCAGGAATTCGGCGATTGCTACCTGCACGCGGAATTCTGCGAGCCCATGACCAGCAGCGGCAACAGCGGCGTGGGCATGCAGGGCCGCTACGAGATCCAGATTCTCAACTCCTACGGCAAGAAGCCCGAGGCCCACGAGTGCGGCGCGATCTATAGCCAGACACCGCCTAAGGTGATCGCTTCCAAGCCGGCGGGCGAGTGGCAGACCTTTGACATCTTCTTCCGCGCGCCGCGGTTCGACGCCGATGGCAAGCTCGTCGAGAAGGCCCGCGTCACCGCCTACCAGAACGGCACGGCGATCCACGAGGATGCCGAGATCAAAGGACCGACCGGCATCCATTACGGAGAGTTCAAAGGCGAAGTGGCCAAGGGACCCATCGTCCTGCAAGGCGACCACGACACGGTACTCTTCCGCAACATCTGGATCGTGCCGGAGAGCTACTAAGCCAGTAGCGGAAAGTCCGGAATCAAGCTCCTCGCTCCCCGCCTGCCATGCGGCAGGCGGGGAGGAGAGTTTGTTGGCTGTCTCCTTACGGCTACTTCAGCGGTTTCAGGACGATCGACCGCAGGTTCATCACAGCGCCGCCCTTCTTTTGCAGGGCCTTCAGCGTGACGGTCAGGGCACCTGTTTTAAGATGTAATGTGGGGAGCACAAGGGGCCGATAATCGTACCAGCCCTCGGTCTCGACGATCGTTGCCGCAGACTTCGCCTCGCTCGCGGCTAGTTCGATCCTACCACCCTGGCCCGGCGCGGCGGAATAGGTCAACTCCGCCGCGTAATCGCCGGCCTGCTGCACCTCGACTGTCCAGGCAGGATATTCCTTGGCATCGTTCCAGTAGCCGAGGTTCTCCGGATGGTTGCCCTCGACCCTCAACTGCGATCCTTCGATGCGGGCATCGCCGGCGGCAAGGCGGATCGATCGGTCGGCGGCCTGTTTCACGGGCCTGGGTTCGAGTTTCCAGATCGGCCAGAGCTTGATGGTGCAATCGAACGAGCTGCTGGCAAGCGTGCGGCTGTCGGGCGAGAACGACAGGCCCTGGACCGCGCCGCAATGCTCCTGGAACTGCCGCGCCGTTCTCAGGTTGTCGGCCTGGAGGATGTCGACGCGGCCTTGGCTATAGCCCAGGGCGATCCACTTCTCATCGGGCGAGATTTCCAGGGATTCGATCTGGCCGCTGGGTCGCACCTGGGTGAATTTGCGCGTGGCCAGGTCCCAGCAGCGGACGGTGCCGTCGGCCGAGGCCGTAATCAGGCTGTTGCGTTTGGGAAAGAAGCGGACGCGGCACAACCAAGGGCCCTGGTTCATGCCTACCAGCGGCGCGCCCTTGACCTTGCCTGTCGCAGCATCCCACAGCCAGAGTCCGCCTTTGAAGCTTGTGGCGGCCAGGGTCTTGCCGTCGGCGGAAAACGCGCAGTCGTAGACCCATTCGGGATGCGCTAACACGAGCGGCTTGGCATCGCCGGCCAGGTCCCAGATGCGGGCCGTATTGTCGCGGGCCGCCGTGGCGCAGCGGCTGCCGTCGCGGGTGATCGCCACGCTCATCACGCCCGCCGAATGCCCAGCGAGGGGTTGCGGCTGCCCCTGGCCGCGCAAGGCATAGACGACCGCTGTCGAGTCGGCATACTCGCCCTGGCCGTGCGCCGCGACCATCACCTTGCCCGAGGCCTCGACGGCCATTTTGCCGATCTGGTTCTCGGTGGAGAGCGAGGAGAGCAGTTCGCCCGATTCGATGTCCCAGAGTTCGAGGCGGGGCCATTCGCCACCGGCAAGAACGCTGCCGTCGCCCAGGCAGGCAACGCTGG
This sequence comes from uncultured Planctomycetaceae bacterium, assembly GCA_964615095.1. Taxonomy (GTDB): domain Bacteria; phylum Planctomycetota; class Planctomycetia; order Pirellulales; family Thermoguttaceae; genus JANXQG01. Next base: position 22,355 of record CAZTPX010000056.1, on the reverse strand, counting down.
TCACAATGCCGATGTGGCTGGCGATCGACTGGGCGATGTCGTCCGCATGAGATTTCGGGTCGAATTTTTGCCGATGATACTCCAGCCTGCCCAGGCCCTGCCAGAGTGGCACCGAATAGGTGGCCGCATCGAGCCGGGGGAGGAGTTGCGCGGCAAGTTCCTTGTCGCCGCCCAGGCAGGCCATGTAGCAACAGACGTTGTAGATGAAATGGTTCTCGGGATAATCCCGCAGGGCCACGCGCATTCCCGGCAAAAGGTCTTCGTACTTGAAATCGCTGTCGCGGAAGAAACCGTCGCCGCCGAAGTCGTGCAGGAAATAGCAAGCCATGCGGAAGTAGATTTCGCCGCCCAAGTCGCCGCCGACCTCGGCGCGGAGTTTCGCGGCCTGCTTCTCCACGTCGCCCGCCTGGCCGTGCCACTTGGGCAGCAGGTAATTGGAGAGGCAGTTGTACAGGGGAAAATAGCGCGGCGCGATCTTCCGGCCTTCGTCGAAATAGCGCATGACCTCCTCGCGGGAATCGTCCTGTACCAGTTCGGTGATGAGCATGGCGGCATAGGCGGCCGGATCGGGTGTCTTCAGCTTCATGGCCTGGTGGAGATATCCGCGGGCCTTGGCTACCCGTTCCTCCAGCGCCTTCGCCCCTTCGGGCGTGACCGAGGCGGCGAAACCGTTGCCGCGGGCCTTCCAACCGTAGGAGATATAGGTGTATCCCAAGGCAATCAAGGGCGTGGGGGAATCGGGCTTGGCCTTCTGCCAGCGATCGAGCCGGGCAAAATGCTTCTGCCAAGCCGCGTCGTCCCTGCCGCGCGGCGTTTGCAGTTGCTGGTAGAGCGTGTCGAGCGCGGAGAAACCCTCCCAATACTCGTCCTTCTCGCGATATCGCTTGGCAAGGCTTTCCAATTCGTTGAAGTTCTCTTTGTCGAGAAGATCGACGACTTGACGAGAGAAGGCGGCCCGGGCCTCGACGCGATCGAAGGACTTCGGATCAAAACAGGCCAGTACCTCGGGGCGCGGCGGATCGGTCGACACGTAGGGATCGATCCAGACGGCGTGGGCGTTGCCTTGTGCTCCGCTGCCCCCAGGACGATAAACGACTTCCAGCCGCAGGACGTCGACGCCCGTGATGTCGAGCATGCACGGCTGGGAATCGGACTTGCCGTGCAGTCCGCGCGATTTCCACAGCAGCTTGCCGTCGCCCAGGACGCGAAACTCGATCGGCCACTCGCAAGCCGGCACGGTCGAATCGTCCATGGCCGCGGTGCCGCGGAACGTTCGATAATGTTTGTGGAGCAGGTACTCCACGTGGCAGTCGGGATGCGTGCCCAGGCCGTGCGTCGGATTCAGGTTGTGGACGAGAATCGGGTGCGACTCGAAGCCTGCCCAACCGTATCTGCCGAAACTGCCCCAGCCCACCTTGGCGTCGTGCTCGTCCATCTCCGTCAGCCAAACGCGTTGCCGCACGGCCGGCGCACTGGCCGCCGGTTCAGCCGCGACGGTGATCGACAAACCCATCGAAAGGACAATCAAAACGAAAACACCGCAGGTTTTGCACACGTTCATGTCTTTATCCTTTGAGCGGCTACACGCCTATCCAAATAGAATAGAGTTTCGTGATTTCAGGAGGCCCAATCCGTAGGGTGGAAGAAGCAAACCGAGGTTCTGGTTTCCAGCCGATCATGGTGGGCCTGCGCTTGCTACGCAATCTGGTCCCACTCTACGGCTCAAGTCTAACCGGGATTACCATGACTTTCCAGTCGGGCGAACAGAGAACCCAGGGCCGGTTCGTAGTGTTTCCACCTTCCCACCGATGTGCCATAGATCGGCTGGCGCACCTGTAAAGCACTGGCTGTCGTGACCGGCCGCTTCAGACGGTGGAACTCCAGGCAACGCGGTTCCCATTCCAGGCCGCACCAGGCAACCAGCTTGCGGGCCACGCCTTCCAGGTCGACCACAGTCTCCTCGTAGTCCACTTCCAGCAGCGGCGTCGGCAGAACATTGTGCCAGTGTTCCATGATCCGTTGGTATCCGGAAAAACGCGATGCGATGTGCTCCTGGTCATTAGCCCAGGAAACCTCCTGGAAATGCGTCATCCAACAGGATAGGGCCACGTCGCGCAAATCGCGGCGGCAATGGATCAGTTTCGCGCGTGGAAAGAGGGCCGCCAGCAGCCCCAAGTACAAGTAGTTCTCCGGCATCTTGTCCACGATGCGAAGGGCCGCGGGACTTCGCGCGCGAAGTTTCTCCAGGTGCCGTGCGGCAATGCGGCTCGCGGCCTCACGGTCCAACCGGCACAGACCCTCGACGGGGGCCAGACCTTCGCCACCCAGCGCGGCAAGGCTGTCGCGAGCCAACGGGGTCTCGCCCGCGCCGAAGACCTGGGGATGGCTGGCCAGGACCTGCTCGACGAGCGTCGTGCCGGAGCGCGGCAGCCCCACGACGAACACCGGCAGTTCGCTCTCCAAGCCGAAGCCGCGCACGCGTTGAAAGAACGCCGGACTGCAAACCTCGATCAGCCGCGTGACGAGAGAGTCGTAAGCCGCCGGATCGTACTGCTCGCCGTGCCTGCGCCACTCCGAGAGTTGCAAGGCGTTGCCCCGGGCGAGGTGTTCGGCGGCTTGGGCATAGTCGCCCAGCGCGTCGAGGACTTGCGCCATACCGAAGTGTAATAGGGACCGGTCTCCGTCGTTTGGCCTGCTGTCCTCCAGCAAGCGGCGCTGCGCGGCCAGGTCCGCTTGCGGAAGCTTGCCGCGAAGCAGTTCCGCCAGGTTGTAATGCGCCAGAGCGAAGCGCGGATCGCAGCGCAACGCCGCGCGGAAGGAGCTTTCCGCGCCCTGAAAATCGCCCGTCTGCTCCAAGGCGCTGCCCAGGTTGTAGTGCGCCCTGGCAAGGGCCGGGTCGAACACAAGCGCCCGGCGGTAGCAAGCGATCGCTTCGCCGAAGTTCCCTTGGCCCTTGAGGGCATTACCCAGGTTGTTGTGGGCCTCGGCATAGTCCGGTTTCAGTTCCAATGCCCGGCGGCAGCAGGCGGCCGCCTCGTTCAACTTCTCCTGGTCCCGCAAGGCGTTGCCCAGATTGTTGAGGGCCTCAGCAAAGTCCGGTTTCAGTTCCAGCGCCCGGCGGCAGCAAGCGACGGCATCGTCCAACTTGCCCTGCTCCTTGAAGGCAATGCCGAGGTTGTAGTGGGCCTCGGCAAGGTCCGGCTTGAGCTCCAGCACACGGCGATAGCAGGCGACCGCTTCCTCGAGCTTCCCCAAGCCGCGCAGCGCAGTGCCCAGGTTGCCGCGCGCATCGGCATGGTCCGGTTCGAGTTCCAAGGCGCGGCCGTAACAGACGACCGCTTCCTCGAGCTTCCCCAGGTCGCGCAAGGCATTGCCCAAGTTATAGTGCGCCTTGGCAAAGTCGGGCTTGAGCTCCAGCGCCCGGAGAAAACAGGCGGCCGCCTCGTCCGGTTTGCCTTGCTCCCGCAAGAGATTGCCCAGGTTATTGTGTGTTTCGGCGAAGTCCGGCTTCAGTTGCAGTGCGCGGCGCCAGCAGGCGATGGCCTCGTCGACCTTCCCCCTCTCCTTGCAGGCGAGGCCCAGGTCGTAGTGCGTTTCGGCGGAGTCCGGTTCCAGTTCCAGTACGCGCCGCCAGCAGGCGATCGCTTCCTCCAGCTTGCCTTGCTCGTGGCAGACGACGCCCAGGTTGCGGTGCGCGTCGACGAAGTCGGGTTTCAGCTCGAGCGCCCGATGATAGCAGGCGACCGCTTCGGAAACCTTGCCCAAGGCACGATAGGTTTCGCCCAAGCTGTTATGATAGATGGCCACGTTCCCTTGCAAGCGGATAGCGCGCGTGATGTGCTGGGCGGCCAGGTCATGCCTGCCCACCTGGGCAGCGATCACGCCGAGAAGATGCATAGCGTCGGCATGGTTGGGCTCGACCGCCAAGATCTGCCGATAGATCCGCTCGGCGGCCTGCAGCCGCCCGGCCCGGTGGTGTTGGATCGCGGTCGCCAATGTTTCGGAAACGTTCATCATGGCGATATAGGATGGGCTTCAGCCCGTCTGCTTTCGGGTGCAACGGTTAATTCAATATAGCAGGCACCCGCCGTGTGCCGTGAGTTGTAGACGGCACACGGCGTGTGCCTGCCACAATTATTCCTGAGCAGATCCGCGGCCCTCGTCTCCGTTTTTTTCCAGTTGGGCGAACAACGGGCCGAGGGCTTGCTCGTAGTGCTTCCACCGCTGGACGGACGTCCGATAAACCGGCTGGCGGACCTGGACGGAGCTGGCCGTCTTGACCAGCCGCTTCGCCTGGTGGAACTCCAGGCAACTCGGATCCCATTCCAGGCCGCACCAAGCCACGAGCTTGCGGGCCATGCCTTCCAAGTCGGCTACCGTCTCTTCATAGTCCACGTCCAGCAGCGGCGCCGGCAGCACCTTCCGCCAGTGTTCCATCATGCGCCGGTACTGGCCGAAACGGGAAGCGATGTGTGCCTGATCGCTGGTCCAGGAAAGCTCGCGGAACGGTGTCATCCAACAGGAGACAGCCACGTCGCGCAAATCGCGGCGGCAATGGATGAACTTTGCCCGGGGAAAAAGGGCCGCCAACAGGCCCAGGTACACGTAGTTCTCCGGCATCTTGTCCACGATGCGCAGGGCCGTGTGGCTCAACTCGCGAAGCTGCCCGATGTGCCGCGCGGCGAGGCGCTGGGCCGTCTCGCGATCCAGTCGGCCCAGGGCGTCAGTGGGGGCAACGCCTTTTCCGCCGAGTTGGGCCATCGTGCCGCCGACTAGTGTGAGTTCCCCCGCGCCGAAAATCCGCGGATGACTGGCCAGGACCTGTTCGACCAGCGTCGTGCCGGATCGCGGCAGGCCCACGACGAACACCGGCAGTTCGCCTTCCGTTCCGAAGCAGTCGTCCAGGGCGAATTCGCGCGCCCGCTGGAAGAAATCGGGCGGGCAGGCTGCGATCATGCTGGAGACGAAAGACTCGTAGTGCTCGCAGTCGTACTCCTGGCAGCGCTCGCGCCGCTGCGAGAGTTGCAGGGCATTGCCCTGCGCGAGATGCTCGGCGGCAGCGGCGTACTCACCCCGTGCGTCAAGGACCTCGGCCAGGCCGAAGTGCAGCAGCGATCGTCGCGCGTCGGTCGGCCCGATTTCTTCCAGTAGCCAACGAAACGCGGCCAGGTCCTCATCGGGAAACTTGCGGCGCAACAACGCCGCCAATTTGTAATGCGCAAAGACGAAGCGGGGATTGTGCCGCAACGCGGCGCGGAAACAGGTTTCCGCGCCCGAAAGATCGCCGAGGCCTTCCAGGGCATCGCCCAGGTTAACGTGGCCACCGGCATACTCCGGCTTCAACTCCAGCGCCCGCCGGAAGGACGCCAGCGCCTCGTCCAGCTTGCCCTCTTCTTTCAACACATTGCCCAAGTCGCTGTAGGCCCCGGCATAGTCCGGCTGCAGTTCGATTGCCCGCCGGCAAGCGGCGGCCGCTTCCTCGAATTTGCCCTGCTCCTTGAGCGTGTTGCTCAGGCTGACGTGCGCCTCGACGCAGTCCGGCTTCAACTCCAACGCCCGCTGCAGGCTGGCCAGCGCCTCGTCCAGCTTGTCCTGCTCCGTCAAGACATTGCCCAGGTTGATGTGCGATTCGGCCGAGTCCGGATTCAGTTCCAGCGCGCGGCGGTAGCTGGCGATTGCTTGCCCCAGTTTGCCCTGGTCCTTCAAGGCGCTGCCCAGGTTTCCATAGGCCTCGACACAGTCCGGCTTGAGCTGCAATGCGCGGACGCAGCAGACGAGGGCCTCCTCCAGCTTTCCCTGGTCCTTGAGGGCGGCGCCCAGGTTGCTGTAGGCCGCGGCATAGTCCGGTTTCAGTTCCAGCGCGCGGCGATAGCTGGCAACCGCATCGTCCAGCTTGTCCTGCGCTCGCAACAGGTTAGCCAGGTTGTTGTGTGCCTCGGCCAAGTCGGGCTTTAGTTCCACCGCCCGGCGGCAACTGGCAAGCGCCTCGTCGAACTTCCGCTGCTCTTTGAGGACGACGCCCAGGTTGCTGTAGGCATCGGCAAAGTCGGGCTTCAGTTCCACTGCCCGCTTCAGGCAGACGGCCGCCTCGTCGAACTTTCCCTGCTCCTTCAACGTGTTGCCCAGGTTGCTGTGGGCCTCGGCATAGTTCGGCCTCAACTCCAGCGCCCGGCGGTAGCAGGCGACCGCTTCATCGAGTTTCGCTTGCTCCCGCAACACGTTGCCCAGGTTGTAGTGCGCGTCGACATACTCCGGTTTTAGCTCCAGCGCCTGGCGGTAGCAGGCGACCGCCTCATCCAGCTTGCCCTGCTCCTTCAGGACATTGCCCAGGTTGTTGTGCGTCCCGGCATAGTCCGGCTGCAGTTCCATCGCCCGGCGGTAGCAATCGACCGCTTCGGCAGCGCGATGCAAGGCATGATACACTTCCCCCAAGTTGTGGTGGTAGAAAGCCGCATTTCCCTGCAAGGCGATCGCCCGCCGGATGTATTCCGCGGCAATCTCGTGCTTGCCGGCCTGATAGGCCACCACGCCAAGCAGGTGGAGTGCGTCGGCATGCCCGGGTTCGGCCAGCAAAATCTGCCGATAAATCCGCTCGGCGGCTTGGATTCGGCCACCCTGATGGTGTTGGACCGCCAGCGCCAATGCTTCAGGAATTGTCGTCATACCTCAATTATGGCGATGCCGTCAGCCTGCCGCAACATGTTTCAAAACAGCGGCGACCCGTTCCGCACGGTGCTTCTATACTATTTTGGCATTTTGGGGCCGATTGCGTAGACGATTGCGAAGACATAAAATATATCGAATCTGGGGACCGGCGAAAGCTTGCTATGCCCCACAGATGGGTTTGCGCCAGGCCGCAAATCCTGCCGAATCGATAAAGGAAGTGCCGTCGGCCCCGCCGGCATATGAATCGCCGGGTTATCTACTCTCTTGAGGGATCTTTTCCGTGGTGCATATTGATTATTTGCCAGGGACTTTTTTTGGACCATCTACGTTAGTGGAGATGGTTCGGCATCGGGCCCGCACTCAACCCCATGACATCGCTTTCTCGTACCTCGTTGACGGCGAACTCGAACAAATCGACGTGACCTATGAGGAACTTGACCGCCAAGCCCGGGCGATTGGCGCCTGGCTGCTGTCGCGGGGACTGGCCGGTGAACGGGCCTTGCTGCTGTACCCCGCCGGACTGGCATTCATCGCCGGTTTCTTAGGATGTCTTTACGCAGGCGTGGTCGCTGTTCCCGTTTATCCGCCCCGCCGCAACCGCTCGATGGCGCGGATCCAGTCGATCGCCGACGATGCCGACGCCAAAGTAGCGCTCACCACCGACGACGTATTGTCGCGGGTTGAAGGCCTGATCGACGAAACGCCGCACCTCAAACAACTTGCCTGGTTGGATACGTGCCACGTGCCCGCGGGCATGGAACAGCAATGGAATCCGCCGGATATCCACGGCGAAACGCTGGCCTTCCTGCAATACACTTCCGGTTCGACGGGCACACCCAAGGGCGTAGTTCTCAATCACGCCAATTTGGTCCATAACTCGGCGCTGATTGCGCATGCATTCGAGCACACGCGCACAAGCCTGGGCGTGTTTTGGCTGCCAAGCTACCATGACATGGGCCTGATCGGCGGAATTTTGCAACCGATCTACGTCGGCCGGACGAATGTGTTGATGTCGCCGATGACCTTTCTGCAGAAGCCGTTTCGCTGGCTTTCGGCCATCACGCGATTCCGCGCCACAACCGCTGGCGGACCGAACTTCGCTTACGAACACTGTATCCAGAAGATCACGCCCGAGCAACTCAAACAACTCGATCTGAGCTGCTGGAAGCTGGCCTTTAATGGGGCCGAGCCGGTGCGGGCGGAGACGCTGCGACGATTTGCCGAGAAATTCGCCCCCTGCGGATTTCGCGCCGAGGCTTTCTATCCGTGTTTTGGGCTGGCCGAAGCCACGCTTATCGTCTCCGGCGGGTATGTCGCCAAGCCGCCGATCATTCGTAGTTTTGACAGCCTCGCTCTCGCGCATGGCAAGGCCCAGGAAGTCGCGGGCGGCAGTCCCACTGCCCGCGATCTGGTGGGCTGCGGCGGAACGCTCCCGGATCAGAAAATCGTGATTACCAACCCCGAGACCAAGAGGACCTGCACACCCGGCGAGATCGGCGAAATCTGGGTCAGCGGTCCGAGTATGGCCCAAGGATATTGGAAGCGGCCGGATGTCACCGAAGCGATGTTTCACGCCCACCTGGAAGGCAGCGGCGACGGCCCGTTTTTGCGCACCGGCGACTTGGGCTTTATGCTCGACGGTGAACTGTACGTGACAGGCCGATTGAAGGACCTGATCATTCTCCGCGGCGTGAACTATTATCCCCAAGATATCGAGCTCACGGTGCAGCGTTGCCACCCGCGTTTGCGGTCGGATTGTGGTGCAGCCTTCGCGCTGGAAAAGGACGGGCGCGAGCAACTCGTGCTGGTCTTCGAGGTCGAGCGGCACAAGCAGGGGCAGTTCAGCGAAGTGTTTCAGGCGATCCGCCGCTCGGTGGCCAGCGAGCACGACCTCAACATCGACGCCATCGTGCTGATCCGCGCCGGCACGGTGCCGAAGACATCCAGCGGCAAGATCCAGCGACACGCCTGCTGCCAAAGCTACCTTGAAGGAACGCTGGACGTCGTCGGTGAGTGGCGCCTGGGTGATGCGGAGGAGAAATCCGCCGAGGTTTCTCTCTCGCTGACCACGGCGCCGAGGCTTTCGGAGTTTGCGGCCTCTCACGGTGAGTGGGCCGAGGACATCACTAGCAGCCAACCGTCGCCCAATCATCTGGCCAAGGCCGAGGAACGGCTTGCATCGGCCTCTCAAGGGCGGGAGGGTACGAACGGGCGTCCATCTGCGGCGGCGCACGAGGCAGCCGTCGAGCCGGCACCGGCCGGGGCGAGGCCCGCCCAAAAGATGCAGGCCGCCCAGATTGTCATCGAGGAAATCCGCCGCGTGGCTAAGGAGCGGGCCAACGGCTTGACGCTCGATTCCCCGATCGCCGAGTCGGGCATGGATTCGTTGGAGCGAATGGAAATCCTCGCCACGATCGAGGAGCGGTTCGGCGGTCGATTCCCGCCGGAGATCCTGGTTGAACTGGAAACCACCCGACAGGTCATCGAGGCAGTGGAAAAATACCTTGGCAGCCAGCCCCTCGCGGCCGCTCATTTGTTCGCGGCGACGGAAATTCCGCGGGAAGCCTATAGCTTCGACCAGTTCCCGGAGTACAGACAGTTGCAACAGCGACTGGGCCTGCTAAAAACTCTCGGCGTGGGAAATCCCTATTTCGGCATACACCAGGGCATCACCAATGATCGGACCATGATCGATGGCCGCGAGTTGATCAACTTTGCCAGCTATAATTACGTTGGTACCTCGGGCGATCCGCTTGTTTCGGCGGCTGCCAAGGCGGCTATCGACCGCTATGGCACGAGCGTTTCAGCAAGCCGGTTGGCCTCGGGCGAAAAAGTGATCCACGGCGAATTGGAAAGCGCGATCGCCCAATTCATCGGCGCCGAGGCGGCCGTAACCTTTGTCGGCGGCCATTCCACAAACGAATCGGTCATCGGCCACCTGGTGGGGCCCGGCGACCTGGTCCTGCAGGATGCGCTGGCCCACAACAGTATCGTCGAGGGCGCGATGCTTTCCGGCGCCCGACGGCGGCCGTTCACGCATAACGATTGGCAGGCAGCCGACCGGCTACTGGAGCAGTTTCGCCGGGAATATCGTCGCGTCTTGCTAGTGATCGAAGGGGTCTACAGCATGGACGGCGATTTCCCCGATCTGCCCCGCTTTATTGAAGTGAAAAAGCGGCACAAGGCTCTGTTGATGATCGACGAGGCCCACTCGATTGGCGTCCTGGGGCACCATGGGCGGGGCATTGGCGAACACTTCGGCGTGAATCGCAGCGATGTCGATGTCTGGATGGGTACGATGAGCAAGGCCCTGGGTAGTTGCGGTGGCTACATCGCCGGCAGCAGAGCGTTGGTCGAGTACCTGAAATATACGGCCCCGGGGTTCGTTTTCAGCGTTGGCTTGCCGGCGTCGGCCGCCGCCGCGGCCCTGGCGTCGATCCGGATCATGGAGACCCAACCCGAGCGGGTGGCACAACTCCGCGAGAATTCGAGGCTTTTCCAATTGTTGGCGTCCCAAGAGGGAATGAATACGGGCACGAGCCAGAATACGGGCGTCGTGCCGGTCATCGTGGGTAACTCGATCGCCTGTTTGCAATTGTCGCGGGCCATGTTTGCCCGGGGCGTGAATGTTCAGCCCATCGTCCATCCAGCGGTCGAGGAAAGCGCAGCCAGATTGCGATTCTTTATTACTTCGCTTCACACGAGCGAGCAAATTCAGTACACTGTAAAGGTGTTGGCAGAGGAGCTTGAGAAGATGCAGCTCCACCACACGGTTCACGGCGACGACGATCCGCGGAATAGCAAGTCGCTGTCGTCAAGCAGCCCCGTTACGAGGTGATAGATTGCTTACCGAAAATGAAATCCAGCGGACGTGGAGAGCCCTTTTTCGCGACCAACAGATCAACGAAGAGACATTTACCAGGGCGGAAGCCCTCTTGGAAGAACTTCGGCCGGAGAGCCCCTTGCGGCATCGTCTGGACGGAGAGTTGACTGAGCTTCGCAAGATACGGAGCAAGAAACAAGCGCCGCAGAAACAGACGGCCCGCGGCAAGTAGGGCCCTGTAACAGGTTTGTAGGTCGGACTTTAGTCCGCTTGGACGGACTAAAGTCCGTGCTACGACTCGCTGGCAGTTCTGGTCCCCAGGCAAGAAAACAATCGGGGCAGCAGGCTTGGAGTCTGCTGCCCCGACGTCCGTCACGACCAGGAAAGTTCTTTTGGCCAGGTAGTCTACAGGCACTCTGCCGAGTCTGAGTGCAACTCTTTCGTGCCATTTCCTGCAGAAGCAGGTTCAACGGCCGCCCGACTGCGATCCGCAGAGCGAGCTAGCGATTGAACTCGACGCCCAGCGTCAAAGCTGTAGTCCAAACGGGCTGGAGGTTACCGTTCAGGTTCCGCGTGATTCCCATCGTGGGCAGAGTGTAATCGACCACGTCGGCGGCCCGCACCACGTTGTTCACGAACATTCCCGTATAGCCGGCCTTGACCGCGATGATATTGGTCAGTTGCATGTGGGCCTCCACGCGGAGTTCGGCGATCGGCGAGAATTCGATCCAATGCGTGGAATGCGAGAAACTGGTGGCGTTCATCAGCGTCGGGTACTGCGTAGTAGCGACGTTGCCATTGGCTAATGGGACGGTAGTGTTGAGATTCTGAGCGGCAACCAAGTTGGAAGCCAAGATGCCGTCCTGGAACACCGACTGGTCGTTGAGGCCCGCCGTGAAACGTCCCTCGGCCGAAATTCCAAACCGCCCGCACGGCTGATACCACCGCAGGCCGATTTCCGGGCCGAAAATCTCGTTGTGCGACTGGGTATTCCAGTAGCTGTCGGTGAGGTTGCCACCGCGGGCGTCGACCCAGAACTGATCCTTCAGTTCGAAGTAGCGGCCACCGGCCATGCATTCCAGGTGTCCGCCGAAGGGACATTCGGAGGGACGGTAGATGTACAATGCCTCAACACCGTCCATGCGGGACTTGTCCTGCACGTAGATGCTGCCGAAGCAGACCGGCGTCTCGCCGATGATCGCCGGGGTAGTGGCCGTAGCGGGCGCCAGGACCGCGTCCAGGTAGTGCGAGCCGGCAGGCCCGAACGCCGGGTCGTTAAACACCACGAAGGCGTTGGCGGCCGAGAAATCCTCGGTCTGGCTCTGTGTCTCGAACGTCGTGAACATGAATCCGTGGTGCCCATCGACGTAGCCCAGCTCCATCCGGTCGCCCCATTTCCAAATGCTGGGACCGCTGGTGTCGAGCGAATTCTGCTCGACAAACGAGTCGTTCAATGCCGGCCCGACGAACACCGTGGGCGTCAAGGTCGGGTCGCCGATCGAGGTCTTGGCGGGCATTGAAATGTGCCACCACAAGCCAGTGAAATCGAAGAAAAGCCCATCCTTGGGTTGGGCCCAATTGTCGTAGGGCCGAATGTCGGCAGGCTCAAACAGATCCATGCCTACTAGCTCGTGGTCTTGACCACGGGCCGTTATCCCGACGGAAACAACCGCCAGAAAGGCCGCAAGTCCCAAGCTGATTCGATTGAACAACATCACAAAGTACTCCCGTGACGGATTGGAGTATGGCCCAGGATCTGCTCCCACGGAGCGCCCGGGTACTGCATGTGACGATAATATCGGATGTAACGATGAACTGAGTTGAGTAAGAAAGGTAAACCTTACTGAAAATTCCGACTAGACACGCGATGAATTAGGAAGAATAGACAAAATAGTATACCAAGAAAAGAGAGTGGGCAGTCCGCAAGGACTGCCCAGATCGACCGTATCGTAGGCACGAGTCAAAATAGGATATTTAGGAAAGCATGTCCGTCAATACTACGCCGACGGCTGCCGCCTGCAGCGTGACCAGTCCAGAACTGGCGGTGACCTTCAACGTAGCTGCGGTAGTGGTCGCCGTTCCTGTGCCGTTGCCGAAAACGGCACGGTACAAGTAACCGGACTGTGAGGTCGTCGTCACAAAGGTGTAGGTAGTCGAGGTCGCGCCGGGGATGGTAGTATAGGTGAGCCCCCCGTTGGTGCTTACCTGCCACGTCACGCTTGGCGTAGGATTACCTGTGGCCGCAGCCGTGAAGCTTACCGACTGGCCTGCCGTGATCGTCTGGCTAAGCGGGTTCGTCGTTACAACAGGCACGGTGTCGACCACCAGCTTAGCGGCGGTGGTAGTTGCCGAGCCTGTGGCGCTAGTAAAGACGGCGCGGTACAAGTAGCCGGATTGTGCCGCGGTCGTCGTGAAGGTGTAGCTAGTCGACGTCGCGCCAGAGATAGTCGTATACGTCGTACCGTTGTTGGTGCTCACTTGCCACGCCACACTCGGGGTGGGCGAGCCTGTGGCGGCTGCAGTGAAGGTCACTCGCAACCCTGCGTTGACTGTCTGACTGGAGGGGTTAGTCGTCACTGTGGGGGGGATATTAACAAGCAGCTTGGCGGCGGTTGTGGTCGCCGTACCGACGGCATTGGTAAAGATGGCACGGAAATACTCGCCTGACTGGGCAGCGCTCGCGGTAAAGCTGTAGCTGGCCGAAGTCGCACCGGGGATCGTGGTGTACGTAACACCGTTGGTGCTCACCTGCCACACCACACTAGGCGCGGGCGTACCCGTGGCGGCGGCCGTCAACGTTGCTGTCTGGCCTGCGGTGGCCGTCAAGCTACTGGGATTGGTAGTCACTACCGGTATGGAATCGACCAGCAACTTAGCGGCGGTCGTAGTCGCCGTGCCTCCGGCGTTCGTGAAAACGGCACGGTAGAGGTAACCCGACTGCGCACTGGCTGTGATGATAGAGTAAGTGGACGAAGTCGCACCCGCTATGGTGGTATACGTGGTACCGCCGTTAGTGCTGACTTGCCAAACCAAGGTGGGGGTTGGCGAACCTGTGGCACCGGCCGTGAAGCTTGCCGACTGGCCAGCATTGACCGAAATGCTGCTGGGATTGATCGTTATTGCCGGCGGAGCGTAAACAGTCAGCTTGGCCGCGGCCGTGGTCGCGGTGCCGACCCCGTTGCTAAAGACGGCGCGGAACAGTTCGCCTGATTGCGCAGTCGCCGCAGTAAAGGCGTAGGTTGTCGAAGTAGCACCCGGGACAGTGGTATAGGTTGTACCGCCGTTGGTGCTCACTTGCCATCCCACGGTCGGCACGGGCGTGCCGGTGGCCGCGGCAACGAGCGTGACCGCTAGGCCAGCGTTGACGGTCTGGCTGGCGGGATTGGTCGTCACGACCGGTACGGTGTCGACGGTCAGCGTGGCGGCCTTGGTAGTGGTCGAACCGCCAGAATTGGAAAACACAGCTTCGTACTCGTAGCCCGACTGAGCAGCGGTCGAGGTAAACGTGTAGGTCGTCGAGGTTGCGCCAGCGATCGCGCTGAATGTGCCGCCACCATTGGTACTCAATTGCCACTGCACGGTGGGGGTGGGCGAGCCTGTCGCGGCGGCCGTGAAGCTCACCGACTGGCCGGCGTTGACCGCAAGGCTGTTGGGGCTTACCGTCACCACCGGCAGGGCGTGGACGACCAGCGTGGCTGCGGTTGTAGTGGCCGTGCCGATGCCATTGGAAAACACGGCGCGGTACAAGCTGCCCGATTGGGCGACTGCCGTCACGAAGTTGTACGTGGCCGAGGTCGCGCCCGGAACCGCAGTGTAGGAAGTGCCACCGTTGGTGCTCACTTGCCACTGCACGCTAGGCGCAGGCGTACCCGTGGCCGCAGCCGTAAAGGTTGCCGACAGGCCGGCGTTGACCGTTGCTCCGCTGGGATTGGTCGTCACGACCGGCACCGTATCGATGCTCAACGTGGCCGCCTTCGAGGTCGTGATGCCTGCCGAGTTGGTAAAGACGGCCTCATATTCATAGCCCGACTCCGCGGCAATTGTCGTAAACGTGTAGGTAGTCGAGGTCGCGCCGGAGATGTTGGCGTAGGAGCCGCCGCCGTTGGTGCTCACCTGCCACTGCACGCTTGGCGCGGGCTTACCCGTGGCCACAGCCCTGAAGCTCGCCGTCTGACCGACGCCGAGCGTCTGGCTGCTGGGGTTGGTACTGATGACCGGGGCCGTGTTGGAATTGACCACGCGGTTGGGAGTGGCGACGGTCGGCGGATCGATGTCGCGGTCGAAAATGGCGGTGCCACCCGCCGTAGTGTCCGGTCCCACCCAGGCAACGAGGAAATCGTTCTCGAAGTTATCGCCCGCGACCGCCGGGGCGACCTGGTCGCCCAGGGTCGTGGCATTTATGCGGAACTCGCCGGTATTACTGCCCGTCGTGTAGTAGATCCGGCCGTAAATACCGTAGTCCAGCACCCCCGGATATCCGTTATCGGCGTTATCTTGGCCGTAAGTCGTCCAATCCACCATGATGTCGCCCGAACTGTCGACGGACACAGCGGGCATCAACTGCCAGTTGGCCGTGGTCTGGTTGACCATGACCTGAGCGGCGGTACCCAAGGGGCCGCTGGAATTGGCTGCGCCGTTGGCGTTGAATTGTTGTGCATAGACGTCATAGCCGTTGGCAACGCTCGTGAGGTCGGCCCAACTCACTACGAAGCCGGCGGGCGAGGCACCGAAGGCCGACGGGTCCATGGCCACCCGCGGTCCCGTATCGTGCAGATCGGTGGGGGTTTCCTCTCCAAATGTGCCGCGGGCGTTGGGCGTCTGGTTCAACAGCATCGGGCCGGTGGAAGTCCAGCTTGTCGGGAGCGTGCTCGAGCCTGCAGTCCCGCCATGGGCCGTGAAGTAGTCGCCGTACGCGCCCCAGTTCGAACTGCTCTGGATATCGCCTTCCCAGACGGCCACGAAGTTGTCGTTGGCGTCCATCGCCACGTCCGAGAGAGTGTCGGCGGTGGCCGACGTCGGGGTGATCTGCATCTCGTTGGCCTGCGGCACATCGACGTCGTTGTAAACGCGGGCGAAGATTGCCGAATTCGCGCTGCTGACGTTGCTGAGGTTGTAATAGATGGGCGTGCTCGTCCAGGAAATGACAAACGTTCCGTCGGGCGACATGGACACTGCGGGCTGGTCTTGCACGCCCGGTTCTTGTACGCCACCCACGTACTGGTCCACGAGGTATTGACTGGTGAGCGCATCGCCCTGGGCGTTATAACTTCGCGCGTAAATGTCCGACGGGTCGGTCACTGTGGCATTCGGCCCGGCGCCGCACCAAACCACGACGAAGTTGCCCGCCGCATCCATGCCCACCGCCGGGCTGCCCCAAGAGCCCGAAGCGGTGGTATTGACCACGAACTCCGCGCCTAGCGCGATACCGGACGACTTGTAAAGTTGGCCGATGATGTTGGTCGTGCCGTTGATGTCGCTGGTCCAGACGACCACGTAGTTGCCGTTCAGCGCCGTTTGGCTCAAGTCGTTGGTTGTGCCCACCGACGGATCGAGTTGATATCCGCCGCGATAGGGGACGGAGTTGATGGCGGTATCCGTCTGCGAGAGGCCCGGGGCGATCGGGCTGCTGCCGGGGTTCGTCGACGCGGAGATCGTGACCGTGTCCTGGAAACCGATGGAATTGGGCTGGTCGTAGCCGGTGAGGTTCAGCGGCGTGCCGTAAACGTTGCATAGACCTGTCTGGCCACCCGTCGCCGAGTGTTCGGCGGCAAGAACCTTGATGGTATACGTGCCGTCGGGTAGCGGTCCGTTATTGGCGGGGTCGTCCAGCGTGAGCACAACCTCCCACTTGTTATCCGGGATGTCCGAGGAGGAATTGATGTTGTCGAAGCCGTAGGCGTTGGCCACCTGGGAAACCTCGCTCAAGCCGTAATCGACGTGCGTGATCACATTGGAAAGGAGGTTGCCGCTGTTATCGTAGATCTGGTAGTTGGCCGGGTTATAGACGCTATCGGGGTCGGTCGCCGGGTTGTCGGCCAACATCGGCTCGTCGAAGGTCAACACCAAGTACTTGGCATCGACGCCGGTGGCGCTCGCCTTGGGCGCGTTGAGCAGATCGACGCCGTTGCCGTCGGTCAGGGTGACGACGCGCGGGCCCGCCGTGTCGGTCGACTCGGCAAGTTGGCGGTAATAGACGTTGGTAATCGGGTTTCCATAGGCATCCGCCAAATTCTCGACCTCATCGCTCAACAGGGGCTCGTCGGTGTAGGCGGTGACCATGCTGCCCGCCGAGGTCATGGCGATGGAGGCGTTGTACTGGGGCGACCCTTGCAGGCCGGCGTAGTCGCCCGCGAAGACCTTGATCGTGCTGGCCACTCCCTCAGCGTAACTGGGAGTAGTCGTCTTCTTGCCGTTGGTCGTCGTAGTTACCGTCTTCGTCTCGATCCACTGCTGATCGTTGGGCGGAGTTGGACCTGACGCCACCGCGATGGGAATGTCTGCGGCCTGCCCCTCGAAGACCAACTCGAAAATGAAAGCGTTGGCCAAACTGTGCGGGTAGACTGCGGGCAATCTCGTTTTTATGCCACTGGCGTTTGTTTGCGTAACCCTGACCGTCGGGGCTTCGGCCTTCGGCACCGCCACGGGCACGGCGAAATCCGATCCAGCACGGGCGCTGACCTCGGACGGGTTCGTCACTCCATAGACCTCGCGCACGTTGACCGACCCCTGCCAGCCCTGCCCGACCGCCGCGCCAAGGGTACCGAGCACGGCATCAATGGCGTTGCTGATGTTCTCCATCGTTGTCACGGGAGCGATCGGCCCGCCCGGCTCGCCGCCCGGCGCGCTGGTCGGCATGGTGATGAGGCCGGTGGTCAAGGTCGTGCCCGCCGGCGGCACCACGTCGACGGGGCTCTCCACCACAGGCCCCACCGTGAGAGAGAGCTGGAATGTGCCTTGCTGCACGTCGTCGGGAACGACGATATACGCCCTGGCGTTTTCGCCGCTGCGCTGGCTGCTGACGATATTGTCCGAATAGGTTGAGTTCTGGCTGTCGGTCGAGTTGGTGTCCCATTGCGAGGTCAAAACGCCGTCGGATTCACCGTTGAGCAGGCCCGCGACATCGTTCAAGATCGCTTGCAGCCGGCCAAGTTGATCGGCGCTGGCGCCATTCTCTTCCGCATCGAACAATACCTTGTCGATGGCATTCTGGACCGTGAAGTTGTCTTCGGCGGCCGGGTTCCCCAAGATCGATCCCGCCCAGGTTAGGAAGTTCGAGTAGATCACCGCGCCGGCGGAAAGGCTGCCCGCGCCCACAATCGGCGTCGTGCTGGCGCCCGCCAGCGGATCGAACCAGGTCAACAGATCGGCGTTGTTCCATTGGGTCGTGGTGGTCGAAGTGAAGCCCGTGGCCGCAACGAACCCGGCGGCGGCCGTAAAGTTGCTGGCCGCCAAGGCGATGTTCGGCTCCTCGGGATCGATTCCAAAGGTCACGATGAAGCGGTACGTATTGCCCGACAAAGTGCCCGTGACTGCCACCGCCCCATTGCCCGCAAGCCCCGGCAAGCTATTCAACTCGTTTTGAATTATGGTTGCAATTTGGCTTGCGGTAGTTGTGGCCGTGGGCTTGAACACGAAATTCCCGGTCGCATTTCCATTCAAGCTCAAGCTGATCGTGTCCGTAGCGCCGATGTTGGCCACGCCGCCCGGGAACGCGAACGTCAGTGTCTCCTTCTGCAAAGCGAACTGCGACGTGAAGAACGACGAGGGAATGGAGATGTCGTCGGCGACCTGCGGGGCGTAACCCTGGTAACTCGTGACGATGTCGCCGTCGATGTCCATCTGCACGTCGGCTGACTCCTGATTGAAGGGCCAGATGGTCTGCGAGGCGGTGTTGGTGCTGCTGCTGTTTACGCGGAAGGTCGGGCGCATGTTCACTGGGGCTTTCAGCGCCGCGCCGCTGGTGTAGTCTTCGAGTTGGTACTCGGCAGAATAGATCCCCTCGCTGGTCTGATTGCTGACGTCGGCGTCGCCCGGCTGCTGCCAGGCGACGACGAAGTTACACTGCCCGTCCATGCTCACCGAGCTGTTGCCGCCAAGGGCGGAGACCGCGAACTGGTTCCAGGGCAGCGTGGCCGGCCCCTGCTTCTGCTGCGGGTCGAAACTGAAGCCGCGGACATAAACCGTACCGTTGGGATTCGTGATCACCTGGTTGGGAAGCTCGATAGCCGTCGTCCAACTCACCACGATATTGTCAGTTACCGGGATGGTGGAATTGACGTTGTCGAACTGGATGGCGACCGACGGGTTGAAGTTGGTGTCCGAGTTGTAGTTGATGGCCGGGTTGGCGGGCTCTTGATCGACGATGATCGCGTTGCCCAAGGGATTCCCGTCGTCGTCGTAGCACTGCATCGAGATGTCGTTGAAGTAGCTCTCGTCTTGCCCCTGGTTGGCCCATACGACCACGAAATTCCCGTCCGGGTCCATGGCCACGTCGGACTGGAACTGGGGGTTCGTGTAGTTGGCATTCGCCACCTGCGTGAAGGGGTCGCCGTTGCCGTTGGAAAACTGCAGGCCATAGGTGGACTCCAGGACGTCGCTCCCGGGGGTCACCGATGTGTATTTTATGGCCGGAATGTCATAGCCCGAGAAGGTCACGTCGAAAGTGTAGAGCTGCGAGAGGTCCGACGTCGTGGCGGGGGCAGACACCGCCACGCCCGGAAAACCGGCAAGTGTGAGCTGGTTCTGGATGTTCCTGGCCGTGGTCGTCGGGTTGCTGTTGAACGTGATGGGCAGCGTCGTAGTCGTCCCCACCGTCAATTCGAACGAGCCGATATTGCCGGCAGACCCCAACGGGCCGCCGGTGAAATTGAAGGTCAGTTGCTGCGTGGGGTTGGTCACCAGGCGGACACCGGTAAAGGAATCGACCGGGGTCGCCGTAACCTCCAGTGTGCTGGGCAAGGAACCATCCGCCATGTACTGGATGGGCGCCAGGGCGGCGCCGCCCTCGTCGAAACTCACAGTGAACGCGTATTGGCCGCTGGCGGCCGAGCCCGAACCCGATACGGTCACGTCGGGGAATTGCCCCTCCAGGGCCTGCAGGATATTGTTGGCCGTATTGGTCGCGCTGGGATCGAACGGGATCCCCGTGGCCGTAAACCCTCCTATTTGCAACCCGAACGTGTCGGTAGCGCTGGACGGAACGTCGCTTGGCTGCGCGAAATCAAAGGAAAGCACCTGTTGCTGATACAGGTCGCTGGCAACCTCGTCGGCAACGCTAGAGTCATAAATGGCGGTGCCCGAGGAGGTGGCGGTGACACCCACCGGCGTATACATGCGGAAATCGATGTCCGACACGTCCTTGGGAGCCAGTTCCTGCGAGACGTCGGCCGTCCAGGAGATCACAAAATCGCCCGATCCGTCCATGGCCACGGCCGCCTGATCGCTGTTCAGCGGCTGCTGGTTGAAGGTGTAGACGCTGCTGGGCTGCGGGGGATTGACCTGGAACTCGTTCCCGCTCTGCTTGACGATGGTGGTGCCGGGCGCATCGTATTGGATGCCCGGCTCGACGCCGGCAAACGTCACGTCGAAGATGAAGGACCGCGCCGAAGTGGCTGAATCCAGCACAACGCCCGCATTGGTAAAACCGGCATTCTGCAGCGCGGTTTCAATATTGCTCGCAGTTTGCGCCAGGGTCGTCGCATTGGTGCTGTTGAAGGAGATCGGCCCGACCACAGTCGTCCCGACTTGCAACTCGAACTCGCCGGTAGTGGGCACGTATGTGGCACCGGAGGGAAGGTTGCCCGTGCTGTCCACGAAGGTCAACTGCTGGTTCACACTCGTGGTGCGGGCGGTAACGGAATTCGCAAACGAAACCGCAGGCGCGGGATTATTATAGACCACTCCTTCAGGTTCCGTCGCAGTGACGGCACTGGGCGCCGTGTAGATAGTCTTGCCGCCGGCATCGACGCAACTGGTAACGACCACTGGGGCGTTAACCGTCGTTCCGAAAACACTCGTGAACGTGAGGTTAAACGAAGTGAAACTCGTCTGGTCCGTGGTACTGGGGTTCACCGTAGTGGGAGACGCTACTACCGGTTGGACCGAGACGGTCGGGTCCCAGCCCGAGGTCGTCAGGGCCGCGCCGTTGGTGCCCACATTGTTGTAGATCGGCGAGGTGTACGCGTTCTGCGCTTCACCCGTCTGGTCGAGCGAGACGAAGTTGGTCGGATCGACACCCTCATTGTAGGCGTCCACCGTCTGCTGAAACGCGCCCGAGATGGCCTCGGCGGTCAACGTGGGATTGGTCTGCGAAAAGGGAATGTTGGAAATCGTGAACGGCCGGTCGAGGGTCGAGACCTGCACTCCCGGCAAGAAACCCTGCGTGACGCTAAAGAAGGTGGCCGCTGGTTGCCCCGTGGCCGCACTGGCTGCCGCCGGAGCGAAGTACTGCAACAGCGAGGACTGGTCCAGCCCCATCGTGGCCGTGCCGTAGTCAATCACAAACGTATCGGCATTGATAGCGTTGACGGTGGCGTGCGTGGCATCACTCACGCCCGACACGGGCGCAAAACTATTCAACCAACTCTGGATCGCCTCGGCCGTAACCGTGGGGTTCGTCTCGTCGTAGGCAAATGTCTGATAATCGAGTTGCGACCCACCCGTGACCGTGTTATCCTTCGACACTCCCAGACTATCATTGCCCGTCGCGTTGAACGACAGGGTGAAATTCATTGCGATCGGCAAGCTGTCCACCAAGTAGTTGGGATCGCCTGCGGGCGCCACCCCGCCGCTAATCGAGAGCTCCTGGATCGTCTGATCGTTGAATTTCAGCGAGAATGTGGGCTGGCTGGTGCCCGCATCCTTCAACAGTCCCGTGGGCAAATTGACCTGCTCGACCGTGTCGGTATAGTAGCGGGCGATGACGTCGTTGACCGGGTAGGTGGTGCCATTGGCATCGGTGTACGAGTCGGTGCGAGTCCAAGTGACAACAAAATCGTTGTTGTTGTCCGAGGCGACCGAATGCGCCGTCGTCGTGGTCTGGGCGGAACCGAAGGTCTGGTTGACGATGATCGCGCTCAAATCGGCCGGAGTGACGCTGAGCAGACAGCGCGATTCCAAAGGGTCGATCCGCAAGGACCGGCCGTTGCGCTTATCACCACCACGTTTGCGAGAGCGGGATCGACGTGGTGAAAACCACCGGTCCCATAACCCCAGATTTCCATCCCCCCCGCGTGACGGGCCACCCAAGCGAAACCACGACATTATTGCCTCCCTCAGTGGGCAGAGCGCGCACCCTTGCCGAAGCGCGCTAAACCCCATTCGCACTATCGTCCATCATACTCTGAATCGAGTGTTTTTGTCAATCCTCTTCAACCTCAAGCGCAACCCCGGGATGTTCAGCACAGTTTACCTATTTTTTCCTGTTTTTCCCGCTTGGCTTACCAAATCGATTCATCTGGCTATCGCGATAGTGCGCTGTCGGTCTGGAAAAATCAAGGACGGCCTATTCTCACCCACTTTAGGCTCGTTATGGCTATTATTTTATCTTTATATTGGACCCCAGGTTGAGGTGTCTCAATGCCTGGAACTGTGCGATCAATAATGACCATACAACAAATGATGATTGTCATGTTACTCTGGCGATGCTACGCTGATTATTTCACGGTTCCCGTTCGCCGGAGAATACCTTCCACATTTGGCGACCGGTGGCTGGGGCATAGCGACGGGCACCGTCGCGCAGCGATGGTCGGCGAAACGGCGCCCCAGCCGTCCGAAGCTGGGGCTTCGCAAGCTCTGCCGAAAACAGCACGGGTCAGAAAAAAGTGCTTCCAACGGCATTTCTCCCGCCTTGGCCGCCGAGAGCAAC
>CAZTPX010000055.1:0-57421 GCA_964615095.1 uncultured Planctomycetaceae bacterium | reverse complement strand
GTCGCCCACGCGGACGCGGACCTCGCGGGCCGTGGTGTTGGTCGGCAAGGCAAAGTCCAAGGAGCGGCTCTCCCCCAAGGCCAACGAGTGGAAGTGTTGCGGCGCCGGCCACCCGGCCGGCGCTGCAGTGGCCGACGGCAACACGTCCACCACACCGTCCTGGGCAATGCGCGAGCGGCCAGTGAGCGTCACCTGGACGCCGCCCGCGGCGGGCCGCGCCGTGACGGTCACCGCGTCGAGGTCGATCACCTTGGCCGCCGCCAGAGCCTCTTCTAAGGCCGCGCGATCCGCGGCCGGGCAGCGCAGGTAGATGGGGCGCTCCGCCGCGAGCAGAATTTCCATGCCTTTGACCCCGGCCGCCACGTGTACTGCATTGCCCATCAGGTCGAACGCCCGCAACGACTCAACGGGCTTCGGCAGCAGCAGCCGAGCCGGGGCGTCCAAGTTCCAGGCGACACACACCGCCGCGTCGCCCAGGAAGAGATGGACACAGGCGTGCTTGCCCAGCGCAAACGACCGCCGGTAGGCCGTGCCCTCCAGGAAGGAGGCGCAGGCATTGAGGGCCACCAACCGCGACCGGGGGATATAATCCTCATAAAAGACGGCCCAGCCGTAGGTCGGGCTGGTCTGGGCCGAGAACCAGAAGTACTTGCCGATGCCCAACGCGCGAAGCGTGACTAGGTTCCGCGTGTAGAGTGCGGCCACGTCGGCCTCCGAGAGCGAGGGGGCCATGTAGCCGTCGCCATCGCCGCCGACGCCTTGCTCGGTGTGCCAGATGGGCTTCTCGCCGCCGTTGGCCGCCAGGATGGCCCGCACGGCCGCGGTCTGCTTGGGCAGGTTCGCCTCCGGCCGCTCGATCTGGCTGTAGGAATGCTCGCTCACGACGTCCATCATCGAGGCCGTGCCCAGGCCCAGCGTGTTCTTCATGAAGGGCAGCGGCACGCCGGCGAAACCGACGACCTTGGCCTGCGGGTCCTGCCGGCGGATCGCCGGCGTGGAATGCTCCAACAATCCCGCGTATTGCTTTGGCGTCAAGACACCGTGCGGGAAACTGCCCATCGTCGGCTCGTTCCAGATCTCGTAGGCGCTGATCCGGCCCTTGTAGCGCTCGGCGATCTTGTCCACCCACACGCTCCATTCGGGCAGCACGCTCTCGTAGGGACACTCCTGGATCGAGGCCTGCGACTGGCCGGAACCCGGCCGATTGGAAATGGGGCCGGTCCAGGCATATTCGTAGGAGGAGTAGTAGCGCAGCAGAATGGGCATGATCCGCATCTTGGCGGCAGCGACCGCGTTGAACTGGCGGTCGTATTCGCGCCAGTCGAACTGGCCCCGCTGCTTCTCGCACATGCCCCAGCCCCACCAGCCGCGGATCCACTTCACGCCGCACTGCGAGAGGACTTCCATGTTGCGCGCCAGGTGGGCCGTCGGCTCCCGCTCCATGTGCGTGTTCATGGCGAAGGCGGAATCCTCGGCGTTTCCCACGCCCATCAGGGGAACGATCACGGCGTACTTCAACTCAGCGCTTTGCCGCCAGGTCTGGCCTTCGCTGCTCAACTCAAAACCCAGGCGGAAAGTCCCGCGGCGACCGGTGTCGACCGCAAGGGTCGCCTCCTTGACGCCGCCAGCCCGCACGTCGAACGTGCCCACCGGCAGGGCCGGAAGCTGCTTGTCGTCCCAATCCACGATGCTCGTGCGGACCTCGACGCGATGGTCCTTGACGTCGGTGTTGACGATCCGTAGCGGCATCCCCGCGGAGCGGCCCGCAAAGAACAAGTTGCCCGCGGACTCTGCCTTGGCGGCGACGCCGATCTTGTCGCGGAGCGTCAATTCGCCCTCCCCCTCGCCGGCCATCAGCCGCACGTCATCCACCCACATTTGCCCGTCGCGCGGCGGGTCGATCCGCACGCAGAGGGAAGGCGCGGTCCAGTCGTCGGGAAGCGTGAAGGAGCGGGAAAGCAGCTTCCACTCCGTGCCCAGCTTGGCGCTACGGCTCAAGGACTGCGGCCGATTGCCACGGCCGCCGTCGCCGCCGCCGACCGCGGTGGCCGCGATCGAGGCCTCCCGCCCGGCGGCATCCGCTCGCATGCGGGCACTGAGCGTGTAGCGCATGCCGGGCTGCGCTGGAATAGGCCGCGAAAGTAATGCCTGTTGCGGCCCTTGCTCGCGGAGGTCGGTGCTCGCCTCGGCCCCCGCCAGGGTCCGTAAGCAAAGCAGTCCTCTGGCTGGGTCCTTGGTGTCAGTGCCCCAGAGCAGATGGGCATCTCCCTCGCCGGCCAGCCGCCAGCCCATCAACCCCAACTCGAAATCGCCGTTGGGCACCAAGTTGCCGCGGGGGGCAGGATTGTGATCGAGGGCCACTTCGTGCGCCGTGGAACGCGGTTCGAAGACGCGGACAATGTTCGAGATCCGCAGTGCGTCGATCTTGCCGTCCACCTCTTTGCCCAGCGGATTCCAGTCGTTGGTGCCCAACAGCAACGGCGGCTTGCTCTGGTTCAACAGCCCGGGCGTGAGCTCCGGGAATTGCTTTTTGGCGTCCAGCACGCCGTCGATGTAGATGGCCTCCGTACGCGTGGCCGAATCGTAGGTCAGGGCCAGATGGGTCCAGCGGCCGACGGGCACTGGCCGGCAACCTTGGGTGGTGCGCCACGCGCCGTCCACGCCCACCAGGGTGGTCATGCTACTGGCGCCCAGACGAATCATGTACACGCCGTTCTTGCAGAACAGGTCGCCGCCGGGCCGCGCGAGCTTGACCCAGACTTCGACCGTCAGGGCATGTTGGGGGCGAAGCGCCGGATCGTCGGCAATGGCGGCGTGCCCCCGGTCAGTGGCCAGGGCGTAGCCTTCACGTCCGGGTACCCAGGTAGCGCCGTGCAAAATGGCGGGCGGCGCTTTCACGTCACAGGCCACTCGATCGCCCCGGCCCTCGCGGAACCGCCACAGGCCCGCGGTGGCGGCATCGGCAGTCAAGGCCGTTTGCACCGATTCGGCGGCCGACGGGGCCGCCATCACGGCTACGGCCAAGGCACACAAACACACGGTCAACAAGTGCAAAATCCGCATGGCAAATACCTTTGCAAAAGTGGAGAATGAAAGCAGTTTATCGCTGAATCTCGTCGGCAATGGCCTCGACGGCCTGCTGGACGTCGTCGGCGGTGACATCCAAGTGGGTGGCCGCACGGATCGAACACGGGCCGGTCTCGCCCATGAGAATGCCGCGACCGCGCAGGCGTTCGACCAATTCCGCCGCCGTAAGGCCGCCCGGCTGGAGATGAAAGAAAACCAGGTTGGTATCAATGGTCTCCGGGTCCAACCGCAGGCCGGAGATTTGCCGCAAGCCGGCGGCCAGTTTCCGGGCGTTGGCGTGATCTTCGGCCAGGCGCTCGACATGATGATCGAGTGCATACAAGGCCGCAGCGGCCAGTACGCCGGCCTGCCGCATGCCGCCGCCGAACACCTTCCGATGCCGCAGGGCCTCGCGGATCAGATCGCGGGGGCCGGCAATCGCCGAGCCTACGGGGGCGCCAAGGCCCTTGCTGAAGCAGACGCTGGCCGTATCGAAGTGCTGCGTCCAGCGGGCCAGGGCAATACCGCTGGCCACCGCGGCGTTCCAAAGCCTTGCCCCATCGAGGTGCATGCGCAGGCCCTTCTGCCGCGCCCAGCCACAGAGCGCTTCCACGTTTTCGTAAGGCTGGAGCTTGCCGCCGCCACGATTGTGTGTGTTCTCCAGCCAGAGCAGGCGGGTACGGGAAAAGTGCGGATTGTCTTGTTGCGGCAGGGCCTCCAACTGCTCGCGCTGGAGCACGCCGTTGCGCCCCGGAAGCGGCCGGGCGATAGCGCCGTTGACCTGGGCGTAGCCGCCCTGCTCGTAGAAGTAGACATGCGACTGGGCCTCGCAGATCACGGCCTCGCCCGGCCGGCAGTGCAGCCGCAAGGCAATCAGGTTCGACATTGTGCCCGAGGGCACGAACAGCGCCGCCTCTTTGCCCAAGAGGGCGGCCACGCGGTCTTGGAGTTCGATCACCGTGGGGTCTTCGCCCCATACGTCGTCGCCCACCACCGCGGCAGCCATGGCGGCCCGCATGGCCGGGGTGGGACGGGTAACGGTGTCGCTACGGAAGTCTTTGGGAGTGGATGGCATGGGAGGGATGAAGGGGAGAAAGGGGGAAGGGGAGAAAGGGAGAAAGGGAGAAGGCAGGTGCGTTCGCCTTGCCTGCTGACTACAATTCTCGTGTACCAGTAGTATAATGCGGCCAGAGAACGGCGCGAACCATACTTTAGAGCGTTCGGAAGAAATGCGTGGGTTGGAGTCCCAGCTTTAGCCGGAATCCCTGAAAACTCCGCCTCAAGGCGGGACTCCAACAATCGGGCATCTACGTAATTTCTTCCGAACGCTCTTAGGAACTCAAGAGGTGGCAGGCATGGCAAATAGTGTGACGGGCGGCGAGCGAACGCTTGCGGGAGTGTCGATCGGCCAATATCTCATTCGCCGCTTGTGCGACTATGGGGTGCGCGACGTTTTCGGCATTCCAGGCGATTACGTGCTGAACTTCTACGCGATGATGGAAAAGAGCCCTCTGCGGCTGATCGGCTGCACGCGCGAGGACTGTGCGGGTTTTGCCGCCGACGCCTACGCCCGAGTGAATGGCATCGGCGCGGTGTGCGTGACCTACTGCGTGGGCGGGCTTAGCCTTTGCAACTCGATCGCCGGGGCCTATGCTGAGAAGTCGCCGGTGGTCGTGATCAGCGGCGCCCCGGGGCTGGGCGAACGAGTGAACAATCCGCTCCTGCACCACAAGGTCAAGGATTTTCAGACCCAGGCCGACGTCTTCCGGCGGTTGTGCGGGGCCGAGGCCCAATTGAACGATCCCAACGCCGCCTTTCGCCGCATCGATCGCGTGCTGGAACACGTATCGCGCTACAAGCGGCCGGGCTACATCGAGCTGCCGCGCGACCTGGTCGACGTCGTGCCGGAAAGTCCCTATGTGCCGTCGCTCCGCCCGGCCACTAGCGACCCGGAGGTCCTGGCCGAGGCGGTGGCCGAAGCCGCCGGGCGGATTGCCGCCGCCCGCTGCCCAGTGATCATCGCCGACGTGGAAATCCATCGCTTCGGCCTGCAAGAAAAGCTCTTGGCTCTGGCCGAAGAGGCCGGGATCCCCATGGTCAGTACGATCCTGGGCAAAAGCGTCGTGAGCGAGCGGCACCCGTTGTTTGCCGGGCTGTATGAAGGGGCGATGGGCCGTGAGGAGGTCACGCAATTTGTCGAGTCCAGCGACTGCGTGATCCTGCTGGGCGCATTTATGACCGACATCAATCTCGGCATCTACACGGCCAAACTTGATCCGGCCCGCTGCATCGACGCCACGAGCGAGACCTTGCGGATCAGCCATCACCGTTACGAGGGCGTGCTGCTGGCGGACTTTCTCGACGGGCTGATCGCCGCGGGGCTCAAGTCGCCACCGCGCGCGTTGCCCGCCCGGCCCAAGGCCTATGACGAGGTCTTCCAACTGCAGGCCGATGCGACGCTGACGATTCGCCGCATGATCATGCGGTTGAATCAGTCGTTGGACGCGTCGATCGTGGTGATTGCCGATCCGGGCGACGCCCTGTTCGCGTCGAGCGACCTGGTAATTCACCGGCAGACCGAGTACCTGGCGCCGGCCTATTACACGTCGATGGGTTTTGCGGTGCCGGCGGCCTTGGGGGTGATGGTGGCGCGGCCCGATCTGCGGCCAATCGTGTTGGTGGGCGACGGCGCGTTCCAGATGACCGGCATGGAGCTCTCGAGCGTGGTCCGCTACGGCTTTCAGCCCGTTGTCATCGTGCTGGACAATTGTGGATATGGCACGGAACGTTGCCTCCTTGCGGGCAAGCACGCCTTCAACGACGTGCAGCCGTGGCGCTACCACAAGCTGCCTGAGCTGTTGGGCGGTGGCACGGGTTATGAGGTGCGGAGCGAGGGCGAGTTTGACCGGTCCCTGCGCCAGGCGCTGGCCGACCGTTCGGGTTTCAGCCTGATCCACGTGCATCTCGACCCGCAGGACGCTAGCCCGGCCTTGGAACGGCTCGCCAAACGGTTGAGCGCCAAGGTGTGATTTCCGCAGTTGCGATTCCCTACGATGGAACTATACTTGACTGATACAGTGTTTCACCCGAATCGTCGCTGATATTGTCTGAATTCGTAATGGTACAAAAGTCGCTTGACGTGAAATTGTCGCGGATCCTGGCCGATTCGTCGTGCCACGATTTTATCCTGGCCGACGCCAAAGACGCCGACATGGCGTTCGGCATCGCTGCCCCCGGCCGCAGCCCCGAGCATCATGCCGGGGAGGGCCGCTTCCGCTCGCTGGACGAATACCGCGAGTTGATTCGCCAGAACGTGCGACAGGGGCTTGTGGACATCATGCTCATGAGCGGCAGCACCAACGCCGTGCTCACGCTGCAAGAACGGCTGTTCGACAACAGCCACGTCACGCCGGCCATTCGGGCCAACGACACGACCGACATCTGGGCGGCCCAAGGCGCGGCCTATCTCCGCGAACCGTCTCGGCCATTCCGTTCGGCATCGCTGGACCAGGTGATGTGCGGCAAGCCGGAGTGCCGGCCGGAAGAGCGGCGGCAGGGGGCCGACCTGGGTCTATATTCGATCACGCTGAACAACGACCTGGGGGCGGACCACCAGACACTGACGGCCTATAAGACATTCCGCGCGGAAGCCGCAACCAAGGACTTTCGCCACTTCCTGGAGGTCTTCGATCCCAACGCCCTGCAGAACCCGATTCCCGACTTGGGCCGTTACGTCAACGACATGATCGTGCGGACTTTGGCCGGCGCGGTGAACAAAGAGCGGCCGCTGTTCCTGAAGGTGGTCTACCATGGGCCAGCCGCTATGGAGCAGCTTGTTTCCTACGATTCGCGGCTGGTGGTCGGTATCTTGGGCGGGGCATCCGGCACCACGCTGGACGCCTTCCATCAGCTTTGGGAGGCCAAGAAGTACGGTGCCCGCGTGGCCTTATATGGCCGCATGATCAACAACGCCGAACACCAGTTGACCTTTATCGAGCACTTGCGAGCCATCGCCGACGGGCACTTGCAACCGGCCGAGGCGGTACGGTCCTACCACGCGGCCCTGGCGCGGCTTGGCATCCATCCGTATCGCAAGCTGGAAGACGACTTGCAAGCGACGTTCCGCGCGGCGGCGTATGGGGGACAAAAACCGGCGTCGGCGGTTCCTGTGAGCGCGGCCAAGGCGCCGCAAAACGGCGAAGCTGCCGAGCCGGATTTCGCGAAGATGAGCCAGGCGGAAAAAGTGGCATGGAATCTACAACGCTGGAAACGGATTCTGGGGTAACGATGTCAAACGCCCGTAGGTCAGGCTTTCCAGCCTGACTGTGAACCGGACAAAGTCAGGCTGGAAAGCCTGATTCCCCGCTTTCGGAGAACGCCTCAGCGCGGGGGGGTCGCGCGGGCCTCCAAAGTGTACTCGGGTTGGCCCATCTCATCGGCCTGCCGCGTCAGCAGGAACACGTGACCGAACACGGCGGACTCCGTCCAGCCCGCCGATTTGCCCGTCGCGGAATAGCCGCCGGTCGTATGGCGGAGGATGTCGAAATCGACCCGCTCGCCACGGCAGTCGACCAGCCAATACTCCGCGATGCCCGCCTTCCAGTACAGGTCCCGCAACCACTCGGTATCCTTGCTGACGGAACTGCCGCTGACAACTTCCAGGACCATGTCGGGCGTGCCCTCGATTTCCACGAAGCCTTCCGGCGAGCCTTCGATCAATCGCACGCGCTGGACGGCGAATGCCTCGCGGGAAACGAACGTGCCGTCGGGTTTTGAGCAAAGATCCGCCTCGATGTTCGTCAAGAACAGGCCGTCGCTGAAGTAGCGGCCCAAACGGTGTTGTTTGACAAGTCCGGCAAGGACGCGGGCGAATCCAGTCTTCACTTGGTTGTGAGAGTAAACTTGCTCCTTGCTCATTTCCACCCACACCTCTCCGGAAAGATAGCAGACCGTCGCCTTGTCGGGCGATTCCTCGGACTCAGCCCAACGCCGGAACGAGGACAGATCGGTGACCCACAGCGGAATCCGAACCGACTCGGTTTCAAACTGAATAGTGCTCATGCAGCGACTCGCGATCGAAAAATTGGCCCGTCAACAACGTCCCGATTCTCTGAAATCGTAGATTACCGCACTTTCTCCAACACGCTGCGCCAGCGGAGGGGGAGGGCGGAGAATGCTCGGTCGTAAGTGATTTGCAGCGGCACGGCGACGTGGGCCCCCGGCTCCAGGAACAACGGCATATCGACCAATGTGTCGCCCACGGCAAAATGCCGCACATAGGCCCGGATTGTGAGGGCCGACTCGTAGGCCGCCAGCGTCAAGGGCTTGCCGGCGGGGGCGGCGTACTCCTGGCCGCTGATCTCCTCCCAGATCGCGCCGTGGATGCCCTGCGGATCGCGCCGCGTATGCGGGTGCAGGTCCAACACCAACAAGTGGATTCGGTGTTCGAGCAACTCGGCCGTTTTTTCCACGAATGATCGGATCGCGGCGCGGCAAGCCTTGTTGCCGAGTGAGGCGACCTCGACCACGGCCACCACGCGGTCGCCGCTCACGTGCCGCAGGACCACCCAGGCCTGCTTACGGCGGTAGAAGTCCATGTCGGTCTCCGCCGTGACCTGCACCGCCGGCGGCGAAAGGAGCATAGCAGTGCCGCCGGCCGGCCCATCGGAAGCGGAAACGCCGGGGCCTTCCTCGCTGGTCCTGGATTCCAGCCTGAGCACGTCCGGACCAAGCCCGCCAGCGTACTGTTCCGCCAGCGCATAGTAGTCCCCCGGCAAGATGCCGCCGTTCAGCGCCCGCTTGATCTCCTCGATCCAAGCGTGATGAAAGTCGTGAAAAATGCCTGCCTGCACGCATGTCCAGTCGTGAACGGGCATGCTTACGTGTTCCTTCCGGTTTCCTCTATTCTACACTGGATTCGCTGCCGCCGGCAATATGGCCCGGCCCGCGGCCCGGGCGGCGTTCTGCGCGGCGGGGCACCCCCAATAAAATGCAGGAGAGTTTCCCAATGAGCAAGTTCGGCGACCAGTTGCGTGAAAACCTTGCCCACCGAGGGGCCGAGGCCCGCGCCGCGACGGAAGCGAAAAGTGCGCAAGCGGAGGCGGCAAGCATAGGCCTCGTGGACGCGGACGACGTGGCCGCAGCGCTCGTCGTCGGCGTCTTCCGGCCGCTCGTGGAGGAGTTTGGGGAGGTCATGCAAGCGGAGGGCGTCGTCTACGCTTTGCCGGCGGGCGGGAGGAGCGGCCCGAGGCCGGCCACCGCCTGATCTTCATGGCCTGCTTGGGAACGGTATTCAACCCAAAAAATCTTGCAATCGGGGGCTTGAAATCGAGCGGAGCCCGCCGCAGAATAGAGGGCGTCCGCGACTAAAATTCGTACAGTCCCAACAATTCGCCATGCCCACGATTTTAAGAGTCAAAGGCTACCAGTTTTATTTCTACGCCGAGGAAGGCAACGAGCCGCCGCACATTCACGTTGCAAAAGCCGGCGAGGATGCGAAATTCTGGTTGTCGCCGGCACGGCTCGCGGTCAATCATGGTTTCAGGCCGCATGATTTGCGGGAGATAGCCGGAACCATTGAAGAAAACGAAACGCTGATATTGGAGAAATGGAATGAGCTTTTCAGACCTTAGAATCAAGCACATTGAAACGACGGCGGACACCTTGACCGTCGAAGTGATGGATGGCCGCGTGCTGACCGTGCCGCTGGCGTATTATCCCACGCTGCTGCACGCGACCGAGGAGGAGCGGAATAATTGTCATCCCATCGGCGCGGGCTACGGCATTGAATGGCCGGCGTTGGACTACCATTTGAGCGTCGAGGGATTGATTCAGGGATTGCCCGAAGCTCCCGGTCTCCGCCGCGCAAAAGCCATGGCTTGAAAATGTCTTCCACCAACCGGACACAGTTGGACACAGTTCGGAGGACACTTAGCAGTCAAGACGACTCGGCGGCACGATACAGCGGCGTTCCCTTGCCGCATGTTATCCAAATATGGTGACCGTCACGTAACTGTCTTTTCGCCTTCGTCCACGACGGTGAATAAACGACGGCTCATTCTCACGGTCAAAGAAAGTTCAAATGGTGAATCTTCTCAACCTTCCGATTACCGTCAATCGAGAAGGAAGCGTTCGTGTCTCAGAAACCGATGTAGTGCATGCCAGCATCACTGGCCGAGGGTGCCGTAACCTATGTAAATGCGGAAAGCGGAATAACAAAAGGAAAGTCTTTCTGTAATACATTCACAAGGCGCAGATCGGCTGTGACGACTTCGCATCGTTCTCTCTCTGCAAGAGCGACATAGACGCAATCGTAGACGCCCAGCCGCGTCTCCGAGGAAATGGCCGTGGTGCGGGCAAGAAGCGACAAATAGGGGTGCAGTGCCGGCGGAGTCTGCATGATATCCGCCAGAAAGCCCTTCGCGTAGCCAACGGGGACGATCTTCTGCGTTCGGCGCGCGTCAGGGCGTGGGCAATTTCCACGGGGAAGAAATCCGGCGCGAGCAAGAAATGAACGCGATTTCGAGAATCATCCCGCAACCTGCGCGCCTTGTCGGAATCGGCCTCCGGCAGAACCCATTTCAGCGCCACGGATGCGTCCAGCACATAATTCATTGCTCGTTGCGGATCTCGCGAACCAGATCGACGGCAACGTTGAGTTCCCCGTACTTGCGGCGCAGCTCTTCCGTCATTCGCTCGGACCGTTCTTGGACGCGACGAGACAAGACGGCATCTATTGGCCTACCTGCGACAAGATGCTCGAGGACCGCCTCCAGGTCGGCACTGCTTTCGGCAACGGCACTTGTGGTTCCTAATTCTATGCTCATACACCAATTATTATATAAAGTCTGCGTTGCGTCAACGCTTTATTCAGGAAACCCCGGAGCCGCGCGCCTTCCGCTCCGCGCGATCCTGTTCCCGCCGGGCCGTACCGCCCCGGGTCCGTCCCTTGGCCTGGGCTCCGCCCGGAACGCCTTGGCACATGAATGACGACGAGTTCAAATCGCAGGTGTACGAGGTGCTGCGGCGTGATGGATCAACATCGCCCGGCCCATCGTTCGTTTCGAGACCCTATGGAAAGGGAAGAAAGGAAGATGAGAGAAAGGAAAATGAATGTGCGTCTCCAGCGGATTGCAGCCCGCGAGCAGAAGGTTGCAGCATAACCCTGACGTTATTTCTGAAATTGACCACTTAGGAGCTGAATGACGGCCCTTTGGCGACCAGCCCTACTTCTTTCCACCCATCTTCTTGCGGCGAATGGCCTCGCGCTCGGCGCTGCTGGGGCGATCGGGTTTGGGCGTGGGGCGACTGGCCACGCCGTCGTCATCCAGATTGCCGTTGGCCACCGCCGCCTTGGGGAGGAACCGCCGCTCGGCGAGTCCCCAGAACGTCGAGGCTATGAAGTAGATACACAACCCCGCCGCCACCTTGAAGAACATCAAGCCCATCAGCAACATGACGTACTTCATGATCTTCTGTTGCTGCGCGGCCTGCTCGTCAGCAGCCGGCGGCATCATGACCTTCTGCTGCACCAGGAACAAGACCAGCGTGATAATGGGGAAGAGGTTCAAATAGGGGCCAAGGCCGGCCATGCCTCCCAATATGGGGGGAAAGGAATAGCCGACGCCGTTGCTGACGGTTGCCGGCATGAAGGAACTCCAGTCGTACAGCATGTCCGGCGCGGCCAGGTTGGAACACCAGCGAATGGCGTGGGATAACAGCGGCGCGTCGCGCAACTCCACGTTCACCTGCAAGGCGCGGTACAGGCCCAGGAAGATCGGCATCTGGATCACCAATGGCAGGCAGCCGCCCAGCGGATTGTAGTTGTGCTTTGACCAAAGTTCCTGCTGGGCCTTGCGGGCGGCCTCGGGGTCCTTCTTGTACTTCTTCTGGATCTCCTTCATCTCGGGCTGGAGTTTCTGCATCATCTGGGCGTTGTGAGCCTGCTTGCGGCTCATGGGGAACATGCCCAAGCGGACAACGATCGTCAGCATGATGATCGCCAGACCGTAATTATGCACCAACCAGTAGAAGCAACCGAGGATCCAAGTCATGGGCTCGGCCACGATCGCGAAGATCGGCCAGCCATAGTAGACGAGGTTCCGCATGCCGTAGTTCGCCAAGAGCGTGGGCCGCTTGGGGCCGGCAAACAGCTTGTAGGTCGCGGTCAGCGATCCTTGTGGTTCGAGAGCCACCGGCTTGCCGATGATGCGGAAGCTCGTATTGGTGAGCATCTTGCGAAGCTCGGCGATACGGCCCACGCGCAAGGCGACGGCGCGATCGATGTCCATGGCCGTGGAGTCCGAATCGGGCATCAACGCGGAGGTAAAGTACTGGGCGTCGACGCCGAAAAACAAGGGACGATGGTCCTCGCCAAATTGCGAGCTCTCGGTCAAATCCTTACGGAATTTCTCGTCCTTCTCCGACAGATCCGAACAGGCCACCATCTGAAAATCGTTGTGCTTCAACTGGTAGACGACGTCGCGGAGGCCCATGCCCGTCTTCTGCACTCTCGATGCATACCAGGCCCCTTCGACCGGCAAGCCGTTGGGGCCGTCCAGGCGATAGGCCACTTCGTGCGGTTTCGAGTCGAGATTGGTTACTTGCAGCGTCAACTCCAGGTGATAGGCCTCGGCATCGACGTCTTTTGCCGGGTCTCCCTCGACTTTCACCAGTTCGTAGGTCTTGGTGAGCTTGAGCTGATACTTGGGCACTTGGCACGCGAACGTGACCTTGGTGGCGATCGGACCGCCGGGCTGGTCCTTGTCGCTCTCCTGGCCTTCGATCTTCCAATTCAGGCGGCGGAGTTCGACACCCGGCAACTGCTCGGTCAGTTCGTCCTCTATCTTGGCGCCGGGATCTTCGACCGCGCGGAGTTTGTCGCCATCGACCTGCTGGAGCGTCGTCAGCAAACTTAGGGGGCAGTTGTTCTCCGGCGTGAGCGCGTCGTAAGTCCCGCCGGGGATCCAGTCCATCTCCGGCTTGCTGCGCTCGGGCCGGATCACTTCCAGCGGCCGGCGAATCAAGATCGCCTCGACGGCGGGAAGCCGCTCTTTGCCGCGTTCGAGCACCAGTTCAATAGTGTCTTTCGGCATGGTCCGGCGGAGAGCTTTTTCCAGGCCCAGCGGACCGTCGATCCCCATCGTCTTCCCCTGGTAGTTCAATTCCAGGATACGGTCGCCCGGTCGCACGTCGGCCTTGGCGGCGGGAGTTCCGGCCCCCACGACCTGCACGAGGCACCCCGGCCCCTTGGCGGAATCGTCCATCACCAGATGGCCAAGATAGCCGCCGCGGTCTTCCAAGTCGCGGTAGCGTTCGCTGCTCAGTTCGACGCGGGCGACCGCGGCGCCTTCGTTGCTGAGCGTGACGAGCATGCGGTAGGGATTGGCCGAACTGGGGTCGACCGAGCCCAGCGTAACCCAGCGCCGCGGCTCGCCGGGCTGGGCCTTGGCGGCCGCAACCGCCGCCTTGGCGCCTGGGCCAACCTCGGGCTTGGGTTTCTCCTTGTCGGCAAGCTTGGCATGATCGCTGGGATTCTCCTTCTCTTTTTCCGCCTTCTTTTCTTTTTCCTTTTCCGCTTTCTTTTCTTCCGCGGGCTTCTTGTCGGCTATGGCTTTGTCGTTCTTCTGGTCCTGGACGACCGGCGCGTTGACCGGCTTGACAAGCTGCGGGAAGAACCTACCCATGACCCAGGGGAAAACGAAAAAGGCCAAGGCCAGGATGACCGCGAACATCACGATGTTGCTCGGCGTAGGCGACGTAGATCGTTCTTGCATGCGAACTAAACCTCAGGTATGCGAAAAATCGAACGGGTCTCCATATAGGAGATTCGCTGAAAGTGGCGTAAGATTGACTCGCCAAGCACGGACAGCCGGGCGAGTTGGCCGTACAGGGGCAAAACAGGAATACAATAATACCTCAAGGAATGAAGGGATGCCGTTTGCCTATCGCCCATCCCGCAATCGATCGCCAAGGAAATTGTCGAGATCGGGAATATCGTAGATCTTGGCGATGGTTCTCTCAAAAGGGTATTCCACACGGCGAAATCGCACCAGATTGTCTTCCAGCACCACATAGCACGCCCTATTATTGCCATCGCGGGGCTGACCGACCGAGCCGACGTTGATCATGGCCTTTTCTTCGCCCAGACGGTACTCGTAGTTGATTTCCTCGGGGCTGAGAAACTGGAATTGCTCCGTGAACACGCCCGGCACGTGCGTATGCCCCTGGAACGAATAGCGGGGGATCAGGGCAAAGATCTTCTCTAGCTTGCGGCGGTTGTAAATGTCTTCCGGGAAGACATATTCATTGAGCGGATTCCGGGCGGAACCATGTACGAAGAGGAACTTGTCCTCCTGGTGATTGCGGGGCAGCTCGCCCAGGAAGTCCCAACGCCTTTGGCGGTCGATCGCCGAGCCGCCGTCTTCCAGTTGCAAGCGGGTCCAGAAAATGGCCCGTTCCGCGCCCGAGTTGAAACCTTCGGGATCGAACAGTGCGCCTTGGTCATGGTTGCCCAGCAAGCAGACCTTGCACTTCATCACCATGTCAATGCACTCGCGGGGATTGGGGCCGTAGCCCACGAGATCGCCAAGGCAGTAAACCTCGGAGATTCCCTGGCTGCGGATATCGGCAAAGACGGCCTCAAGGGCCTCGAGGTTGCTGTGGAGATCGCTGATTAGGGCTCGTTTCACGCTGGCTGACCTTAGGGTGCAATTCTACCCATGAAAGCTAAGAGAGACTATACTGTTGTAATTGTTGCACACGGCCGCAGTCAAGTCGAGACCCCCTCAGGAATTGCAAAGTCCTTCGTAGCACGGAATTTATTCCGTGGCCTCGCCCTCCTTAGGGCAAAACGGAATGAATTCCGTGCTACGGAGGGCTGTCCTGCCAGACTTTGTAATTCTCCTGGAGACCCCCTTAGAAATCAGCATGTTTCGTATTCTTGCCTTGGAAACCAGCGAACTGACTGGGAGCGTAGCCGCAGCGGAAGATGGTAAAGTATTGGCGCAATTGGAGTTAGATCCCCAGCAACGCAGCGCGCAGTCGCTGGCGCCGGCAATCCGCAGGCTGCTGAAACAAGTTGGCTGGCAACCGCGTAACGTGCAACTTCTGGCGGTAACCATCGGTCCCGGCTCATTTACGGGCCTTCGCGTGGGAGTGGCCACGGCGAAAGTCTTTGCTTATGCCGCTGGGGCCGAAGTCTTGGGAATTAACACGCTGGAGACTATTGCGGCCGCCACACCCCGGGCCATGGCGGCCGTTTCGGTGGCTGTCGACGCCCAACGGGGCGACGTGATTGCCCAGTCCTTTCGACGGGAAACCACGGGCGGCATGATAGCGGTCGATGAGCGATCGTTGCTGCCACAGGAAGAATGGCTGGCCAACGTGCGACCTGGTTTCGCCATTTCCGGCCCGGGCCTCAAAAAATTGGCCAACTCGTTGCCTGCGGGCGTTACGATGATCGATCGGGCCTTCTGGCATCCGATGGCCGCCAACGTGGCCCGGCTGGCCTATCGCGATTACCAGGCTGGCCGCCGCGACGATCTGTGGAACTTGTTGCCGATCTACTCGCGGCCAAGTGCGGCCGAGGAAAAATGGGCGAAGAAGTAGGGCGGGGCAGGGCATTACCAATTTCGGTCGTATATTGGTTTCCCGATCGGAAACATGCCGCGCTAAGGTATGCATAGGCGCGTCGAGAAAGACCACCTTCGGATCGAGCATGAAGGCCCGCATGATCGCCACCCGCTGACGCTGCCCACCGGAAAGCTGGGCGGGGTAGCGATCGAGGATCTGGCGGGGCACACGGGTCAGATCTGCAAGTTCGTCCACGCGGGCATCAATCTGCCCTCGCGACGATTTGCCGAGATAGCGGGCCAGGAGGGTCACGTTCTCGCGGGATGTGAGATGCGGAAAGAGCCCGCCATCCTGGAGCACGTAGCCCATCTGCCGCCGCATTTCCGCGGCGTTGGCCGCGGTCAATTCGACGCGCTCGAAACAGACGCGACCGCTGTCTGCCGTTTCCAGCCCCACCATGATCCGCAACAAGGTCGACTTGCCGCAGCCGCTCGGCCCGATGAGCACGGTAGTCCGGCCGCGTTCGATGACGAGATTGAGCGGTTCCAAAACACGGGTCGACTCGTACGATTTCGAGATGTTGGTGAGTTCGATCATGGAGAAACCATCTTTCGCAGGGTCACATAATCCGTCTTGCCAGTGCCGAGCACAGGGATCTTCTCCAACGCGCGGACTTCGTCAAGCCGCATCACGCCACGAAAGCCGGCCTCAACCAGCAGGGCATTCGCCTGCCGCAGGGTGATCGCGACGGAGGTAAAGAGCACGATATGGCGGCCTTCGGGCAGTTCAATTCCCTCGACGGCCACCAGGGGGCCATTTTCCCCGGGCGGATAGCGCTTGGAAAACGGCTCTTCCAACGCCGGCAATGAGATCATTTCCCCGCCTGCCTTGAGGAATCGCTTCAGTCGCCCGCGAAAATACAGATTGCCCTCGACGTCGGCCGCCACCAGATCACCGGTTCGATACCAGCTCTTGCCCTCGCACTCAACCATGGGACTGGGGCCATCGTAGTTCAAGTAGCCGTGAAAGACGGAAGGTCCGCGAACCAGCAGCATTCCGGCTTCGCCGGGAGCGACACGATCCATCCGTTCCGGATGCACGATCAGGATCTCATAGCCGTCGATCGGCCGGCCGATGCTGCCGGCACGGATCGCCCCGGGCCGGTTGCCGCTGATCATGGGTGAACACTCGGTGATGCCGTAGGCCTCGAGTAACATGGCTTGAGGCGCGAGTTGCTGGCAGCGGTCGAAGACGGCCTGCGGACATTTTTCGGCTCCGCTCAAAACGATCCGCAGCGATTGGAACTGTTCGCGCGTGCCACTGGCCAGCATGTAGCCCAAAAACGTCGGCGTGCAGGGCATGACCGTGGCCCGATGCGCGGCCAAAGCGGCAGCCAGCCCGCGGGCGTCGGTCGGGTCGGGATGATGAACGATGGGAAACCCGGCCAGGACCGGGGCCAGCAGCGTTGCCGTCAAGCCGAAACTATGGAATGGCGGCAGGAAGCCCAGCATCGCGTCGCCGCGGGTAACGCCAATGGCCGCGATCGCTCCTCGCACGTTGCTCAGCAGGTTTGCGTGCGAAAGCGGCACGGCCTTCGGCGCACTCTCGGAGCCGGACGTGAAGAGGATCGCGGCCGGGTCGTGGGGCTGCTGTCGCGGAAGCTCGCGGAGGAATTTTTGGGGCCAAAGCCAGGTTGCCAGCAGCATCGCGACCTGCTCGCGCTTCGACATTCCTTTGCGGAGACCTTCCAGGAAGATCATTTCCGCGCCGGGCAGGTCAATCCCCAAGCGATCGATCAGTTTTTGCGAAGTGATTACCTGGCGAACCTGGGCTGTTTGCAAGGCGGTTGCCAGGGCGGCCGCGCCGGTGGTCCAGTTAAGCATCACCGGCAGCTTTCCGGCCAGGTGCAGGGCCAAAAAGGCCAGATCGGCGGCCGCAGACGACGGCAGCAAAATGGCCACAGCGTTTTGCTCAAACTTCGCAAAACGCCGGCTCATGAGCGAAGCCCCCACAAGCATCCGGCGGTAGGTCAAAACACCGGCCAGCGGATCGGCCACGGCTACGTCAGCGGGCGAGGCGAGGCAGCGGCGGACGAAGGCCTCGGCGATAGTCTCGCCGCGCACTTGGGCGGGTTCTGCGGATCGGCGTCGGCCGGTCCACTGGGGCCCAGCCTTGGCCGGCCGGGTTGAAGCGGCCACTGCCTGGCCTGCTGCAAGGCGATAAAGATCGCCCATTGTCTCGGTTACCAGGTCGCTGGAGAAGCCGAAGCGCTGTTCGATTTCCTGGGAAAGCTGCATACGATCGAGGCTATCGAGCCCCACGTCGTCCAGCGGCGTTGCGGCCGTTTTTTCCTCCGGGTCCAGGGGGCGGCCCAGGTGGACTTCGACCATGTCGTCGACGGCCGCCAGAGTCTTTGCTGGGATCTTCTGCAAGCCGTCGTCATTGCCCTGAGTATTCGCCAAAAAATGGCCCTTGTGGGGTCCGAAGAGGAAATGATACGGCACGAAGACCGGCTCGGGAATCCCGTTCGTGGATGGCGCCCCCGCATTGATCCGCTGATTATACCATTTTTCCAGGAAGGGATTCAGCTCTTCGCGAGTGGTACCCGGCAAGCGCGACCGGTCTAGGACTTCGATCTCAATCTCTACGCGCCGCCGGGGTAGGAAGAAAACAAGGCTCGCCAGCAGCCAGCCGGCGGCCGCGAAAAGCGTCTTCGTCAGATGGGGTACGTTGCCAGTCCGCGCGCAGCCGAATATGCTGCCCCACAGGCCGGTGGTACGGACCAACACGATATTGACCCGCGAACATCGCTGCAGAAGTTCTGCCGCCGACCGCGCGGATCCCAGCACTTCGGTCCCCGTTCGCGTGAGCCGTCCGGACGGATAGAGCAGCAGCGACTCACCCCGATTCAAGGCGGCGGCCAGGGCATCGAGCATCGCGATCGCCTGCTGCCGCGACTGCCGGCTGGCCTTGCTCAAGTTGGGAACCTCGAAGGCACGCCCCAGGAGCATGAGTGGATAGAACAAGGGGAAGCGGTAGGTATCTTCGTAGACGATCGGCCGTAACGGCTGCTTGAGACGGACGTGGGCAAGGACGATTGCCGGATCGACGTAACCCGGATGGTTGGGCATCACCAGTGTCGGGCCTTTCAGTGATCGGAGCTTATCGAGCCCCGTAACGCGGACTCGATAGCGCAAGGCCAGCAGCCAGCGGCAGAGGGTCCAGTAGATCGCGTGTAGAAGTCTTTGCATGGGATAATAGGCTCCGTTCTCGGCAGAATATATCACCGGCTAGACTGCCTAACTTGCAGATTTCGCCAACGCCATCCGCTTGATCTGTTTCAGGTCGAGTTTACCGGTTCCCAAGACCGGAAGGTCTTTGACCAGGTGGAAGTTGCCAGGTGGCGGAATCCACAGTGCTGGCAGGCCCGTTTGACGTAGTTCCCGGCAAATCTGGGACGTTGACTTGTCCAGGACCGTGTGCAACACGACAAGCTGTTCTCCTTTCCTGGCGTCGGGAATGGAAGTGACAGCGATGCGCGGGCACTCGCCCCCGACGCCGATCACGCTCGCGATCGCCGCTTCCACGCGGATGTGCGGGACCATTTCCCCGGCGATCTTGGCAAAACGGCTCAATCGGTCAGTAATGCGGATGAAGCCGTCGGCATCGATCGTGGCCACATCACCCGTTACATACCATCCGTCCCGAAGCACTTCGGCAGTTTGATCCGGTTGATCGAGGTAGCCTTTCATGACCGTGGGACCCTTGATGAGCAGCATGCCCGCCTGGTCGAATCCAAGATCCCGCAAAGTTTCCAGGTCGACGACCTTAGCCATCACGCCGGGGAGTGGGCGGCCT
Organism: uncultured Planctomycetaceae bacterium; assembly: GCA_964615095.1. GTDB lineage: Bacteria > Planctomycetota > Planctomycetia > Pirellulales > Thermoguttaceae > JANXQG01. The sequence continues at coordinate 37,924 of CAZTPX010000055.1, read as the reverse complement.
ACCGTACCGGACTTGCAGCCCTGCCGCACGGCGCCGGGGCCCCGGCCGGGCGGGACGTTGCCGCTCGCGACGGGCGAGAGTTCCGTCGCCCCGTAGCCTTCATAAGGCCGAACCCCAAATCGTTCTTCAAAGGCATCGGCCAGTTCCTCTGGCAGCTTCTCTGCGCCCACGAACACAACCTCCATGGTTGCAAAGTCCTCTGGTTCGCAGCGTCGCAGGTAGAAGCGTAGAAATGTTGCCGTAGCGACCATGATCGTCGCGCCGTGCTGCCGCGATAGTTTTCCAATCGGCCGCGGCTCCAGAGGGTTGTGGTGGTAGACGCCCTTGGGCTTCATGGTCAGAATGGTCCACAGCGTTCCTGTGTAGCCGAAGGAGTGGAAAAAAGGAAGAATCGCGAGAACTACGTCGTTCTGCCGCAAACCGAGAATCTGATCCAAGGCGTCGATATTCGAGCCAACATTGCGATAGGTGAGCATAACCCCCTTAGGATCACCCGTGGTTCCTGAAGTGAATATGACCGTCACCACATCATCGGGACCAATACGGCCAAGGCCAAGCCAGAACTCCAGTAGGGCAATGGGGACCAGCCATGTCACCGCTGCTGCAATCAGTTTATCCGACCGGATGACCTTATCCTCAAGGTCTTCCAGATAGATCACATCTGCCCGAATTTCGATCGGTAGACTCTCCATCACGCGCCGACTAGTCAGCACGTGTCGAATGCCGCATTGAGCGATGCTGGCATTGATTACTTCAGGACCGGCCGTGTAGTTCAAGTTGACGGCAATGCTGACGTCCAAGGACAGGGCAGCATTGGTCACCACGGCGGCGACGGATGGCGGCAGCAGAATGCCTACATATTTCTCGTCTTGGCCCAGGCCACATCGGCCCAGGAGACGGCGCAGAATCCAAGTTCGTACCAGCAAATTGGCTCCGGTGAGTTCAAGCCCACTGGAATCAGCCACCTTAGGCCGGCGGAGGTTTCTGCGGCACATCCGCAAGAAGCGTTGCGGAAGGTATGTCTCCCCATGTCGACGTCGAAAGAAGTTCATGGCACTGTCTGTTTCTCAATCCTGATTACACGGTTTCATCCAGCAGCCTCTGCACCAGTTGTTCGAGTAGCCCGGTCAAACAGCCGACCGCCTCTCTCTTGTCACCCGCACGATCGACGAGAATCGGTTCGCCGAACGTGACGATTGGCGATTCATGCAGGGACTCTCCCAAGTTGCGTTCGGCCGGCTATCTGCCCGAGAAGATTCTGTCTGGCTCCCCCGCCGCCAGAGGACCGAAGTGTAACTTCGTGGGAATCTCCTGTCGGAATCGGGCAAGTTCGCTTACTGGAGCATTCAGTCTCGTGATTTCCCTCTATTCACAAAGAGACCATTCCTGCGCAAAGTTTGCGCGACTTGGAGAATTCAGTCACCCATAGAGATTTCTAAGCCTCTTCGGACAATTTGCCGAGGTGACGGGCCAAGGCGATCAAGCTCGCTCCCCATCCAAGTCCGAATAGAAGCGGCGCTAGGGTGGGATCCATGGGCAATATCAGGGCCAAGAGCAGAAACCCGGCGCCGATGCCGTAACAGTACCCCCAGTAGCTGCTCCCCATCATGATGAAACCGAGGCTGCTAAGGATAGCCAGGCGCGGATACTCCATCCAATACTCGAAGGCCCGATCCGGGGGGGCCATGCCGTAATCAACCAAGAACAAAGTAAGAGAGCCGGCAACGTAACCGAGCCAGAGCGCCCATAGTTGCCGAGCCGGCTTACCCTGAGGAGGATACCAGTCAGCTCGATAGAGCCAGAATACCAGCGCCATTCCGGCAAATTCCAGAGCGCGGAAAGCAGCCAGCCACGTCAACGGTCTTGCAGCATGGAGCTTGCCCACCACAAGGAAACTGAGGAAGTTGGCGGCGAACACGATCCACGCGAAGTGGAAAAGCATGTTCGCCCACGTGCGGAATTCCACATCGTGGTGACCACGTCCCAGCGTGCATAGCAGCCGATCCAAAAGGCTCGGCCCGCTGAGGCTGATCGAGTCCCCATCCAAGAATCGCTGCAGGTCGTCGGCCAATTCCTGGGCACTTCCATAGCGCTTTTCTGGATTCTTCTCCAAGCACTTGAGGCAAATCATTTCCAGTTCCCGCGGTATCTGGGGGTTGATTTGCCGAGGCAGCTTGGGGTCGTGCTCGCGTATCTGCTCAAGGGTATCCAGGGCGGTCCGACCACGAAAAGGCTGCTGTCGCGTCAAGAGCTCATAGAACAAAACCCCGATGGAATAGATATCGCTTGCGGGACCGACGCGATCACGCGATCCCATGACCTGTTCGGGCGCCATGTAGGGAACCGTGCCGACGATTTGATGCGACGCCGTCAGTTGCTGGTCGCACTCAACCCTTTTCGCCAGACCGAAGTCGGTAACTCGGGCTTGATCCTTGCCGTCGATGAGCACGTTGGACGGCTTAATGTCACGATGGGTCACGCCTTTCCGGTGCGCGTGCCCAATCGCATCGGCAATCTGCCGCACATAGCGCGCAGCCTGTTTGGGAGGCACAGACCCCTTGCGAATAATCTGCGAAAGGTTCTCGCCCGCCACGTACTCCATGGAAAAGAAGTGGTGCCCGTCGAGCTGACCGACGTCGTAGATTCCAATTATGTTGGGGTGTTGCAGATGGGCGGCCGCCTCGGCCTCGATCCGAAACCGCTGAATATCACTTTCGTTGGCCAAGTCGCCGGAAAGAATCATCTTGACCGCCACGGTGCGGTTGAGACTGATTTGGCGAGCCTTGTAGACCACTCCCATCGCACCGCGGGCGATTTCCTCCAGATTCTCGTAGTCGCCGAACTTCCGCAACCGCAGCTCGTGGCCCGCTTGATCAGCGCCTTGCGCCGCTTCCAGGCCGGCGGGAGATTCCCACACAGACGTGAGATCGTCGGCATCCGTTGCGCGTTTCTTGCTGGACACTGCCCTGATTTCCAAATCGCCGCCATCCGAGGCACGCCAATTCTCTGCCAAGCGGGCCGCGTGGTCGTGAGCCTCAAAAAAACGGGCCAGTTCCTCGCTCAGTTGCAGATGCTTTGCCAGGAGGGTATGGCGGTCAACGGTTTCGCCGCGAGCAACGGCCTCCAGATAAGCAGCCAACACGTCGTTGAGGAGTTCCTGCGGCGGATCGTCCAGCCTCAGATCATCGTTCATTGCTCATTCCGTTCCAGAAAACTGCTCGCGGAGCCGCGTAACACCCCGGTGCAGCAAGCCGACGACCGCCGACACGCTACGGCCCAAGTTCGCGCTGATTTCAGCGAGTGAGCAACCCTGCCAATAAAAAAGTACGACGGCATCACGCTGGCCTGGAGGCAGGTTCTCGACAGCGCTGGCAATCTGCAGGAGCTGCTCGGCTCGCTCTGCGCAATGACTAGGCGTCGACTGCCCGGCACTCAGCCAACCTTCCAGCCGGGCCGAAGAAGCATCGACGACTCCATCCAAGGACAGTTCCCGGCAAATGTCCCGGTTGCCACCTGGCGAAGAAGCGTTTCCATCCAGCAACGTAACGGCGAATTATAGGCAACTGGATCCGTCATAATCAAGTATTCTGCAGAACAGTAACTTTTCTGGGGTTAAAGCCTTCGTTTTTCGACGGCCCAACCGAATTCTCACCGTTCTGCCCGGTTTTCCGGCCAGGAGATTCCGAGAATCCAGCATTGTCGCCCTTGGCTCCGCGAAAGTCCTGTTGCTTCGCGGAGCGAAAGGCGACACCTGTTTTTGCGCTGGTCCTTATTGGGCGGCGCAAGACGGCGGGGCCTGCAAGTCCGGGATGAGCAATTACTGCCACTGGAAGAGTGGCTGGCCAACGTGCGACCCGGTTTCGCAATTTCCGGCGCGGCACTCAAGAAAATGGCCATTCGCTACCCGCGGGCATTACGATGCTCGATCGGGCCTTCTGGCATCCGACTGCCGCCAACATGGCCCGCCTGGCCGCGGTGACGACCTCTGGAACGTGTTGCCGGTCTACTCTGGTTTCCAGCCGATCGTGGTGGGCCTGCGCTTGCTACGCAATCTGGTCCCACCCTACACGACATGTACCTGATTGCCAGAACCCGGCAAGGCCCCTTATAGCGTTCCCAGCACTTCTGCGGCCGCCGCAATCGTGGCTTCAATCTGCTCGTCGCCGTGGGCTATCGAGACAAACAGGGCCTCGAACTGGCTGCACGGCAGGTAAACACCGCGATCGATCATGCCCCAAAAATACTTGGCGTAGCGTTGTGTGTCGCTACGGGCGGCGGTCTCCCAGTGGGTCACAGTATCCGGATTGAAGAACAACGTCATCATCGACCCTACGCGGGCCAGCGTGTGGGGAACCTGCGCCGCCCGAGCCGCCGCGTCGAGACCGTCGGCCAAACGGCTCGAGCTAACCTCCAGCCGGCGATAGGCGTCGGTATCGCGCAACACTTTCAGCGTGGCGGTCCCGGCCGCTGTAGCCAGGGGATTCCCGCTCAACGTACCCGCCTGGAAGACCTTGCCGGCGGGCAGGATATGGTCCATAATCTTTGCCGCACCGCCATAAGCGCCCACGGGCAGGCCGCCGCCGATGACTTTCCCCAAGGTGGTCAGGTCGGGCGTCATGTCCCAAAGAGATTGTGCCCCGCCGTAGGCCACGCGGAAGCCGGTCATAACTTCGTCGCAGATCAAAAGTGCCCCGTAGCGTGCGGTCACTTCGCGGAGCGCCCAGCGAAAGGCCTCCGAGGGCACAACACATCCCATATTGCCCACCACCGGCTCGAAGATCACGGCGGCAATGCGGTCGCCCACCCCGGCAAAGGCATCCTCCAAGGCCGCCGCGTCATTGTAAGCCAGGACCAGCGTATCGCCCGCCGTACCCTCGGTAACCCCCGGTGAATCGGGCACTCCCAAGGTGGCGGCCGAGCTGCCGGCGGCTACCAGCAGGCTATCAACGTGCCCGTGGTAGTTGCCCGCGAATTTGACCACGATCGGCCGACCCGTATATCCGCGGGCTAGGCGAATAGCGCTCATTGTGGCCTCAGTGCCCGAGTTGACTAACCGGACCTTTTCCACGGAGGGCACGGCCTCGATGATCAGTTCGGCCAGTTCGGTCTCCTGCAAGGTCGGGGCGCCGTAGCTCGTGCCGCGACGGATGGCGGCTTCCAGGGCCTCGACGACCGCCGGATGCCCATGACCAAGGATCATCGGTCCCCAGGAGCCGATGTAATCGAGGTAACGATTGCCGTCGATATCGACCAGCCACGGACCTTCGGCCTGTTGGATGAAAATCGGCTCCCCGCCCACGCCACCAAAGGCCCGCGCGGGGCTGTTGACCCCACCCGGCATGACCCGCTGGGCTCGAGAAAAAGCAAGTTTGCTGGCACTTCGTGACATGATCGAACTCCTTGTGCCAAAGTGTAATGGATGCGGACTGGGATGAAAAGTGGCGGACGTGGCGATTCAAGTAGATGGGGGTCTTTGCTTTACGCCACGCCCCGTAGGGAACGCGGGGCGTGGCTTATATCATTCTTGACCACTCACCGTATAATTGCGTGTCAAGACAAATCCTCACTGGGGAGAGTATTATGGGTACGCCGGAAGTGCCGTTGGAACATGCCCACGAAACCATTGAGCACCATGCGCATGGTTCGTCGGAACCTTGGGTGATGGGAGTGGCCCTGACGGCCGCCATTTTAGCCGCGCTGGCCGCGGTAACCGCCTTGTTTGCCGAGCATTTCGCCACCGAGGCCACCTTGGAACAGATCAAAGCCAGCGACAAATGGACTCAGTTCCAAGCCAACAGCATCAAGGAAAAGGTCCTCTCCAGCAATAAGAAAATCCTGACCAAGCTGCAATTAGATTTGGATGCCGAGGATGAGGCCAAGCTGGCCGAATACAAAGAGCATAAGGACGAAATCAAGAAAGAGGCAACTGAATTCGAAAAAGAGTCGCACCGGCACCTCGAGGAACATAAACCGCTCTCGCGGGGCTTAACAATGTTCCAGGTGGGCATCGCAGTGGGCGCTATTTCCGTTCTGACAAAGCGGCGGGCGTTTTGGTATGTATCCCTCGTTTTCGGGGCTATTGGAATCAGCTTCCTAATCTGGGGATTTTTTGCATAATATAGATTCCGTACCCGACAATCGCTGTCAATCTGCGGTATATGCGAAGCCGAGGGGCAATTGGGTCGGGTTCGCAATTGACATTCGGCCGCTGTTTTGGCATACTGACGACTTATAATACTCAAGGTCAAGGCCTTGATCGCACCTTTGCGGTTTCAGCGATCTCATCGCCGTGTAGTCATGCGATCAAAGCCAAACGGCAGGTCTTCATGAAACGTTTTGTCCGTACTATCGCTTGGCCCGTTGTCTGGTCGTTGGCGGCTTTGGCCGCCGGCCGTGCTCAGGCACAGGACTGGGCCCAGGAGATGTTCGACCATACGAGCCACGATTTTGGCACGGTTGCCCGTGGTGCAAAGGTGGAACACCGTTTCGGCGTCACGAACGTCTTCCTGGAAGACGCCCACATCGAGTCGGCTGAGGCGAGTTGCGGCTGCACGTCGCCCGAAGCGCCCGTACAGGTCATCAAGACCTGGCAAAAGGCTTACGTGGTTGTGAAAGTCGACACGGTGCGATTCGACGGCCAGAGGGACGTGACGATCAAGGTGAAGTTCGACAGGCCGTTCCCGGCCGAGGTGCAGTTGCACATCCATTGCTTCATCCGCAGCGACGTGGTCTTGCAGCCCGGGGCGGTACACTTCCGCACGGCGCAGGGCAAAGCCGCGCAGCAACGGGTGAGTGTCCGTTACGCTGGGCGGCCGGACTGGCAGATCCAGGGCGTCGAATGTGCCAACCCCGACATTACCGGCAAGGCGGTCGAGATTGCGCGTGGTGGCGGCATGGTGACCTACGATCTGACCGTGGACCTTTCGGCCCGCGCCAAGGCCGGCTACTTGCGCGACGAGCTGAATCTCATTACCAACGATGCCGATCCCCGCACGCAGCGCGTTCCGATTCCCGTCGAGGCCGTGGTAGTCGCCCCGGTGACCGTACACCCGTCGCCGCTGATCATGGAGCCTGTGGCGGCGGGAAACCTGCCAACTCCCGCGACGCGGCCGCTGCTGGTCGTCAGTTCGTCGCCGTTCCAGATCACCAGCGTGGAATCGACCAATCCGCTTTTCCGCTGCGATCTGCCCGCGGCGGGCGCGGCGACAATCCATCGCTTGCCCGTGGTCTTTCTGGGCGGCGACACGCCGGGCAAGATCAACGCGCGCATCCGCATCCAGACCACCGCTTCCGCGGAACCGCTGGAGGCCGAAGTGAGCGTCAACGTGACTCAGCCAGTAGCAGCAGGGAAGACGGCCGAAAGGAGATCGGCGGAGAGCAGCTCGGAGCCGGGCAAGCCGGTAGAAAAGCTGGTTGACCCGGTGTTCGGGCCTCCCGGCGCGGCAGCCAAGTCGCGATATTCCACCCAACAGGAGTTTTAGCCATGTTTCGTCATGCCTTACGCGCCACCGCGTTCACGCTGGCCAGTTTCGCCTCGCTATTGGTTGCCCTGGGAGCCGATAAACCGGCGCCGGCGGCCAAAGAGCTCTTCAACGGCAAGACCTTGGAGGGCTGGAAAGTCACCGATTTCGGCGGCGAGGGAAAGGTCGTCGTCCGCGACAAGACGATCATCATGGAACGTGGCAGTCAGATGACGGGCATCACCTGGTCCGGCGCCAAGCTGCCCCGCAGCAACTACGAGTTGACCCTCGAAGGAAAGCGGATCGAGGGCAGCGATTTCTTCTGTACGACGACCTTTCCCGTGGGCGACAACTACTGCTCGTTCGTCACCGGCGGCTGGGGCGGCAGCGTCATCGGGCTATCGAACGTCGATCACATGGACGCCTCAGAGAACCAGACCTCGCACAGCCGGGAGTTCAAACAGAACACCTGGTATCAGTTCCGCATCCGCGTAACGGACGAGAAGATCGAGGTCTGGATCGACAAAGACCAGGTCGTCGATCAGGCCCGCAAGGAGCATACTTTCGGCGTGCGCATCGAGTGCGACGCCAGCCGCCCGCTGGGCGTCGCAACTTACGACACGATCGGCGCCGTGCGGAACATCCGGCTGAAAGAGTTGAAGTAAATGGATGTGCAACACCACAACGTTACAATCCCGCGACGACTCGGCCCGCGAAAAACTCCGCGTGGCCATCGCCTCGCTCTTGGCAGCAACATTGCTGACCGTCCTGAAGCTGGTCGTGGGGGTCCTGACCCTGAGCTTGGGCATCCTGGCCGAGGCGGCGCACTCGGCCCTCGACCTGTTGGCCACCGGTGTGACGCTTTGGGCCGTCCACATGTCCGCCCGCCCGGCGGACCGCAATCAGAACTATGGCTACGGCAAGTTCGAGAATCTCTCGGCCCTGGTAGAAACGCTGCTCTTGCTGGCCACTTGCCTCTGGATCGTCTATGAGGCCGCGCGGCGGCTGTTCTTCCAGGAGCCGCCTGAAGTTGTTCCTAGTGTGTGGGCGTTCCTGGTGGTGATGCTCTCGATTGTCGTTGATTTCTCGCGCTCGCGGGCCTTGCAGCGGGTATCGAAGAAGTACCATAGCCAGGCCCTGGAGGCCGATGCGTTGCACTTCTCCACCGATATCTGGTCGTCATGCGTCGTACTCTTTGGGCTGCTTTGCGTGCTTGCCGCCAGGCATCTTGACGTTCCGAAGCTGGCCGCGGCCGACACGTTTGCCGCCTTGGGCGTGGCCGGGATCGTGGTCGCGGTGAGCCTGAAAATGGGCAAGAAGTCGCTTGCCGATCTCTTGGACCGCATCCCCGACGACCTCCGCGACAAGGTGGCGCAGGCCGCCGGGCAGGTGAGCGGCGTCGAGTCGGTCACGAAGGTACGCATGCGCCAAGCCGGATCGGAGGTGTTTGCCGACATCACGCTCTTGGTAGGCCACACGATCAGCTTCGAGCGGGCGCATGAAATTTCCGATGAGGCTGCCGAGGCTGTCCGCACAGTCGTGCCCGGCGCCGACGTGGTGGTACATGCCGAACCGCTGGCCCTGAGCAACCACGACATCACCACGCAGGTCCGTATTCTTGCCGCCCGCCGCGGTCTGGGGGCGCATGCCATCCGCCTTTACGAGGAGAACTTGCAACGCTGGCTGGAACTGCACTTGGAAGTGCCCGAGTCACTCACCTTGGACGAGGCGCACCGCCAGGCCACGCTGTTCGAGAATGACGTGCGCGGCGGCGTGCCGGGAGTCATGCGGATCGTCTCGCACCTCGAACCGGTGGGCGACAATACGGCCATCATCCGGGCCGAGCCGGCCGATGCCGCCGAAGTGCTCGCCGCCATCGACGAGTTCTTCCACGGCGATTCGTCCGTCGTGCAGGTTCACAACGTCAAGGTCCAGCGGGCAGGCGGAGAGACCCAGGTTTCCTTCCACTGCCGCTTCGATCCGCAGATGCTGATCGGCGACACCCACCATATTACCGTGGCGCTGGAGGCCCATCTCCGCGCCCGCGTACCCAAGGTTGGGCACATCGTGATTCACGTCGAGCCGCGGAAAGGAGTTTAGCCGCGCCGGCCGGGCCACGTCTCGGGCCGGATCCAGAAGCTATCGTCGCGTCCGCCGTAGTAACTCTCCAGCACCTGGTCCATCACGCGTGCGGTGCGGGCCGCTGTTGTGCCTGTGCTCGGGCATTGGCCTTGCCCGCACAACTGGTCCACGATGCTCTGGATCAGCGGCTGCTGGATGTGCGGCGGATTGGGAAGATCGAACTGCTCAACGCCCGCGGCGGTCTCCAGTCGCAGCGGCTCGTTGCCGAACACCGAAAGCGTCACTTCTCCCTTCGTGCCGGTAATCTTGATCTGGTCCTCGCGCGCCGCGTCGGCGAAGTTCCAGGAGCAGACCCCCAACGCGCCCGACGTGAACCGGCAAGACAGTGCAACCGCGTCCTCGACGTCATACGGCGAGGCGATGTTGGCGGAAATGCCTCGGACGCTTTCGATTGGCCCGAGAAGGAAGTCGAAGATGTCCAGGGCGTGACAGCCGAGGTCCAGGAAGATACCGCCGCCCGATTGTTCGGCTGTCACGCGCCAGGGCGGATTACTCGGATCGATATTCCGCAGGTAGATGTCGACGTAGACTTGGATTGCAGGCCGAAACAAGCGCAGCGCAGTTCCGGCATCATAGTTCGCCGTGCCGGCAGCATGCCGGAACTACGCTGCGATTGTTCCAGCCTACGCTAATACTATTTCCCACCGCTGAGAACATCAAGACTCTTCAAGAACTCCGCCGTGCGCCAGCCCCCTTGCACGACCCGCAATTTGCCGATTTCATGAGCCCGCTCACGATAGCCGTCGGGCAATTGCACGACCAACTCTTCGTCCGACGGCTTCTGCTCCTGGTCGGCGGCGAGGATCTGCTTGCGGATCTCGGCGACATACACCTTCTCTTGCGCCAATTGGAAACTCTCCCGCGTCCACTGCTTGGGGTCGCATTCCCGCGCCGCCCGTTTGCCTTGCTCAGTCAAGTCGACGTCGGCCAAGAGCGGATCGATTTGCTTCAATGCCCGCGCATAGGCCCGGCCGTACCGCTGGTCGAACGGTTCGTGGGGATCGAAACTGGCATCGGGGGCGGCGTCAGGCGCGGCATCCCAAAGGGCGTGCAGATTGCGCCCCTGGGCCAGATGGATGGCATTGCCGCCAGCGTCGCCGTGCGGATGGTCGAGAGGATTCAGCACGTGGGCCGTGAAGGCGGCCGTCCCATGCAAGGGTTGATGGATATCCCCCAGCGTGTGCAGCAACCAGCAAAGGGCCACTGCCTTTTCCGCGGGACTGCCGTGGACAAACCGCTGGCGATTGAAGGCAATCGCCTGCACGACGTTGCGGACTTTCTGCTCATCGCTGGGAATATCGGTCGATAGATCCTGGCCTGTGCGGGCCTTCTCTTCCAAGGCCTTCGTCCGTTCGCTGCTGGTCCCCTCGGCGACGATCAGCAGCGGCGTATCGATATAGTGCCAGATGCCGCGGTGATAGGATCCCTGCTTGTCCGCCACCGGCGGAAACGACGGCTGGTTCTCGCGATCGTTGCGGAGTTGGTCCGGCCAGACCGACGCCCGGCAGAGCAACCAGCGGGCCTCGCCATCTTCGCTCAAACCGCTTGGCATGGCTGAGGCAAAATCTTCGCGGTAACGCGGGTGATGCTTGAGGATGACCACAAGCCGCTTGACCGCTTCGGAAGGCACGTCGCCGGGCGACAATTGCTTGTAGGCCACCAATACGGTGAGCATGTGCCCGACTTCATGCCAGGCAAGTGAGGGCGACGCGACCAATGAGACTGCAAGAAATCCGGCGACAAACAAGCGACGATACATGAGCAAAGCCTTTCCAAGGTGAAAACGACAATGCTTGCAGCTTAACTTCGCCCCGGGGATTGTCAACGCCCCGCCGCAGGCCGCCACGCAATTTTGCCCGTCGCATTAAAATCGCGCAAGCCTACGGTTAGCAACGGGTTCAGATCCGGCATCCATCTTCATGCTTGCACAAACAGTACTCGAAGCTATCGACCAGGGCAATCCAACTGGCCTCGATGATGTTCTCACTGACACCCACAGTGCCCCAGACGTCGCTTTCGTCCTGGCTCTCGATGACCACGCGCACGCCGGCGGCGGTGGCGGCCTCGGAGTTGATCACGCGGACCTTGTAGTCCACCAGGTGCAGCTTGCGCAGGGCGGGGAAGTGACCATTGAGGGCCTTCCGCATGGCAGCGTCCAATGCGTTCACGGGGCCGTCGCCCTCGGCCACCTCGTGGCGGACCTGGTCGCCAACGCGGATCTTCACCGTCGCCTCGGTGCGGATCTCGCCTCGGGCGTTGGTCTCCACGTTGACGTGATAGCTGAGCCGCTCAAAGTGCGGGCGGAACGTGCCTTGGCATTTGCGCACCAGCAGGTCGAAGGAACCGTCGGCCGCCTCGAACTGGTAACCGGCATGCTCCAGCGACACGACCCGCGCGAGGATCTTGTCCATCAACGCGGCATCGTTGGGGATCTTGTGCCGGTGGGTCATCGCCACGAGGTTCGAGCGGCCGGACAACTCGCTCACCAGCACGCGGCGTTCGTTTCCAACGGCCTGCGGTTCGATGTGCTCGTAGGCGGACGTGTTCCGGGCGATACCGCTGACGTGCATGCCGCCCTTGTGCGCGAAGGCGCTCTTGCCCACAAACGGCTGGTGCGGGCGGAAATTCATGTTCAGCGTCTCATAAACGAATCGCGACAATTCGGTGAGATGCTCGACACCACCAGCCGCCAGCACTTCGTAGCCGGTCTTCTTCAGGGCCAGGTTGGCAATGATGGAGATCAAGTCGGCGTTGCCACAGCGCTCGCCGAAGCCGTTGATCGTGCCCTGCACGTGAACGGCCCCGGCATCGATGGCCGCCAGCGAATTGGCCACCGCCAACTCGCAGTCGTTGTGGCAATGGATGCCGACCGGCACGCGCACCGACTCGACCACATTTCGCACGGCCCTGGCGATGTCGTCGAGCATGCTGCCGCCGTTGGTATCGCAGAGGACGACCGTCCGCGCTCCGGCCTCGGCAGCCGCGCGCAAGGCGGCAATCGCGTAGGCGGCGTCGGCCTTCCAACCGTCAAAGAAGTGTTCGGCGTCGAAGATCACCTCGCGGCCGTTTTCCACGAGGTGGCCGATGCTCTCCCGGATCATGGCCAGGTTGTCGTCAGCGCTCGTGCGGAGCACCTCGGTCACTTGAAAAAGCGAGCTTTTGCCGACGATGGTGATAGTCTTGGTCTGTGAATCCAATAGCGCCCGCAGGCCCTTGTCTTCCGCGGCCTTGACGCCCTTACGACGGGTCATGCCGAACGCGCAGACGCGCACGTGCGTAAGCGGCAGTTCGCTGATGCGGCGGAAGTACTCGGCGTCTTTCTCATTCGAGGCCGGGTAGCCACCCTCGACATAATCGACGCCCAGGCTGTCGAGGCGTTGGGTGATGGCCAGCTTGTCTTGCAAGGAGAAGTTGATGCCTTCGGCCTGCGAGCCGTCGCGGAGGGTCGTGTCGTAGATTTCGATGCGGGGCATGGGAGAACGCGGGAAAGGGTGTACTGGTATGGGGGAGGCGATTCAACCAACGAAAAAGGCCCTCAGGCCATGACGGGCCTTAGGGCCTATGAATTCCTCGGTTAGAACCGAAAGCCCTAGGCCCCAGCCTCCCGAATAATAATACCCGCGACGACATCGCGACTTACGATGGCCAGCAGGCAATTCGGGTTGTGGGGATGAGCAAACATCGGTTCACTGATTGAGTATAATTGATATCTTATCGTTCCGACACGCCGGCGTCAAGTGCAGGTTTGCGGTTGCGATTAGAGGCTTTCCAGCTAACTGCCCGAGATTCTACGGTCATGCACAGCCCCGCTTGGGCGTGCCGGCGGGGTCCGTGCCGGCCTTCACCTGCTCGCCGCCTTGAGCCTCCACAGTGGCGGCAGCGGCATCCTTGAACCGCACCTCGTCTTCGTCCTCAGCGTCAACTTCAAAGTCGTCTACGTCCTGCTCGTCGTCATCCTCATCATCGAAGTCCTCGTCCTCTTCGTCGTATAAATCCTCTTCGTCGTCGCTCTCCTCGTCTTCCTCGGCGATGTCGGCAGCCGCACTTGGCCGCGGCTCGGTCGTGCGCCGCTCCGCGGGCGGGGCGAGCATGATCGTGTTGTTGCGCTTGGGCGGCTCGGCCGGTGCGATCTTCACCGATCCGCTGCCGCTCATCTCGGCCCACTGCTCCAAGGAGATGATGATCTCGCGGGCCTGCGAACCGTTGTACTGTCCTACAATGCCGTCTTCGGCCATGAAGTCGATCAGCCGGGCGGCGCGGCCGTAGCCGATACCCAGAGCGCGTTGCAGCAGCGATACGCTGCCGCGGCCCTCGCGGACCACGACATCGATGGCCGCTTCATACAGTTCGTCTCGGTCGGCGAACTTCTTGCCGCCGCCCTGGCCCTCGCCTTCGGCGGCCGTGGCCTTCAATTGCACAAGCTCTTTGACGAATTGCGGCTCGCTGGTGGCCACGGCCGCGATCACGCGATTGATCTCGTCGTCGCACAGGTACGTGCCCTGGCCGCGGAGCAGCGTGCTCGTGCCCGGCCAGAGAAAGAGCATGTCGCCGTTGCCCAATAGCTTGTCGGCCCCCATCTCGTCCAACACCACGCGGCTGTCCGTGCGGCTGGCCACCTGAAAACAGATCCGCGCCGGCAGGTTCGACTTGATCAGTCCGGTGATCACGTCCACCGTCGGTTTTTGCGTGGCCAAAACAAGGTGGATACCGACCGCCCGGCTCTTCTGGGCCAGGCGGATGATGTGCGTTTCCACTTCCTTGGCCGACGTCATCATCAAGTCGGCAAGCTCGTCGGCCACGATCACGATATAAGGCATGTGCGTGGGGATCTGGCGGCGTTCGTCGTCGCTTTCGGGCCGGATCCGCTCCATCAGCTCATCTTCGCCCAACTGGTTGTAGCCGCTCAGGTGCCGCACGCCCGCCCGGGCCAGCAAGTGGTAGCGCTCCTCCATCTTCTCCACGGCCCAGCCGAGAATGGCCTCAGCCTTCTTCATGTCGGTGACTACGGGGTGCATGAGGTGGGGAAGGCTCTTGTACTGGCTAAGTTCGACCATCTTGGGGTCGATCATCAACATGCGGACTTCGTCGGGCCGCCGCGTCATGACCATCGAGGTGATGATCGAGTTCAGGCAGACGCTCTTGCCGGTGCCCGTCCGTCCGGCGATCAGCAGGTGTGGCAGGGTCGACAAGTCGACCGTCATGGGATTGCCCGACACATCCTTGCCCAGGTAGACCGGGATTCGCATCTTCTGGACCTTGCCGTTGGCCTCCTCGATCACCTCGCGGAGGCGGACGATCTGCCGCGTGGTATTGGGCACTTCGATGCCCACCGTGTTCTTGCCGGGAATGGGCGCGACGATACGGACACTGGGCACGCGCAGGGCGATCGCCAGGTCGTCGGCCAGCCCCGTAATCTTGCTCAGCCGCAGCCCGGCCTCCAACTCGACTTCGAACTGGGCGATCACCGGGCCGGTCTGGATCTCGACCACGCGGATGTTGAAGCCGAACTCGCGGAACGTCTGTTCGAGGATCTTGGCCTTGCGACGAACATCGTTCTCCTGCTCGTCGAAATTGAACGACTCGCTGGGCAACAGGAGCTCGATACTGGGCAACTCGTAGTCGGCCGCGTTCTGCGGCGGTTCGTCGAGTTGCAAATCCTCGTCGGTCTTCGGCGCCTTGGGCTTACGGATCCGCAACAGCGAGGCCAGTCCGCCGCCGGTCGCTTCGGCGACAGTGGGTTCCGGCTGCGCAGGGGAAGGCGTTCCCGCCGGCTGCTCGGCCTTGTTCTCCGGCTGCGCGGGCGCAACCTCGGCGGCGGCATCCGGCCGGGCCTCGTCGCCCTTGCGTCCCTTGACCCGGACCGAGAGGATCTTGGCCCCGCCGGCGGTATCTGCGTCGGCCGGCTCATAGCCATCCAGGTCCGACTTGCGGCGCAGCCGTTTGGCCGCCGCCGCGCTGACTTGCAACATGCCTTGTCCGATGCCTTGCGCCGGCTTGCCGACAAGGAAGGCCACGATCTGCACGAGGAGGTAGTCGGTCGATAGCAGCAAACCGCCAATAATCAGGCTGATCGCCAGGATATAGGCCCCGACGGTGGCGAAGTTCATCTCCAACAGCCCGCGTCCCGCCGCGCCCAGGTATCCGCCGGCGCCGATCACCGGTCCCGGCGAGAGTTGTGGGGTGGCCATCGCGGCGAAGGTCGTCAGCCCCACCAACGAAATCAGCCATCCGCAAAGTCGCGTAAGGGGCTGCGTGAGGGGCCGGCGGGCCAACAACAGGGCATCCAGCACACCCAGCGAAACAACCAGGTAATAGGCCCCCAATCCCAGCGCGCCGAACAGGCAACGGCTGACGAAGGCCCCCGATCGACCGCAGACGTTGAGGATCTCTGCGTGTTGGGGGTAAACGAGCTTGCTGGGTGGGTCGCCAGGGTCGAAACTCAGCAGCGCAGCCGCCAAGAACGCCACGAGCGCAAGCAGGCCCAGGGCCAGCAGGTCCTTTTTCAGATCACGTTTTTCGAGCATGAGACGCGCAGACCGGAGTACTGGGGTCCCCTGGCGATCATCGCCGTTGGATCCTGGGCGCATCCATGCCCGATGGTAAAATCCTAGGTTGTCGCTTTCATTATCGACGCGGGATGGGCGGGGAAGTCAATAGGAAATCCAGGGCTGGAAGAGACAACTTGAAAGGGGCAGGCGAGAAGATCGGCATAATCGGAATACGCGGCAGCAGTAGGTCCCGCTTGCCGAGAGGGACTAATGTGCTTTGAACCGCGGGAGAAACTCCGTATTCTTCAACTGGGCGGCGCACAATAGTCCTTTCCGGCAGAAAGGACCTACTGCGTGTTACCAACATGTTACACGGCCGATCCGGAAAAACCGTTATAATGGCAGGATTGGCGGAAACTCTTCCCGCCCCGCATACGTCTATGTAGTGTGGGAATATGGTATAAGGGTATAGGACGATACCAGACCATACCCCTCCGTGGAGTTGGTCTAGTACCTCCGCAACCGCCGGCCCGGCCTGTCTCATCGTACGAGGAACCATTATGACGCTCAATGATCGTTCGCTCCTTTGCGCACTTGCCGTGTGGGCATCTGCCACTTTCTCGTTGACCACCGCGGCACCCGCTGCGGATGACGCGGCAAAACCGGCCGCGCCGGCCGATGCGGCCAAAGCCGATACCCCTAAGACCGAAGAGGCCGGCAAGCCAGATGCGGCCAAGGCCGATCGGTCGCTGCGCGAGCAGCAGATCTACATCCCCTACGAAAAACTCCGCGGTGTCTTCGAAAAGCATGGTCGCGGCGTCTTCCTGCCCTACGAAAAATTCGAGGAGTTGTGGAAGGCGGCCCAGGACAAGACTCGTCCTGCGGCAGAAGCCCTGCCGCCCGTGGGCGCGGTGATTACGGAAGTCGAGAACAAGGCAGTCGTGGGCAAAGACGTGGTGCAAGTCACGGCCCACGTGAAGATCGATCTCTTGACCGAGGGCTGGCACGAAGTCCCCTTGCGGCTGGCCGATGCGGCCTTGACGCGGGCGACCATCAAGGGCGAACCGGCCCGCGTCCTGGGCGGGGCGAATGAAGAGCATCGCCTACTGGTCGAGAAGAAAGGCAAGCAGCCGGAACAGATCGAGTTGCTGCTGGAATACGCCCGCGCGATCGCGCGGTCGCCGGGCCAGAACAGCGTGTCGTTCCAGGCCCCGCAGGCCGCCGTGAGTCGCTGGGAAGTCCGCATTCCGCAGGCCGGTGTGAAGGTAAATCTGCACCCGCTGATCGCCGCCACGGAAGTCCCGCCGGCCGCCGCAGCCGCCAAGCCGGATGACAAGAAGCCGGCGGAAGAAAAGAAGCCTGACGAGACCGTGATCTGGGCGTTTGTCGGGGCGGCGCCCACGGTGCAGATCGACTGGACGCCCAAGAGCGAAGGCGCCATGGGGCTGAAGTACGTGGCCAACGTGCAGGCCGAGCAGAAGCTTTGGATCCAGGAAGGCATCACGCGGACCAGTATCACCCTGAACTATGCGATCAGCCGCGCGGAATTGAAACAGATTTCCTTCGAGGTCCCGGCCGACTTCAAAGTAGTGAACGTGTTCGATCCTAACGTGCAGAAGTGGTCGGTCGAGCCGCTGGCCGCCGGTGCAACCGTGCAGACGGTCACGGCCGAGTTGTTCGAGCCGGCCAAGGACAAGCAGACCGTAGTCGTGGAACTGGAGAAGATCGCCGACCAGAAGCGGGTCGAATCGCTCAAAGTGCCCGTGGTGAGAGCCCTGAACGTCGACCGCCAGCAAGGTTTTGTGGTGGTCCAGATCGGCTCGGGCCTGAGGGCCGAATCAAGCAAGACCAGCGGCCTCTTGCAGGTCGATGCCAACGAGTTGCCGGTCGCGATGCGTACGGTCGCCTGGACGTTCGCCTATCGCTATGCCTCCGTGCCGTTCGCGTTGGAATTGGCGGTCGAGGAGGTCTCGCCGCGGATCACCGTCGATTCATTGGTCGAGGCCCGGCTGGAGCCGGAGAAGCTCACACTCGACCTGACGGCGTTCTACACGATCGAGCGGGCGGGCGTGTTCAAGTTGGAACTCGACGTACCCGAAGGGTTTGAGCTTCGCAGCGTTACGGGCAGGCAAGGGGCCACAACTGTCGCGCCGGGGATGCCGCCTACGGTCTGCGCGACGGCCGAGGTCGATTCGCATCACCTGGAGGGCGCGAAGAAGACCCACCTGGTCGTGAACCTGGCCCGCAAGGCCCTGGGCCGTGTCGGCCTGCACGTGCAGTTGCAGCGCGAAATGCCCGACACCAAGCTGCTGACGCCCACAGAAAAATCGATCGCAATCGACTTACCGCTGCCGCAACCCACGAAGGCCACGGTCGAGCATTCGTCCGGCAGGCTCGTGATTAGCGCCCCGGAGAGCCTGCGGGTCAATCCCGTCGAGCCCAAGGGCTTGCGGGCCGTGTCGTTCCAGGAGGCAATGGAAGGCATTGCTATGCCCGCCCCGCCGCCCGCCGGCAGTTCGGCGCCGCGCCCCGAACTGGCCTTCATGTTCACGCAGGAGCCGGTCACGCTGCACCTGGCAGTCGATCGCCGCAAGCCGCAAGTCACCGTCCGCCAGTTGCTCGTGGCGCGGATCGACGAAGGCGTAATCAAGTATCAGGCCACCTTCTTCTATTCGATCCATTACAGCGGCGTGAAGTCGCTCCGCATCGATGTCCCGACGGACGTGTCCCACGAGCTGCACAACAAGACCCCGGGCATTCACGAGAAGACCGCGGACTTGGAGAATAACATGGTGGCCTGGAGCCTGGTGGGCGATGGCGAACTGCTGGGCGACGTGCAGATCAATCTGGTGTGGGATCAGAAGCTCGACAAGCTCGACGTAGGCAAGGATATGGAGGTTGTGGTGCCGCACCTGACGCCCCGCGAGGTCGATCTGGCCTGGGGCCAGATCGCGCTGGCCAAGGCGGAAACGCTCAACTTCCAGGAGGGCGAGAAGCTTAAGGGCTTGCGACCCATCGATCCGCAGCGCGAGCTGACGCCGCCCGTGAACGGTGCGACCCGGGCCTTCGAGTTCCTCGACGAGTGGACGCTGCCGCTCACGATCACCCGTTACGAGTTGGCCCAAGTGAAGCCAACCAGCATCGATCGCGCGGTTTGCCGCATGGTGGTTACGCCCGCCGGCGAGATCGCCGTGCAAGCCGTCTATCGTATCCGCAGTGTGAAGAAGCAGTTGGCCGTGCAACTTCCTGCGGAAACCAAGCGGGAGTTCGATCCATTCTGTGTCAATGGCCGGCCGATCGACTTGCAGAAGGGCCAGGGCGATGCGCTGGTCGTGCCCTTGGGGACGACCCGGGCCGACGAACCCTTCGTCCTCGAGATTCGCTATACCTTGACGAGCGGGAAGGCCTTTTCGCTGCCTACGTTCCTCGACGACGCGGCGGTGCAAAAGGTCTACCTTTGCGTCTTCGTGCCTGCCGCCCAGGATGTGCTGGGCACGTCCGGGTCCTGGACCGAGGATTTTCAGTGGGATTGGGGAAAGCAGCACCGCTGGATGCCCGTCAGCCCGGACCTCAAGGAAACGCATGAAAAACTTGTAGACTGGGTTTGCGACGGCAACAACGGGGCGGCAGGCGCTGCCAAGACATTCCATTTCGACGGCACGCCGCTGGTCTTTTCCACCCTGCGGCCGGACCCGCAGACCAACGTGCGGCTATGGACGCTCGATCACCAGGCGCTCGATGCCTGGATCTTCGGCATCGTGCTGTTAGGCGGCGTCTTGCTGGTGCGGACTAGCGCGGCCCAGCGCGTGCTCGCCTCGGCCATGCTGGTTGTCGTCCTCGTCTTTCTGGGCGTCTTCTGGCCCACGCTGTCATTGCACGTGTTGGGCTGTCCCTTGTTCGCGGCCGTGGCCATCGTGCTGCTCTTCTGGGGCATCGTGGGCATGTTCCGCTTGCGGCAGCCGCTGGGAGCTTTCTGTACGGGGCTTAGTACCGCCTGGTCCAGCCGGGTTGTTGCCCGCAAGGCCGTCGTCGAAAAAGCCGCGCCGCCACCAGAAACCGCACAGGACCCGCAGTCCGCGCCCGCCGCGCAAGACGGAGGTGCGAGCCATGACTAAGTTGATCATTCTCGCCTTCTGCGCAACCGCGGTGGCACACGCTGGAGTTCCCGCGGCCGAACCGCCGACAACCACCCGCGAGATCTACGTGCCCGTTTCCGACCTGAAGGTCCTCTTGGAAAGCGAGCCGCACCGCGTGCTCCTGACGCGGCAGGAATACGACGAACTGCTGAAGAAGGCCAAGAAAACGCCAGAGACGCACGTGCCCCACGCCAGCCTGCTCGTTTCCTCGGACTACGAGATCGTGGTCGAGGACGGCCGCGCGAAGCTGCACGGCACGATCGCCATCGACGTGCTGGACGACGGTCTGCAGGCGGTTCCCTTGGACTTCGGCGGCGTGGGCCTCCAGGCGGCCCGGCTCGACAACCAGCCCGCGCCCCTGGGCCACGCGGCCGACGGGCGGCTGAACCTGCTGGTCGCCGGCAAGGGTCGGCACCAGTTGGCGGTGGACATGATCGCGCCCCTGGAAATGAACTCCGCCCAGCAGTGCCTGCGGTTCCGCGTGACCAACGCCGCAGTCGGCCGCTGGCGGCTCACGGTCCCCGGCGATGTCGAGATCAAGAGCGGGGCCGATGTCGTCTCGCGCAAGGTAGACGGCGACGCTCCCGATGCGGATAAAGCGGCCAGGTCCACCCGCTTCGAGCTGCTGCCGCACTCCGGCGATACGGCCATCTTCATGTCGCTCAACAGCCACCTGCAACGCGACGAGCAGGCCGTCGCCGCCCGCTGCGTGTTGTTCGACGAGGTGACCGAGGCCTATGAGAAGCTGCACGCCACGGTAACTCTCTGGATCCTGCATCGCGCGGTCGACCACTTCCGCCTGGTCGTTCCCGAGGGCTTCGAGATTACGGAGATCAACTCGCCGCTACTGGCCCGCTGGAAGGTGGCCACCGAAGCCGGACGGAAGATCGTCAACGTATGGCTCCGCGAACAAACCACCGATACGGTCGTACTCTCCCTGGTTGCCATCAAGACGCCCAGCCGCTTAAAGGACTGGCGGATGCCGCGGTTGGAATTGCTGCGGTTGGGATTGCTGGACTACGTGGGCCAGGTCACGGTGTTAGGGGTTCTGGTTCAAGACTCCCTGAAGGCTGAATCGCTCGCTGTCGACGGCGCCTTGATTCCGGTCGATACGATGGTTCTCGCCGCGGCCCTGCCGGCGTCGCTCGTGCAGCCGGAGCCGGGCGCGGTTCCGCTGCGCTACATTGCCGCTTACTACGCGCCGCAAGTTGATTACAAGCTGACGGCCGATTTCCGCCACACGCCCGCCGCGCTGGCCGTGACCACGAATCTGCTGCTGAACATCCAGGACAAGGGCTGTGAGGTCCAAGGCGGGTTCGCCCTGCTGCCTGCCGCGGAAAAACGTTTCAGCTTCGACTTCAGCGTGCCCGCCGGGTGGTCAGTGACCGAGGTCACGGCTCCCGACAAGTCGCCGTTGCCGATCGAACGCTATGTGCATGAGAAGCTTCCCGGGCGGGTCCACGTCAAACTGCCGCAGGGAATCGCCCCGGGGCAAGTCTATGGGGTCGGCTTCCGCGCCCGCTCCACGCCGCCGGGCTGGCTCGACACGTGGCGCAGTCAGTCGGTGGAGTTCCCCATGTTCCGCGTGGCCGACGCCGAGCGCGACGAAGGCGCGGTGGCGGTAACGGCCGACGAGGATATGGAAGTCAAGGCCGACAACGTGGAGCGGCTCGTGCCGATAACCGCCGCGGAGATGGCCCGCTTCGGCCTGGCCAGCGGCGCGACGAGCCTGGCCTTTCGCTACGAAGGCGCCGCGGGCAAGGCCACGATTGTCGCCAATCGCGTCAAATCGCGGGGAACCGCGCGGACTTTTGCTTTCTTCCAGATCGCGCCGGAAGTGATCAAGGCCCATTATGTGGTCATCTATACGATCGAAGACGCCAAAACCCGGCGGCTGGCCCTCTTGCTGCCCGCGTCCACTCCGGAGAAACTCACGATCAGCGGCCTGAACGGCGTGAGCGTCAAGGACTACGTGCCCGAGCCGGCCGGCACCATGCGGCGCTGGAATGTCTTGTTGGACGACGCCCGCCGCGACGAGGTCCGCCTGGCCGTTGATTTCGAAATGCGTCGCCAACTCCCCTCTCCCTCCGGGAGAGGGGCAGGGGGTGAGGGCAGTACAGAT
This sequence comes from uncultured Planctomycetaceae bacterium, assembly GCA_964615095.1. Taxonomy (GTDB): domain Bacteria; phylum Planctomycetota; class Planctomycetia; order Pirellulales; family Thermoguttaceae; genus JANXQG01. Next base: position 15,576 of record CAZTPX010000055.1, on the reverse strand, counting down.
GTCGGCGCGGCGAAAACTCCCTCTCCTTCGGGCAAAGGGGCCACTCAACTCCCCTCTCCCTCTGGGAGCGGCCGACCGCAACTCCCCTCTCCCTCCGGGAGAGGGGCAGGGGGTGAGGGCAGTACCGCCGCCAAGCTCACTGAGTTAAAAGATTTCGCCCTGCCGTTATTGACGGCCGCCGACGTGGTTTACCAGTCGGGCAGGGTGGCCATCGAGGGCGAAGGGGAGCTTGGCGTGGACATACACACCAAGTTGCGGCGTGCCGACGTGGGAAAGTTGGCTATCGCCAGATACACCCCCGCGAGTCTCGATCTGAATCCGAAACAGCCCGGCGACTGCGGGCCCAAAGCATCGCCCATGCGGTTCCTGGGCGCTTACGAGTTTGTGGGCGATCCGCCCAAGCCGGAGGAGTTGACGGTCGATGTCTACCGGAATCCCAGCTACGCGCTGACGCCGGCCATCGTCCAGCGGGCGCGGCTCACGACATTCCTCTCGGCGGACGGCTGGAGCCAGACCAAGGCCAGCTTCGAGCTCCGCACCAAGGCCCCGTACCTGGAGATCGAATTGCCGGAAAATGCCACGCTCTGGTCGGCCGTGCTGGAGCAACAACCGCAGCCAGGCCAAGCGACCGCGCCAATCATCACGCCGCTGAAGCCGCAGAAACGAGGCGGGGTCTGCCTGATCGGCCTGCCGGCCGATGCGAGCGGCGCGGCGCGGAGTTTGCAACTTGTCTATGAAGCTCCCGTGCAGAGCCTGGCCAAGGCCAGCCGCTTGAGCCTCAGCGCGCCGCGCCTGCTCTACCGTGCCAGCCGCGACGCCAAGCAATCCACGGAGATTCCGCTGGTCAACATCCAATGGACCGTGACCGTGCCGGACGGCTACGAGGCCGTTGCCACCGACGGCACGCTGGAGGCCAAGCCCATCGCGCGACCGGTACCCGCACCGCTGGTGGTGGCGGGCGGATTGTACGAACTGGCCGGCGGAATTCATGAACTCGGCTCCGCGATGTCGCCGGCGGCTGCGAAGTCGAAGGCAGAGAACAAAACTAAGCAAATTGGAATGGGGTTCCAAGATTACGCGTCCACTTTCGAAAACAGTTTCGAAAGCAAGGAGGCACGGGTACAATCACCGCAGTTCACGTCACCTACGCGCCGCAAGGCGCTGAGTCAGAACATAGACGCAGCAGATATGGACACCGCTGAGAGGGGTGAAGCCGAAAAGGCCGAGGAGAGCAAGACAGTAGAGATGCCGAAAGCCGATGCCAAGCCTGCTGAGGCTCGGCCGCCAACGGATGCCGCTGCTCCTGCGGCACCGGCTCCGGTAGCCGGGCCGAAAATCGGCGAACTTAGTGGCGCTGGGTCTCTCACGCTCGGAGGTCTCGCGCATTCATCGACAGCCCCTGCTCCCGCGCCCGGGCTTCCCCCCGTAGCGTTGGGCAATGGCACACTCGTAATAACCCCCACGCCCGCACCGGCTACCGTTCCGGTCATGCCGCTACCGCCTATAACGACGCCGGCAACTCCCAGTGATGGCGGTTTTGCGTACGAAGCCACAACTCATGCCCCCGCGGCCGTTGCTACGCCAGCACCACCCGCCCCTGCACCGGCCGTTGCCGCGCCGCCGCCCGCGCCGCGGGCTCCCGCTAGCGAAGCAAAGCCGGATGTCGAACACCCGATGGACGTCGCGCGGAATCCCGGTGTCGCGGCTGGCAAACCGGTCTATCAACAGCGCGGCATTGCAGAGGCAGTAGGAGACTGGGGTGTCGCAGTTGGCAAACCGGTCTATCAACAGCAGGACCTTTCCGGTTTCCGTAGCCTCAACATCGATGTGCAACAAGCCCAGATGGATGGCCGCCAAGTGCTGACCTTCAACAGCCTGGGCGCCAGCCCGCAGGTCGGGATCACATTGGCCCGTCGTAATCGCAACACATTCTTGACCTGGGGCCTGGCCCTGGCCGTGTTCGTGTTGGGGATGGCCATGACCCGGCGGCCCGTGCGGCAGAAAGCGGCGTTTGTGCTGGTACTCGCCCTGGCCTCCGCGCTCTTGCCCCTGGCCTGGGACACCGTGAGTTTCGCCAGGATCTGCAACGGCGTCTTCTTCGCCGCCAGCCTGCTAGTGCCGTACTACCTGCTTGCCGGACTTATTCGCTGGATACTCCAAGGGCTGCGCGCCCTTGCCAATCGACTGACCGGCCCGACCTCGGCCTCGGCTGCCGCCTCGATCGTTCTGGTCCTGGCCATTTTGCTCTCGGCCGCTGCGCAGGCCCAGCCGCAGCCCGCGGCCCCGGAGCCGCCGGTGACCGTGCCCGAGGACGCGATCATCGTGCCTTACGACGTGAAGTCGCAGACGGGTATCCAGGACGCCAATCGCCTGCTGGTCCCCTACGAGCGCTACGTCGAGCTATGGAACCGCGCCTATCCCGACAAGAAGATCGACGCCCACCCCGCGCCGCTTCCCTACGCCCTCTCGGGTGCAACCTACAGCGCCGTGCTGGAAGGCGAGGAAACGCTGAACATCAGCGGCAAGCTGCAAATCGACGTGTTGGCTGAGGGCTACATCTCGATTCCGCTCGGCCTCCGCGGCGGCGTGCTGGCCAACGCCGAGTTGGACGGCAAGCCGGCCCGGCTGAAGGTCGTCGCAACGGATGGGTCCCCCAATGTACCCGGCACACGCCGTGTGCCGATGAAATCCGGCGGCACACGGAGTGCGCCGGATACGATGGACGCAACGCTCCTGGTGATCCAGGTCTCCGGCAAGGGCACACACAAGCTGGCCTTGGAAGCCCGACTCAAGCTCGACCACCTGGGCGGATGGCGCGGCACCCGCGGAAGTCTGCCCACGGCCCCGGCGGCAACAATCACCCTCCGCGTGCCGCAGGCCCAGACCGAGGTTCGCCTGGGTCAGGCCGTCGACCGCCGCAGCCATGAAACGCAGCGGCCCGACGAAACCCTGGAGACAGCCCTGGGAACTGACGGGGCCTTGCAGGTGCAGTGGCGGCCGAAAGTGGCGGAGGGGGAGGTCGATCGCGGACTGACCGTGCAGAGCGCCGGCCTCTTGGACGTGCAGGAAGACGGTCTGCGCATGGGCCTGCATTTCCAACTGGAATTCCGCCGCTCGCAGCGCGATACCTTCACGCTCTTGCTGCCTGCGGACTTCCTCGTGGAAAAGGTAGCCGGCGGCAATGTCCGCGGTTGGAAGGTCCGCCGCGAGGCCAAGAAGCAGACCGTGGATGTCAGCCTCTTGAAAACCGCCAAGGATGCCGAGCAATTCAACCTCTTCCTCTCGTGCAACGGCAAGGTGGGGCAGGCGCTGCTGGATTCGTTCGTCGTGCCCATGGTCACCGTCAGCGGCGCGGCCCTCTCCAGCGGCCAGTTGACCATCCGCCGCAGCCCCCTGCTGGACCTCCGTACCACGGAACGTTCGGGGGGCGTGACGCGGACCGACCTGGGAGCGCTTCCCGACCTGAGCGGCGGACCGGCCACCGAGGAGAGCGTGTTGGCCATCCGGCCCTACGAGGCCTATCACTTCCCCACCATGCCCTTTGTGCTGCGGCTGAGCGCTGCGCGCGTGCTGGCCGACGTGACCGCCGAGGCCCAAACGAGCGTCCGGCTCGACCCAACCGAACCTGGCTTGGAAAGCAAGATCGTCTTCCACGTCGGCCAACGCAAGACGTACGGTTTCGAGATCGCCCTGCCGGACGGTCTGCGCTTGCCGGAAGTGACGCTGCCCTCGTCCGGGATCTGGTCGATCGAGAAAGTGCCGCCCCAAACGCCGCAAGAGAAGCCCCGCAGCGTGCTGAAGATTTTCTTGCAGCAGGGTGTCCTGGGCGACCTGGCAGTGATCCTGCGCGGCAAGCTGCCCGCCTTGGATGGGCAAGAACTCTCGCTGCCGCGACTGGACGTGCTGGGAGTCAAGCGGCAGGAAGGGCAGATCGCCGTGCAGACCGACGAGGCATTTAGTGTCCAAGCCCGCGAACTGCGCGACTGCCGGGAGACCGAACTGGAACGGGTCGCCGCCTGGCTCGACCCGCAGTTGCGGGCCGCCACGCGCCTGGCCTTGCAGTACACAGGCGGCGCGTATGCCGGTAAGCTGCGGCTGACGCCGCGGACGCCCGAAGTGGCCTGCGACACGGTCACCAACGTCAAGATCACCGATCGCGCCATCGAAGAGACGATCGTTCTCAACTACACGATCAGCAACGCGGGCATCCGCGAGTTGAGCTTTCTGTTGCCGGCCTCGATGGCCGACGCGCGGATCCTCGCCAACATGCTGAGGCGGAAGACGGTCTCGCCCGTCGATCCCAAGGCCACCGGCAGCCCCGTGCGGGTCCACCTGGAGTTCCAAGGCGACGTGATGAACGAGTTGTGCGTACAGGTCCAGAACGATCGTCTGCTGACACCCGGTACGCCCGAAGCGCCGAACGTTGCCCCGCTGCCCACCTTCGAAAACGTTGCCGGCCGCGGGGCCGACTCCCTGCGGCACCAATGGGTCGTGCTGGAGACCGCCAACCGCGATGAACTGATCGAAGTGTCGCAGGGCTTGCAGACCTTGGGCCGGCAGCAAGCGCAGTGGCAGACCTTGATCAAGTATTTGGGCTCCGATCAGTTTTACAAGGCCTATCTCGTTCAGCCTGGCGCAGCCAAGCCGCAGTTGGGCTTCTATCTGAAGAGTCACGAAGACGTGGAGACGGCCGGGGCGCGGATCGACCTGGCCCTGACCACGATCGTCCTCGATGCCAACGGCGCCTACCGCGCGAAATTGGAATTGAGCGTCGATAATTCCTCCGAGCAGTTCCTCGACGTGGAACTGCCCGAGGGGGCGACGCTATGGGCTGCCCAGGTCGCCGGCGAGCCGGTCAAAGCGGGCCGCCTGCCGGGCGCTGCCGATGACCGCCACGTGCTGCTGCCGGTGCGGAAGACGGCCAAGGGAGACCTGGACTACCGCGTCGTGCTCAAATACGGCGGCAAGACGCCTCCACTTTCCTTCTTGTCCGACGTGCAGTTCCCCTTGGTGCGGCATGTGATGCCCTATCCGTCGCCGGCCGACCGCAGCATCAACATCGAGCAGAGCCAGGTGAAGGTCTACGTGCCCAAGTCGCACCGCTGGTTCGATTTCGGCGGTACGATGCATCGGACGGAGGACGAGGCCGAGCTGGCGGCAGGCCGCATGGCCGCCTTCAATAAGGAGGGCCAGCGGCTGCTCGAGGCCACGCACGACAACGATCCTTTCACCCGCATCCGCACCGCCGAAAACCTGAAGAACTGGCTGGCCGAGTCGCAGAAGGCCCAGCAAGACGCCGGCCGCGTCAGCAACAAGGAGCTGCAGAGTCAACTCAGCGCCAACTCCAGCGTGACCCAGCAGGCCAACGATGTCTTGAAGTCGGCCGGCGGCGAGGTCCAAGAGGGCGAATCGACGGTCGACAACCGCCAGCGGCTCAACGCTTTATACGAGAAACAGGTGACTGTCAATGGGAACAGCACGCTGATCCTTGCCGGCAACAATACGTACAACGGTGGAACGACCGTCAACGCCGGTACGCTCGTGGCGCAGAACCCGGTGGAGTTCAATGGGAACTGGATCGAGCGAAACAATTTCAACAACCCTGGCACGCTTGTGGCCCAGCCGGCTGGTCAGCCGAACGGATCGACCGCGGCAGCCGCTGGTGCCTCAACTTTTAGCGGTGTCATCTCCCAGTCGGCCGGCGCAGGGCTGACCATGGCAGGCCCGGGAACGCAGGTGCTAAGCGGTGCCAACACCTACAGCGGCCCAACCACCATCAGCGCCGGACAATTGCCGCTGGCAAACCCTAACTTGGCCAACGGCCGGATCATCCTCAACAACGATCAGCAGTCTGGCGGACAGGCAAATTTCGGTATCACCAATGGGTTTGCAAATCCCTCCGTCAACTATGGCGCGCAGCCCGCTTTCGCCCAAAGCATAAACCCAGCGCAGATGGCCAACATGGCGCCGCGTGTGCCGCAGTCCTACAGCTCCCCTGTCCCGGGACCGGTGGCGCACGGATCGGGGGAGCAGGGGGCCAAGCCCGCACCGGCGCAGCAGCCGCCTGCTCGCCAGAGTGGCGGGCGCGACGAACAGAAACGGGAACTGGCCGAGTACCAACAGAAAGTGTCGATGGCGTGGCGCTCCGGTCAGTCCCAAGGGCAACCGCAGGGGTCAAAGTACAACGATGACAGCAATCTCTTCGATCGTAAGGGCGGCGATAAGCCCGCGCCGCCTCCTGCCAAAGCCGCAATAACGGGAAACTTTGACATGCTGGTGGACCTTAGCAATACGGGTTTAGTGCTGGACGGCTCGGGTCCCACGGCTCCCGCCGGCCTGGCGAGCCTCGATTTCGAATTGCCCACGGATAACAGTCTCTACGAACTCTTCCGCTTTACGACGCCGCGCGGCGATGCCGAGCTTTCCGCCCGCACCGTCAGCAACAGCACGCTCGTCAGGCTGGAATTGCTCTTGGGTATTGTGGCGGCGGGGCTGGCGGTGTGGGCCGCCTTCGCGCTGATCCGCCGCGGGGTCTTGCGCGGGTTCTGCCATCCCCTGGGCGCTGTTGTCTTGATCGTTGCCGGGCTGGTATCGCTGATCGCCAATGTGCTGCCCTATGCCGGGCTGCTTGCCCTGCTGGCCGGCATTGTCTTGCTGATCGCGCGTTTGTTCGGCTGCTGTCGTCGCAAGGTGGCGGCGTAGAGCACGCTTGAAGGGAAACTGTAGGGTGGGCCGAGCGTGCGCAAAAGTGGGTTCGTGCGGAAAAAGTGATTGGCGTGGAACTGTCCGGTGTTGTTCCGTAGGTAGAAGCTGTCACTTGTCGCGTAGCGACGCTATGATGGTGGCCGTGGGTTGCAACCCACGGACCACGGTCTCGCACACCCTTTCGTCCGTCGCGTAGCGACGATTGAAAATGGACCGTCGCTACGCGACGGAGGAGATATGTACGCATCGCCAACCGTGGGTTGAAACCCACGGCTACCATCGGCAGTCGCTACGCGACCAAGTCCGCCCGACAGCGAAAGGAACGAAACCGGGATAAACCGCAATGGCCTCAGCCATGTTGATTTTGCACAGACCAGCGTGGACCGAGTGAAGCGAGTGCCACCAATTTCGAGCAAGCCGACATTGCATCTCATTCCCCGCACGTTGCCGCCAGCTCGCGAAGGTACTCGATGGCCTCGCTTAGCTCCGGGGCCTCGACCCCGCACTGGCGGCCTTGGCGATCGCAACGGGCCAGGAGCTTCAACTCCTCGAAATCCTCCGAGGCCTCCAGCCGCCGGCGGGCGCGGACGCCCAGCCCGCCGTCCAAGAGATCCTGGCCCTGCATGTGATGCGCAATCAACCAGGCCGTGCGCGGCGTGATGTGTTCCGCCAGGGCCTCCAGGCCCGCGGCCACATGCTCGTGACGATCGATCGCCTTGCCCACGTCGTGCAGCAGGGCGGCCAAAAGGAACTCCTCGTCGTAGGGAAGTTCGTCGCGGGCCAGGTCGAAGACCTGCAGACTGTGATACAGGGCATCGCCCTCGGGATGGTAGTGGGGGCTTTCCTTGACGTTTTCCAGCGGCAGCAGCAGGATCTCGTAGATCTGGAAACGGTCGACCCGGCTCTCGGCCTCCAGCACTGACTGGTCCAGGGCGACACCCGGGTATTCGCGGGCCAGAAACTGCTCCAGTTCGGCGATGCTGGCCCGCTCGATGGCCTTGCCTGTGATCGAGCTTTTGAAGACGAAATGGGCCTTGTTGGCGGCGTAGATGGTCAGTTCGAAGGGGAAGCGGTCGCTGACGTGGATATGCACAAAGATCCGCTCTTCGCCCTGCTTGCGGACGCGTTTTCGCTCGGTCTCGTAGGAAAGCCCCGACTCGTCGAGGACGGCGGCCACCGACTCGATGCTGTCGGAGAAGAGGTGCAGGTCGATGTCGGAACCGCGGCGGATGTGGCCGGTCAACGTGCTGCCGATCAGCCGCGGGCGGAAGGCCTTCAAAAGCCGCATCATGCGCAGGGCCTCCAGGCGCATGTCGCGGAGGTTGTCCGTCCGCTGCTGGCCCTCCTGGAGTTGCGCCCAGACCTGGATCTGGTCGCGAATCTCGCGGTTGCTGGGCAGATCGCTCGGCTTGAAGTCGCCGCGCGTGAGGCGGCGGGCGGCTTTGAGTTTTGCGCGGAAGTATTCGGTTTCTTCGCGCTCGTACATCAGCCGGGCGGCGTCACAAGCCACCTGGCGACGAAGCTTGTCGCTGGACATCCTTTGGCGCCGTACATAAGCGGCGCGCGATGGGGGGAGGGAAACATTGCGTTTACATAGAGCATACATCCGCCACAGCGGAAAGGCAAGGGTACCGTGCGAGATTCCTGCAGCTTACTCGGACACGGGAAGGCCCAGGAGCCTTGCCTGCGCCTGCACCTTGGCACGGAAGTCCGCCGCATTGGGACCAGAACGGCACTGCTGTAACGCCGCCACGATCTGCTGCGCCTTTTTCACTTCAGTTTCCGCAACGCGCTGCTGGTACACGGTCCGATCAAGGTCGTAATCCGCTCGGTTCCGTTCATTTCTCAACGTCTCCAGGTCATCCGCGGCCTCGCCAGCGTTCGCTTCGCCGTAGTCTTGCAGACAGTAGGTTGCCTTTGCATGCACTTGTTCGCCCTTGGGTAAATGGACACCCACATCTTCGAGCAAACGGCGTGCGACATGAAAGGCGCCGTAATATGCGCGGCTAACCGCACTGCGGTAATGCGCTTCCGTCGCGCCGGAGGCCAACTCAGCGGCCAGTGTCAAGAACTTTTCGCCGTTCATTCCCTGTAATCCATGGCGATTGAGAATATGCGCGGCGCACGCGGAATCGTGGCATGCAAACGTCGCGACCAACGCTTATCCTTGTCCAGAAGGTCGTCAACGCTTCCGGTCACCGGCACATCGAAGATGATATGCACAAAGTCAGAAATTTCGGGATCCGGCACGACACGCGCGTCCGAAAAACCGCCAAAAATCTCCAGGGTGAATGCGATCACCGTGGCGAGATATTGGCCGACGCCTAGACGCTCCGCGGTGGCGCGCACCTCTTCCGAAATGGCAGGAGGCGGCGGAACGGCTAGAACGCCCCGTACTACTCCGGGGTCAAGTTGGTTCGTACTCATCGTGAGTCCATTTCTAATTGGAAAGATACTACATGGAGGATACACGCGCCGAGACGGGAACGCAAGTCAAAGGCGGCTTTGATCCAAGGCTCATCCGCCGCATGTCTTGTCAAATGGCCCATTCCAGGCTATTTTGTGTCAAATAAGAAATGTTTGTGACAATCGCCTGTCACCGTCACGGAACCATTGATTGCAGCGATACCATGCCCCAATACATTCTCGCCCTGGACCAGGGTACCACGTCCAGCCGGGCGATTGTTTTCGACCAGGCCGGCCAGATCGTCGCCTCGGCCCAAGCGGAGTTTCCGCAGATCCTGCCGGCCCCCGGCATCGTGGAACACGACCCCGAGGCAATCTGGTCGTCGCAATTGGAAACGGCCCGCACGGCCCTGGCCCGGGCATCGCTGACCGCCGCTGACCTGGCGGCGGTGGGCGTGACCAACCAGCGGGAGACGACGATCCTCTGGGACCGGCACACTGGCCGGGCCGTCGCCCCGGCAATCGTCTGGCAGAGCCGCGTGAGCGCCCCTATCTGCGACCGCCTCAAGGCCGAGGGCCTGGAAGAGACCTTCCGGGCCAAGACCGGCCTGGTCCTGGACGCCTACTTCTCCGGCACGAAGATCACGCACTTGCTGGACACGTTCGACGGCCTCCACAGCCGCGCCGAACGGGGCGACGTGCTATTCGGCACGGTCGATGCGTGGCTCCTCTGGCGGTTGACCAGCGGCCGCATCCACGCCACCGACTACAGCAACGCCAGCCGCACGCTACTTTACAATATCCACAGCTTGGATTGGGACGACGAACTGCTGCGGATCCTCCGCGTGCCCCGCGCCATGCTACCGATGGTGCGGTCGTCGAGCGAGGTCTACGGCCAAACCGACGACCAGTGGTTCGGCGGCCCGGTACCCATTGCCGCCGTGGCCGGCGACCAGCAAGCAGCCACTTTCGGGCAGGCCTGCTTCTCGCCCGGCATGACCAAAAACACCTACGGCACGGGCTGTTTCCTACTCATGAACACGGGCCGCGCGCCGGTCGAGTCGCGGCATCGCCTGCTGACCACGATCGGCTGGGGGATCGGTGGCAAGATCACCTATTGCCTGGAAGGTTCCGTGTTCGTGGGCGGCGCGGTGGTGCAGTGGCTTCGCGACGGCCTGGGCGTGATCGACAGTTCGGCGGAAGTCGAGTCGCTCGCCGCGCAGGCGGCCGATACCGGCGGAGTCTATTTCGTGCCCGCGTTTGTCGGCATGGGCGCGCCCTATTGGGACCCCTACGCCCGCGGCGCGATCCACGGCATCACTCGCGGCACGACCGCCGCGCACCTGGCCCGGGCAGCGCTGGAGTCGATGGCCTATCAAACCCGCGACGTGTTGGAGGCGATGCAGAAGGACGCCAACATCGAGTTGGCCGCCTTGAAGGTCGACGGCGGGGCCTCGGTCAATCACCTGCTGATGCAGTTCCAGGCCGACATCCTGGGCGTGCCCGTCTTTCGACCGCAGGTGGCCGAGACGACCGCCTTGGGGGCGGCATACCTGGCCGGACTGGCCGTGGGCTACTGGCAAGACATGGACGAATTGACACGGAACTGGGCCATGCAGTGCGAGTATCTGCCGCGGATGGCCCGCGCCGACCGCGATGCGAAATACGATCGCTGGCTCAAGGCCGTGGTCAGGTCGCTCGGCTGGGCGGAGCGAGTAGAATAGAACTATGGCCAACAAGTACGAACGTCGCCGCCGCAATCTGAAAGAACCGCCGGCCCGGAGGGAGAATCCTTACGTCTCCCCGCGAACATCGCCGCTGAGCGGCCGGCGGACCGTTTCGCAACCTCTGGACAGCGACAGTCAGCGGGCGGGCCGCGGAGTGGTCGCTGCTATCTGCTGCCTGCTCGTGCTAGGCACGCTGGCCGTCTTCGTGCAGACGGCGGGACACGGATTCGTCAATTGCGACGACAACGAATACGTCTACGATAATCTGCACATCCAGCACGGCCTGAACTCCGCCAGCGCGCGGTGGGCGATTACCCAGGCCCATTCGGCCAACTGGCATCCGCTGACCTGGATGTCGCACATGATCGATTGGCAGCTCTTCGGCCGCTGGGACGCCAACCGCGAGCACTACGTCGACAGTTGGCCGGGCGGACATCACCTGGTCAATCTGCTGCTGCACGCCGTGAATGCCGTGTTGCTCTTCCTGGTCTTTCAGGCGATGACCGGCGCTACTTGGCCCAGCGCGCTGGTGGCGGCCCTGTTCGCCGTCCATCCGCTGCACGTCGAATCGGTGGCCTGGGTCACGGAACGCAAGGACATGCTCAGCGGTCTGTTCTTTCTGCTCACGCTGGCCGCCTACCAGGCTTACGCGACGCGTCCCTTCTCGTGGTGGCGCTATGGGCTGGTGATCGTGAGCTTCTTCCTGGGGCTCACGGCCAAATCGATGCTGGTGACTCTGCCGTTGCTGATGCTCCTGCTGGACTTCTGGCCGCTGCGGCGGATTGCGCCGCCACGGTTCTCGAAAGAAACGCTGACGGCCGAGCGGCTCGATACCAACCCGAAGCGTCAGCGAAGCGGCCTCGCTTATGCTGAACCGGGCGACCTCGCTTACGCTTCGGGCTGGTATGACGGTTTACCGCGAATCGTGCTAGAGAAACTTCCCCTCTTGGCCCTTTCCGCCGGATCGTGTGTGCTGACGATGTGGGCGCAGAGCCTGGTCATGGCTTACAAGCCGCTGGCCATGCAATACCGCGTGGGCAATGCCCTGGTTTCCTATGCGGCCTACATCGGCCAGATGTTCTATCCGGCGGGGATGGTCGTGCAGTACGTACACCCGGGGCCGAACTTGCCCTGGGTGGATACCTATCTTCCCGTGGCGCTTCTCGTGTCGGTCACGCTGGCCGTTTTCTGGCTCGGATGGCGGCGGCGCTACTTGGCCGTCGGCTGGTTCTGGTATGTGGGCATGCTTGTGCCGGTGATCGGGCTGGTGCAGGTGGGCGCGCAGGCCCGCGCCGACCGCTATACCTACCTGACGCAGATCGGCCTGTACGTGATGATTGCCTGGGGCCTGCGCGACGTGGCGAAGGCCTGGCGCGGCTGGACGGTTCTGTACGTTGCCGTGGCCGTGCCGATGATCGCCGCATTGGCTGTGGTCGCCTGGAAGCAGACTACCTACTGGCGGAGTGGCCTTGTCTTGTGGGAGCACAGTGTCGCCTGCCAGGAGAACAATGATTTCGCCCAGAATTCCTACGGCGAGGCCCTGGAGAACGACGGCCGCATGGACGAGGCCATGGCGCATTTCGCCAGGGCGATGGAACTCAATCCTAAGTATCTCAGTCCGCGCTGCCGTATCGCGGGCAATCTATACAAGCAAGGCAAATCGGCAGAGGCCCTGGCGGTTTGCGACGGGGCACTGGAGGTCGATCCCGACGACGTACAGTCGCACTTCCTCCGCGCCGTTGCCCTCTACGGCGTACACCAGGTGGAGCAGTCGATTCGCGAGTTTCAGTTCGTAATCGAAAAGAACCCGGCCCACGAGCAAGCCCGCAACAATCTGGCCCAGGTGTTGCTGCAGAACCGGCGATATGACGAGGCCCTGAAGGAGTGTCAAGCGGCATTGGATCTCAAACCCGAATTTCCCGAGGCCCATCACACGATGGCCAGGATCTTGCTGGCCAAGAACGATATCGACGGGGCGATCCGACATTACCAATTCTTATTGAAACTCACGCCGGACAATGCCCAGGTGCAAGCCGAATTGCAGACTCTGCTCAAGCTCCGCCAAGGTCCGGCCAATCGATAAGAGGGTGGGCAGAGTCCTTCTTGGTCGGCCTGCGCTCGCAAGCTCGCTGTTCCCACCCTACGGCCCGCAACGCGGCAGGGTACGGCGATAGATATCGACCTCAGTGACCACCGCATCGACCCGCACGTCGTAGGGCCGCATGGGCACGGCAGGAAACAGTTGACACTCGAAGGCTACCGCGGCCAGCAGCGCATCGGACCGCGCCCCCGTCAGCAAACGATCGAAGTAGCCTTTGCCATAGCCAAGCCTGCCGCACTGGCGGTCGAACGCCAAACCAGGGATCACCAACAGATGGATTTCCTGCACTTGCACACACCGATCACGCTGCTCGCGCAGTTCGGCCTTGGGCTCGAGGATGCCCAACGTGCCGGGTTCCAGGTCGCTGAAACTACCCAGGCAGAAAAGCTCAAGGTGCTGCGAGGCGCAGTAGGGTACGACAACCCGTTTCCCGTCAGCCCATAGCCGCGCGATAAACTCGTGCGTGGCCACTTCGCTGCGAAAGCTGACATAGCACAGTACGGTCCGTGCCGACGCATATTGCGGAAGAGAAACAAGCCGTTGGAAAATCAGGTGGCTGAGGCGGCTGCCATCTTTTTGGTGCAGGCGGCGGAGGTGGGCCGCAGCCCGAAGGTGATGTTTTTCCTGGAGCGGCTCGCGGTCTTGCATAGTCGACATAGTCTACTCTGCCAGCCCGGCCGATTCTTCCGTGGGCGGCTGGCGACGCAACACGCTGTACAATACGGGCGTGAGGTAGCGATTCAACAGCAGGGCCATCAGCATGCCGCCGATCACCACGATCGCCAGTGGCCGCTGCGTCTGGGCGCCGATGCGCGTCGACAGGGCCGTGGGCAACAACCCGAAAATGGCCGTTAACGCCGTCATCATCAGCGGCCGCAGGCGGTCTCGCGATCCGCGAAAAACGGCCTCCTCCATGCCTTCGCCGTCCAGTCGCCAACGATGAAACGAGGAAACCCGCAAGAGTCCATCCATGACGGCCACGCCAAAGATGGAGATGAACCCCACGGCCGCCGAAATGCTGAAGTTCGTGTGCGTCAGCAGCAGCGCCAAAACGCCGCCGCAGACCATGGTCACGACGTTAAACAACACGATGAAGACGTCGGTCAACGACTGGAAGGCAAGGAACAGCAGTACCATTACCATGCCAAAGGCCAACGGAATGACGATCATCAGCCGCTGCTCGGCCTGCTCCATTTCCAGGAACTCGCCGGTCCACACCAGGCGGCACGTGCTGCTGACGAGGTCTTTGCACTTGAGCTGGGCTTCGGCCACGGCCCCGGCCAGGTCGCGTCCGTGAATATCGAACTTGATGGCGATCAGGCGTTCCCCCTGGTCGCGATAGATGTCCGAAGCGCCCCGCTGGAAGAACGACGCGCCCGGCTTGAGCTTGCCGTCGGGCCCCAGAGGCGTCACCATGTCGCCGATCCGCCGCCGCGGCGTGCGGCTCAGATCGTTCATGGTGGCGTTCATGGCGCTGCCCGTGAGGCTCGGCAGGTTTGCGCTGCTACCGGTCGACGAGGGCCCGCTGTTTCCGCCGCTCACGGGCGTGGCCGACTGCCCGGGACTCTGGCTGGAAGCGACCGTGTTGCCCGGCACGTCGACGGGAATCTTGAGGATCGAGTCGAGATTCAATCGCTGTGCCTTGGGGAACCGCAGGGTGATGTCGAAACTCCGCTCGCCTTCGATCATCTGGCTGAAGGGTTTTCCGCCCACGGCCGTCTCGCCCACCGCCTGCACGTCGCCCACCTTGAGGTTCCACTGCGCGCACTTGCGGCGGTCGATGGGCAGCAAAAGGTTGGACTGGCCCATGATGCGGTAGGTGCCCACGTCGTCCAATCCGCGGATGTTCCGCAACGTCTCCACCACGCGGTCGGCCGTCCGCTCCAGTTCTTCCAGGTTGTCGCCGACGATCTTGACGGAGTTCTCGCCGCGCACGCCGGACATCGATTCCATCACCATGTTGCGGATGTTCTGCGAGACGTTCCATTCCACGGAGAGGATCGTGCCTTTCAACTCCCGGCTCAGATCGTCGCTCAATTCGTCCTTGGTGCGGGGGCGGTCCTTTCCCGGCGGGACGGGCCACTGGGATTCCGGTTTCAACGGCATGAAGAATTCGGCGTTGTAGAAGCCCGCCGGGTCGGTGCCGTCGTCGGGCCGTCCGACCTGCGTCAGCACCATCTCCGTCTCGGGGTAACGTTTCATGATCTCGTGGGCCTTCTGCGACAGCGCGCAGACCTCTTCCAGCGAGGAGTTCAAGGGGAACTGCGCCTGGACCCAGATGTTCCCTTCCTCCAGTTCCGGCATGAACTCACTGCCCAGGAATTTCAGCGCAGCCGCGGTGCCGGCCACCACAATGGCGAAAAAGGCCAGGGTCAGCCAGCGATGTTCCATGCAGCGTTGCAACTGCCGCAAGTAGCTCGCTTGCAAGGCCCGCACCATAAAGTTGTCGCGTCTGGGCTTGAGGTTCTTGAAGAAGAACGTGCAAAGCACGGGGGAAAGGACCAGCGCCAGCAACAGCGCCCCGCCCAGAGCGAAGGCGTATGTCTCGGCCATAGGTCCAAAAATCTGCCCCTCCGGGCCCGACATCGTGAACAACGGCAGGAACGCGCAGATCATGATCGCCGTCGAGTAGAACAA
>CAZTPX010000054.1:0-57679 GCA_964615095.1 uncultured Planctomycetaceae bacterium | reverse complement strand
ATGTACTTGCTCAACGAAGGGCGGCACTGGCAGAGCTATAACCGCCTGGGCGCCCACCTACGCACGATCGACGGCGTGGATGGCGTGAATTTCGCCCTCTGGGCACCCAATGCCGCGGGTGTGAGCATCGTCGGCGATTTCAACCACTGGGACGGCCGCCGACACCCCATGCGGAAGCACATTCCCAGCGGATTCTGGGAGCTGTTCGTTCCCGGGCTGAGCGAAGGCACGCTCTACAAGTACCAGATCCGGCATCAGGACGACGTTTTCGAGAAGTCGGATCCCTACGGTTTTGCGGCGGAAGTGCCGCCGCGGACGGCCTCGCGGGTTGTCGATCTGGACCGCTACCACTGGCACGACAACGCCTGGCTGGAAAGCCGCCGCGAGGGCAACTGGCACGAGCGGCCGGTCTCGTGCTACGAGGTCCACCTGGGCAGTTGGAAACGGCCGGGCGACGATCCGTCGCGGTGGATGACCTATCGCGAGTTGGCCCACGAGCTCGTCGATTACTGCAAGGAGATGAACTACACGCACCTCGAGCTGTTGCCGGTGAGCGAGCACCCGCTATCGGCCAGTTGGGGCTACCAGACTGTCGGCTACTACGCGGCCACCAGCCGCTATGGCACGCCGCAGGACCTGATGTATTTCATCGACGTCTGCCACCAGAACGACATCGGCGTAATCCTCGACTGGGTGCCCGCCCACTTCCCCCGCGATGGTCATGGGCTGCGGCAGTTCGACGGCACCGCCTTGTACGAGCATGCCGATCCGCGGCGCGGGGAGCACCGCGATTGGGGCACGCTGATCTTCAACTACGGCCGCCACGAGGTCCGCAACTTCCTCATCTCCAACGCCTTGTTCTGGCTGGACAAGTACCACGTCGATGGGCTGCGGGTTGACGCCGTGGCCTCGATGTTGTATCTCGACTACAGCCGCAAGCCGGGCGACTGGCTGCCCAACGAGTTCGGCGGGCGCGAAAACCTGCAAGCCATCAGCTTCGTCAAGGAACTGAACGAGCAGACGCATTTGCAATTCCCGGGCATCCTCACGATCGCCGAGGAATCGACCGCTTGGCCGAGCGTCTCGCGGCCCACGTACCTGGGCGGCCTGGGTTTCAGCTTCAAGTGGAACATGGGCTGGATGAACGACACGCTGCGCTACTTCCGGCACGAGCCGATCCATCGCAAGTACCACCACGACGAGCTGACCTTCAGCCTGATCTACGCCTTCCACGAGAACTTCGTCCTGCCGCTGTCGCACGATGAAGTGGTCCATGGCAAGGGATCGCTCATGGACCAGGTGCCCGGCGACCTGTGGCAGAAGTTCGCCAACTTGCGGCTGTTGTACAGCTACATGTGGACGCACCCGGGCAAGAAGCTCTTGTTCATGGGCGGCGAATTCGGCCAGTGGAACGAATGGAACTACGACACCAGCCTGCAATGGGATCTCTTGCAGTGGTCGTCGCACCAGGGCTTGCGGAAGTGCGTGGCCGACCTGAACCGTCTTTTGCGCAACGAAAAAGCCCTGCACCAGGTCGACTTCGACTACCGCGGCTTCGAGTGGATCGATTGCCACAACCACGAGGACAGCACGCTGAGCTTTATCCGCCGGGCCAAGGACCCGGGCGACTACCTGGTGGTTTGCCACAACTTCACGCCCGTCGTGCGGCCGAACTACCGGCTGGGCCTGCCCGAGGCGGTCTGGTACCAGGAGATCTTCAACAGCGACTCGACGTTTTACGGCGGCAGCGACGTGGGCAACGGCCCCGGCGTGCGGGCCGAGCCGATCGGCTGTCACGGCCGCCCAGCCTCGGTGGTCATCACCTTGCCGCCGCTGGCGACCATGGTCTTCAAGCCGCAACGGTAGCCTCAGTGTGCAAATTGCCCTTTTCACGAGTGGTGAGAGCGGGTACGCTATTCATAATTGGGATGTGCGCGCAGGACTTTACGCTTTTATCGAAAGGAGTCGAACGATGGAACTATTTCACCGGATGGCGCACATGGCGGCCGCGAACCTGTTGGGAGCTTCCGCCGAGCGGCGGATTACGAACGAGCAGTTGTCCGCGGAACTGGAGCAGATGGCCTTGAGCGATCCCGACCTGGCCGAGCACTACGCCCGCATGGCCGCAGCCGTGCCCGTGCTCCAGGTCCAACGCGCCATGGAAGACGTCGAGATCGAATCGGCGCTGCGGGCCGCGTTGGCCAATGGGCCGCGGGCCGCTTGAACGGATCAGCCCGACGGGCGGTCTAAACACTAGCCCGACGGCCCCCGCTTCGGGCAGGTGTGAGGTTCTTCCATGCCGTGGTAATACGGGGTGTACTTCTCTGCGGGCTAGCCAGTCTCACTTAGCTCACCGGCGACAAGGACGGCACAAGTCAGAAAAAAGTGCTACCTGTGGCGTTCTTCCCGCCTTGGCCGCCGAGAGCAACCCGCCGTATCGGGTCAGGCAGTGGTGTAGCCACATTGAAAAAAGCGGCCCTTGGAGTTTTTTGCGGCGATTTTCTACGTCTATGGGCGTATTCGGCTTCCCCAAAAAGTCGTTGATCGTACACAGGAAACTGCGGGAATACGGTCGCTTGACACTCTAACGATAGTTTCGGCACAGCCAAAGGCCGTTGTCAATTCTGTGCCATTTTGTGCCATTTTTTCAGGTCCTGCCGGAGGACGTTGCGCGGTTTAGAACCCCGTTGGGCCAAACGGGACGAGGATACTGCAAATGTTCTTCAGCGGGCACGTCGGGTATTACCGATGCAAGGAATGCGGCGCGGCTATATTGGCTGGCGTGTGCCTTTGGCCGTCCTGGTCTCGGCGGCAGTCGGGGGCGTCATCGCAAAAACGCGAAGCATCGAATTCGTCCGCCTGCTAGGAGCAGTGATTGTCGGGCTACTGGCATGTTGGTTTGTAGTGGATTTTGATTCTTCCGCATCAGCTCGATTCCGGTTCGATCATCCCGGAGAACACCTTACTGGGACCAACCTGGGCGAGTTTGTGAACAACTACAAGAACTATGCCTATGCAATTCCCGTCTTAGGACTGCTGGTCGGCTGCATATTCATCTGGCTGCCGCCCAGGTCTAAAGTTCTGCTTGAACTAGTTGTACAGGCCCTTTGGATTCTGGCTTTCATGTGGGTTTGTACTGTGCTAATAGACTGGGAATGGCAGAACGTTCCTTTCTTCAGTGCTATGCATTGGCATTATTAGATAGCCGCCAACACGACACGGCAGCAGCGCACACTCGCCGCTCGTTGCGACGGCGGCGGGCTGGCCGTAGAATAGAGTTATGGCGGCCCACGACAGCAAGATCGAACGAATGCCGGCCCGCGGGGAGCGGTTTGCCACCACCCACTGGAGCATGGTCGTCAGCGCCGGCGGGCAGCACGGCGGAGCCGAAGTCGACCGCGCCCTGGCCACCTTGTGCGAGAACTACTGGTTCCCGCTCTATGCCTTCGTGCGGCGGGCTGGCTACTCTGCCGAGGACGCCCAGGACCTGACCCAGGAGTTCTTCGCCCGCCTGCTGGCCAAGAACTTCCTGGCGGTCGCCGACCCCCAGCAGGGCAGGTTTCGCTCGTTCCTGCTGGGCGCGATGAAGCACTTCCTGTCGGACGAGTGGAGCCGCGCCCACACTCAGAAGCGGGGTGGAAACCGGACCGTCCTTTCGCTGGACAGCCTCGATGCCGAGACCCGTTATCGCTTGGAGCCGGCCAGCGACCTGACGCCGGAGAAGGTCTTCGAGAAGCAGTGGGCTCTCGCGCTGTTGGAGCAGGTCTTGTCGCGGCTGCATGCCGAACTGGTCGACGAGGGGAAGTCGGCGTTGTTCGAGGCCCTCAAGGACACGCTGACCGGCGCCCGTTCGCTCACCTACGCCGCCATCGGGGCCGAACTGGGCATGAGCGAGGGGGCCGTGAAGGTGGCCGCTCACCGCATGCGCCGCCGCTACCGAGCCCTGTTGCGGGAGGAAATTGCGCAGACGCTCGCCAGTTCGGACGAAATCGGGGAGGAAATCCGCTACCTGCGGTCGTGCTTGTAGGATAGTGATTCAAAAATGGGGTCTTTATCCTTAACCCTGTAGGGAACGCCCTCCGTGGCGTTTCGAATTCGCAGAACGCCACGGAGGGCGTTCCCTACAGGGTTTTGTTCAAAGGATAAATCCCCATCTGTTTGAGTCACTACCATAGGACAGGTTGAAAACCTATCCAAAACGACAGGTTGAAAACCTATCCTACCCCTGTAACCTTTTCCCCGATTTACCCAAGGAAGTAGTGGAGACGACCAGTGGCAACAAGGGCCCAGACTCATGAACGCAGAAAACCGCTGCCCCGCCTGTGACGCCGAATTGGCCGCCAACGCGCCCCGCGGGCTATGCCCGGACTGTCTTCTCAAGCAGGGGCTGCAAACGACCCCGCTGCCGTCGGGGGGGCAGGCAAATGCCGATTTCGAGCCGCCCACGCCCGCCGACTTGGCGCCGCATTTCCCCGACCTGGAGATCCTGGAACTGGTGGGCCGCGGCGGCATGGGCATGGTCTACAAGGCCCGGCAGAAGCGGCTCGACCGGTTCGTGGCCCTGAAGATCCTCTCGCCCAAGATCGGGCAAGACCCGGCGTTCGCCGAACGCTTCGCCCGCGAGGCCCGGGCGATGGCCATGCTCAACCATCCCTATATTGTCGCGGTCTACGATTTCGGGCAGACGAACTCCCCTCTCATTCGAGGAGAGGGGATCGCGAATCTCCCCTCGCCCGCGACCATGAGTACATGGTGCCCGGGGAGAGGGGCAGGGGGTGAGGGCGGTCTCTATTACTTCCTCATGGAGTTCGTCGACGGCCTGACGTTACGGCAACTGCTGGACACCGGCAAGTTGGCGCCGGAAGAGGCCCTGGCCATCGTGCCGCAGATCTGCGAGGCCCTGCAATACGCCCACGACAAGGGCGTGGTCCACCGTGACATCAAGCCGGAGAACGTGCTGCTGGACAAGGAGGGCCGGGTCAAGATCGCCGACTTCGGCATCGCGAAACTGGTGGGCCGCGAGGCGCAGGACACGGCGTTGACGGGCGCGGGCCAGATCGTGGGCACGCCCCAATACATGGCTCCCGAGCAGATCGAGCACCCGCTGCAGGTCGATCACCGGGCCGACATCTACTCGCTGGGCGTAGTCTTCTACCAGATGCTCACCGGCGAGTTGCCCATCGGCCGCTTCGCCCCGCCGTCGAAGAAAGTGCAGATCGACGTGCGGCTGGACGAGGTCGTGCTGCGGGCCTTAGAGAAGGAGCCGGAGCAACGGTATCAGCAGGCGAGCGAGTTCAAGACCGAGGTGGAAAGCATTGTCACGACGCCGCGGAACGCCGCTGATCGTAAGATCTTTTCGGCAGATCCCAAATCTCCTTCGACCGGTGGGCCTTGGGTTTGGGCGGATACTCTTGCCTTCCTGGGCGGAATCGTCTGGACATCTACCATGGCTCGCCAAGTTGCCAATGCCTCTGCGCTGGGCTTTCTCGGTTTCCTTGGCTGTCTGGGTTTTCTACCATTTCCCGGAATGCATCGGTGCTTTGGCTTCTCTGGGTTCAGTGGTTTCTTCGGGTTGATCGGTGTGGCTGTCATGATCGAATACGCGGCGCGGCGCAAGGCGAAGACGCGCAAGCGTGCCCTTGGCTCTTCCATGGTTTCGCCGCGATTGTCGAAGACGGCCCTGGTAGGCGCCGTCTGGGGCGGGCCGTTCTTTTTGATCATCATCCTTTCGCTTTGCGTTATTACTTTGTGGCTAACCTTGAGCATAAATTCTCTATTTCCGTTGCTGTCGCCGATCATGATACTGCTCCTGGCCACGCCGATCGGCGTTCCCATTTTGGGATACGTCGCCCTGAACCAGATCCGCCGTTCGGCCAGCCGTTTGTACGGGCTGGGGCTGGCACTGTTCGATCTATTGGCGTTTCCGCTACTGGCGCTCGACGCCGCGATCGCTGGCCTTGTCAAGTTTGCAGCGAGGGCTTTGGCAAGCTACTGGAGCAGCGCTGCGGGGACACCTGGCGATCTTGTTGGAGTGGTCGCCGTCTTGCTTATCGTTGTCGCGTGTGTCGTCATCGACTTTCTCACCATCCGCTGGGTCTGGCGCGCGGTGACTCAGCCGCCCGTTGGCGCGCTCCCGGCTGACCAACTCAAGCGCTCCCGGCTGAAGGCAATGCTATCGGTTGCCGCACCGGTGCTGGCGTTTGTTCTTGGTGTGTTTGGCTTTGCTTTTCTACTGTGGTCGCTGGCGGAACGCTTTGAAAGCGCGAAGGCCCGAATCCACACATGCATTTTTGAAGCGGACGCAGAACTGGTTGACCGGCTCGTACCGAGGGCCACGCGGAAGCCGGGGCGAATGGAGGAGAGCGCAGTGGAGGTTCCCAGTCGCGCACCGCAAACCGCCGAGGTCAGTGCCGACGTTTTCGCCCGGCTTTTGGCGGATGGCGTCAAGGAGCCGGGGTTGCTGGATGAGCAAACAAGGGAAGGCGCCTGGTGGCCGAAACTGGCAACAAGTTCGCACTACATGCGTCACGGCAAGGTCGTTGGCGAGGGCTGGGTAGACGGGTTTCTCGGCATCCGGCGGCACAAAGACGTTCTCCAGTTGCGGGTCGAAGAAAACGTCATGCACGGCATGAACAGCGCAATTCTATGCGCGACAATCGCCTGGGAGGGCAGCTCGCCGCCGCCCGAAGCCGCGCGCGCATTCTTCATTCCGTTTTCCCGCATGGACGGCACGGCAAGATATCTGGTCATCGCCTTTGAAGTCGGTAACGGGACGGAGAACGACCGAGGGATTTCAGAGGTTCACGCGGAGAAACAAGAGAAACAGGCCGCGGCACACGCCACGAAAGCGCCAAGGCAGGAAAACACCCCCGACCAACCGACCGGTAGTCCGGTAGAGGTAGAGATTCAAGAAACCGCTTCGAGCAGCGGCAAGGCCGAGACTGCCGCAACGATCAGCGCCACTGGCGTAGCTCAGAAATCGGCAATACCCAAGCCCTCTCAACAACCCGACGCACAGGGACCGGTCTTGACCTACGAAGTCGATCCAGCCTCCGCGCCGACTGGCATTTCGGCCTCCGACATGGACAAACTCCTGAAGGCGGTCGACCGGCGGCTCAATTCGGGAACCGTGAACCTTGCCCGCGTGCGGAAATCGGGCGATGCGCGGATCGAAGTCGCACTGCTGCGCCGCAACGACGCAGACCGCCAGCGGGTCGAGCGGCTGCTGGCGCGGCGCGGCACGTTGGAGTTCCGCATCCTGGCCAACACGCATCGCGACAAGGACGTCATCGAGCACGCCCGGAAGAACCCGTCCAAGGCCGAGGTGCTCGATCCCTCGGGTAAGAGATTGGCCTGGTGGGTGCCGTTGAAGGCCGGCGAGGAGAAGGTTATTTCCAATGATCCCGACATTACCCGGCGCCCCAAGACGCAAGACCATCGCGACAGCACGGAAGTCCTCGTCGTCACGGACCCCTGCAACGTCACCAGCGCTTACCTCACGAAGGCCGAGGCCGGCGCCGACAACATCAGCGGATACCGCCGCGTCAACTTCACGTTCAACGATGCCGGCGGAAAGCTGTTCGCCAAACTGACCCGCGAACACCTGCCCGACAGGTCGACCAACTTCAGCTACCGGCTTGGCATTATCCTTGACGGCGAGCTCTACTCCGCACCGCACATTATATCCATGATTTCCAACCAAGGCGCACTCACGGGTGTGTTCAGCAAAGAGCAGGTTACCGACCTGGTGGACAGCTTGAATACCGGCGAAAGCCGCAAACGGGCGTAAACGCCCGTGCGTGGCGGCCTTTCGAGCGAAACACAAACGACGCGTACCCAACATCCGATTTCCGCCGATCTTTCGACTTTTGCGCGGGCCACATCCGCTCTGAGTCGACGGGTTAGTATCGTTTTCAGCCGCGAAGTAAAATCAACGAAGAAAGGGTACGGAATACATTCCGTCTTGCCTACCTGTTTTATTTAGATGTTTGTGGCCGGAGCAGTCGCTATTGCAGCACGAGGTACATCGTGTTGGTCGGCAGAACGACCGTCACCCTGCCCTCAGTTCTCTGGATATCGATGGCCGTCGGCCTGGCCATACCGTTGACGTCCAGCAACACAGCCCGGCTGAGATGCCGGTTGGCGACGCTCAGCGTAACCTCCGCGTTTTCTACTTGCAACTGGTCTTTGCCCCTGGAAATGATGCGGAAGCAGTCGCTCTGTTTGCCGTTGATGCGCGCACGGGCGGGCACCGTCGTCCAGCCCACGGGACGGCATACCGTGCCAACCTGAACGAGCACTTTGCCGGACTCCCGTATCGGCTTGCCGTCCAAGGGCACGACGACGATCGTGGCGTAGTTGTTCTTGCAGGTAATGTCCACGTCTGCCAGGTGCTGCGGTCCAGCCTCCTTCAAAAAACCGGCTGCGGCTTGGGCCAGGGGTGCGTTGACGCGGTAGACGCCTTTGCCGTAGTCCGTCTCGATCTGGCCCGTGATGCTCCGCACCGTTTTCTTCTCGCGATCGATGTACTTCGCCAGGTTCGCGACCTGGGTCTTGGCCGGATCGCTGTCGTAGGCCACCTGCACCGGACCCACCAGGTAAGCCAGCGGATCGACCGGCGTCTTGACGCTGGACGTCAAGGTGATGTTGCCCGCGTTATGGTTGGGGTCCCAGCCGCCCTGTTCCGAGATGATCGGCGTCTTGCGCTCCCAGAGGTCCTGCAGGCGGCGATGCTCGACAACCGCCGGCGCGCCGGGCGCGACGAGCCCCTGCCGATAGATCAGCGCCGCCGCCGGGAACTGGCCCAAGGTCATGGGGTCGGCCCAAACCCATTTGAAACAGAACCAGTCATTGTGGTGCCAACCGCCGATCCCACTCCCGGACCAGCAGGAAATGTCAACGCCGGTCAGGGCCGTTTGTGCGGCCACCATCAAGGGCCCTTCGGACTCATACAGATCGGGCGGCACCCAGAGGATTTCGGGAAGCATGAACGTGTGGCCCAGGGGCTTTTTCACGTTGATGGGCAGATCGACGGGATTCTTGATCATCGAGACGTCGGCGTAGTAGTCGCCTGCCTGGATATTCCAACCGGCCTGGACTCCTTGGTGATAGACCTCGACGTAGCAGTTCCGTGCGATCACATCATTGGCGCTGTAGGACCAGTATTCTGCGTCCTGAGTCAGCATCATGTCGGCGGATTTCCAGTTGCAGGCGTTGATCAATTGCTTGCAGCCCAATTCGTCGCGCAGATAGGTCGCCATCTCGGAGTTGAACTTGTGCATCAACCGCGCCAGAAACTCCGTCTGGTCGGTCACTCGCTGCTCGAAACCGGGGATCTTGCCCTTCTTGGTACGGCCGTCACGCGTCAGGTCCCACGTGTGCATTAACCCAGGGAGTCCTTTGTCCCACGCATCCGGCACGAAGCCCGCGCAGTTCTGCCAGAATTGGCGGGTCTTCTCCAGCGAACCGTACTTTTGCTTCAGAAAATCCGCGTACAAACGCCGCAAGAGGATCTGGGCGTCGCCCTTGATGGCGTCGGTTTCCCACCAGAGAAGGCTGTCCTCGTTCTGCAGTTCGATGATCGCCACTGCCGCGTCCTCGGCCAGTGTCAGGCCGGTGTAGGGGTTCTTCCGTCCATAAAGCGCCTTCAGCCAGGCCTTGTATCCCTTCTGCATCGTCGGCTCGAAGAACAA
Source organism: uncultured Planctomycetaceae bacterium (assembly GCA_964615095.1). Taxonomy (GTDB): domain Bacteria; phylum Planctomycetota; class Planctomycetia; order Pirellulales; family Thermoguttaceae; genus JANXQG01. The sequence continues at coordinate 47,987 of CAZTPX010000054.1, read as the reverse complement.
CAACCCTTGGGGATTGTCGCCGCCGGGATCGGTCACTCCCCAACTCTTCTGAATCTTCACTTGGCAGGCCCAGTAAGGGACAATCATCGAGTAGATACCGGCCGACTTCATGGCGGCAACGCCCTTGAATATCTCGTCGAGCGCCTTCTCATTCACGTCGGTGATTTTCGATCCCGGGGCAGTCGGGATCAAGGAATTGTCGCCCAGGCGCATGAGGTTCACGCCGCGCTTGGCCAGGAACTGTGCGGAGTGTTTCTGCGACGCCAGGTCGAACTGCGGCGTAGGAGACGAGGACGCCGCCCAGAAGCGGATCGGCCGGCCATCGCCCCGCACGAAACTATTGCCGTCGGTGCTCGAACGGATGAAGCCGTGCTCGCCGGCAGCCTTCTCGTTGAGGTAGCGAAGATCGAGCAGGGCGGAAGGGTCGAACTTGTCGGCCGCCGGGACGAAGTCCCACGTCTGACCCGGCTGGAAAGCGGGTGTTGGCTGCGGCGATTTCTCGCCGGGCTTGTACTTGCCGTTGGGCGTGAAGACGCCCGTGGTCAGCACGAAACAGTCCATGCCGCCGTAACGGTCCTTCTCTTTCAGCCCGCCCAGGTACCAGGTGATGACGTGTTTGCCGGCTGTCAATTCCACGCTGCCCGCGTCGTACCAGGCGATCCGCCCCGGGTAGAACGGATTTCCATCGGCGGAGACGGGGATTTCATCCTTCCCCTTGTCGACCGCCACGTTTACAGGGCTTTGCGCGCCGTCCAGGCGATAGGCCAGGCCCGTGCCGCCCACGGCCCGCACCCAGATGTGATAGCGCCCGGCCGTGGGAATCTCCAGGGCGTACTCCCCCATGCTGGCAGGATCTTTCTCATGGGAAAAGCTGCAAATCCACTTGCCACCGGAGAGCGCGTCGGGATTGACGTCGTTCAGTCCGGCATTGTCCACGAGTTGCCGCTTGGCGGCCGCCTCCGCCTCGACCCAAATCAGTGGTTCCGCGGCGATGGCCACGGCAGTGAAGCAGGTGGTTAGTAGCCAGACGAGTGATAGTTGCCGCAACATAGTTCGTGCTCCTTAGTTCTTTTTCGTATCACAAAGTACTTGTCCGAGGGAAGCCCAACCTCGCCGTCAGTTCTTGGGCTCGTAGATCGCGATTATCGCCGGGCGGCGGCTGATTTCCTTTGCCCAGCGCGACCAGGCCATAAAACCGACCCTATAGTCGAGCATGGCGTTGTAGAGAGTGAATCCGTAGTTGCGGTGCTGCCCATCGGTCCACCACTTGACTGCTTCAGTAAAGTCCCAGACGTTGGTCGTGCCCTGGCTGGGTCCGTAGGCGGCAAAGATCGGCAGGAAATCCGGATCGTCGCCGTCCCAGCTCGATCCGTGCGACTCTTTCCAGAACTGGTCCCGCGCGTACTCGAAAGTATTGACTTCCATCTCCTTCCAGGGCCGGTTGCAGAACTCGGCGACAAACAGGTTCGGAATCGTGTCCCAGTCTTTCGGCAGCGGCGACGCGCGTACAAGCAGCAGTCGGGCCGCCAGGATCCGGCTGCCCTGGGGAATGCTGGAAAAATCGACGCGCAGCATCACCGGCCGGCCGCGGAAACACACTTCCATCCGCTCGGAGCCGGCCACGCTACGTAGCGACTCCAGCAGGACGGCGTTGGGCCCATGAGCACTGATGCCGGTGGACTCCCAGCCTGCGTACTCCTTCTCGGGCGCGGCCGGGTCAAACCCCTTCTGCGCGTTGCGGAAGATGGCCATGACCGCCCGGGGATGTTCCTTCTTCAGCCCGTCGTACAGCGCGCGGAATTCGGCTTCCACCTGCTCGACGGTCTTGTCGGCAGGTCGGACCCAGTGTTTCATCATTTGCTTTCCGAATTCCGCGGCGCTCTCCACCTCGATGCCGAGCCCGAGCACGGGAATCTTGCCGAGCTTGGGATAGAAGCGCGCCTTGTCGCCCGGCGTGACGTGCTCGCCGTGTGGGGGCGTAGCTGTGTCCGGGACCTCCGTGGAGACGCGAATGTTGTCCACGAAGATCGCCTCTCCCTCGTGCGGAGCATACATGATGATTTCAAACTGCGTGGGTCCTTTCAGCGGGCGTCCGTTGTCCAGTCCTCTTGGCGTCGGTGCGACATCCACGACCGCGTTGCGGCCTTGATGGAGCAACGCAAGCTTGACCCAGCCGCGGTGCTCTTTGTCGTCCTCGCGAACGACACGAAAGGCGACCAGGCACGTGCGGCTGGCGGTTACGTCGGCCTTGAAGCTGTTGTAGACGGTCCAGTCTTCCAGCGGAGAATGAGTCGCCACGGCCGGGTACTTGCCGCCGGAGAACGTAAGCTTCAAGCACCGCTTGCCCGAGACGGCGTTCTCGGCGGAAAGTTCGATCTTGACCGGCGGCTCCTTGGCGCCGGGAACGTTCAGATTGTCGGGAAGGAACTGCGACCAGGCTTTCAGGGCGGCGCCGTCCTTGAAATCGAAGAGTAGCTTCTCGGCGGCAGCCAACGGCCTGCCAGCGAGGAATAGAACGAGGCCAATGCATGCGAAAGCAAATCGGTACCTGCTGGTGCGATACTCCATGATCAATCCTCCTTTGGAACACTGTGTGAGTTGAACTACTTTCATTCGAGCTGCGATAGGATCCTCGACCTTTACCGCTTATGGCCCCTTCACGTCCAGACAAACGAGATCTCCGCCGGTGTTCCGGCAGTAGAGCCTGCCGCCACAGAGAACGGGGCACGTCCAGCACTGGCCGTCGAGGACCTTGGCGCGGGCCAGTTCCTTGAATGCCTTGGGCGAGGCCTCGGCCACGATCAAGTTCCCTTGTTCTTCCATGATAATGAGCTTACCGTCGGCGGCCATCAGCGGTGCGTGCCCCAAGCCCTTCTGCTTCCATTTCACCTCGCCGGTATCGAAGTGGACGCATCGCAGCGAGGCGCTCTTTGAGGTGTGGTTAAGGGAGTGCGTGCCGTACAGGTAGCCGTCGACCAACACGCACGACTGGAAGTAGTTGGCCATCTCCTCGTTCTGCCAGACGACCTTCGGCTTGTCCCCGGTTATCTGGAGAAGGACGTCCATCCGATCGTTCCCTGATCCGGAAAGGAACACCTTGTCCGCATAGACGATGGGAGTCGTGCAAGGGCTGACACCCTCTTTCCGCTCTTTCCAAGGATATCGCCAAAGCTCCTCTCCGTTGGCGACGTTGACACCCAGGGCAATCGCGGGCGTCAACAGCACCACGCCGGTTTTGCCGCCGAACTCATAGGAGACGGGCGAGGCGAAGCCCGCCTCTCCCTTGCCGCATTTCCAGCGCGGCTGACCGGTCTTCGCGTCCAGGCCGAGGACCAAAGCCTCCTTGCCGCCGCATTCCACCACGAGCAAGTCGCGTACCAGCAGCGGTGAGCAGGCGTAGCCGTAATAGGGCCTTTTCCCCCCGAGATCTTTGACCAGGTTCTTGTTCCAGACGATGCGCCCCGAGGCGGCGTCAAGGCACAGAAGTTCTCCGAACCGACCCAGGGTATAAACGCGGCCATCGTGGACCGTCGGCGTGCTGTACGTCTCGTTGCCAAAGGCCGGATACGAGTGCTCCCACACCATCTTGCCCGTGCCGGCGTCCAGGCACCAGACAAAATCCTTGCCCAGCGCCCGGCCCTCCTCGTCCTTCTCAAACTTGCCGCCCGGGCCGGGCTTATCCATCGAGTAGCCCATGGTGTACAGGCGGTTGCCGACAATGGCGAAGGAAGACATCCCCGTATGAACCTTGGCCTTCCACAGGACCTTGGGGCCTTTCTCGGGCCAGTGGCTGCTCCAGCCTTTTTCAACCGAGATGCCGTCGCGGTTCGGACCACGCCACTGCGGCCAGTCGGCGACGCAGGTCGTGGGTAGTCCAGCGGGTAGATCGGCGACGACGACCAACATTGCCGCTCGCAGCCACCACGTAAGAATCCTACGCATCGTCAGCGTCATGATTTCGCTCCTACTTCGGCTCGTAGATCACCATCATCGCCGGGCGAAGTCTGATATCCTTGGCCCGTGGAGTGTACATCCGCATGTAGTCGTTGGAATCGCCGTACAGGAAGAACCCGTGATTGGCGTGCCGGCCGTCGAACCAAAACTTCACCGCCGCGGTGAAATCCCAGGCGCTGACCGTTCCACCGCCGGCCGGACCATGCGCGATGAAGACGGGCCAGAAGTCGGGGTCGTCGCCGTAGTGCAGCCCGCTGACGGCCTTCCAGTGCTTGCCCTTGGCGTAAAAATAGCAATTGGCCGAGTCCGCCTCCCAGTCGCGGTTGCAGGGTTCGGCGACCCACAGGTTGGGCTTTTGACTTCCGGCAGCCTTACCGGCGCCCAGTCTTGCACACTGGATTGTCCGGCGAAGTCGAACAGGACCCTCTCCTCGGCAGCCGCGCCCGGGGCAGCCGACAACGCCAGCCAGCACGCAATCAGGGCGGAAATCGCCCGTGAACGAATTGTCATAGCCTTGCTCCTTTAGGTAACGGGCCACGCGTGAATTTTCGCGGCTCACCTGCCGTTGCGTAGATGGCGGCCACCTTCTCCAATGTCCCCGCGCGGTCGGAATAAATGACAAGCGGGCGCGGGGCGAGCATGCCCAGCACGTCGGGAATGTCACACACGCGCAGCACGTTCAAGAGGGCCGGGGCATCGGCTTCCATGTGGCCCAGCGGCGGCTTGTTCAAGATCGCGCCGGCAATCTGAGGCTCCCACAAGGCGGCGTAAGCAGCAAGCACTGCCGCTGGACCCTCGCCGAGCACGTACACGGGAACGTTGCCCGCGCGCTTCGCATGAAGGTATTGGGCCGTGGCCGCAATGTCCCACACTTGGCCGGTGTCGGCGGTGCGTCCCAAGAGCACGTGGGCCCGCTCCACGTAGTTCGGCGGGTTCTTCCGCGTCCAGCGGGTGCGATCCACGCCCCGCGGCGCACACAGGTACAGCTCGTCGCCGACCTCCTGTACGCGCTGCAACCAATCGGGAATCGATGCCGTGCTCTCGGGGTTTCGCACGATCAGCAGGACCCGCTTCACCTCGTCGGCCGGTTTGAGGGCGGTGACCAGCTTCAGGCCGACCTCGATCCCCGGCTCGCTCTCGAGGCGGGCGTCGTCGGGCTGAATTTGCTGGATCAGCCGCGCGGCCGGAATCCGCTCGGGAAAGCAGCGGAAGGTCACGCGGCGCAGTTCCTCCCGCAGCGACGTCCGCCAGGCCGCGAACCCGCCCGCGCGCGGCGGTGAGACTTGGGCCACCGCCACGAAGTGCCGGTCGATGCTCGTATTCAACTCATCCTTGGGAATGTCCGCGTCCGTACGGAAGACCTGCAAGCGTTCGGGCTCGATCGGATAGTGCCGATTGGGCGGTTGGCCCGTCGCCAAGTCTTGCTCGCTATCGGCGACGATCCGCGGATCATCCTTGAGGTGCATGTTGATGAAGCGATAGGCGCCCTGGCGGAGGTCCTGGCGATAGGCGTGCTCGCCCACGCTCAGCAAGGAATCGACCTGATCGCTTGCACCGAAAAGGCTATAAACCCGCTTCAGCCGGTTGATCACGCGGTCGTTGGCGTCCATGGGGAAGATCCGGTCCTGGTCGCTGTTGGCCACCAGCAGCGGCCGCGGCGCCACCATCGCGGCAATCCGGGCCCACGGCCACTGAAACGTGTTGTAGAAGGTAATGCAGTCGCAGTGGCCATTGATGACGCGGTTGGAAACATAAGCGCCCAGGTCAGCCATTCCGCTGACGGGCACCGCCACGGAGACCCGTTCGTCGGCCGCGGCGATCCAGAACGTGGCCGCGCCGCCGCCGCTGATGCCGGTGACGGCAATCCGCTGGGGATCCACGTCCGGCCGGCTCGTAAGGTAGTCGATCCCGCGGATGCCGTTGAGACATTCCACACCGGCCGGCGTGTAGCCGCGCGAGTGCCACCACCAGCGGCCCTCGCGATAAGTGCCGTGATGGATGCCGGCGATCTCGCCCAACTGCAAGGAATCGACCACTAAGCAAACATAACCGTGCTTGGCAAACCAGATGCCGTGTGATTGGTAGGCAGTCTTGTTACCCGGCCGGCCCTGGTAGTTATGCCCACAGACGTAGAGTACCGCCGGCAAACGCCGGCCAACCGGGATCTGGCTGGGGCGGTATAGATTGCCCGTCACGTAGAGTCGCGGGCGGCTCTGGTAGTGGAGCATCTCGACCGTGTAGCCGTCGCGCTGGAGCGTCCCGGTGATCGTGGCCGACCCGGCACCCGGCGAAATCCTGCCTTGTTCCGTGTGCCGGGTGCCCGGCGGCGTTCTTTCCGGCATCGGCGCGAGGCCGAGCATGTAGTAGTATTCCGCCTTGTACTTGGGCCGAAGCTCCTCCCATTGTCGGCTCGATGTGATGCCCTTCAAGAGCGTCGCGTCGATCCTCCCCGCCTCGCGGGCGAGATACTCTTGAATCATCCGGTCCCCGGGGGCATCGCGGTCGGGTGGCCAATCTACCGCACCGCGGGCCATCAACGTGCTGCCGGTAAGATATGTCAGGAGTACGACCGCACACCAACAACTGGACCCACGGACATTGCGCGAGAAAATCATATGCCACCTGATTGCTAGATAAACGGGCTGGGGCGTGCGAACGAACCGTTCACGGCCTGGCATGCACGGGTACCCGTTGGCCGCGGAGAAGGCCGGTGCGGTGGGAATCGTAGGAGGCAAGAAGACTCCGACGATTTCCGGTCATTCATTGTACTCGCGCCGCGCCGCGGCACAAGCGCGTGCGGCACGACTCCCGCGCACCTATACGAAAGTATGATTGCCCTGCCGCTAGCCGCGGGGGCAAAGCATTGGTAAGCTGGATGGGTAAACGAGCCTGACTCGGTTCCAAGCTCATTGCAAAGGGAATATCGGTCTGATATTTTTGAACACACGAAATCCGCCGTCGCTGAATTCACGGACTCTTGCCTCTTTGAGAATGCACATCCCGACATGACTCGAAGCGATCGCTGCTTGCCTTCCACGCTGGAGGCCATTGGAAACACGCCGCTGGTGGAGCTGGCACGCATCACGCAGCATCTCGATGGCCGCATTCTTGCCAAGTTGGAGTATCTCAACCCCGGCTCGTCGAAAAAGGATCGCATCGCCCTGCAAATTATCGAAGATGCCGAAGCGGACGGCACACTGCGGCCCGGCCAGACGGTCGCCGAGTTGACCAGCGGCAACACGGGGACCGGGCTGGCCATCGTATGCGCGGTCCGAGGCTATCCGTTCGTGGCCGTGATGTCCAAAGGCAACTCGGTTGAAAGGGTGCGGATGATGGCCGCCCTGGGGGCGGAGGTCATCCTGGTTGACCAGTTGTCCAGCTCGCAGCCAGGCCGGGTTTCAGGCGGGGACCTGGAACGGGTGGAAATTGAAACCCAGCGGATCGTGGCCCAGCGTGGCGCTTTCCGCGCCGACCAGTTCCGACACCGCGGCAACTACCGCGCGCATCTGCTGCACACCGGGCCGGAAATCCTCGCACAGTCCGGCGGGGCCGTGGATGCCTTCTGCGATTTCGTCGGTACGGGCGGGTCCTTTGCGGGCTGCGCCGCCGCGCTGAAAGCGCACGATCCGTCGATTCAGTGTTACGTCGTCGAGCCCATGGGGGCGGCTATTCTCGCTGGTCAACCGGTAATCCACGCGAATCACCGCATCCAAGGGGGCGGCTACGCCATGGCTTGCCTTCCCATGCTGGAACCGGCTCACGTCGACGGCTTCTTGCAGGTAAGCGATGAGCACGCCATCGCCGCGGCCCGCAGATTGGCACGCGAGGAAGGAATCTTTGCCGGGTTTTCGTCCGGGGCCAATTTGGCCGCCGCGCTGCAACTGCTGGGCGGCCCGTGCCGGGGAAAAACCATCACCACGCTGATCTGTGATTCCGGCTTGAAGTATCTCAGTACCGACTTGTGGGATGATTGGTAACAAGGGCAGTACCGTTGGACTTGACTCCTCGGCGTGCGCCAGGGAGTTGAACGGCTACGCAGCTTATGGCAAAATGTTTGGCGGCAGGATAATGCCGTGCTCTCGAAAGTCTTTGGTGGAGCTGGCTATCGTATTTGGCGGAAATCGGGCTACAGAAGAAAGGTCGGAGATGATGACTCGTAAAATGATCGGGCTTGGCCTGGCGCTGGGCGTGGTGGCAATGCTGGCGGCCAAGGCGGAAAGCGCTTCGCTCACGTTTGACAACGCCGACGCCCTCAAGGGGCTCGCGGTGAGCGGCGACGTGAGTGTGGATACGACGAAAGATCGTAACGGCGCGAAAGGGCTCGAAGCCGCCGGCACGCCGGCCGGCCGACGCAAAGGCGGTTCGTTGCGACTGGGACCGGGCGGCAAAGCGGTCTGGCCCCTGCGCGACAAGGACGGAGCAGGCACGGTTCGGATGTGGGTCTACGAAGATGCCGCAAAACCCGCGAAGCCCCAGGACTATGGGGCCGGGGCCATGTGGGGGCTGATGCAGGCCGACGGGCACATGGTGGCGGTGGGAGCCATCTACGCGCCCTATCTCGGCGGCGCGACGACTTACGCCGCCGCCACCGTCAATCCCAAAAAACAGAAGCCTTGGCAGGAGGTGACGTACCTGGGGATCCGACGCGCCACCGGCTGGCACAAATGGACCTTCGACTTCGACCCCGACAAGGGGATGCGCCTAACGTACGATGACCAGGATGTGAAGAACTTCAACTGGAACCAATCAAAGCTGAAAGGCTTCGTGAGCGTGGTCTTTTTCGGCGACGCCACCGATGCCAAGCAAACGCTGTGGGTGGACGACGTGGATGTTGCGCTTGGCCCGCCGGCGCGTGTCGCCCCGCTGTGGCCGCCGCCGCCCCCGCCGCCGCCGGCCGACCTTGCCGTGCTGCCGCCACAGGCCCCCTGGAACTCCACTCCCTACGCCCAGTGGAAGAACGGGCCGGGCAAGGGCGAGGACTACTTCCCCATTGCCGTCTGGCTCCAGGACCCCAAGAATGCCCCCCGCTACAAGGCCGCCGGCATCAATCTCTACATCGGACTGTGGCAAGGCCCGACCGCGGCACAAGTCAAGTCGCTCGGCGAGGCGAACATGCCGGTGATCTGCGACCTGAACGACTTCGCTCGGGCACACCTGGACGAGCCGCTCTTCGTCGGCTGGATGCACGGCGATGAACCGGACAATGCCCAGACGTTTGCCGAGTTCTGGAAGGGCGACAAGGAGCAGATCAAGGAAGGCTGGCCTGAGATCTACCAACAGCAGGGGTTGGCCAAGCGGGACTACAAGGGCTATGGCCCGCCCGTGCCGCCGCAGTGGATCGTCCGCGATTACCGGAAAGCCAAAGCCGGCGATCCCACGCGGCCGATCTTCGTGGGGTTGGGGCAAGGCGTTGCCTGGGAGAAGTACTACGGCCGCGGCGAGCGCACGGGCCACCTGGAGGACTACGCCAAGTACATCGAAGGCTGCGACATTGCGGGGTTCGACATCTACCCCGCGGCCCACGACAACCTCGCGGTGAAGGATGCGCTCTGGTACGTGCCCCTCGGCGTGCGGCGCTTGCGCCAATGGTGCCAAGACAGCAAGCCGGTGTGGGTCCACCTCGAAACCGGCACGATCGCTTCGCCCGATGCCGCAGCGACCCCGGAGCAGGTCAAGGCCGAGGTCTGGATGGCCATCATCCACGGAGCGCGCGGGATTGACTACTTCGTGCATCAGTTCAAGCCGAAGTTCAACGAGCACGCCCTCTTGGACAATCCGGCAATGTTGGCCGTGGTGACGACCGTCAACAAGCGCATCACCTCGCTGGCACGCGTTTTGAACAGCGAGACCGTCGTGGACGGCGTTGTGGTCGAGTCCAGCAATCCGAAGACGCCGGTTCACGCGATGGTCAAACGCAAGGACGGAGCCACGTATGTCTTCAGCGCGGCGATGTACTGCGAAGAGGCCAAGGCCACTTTCCGCGTCAAGGGCTTGGCGGGAACCCGGACGGCAGAAGCGCTCGGCGAAGGCCGGACGATCCGTGTCGACAACGGCCTATTCACCGACGCCTTCGCCGGCAACGGCGTGCATCTGTACCGGATTGCGGAGTAGTTGGAAACGGTCGTCGAAATCTTCCGGAAAGGAGTGGGCAGAGACGCCGGGGCACGCCCTGTGGGAGACGTGCGCCCTGGCGCTATTGACTGCCATCTCGCCGGGAACGTATTATACAATACGAAGTCTCGCCTTTTTTGGTTCCCACCCGTTTTCTGGAGTTCTATCATGAGAGCATTTCTGCTTGCAGGTCTTGGATTGAGTTTGTTGCTGGCGGCGGCCGTTGCCTTTTCGGCGGACAAGGCCGATTCGTCAGCCAAGTTGCTATGCCCAGTATCGGGCCAGTCGATCGACAAGTCGGTGTCATCCGCTTTCGGCGGTGGCAAGGTCTGCTTCTGCTGCACGAAGTGCAAGGCGAAGTTCGACGCAGATAATGCCAAGTTTGTCACGAAAGCCAATCTGCAACTGGCCGCCAGCGGTCAGGCCAAGCAGACCGACTGTCCATTGACGGGAGGAGACCTGGACGCGTCGACGAAGGTCAACGTGGCCGGCGTCGATGTGCAGTTCTGCTGCGACAAGTGCCAGGCAAAGGTCACCGCCGCCAAGCCGGATAAACAGATTGAAATGGTCTTCGGCAGCAAGGCCTTCAGCAAGGCGTTCAAGGTCAGCAAAGACAAGTGATAAATCGGGCTTTCAGCCCTAGCATTTGCTTGGGGCTATTCTACCTAGGCCGTTGGCCTAGGCTGATATTGGGCGCACCTTCGGTGCTTGATGGTGGTACGAGATATTGTATCCAGGCCGTTGGCCTAGGCTGGTATGTGGCGCACGTTCGGTGCTAGGGATGGAAATCGATATCGAGGCTATTGACGCCGGCATTGCCGCCGGGCCGAAGGCCCAGAACCATATCAGCCTGGGGCATCGCCCCAGGTCCGCATCGCCGCCCCTGCGGTTCAAGGGCCAAAGGCCCGCCTCATGGTTCAATCCCATACGTATCGCTCATCGAATTCGATCCCGTATTTCGTTAGGAATGCCTGGTATTCCTCCTGAAATGATCGCGTGCGATGGTGTTCCATCTGCCCCTCGATATAGGCGATCAGCGCGTTCAAATCGGTCGGCCTCACGGAAAATGCGCCGTAACCGCGCTGTCAGGCGAATTGCGCCAGGTCCGTCGGCTGCGTCTTCAACCACTTCGACGACGACGTTTTCACCTCCTCGACAAGACTTGCGACGGTCGCCGTGCGCGAGAGCCGGACGGCCAGGTGAACATGGTCGGCTGTGCCGCCCACGCGGTAACATGCGTGCCCCGGTTGCGGGCCACGGTGGCCAGGTAGCCATGCAGCGACGGGCGAACCGCATCGCCCAGGTAGGGAAATCGTTCCTTGGTGCTGAACACGAAATGCACGAGCAACAAGCTGAGCGATTGCGGCATGATGGTCTCCTGATAGGACGGGCTTTCAGCCCTGAATTGTTATCGGGGCATTAAACCCAGGCCGATGGCCTGGGCTGGTATGCGGTCGCACCTTCGGTGCTTGATCGTGGTACGGGTCACCGGGCCGTTGGCCTGGGCTGAAATTGGGCGCACCTTTGGTGCTTCATGGTGGTGCGGGGTGTTGTCGTGGCGGACGAAACTGGGGTCCTGGATGCCGTGCAAGAGCATGTTGGTCACGCAAAGCATGGTCGCGTAGTCCGGCTTGGTGTACGTGGTAAACGGCAGGAGTTGGTGCCGGGCCTGTTCGCGATGCGCCCGATTGTAAACGGACTCTTGGGAGTAATTCGTCATGATTGTGGGGTTCGGGATGAAAGGTCAGATTTCAAATTGCAAATTGCAAATTGCAAATTTCGTGACTGTTTAGCAGGATGAAGAAGACGACCCCTGCCAGCTTGCCTGGCAGGTGAAAAAGTCTTGTGCGCGAAGACGCGATGGCCAAAAATACTTCGTTGACCCCTGCCGGCTTGTCCGGCGGGTGAATGAGTCTTGCAAGCGATGCGGGCAGCGGGCATCGCCAAGAGACTTCTTCACCGGTTGGACAAGCCGGCAGGGGTCGTGGATCGATCAGTGTAAGTTTTACTCGCTAAAAAGACTTGTTCACCAGCCCGACAAGCGGGCTGGCGTCTGCTCCCACATTCCGCTAAACAGTTACCAAATTGCAAATTTCAGACGTCAGACGTGGCGGCTTGCTCGCCGCGGGCGATTTCCTCCCGCAGTTCATTGGCCAAGGCGTCAAGCTGTTCATCGGTCATGGCGCGGAGTTCCTCGCTGGTCACCGAGGGCCGCAGATTCTTCGCGCCCTCGCGTTCGTATTTGGCCCGCAGCCGGGCGGAGACGGTATCAAGCTCGTCGTCGGTCAGCGTGTCCAGGTCGTCGTTGGTGAACCTTTCCAGGTCTTCATCGGTGAGGTCCGCCAGAGGGGAGCGGCCGTCGCCGCAGGTTTCCGTCTCGGTATCGTGCAGGCCAGCCAGGCGGTCCTCGAGTTGGTCGATGCGCCGCTGGACGTCCAGGGCCTTGGCCAGATAGGCGGCGTTGCCCGTCTGCGTTTCCGTACGGAGCGAGCGTTTTTTCTTGCCGGCGGCTGGCTCGCCGGCCGGGGCCGTGTCTTCGACCAGCCGCACCTCTTTGTCGCCCTGCGAGCGGCGCCAGGCAGCGATCAACTTGCGATAGATCGAGCGGTAACGCTTGATCTTCCGGGCGATCCTTTCGGTGGGGTCCGGTGGTTCCTGCGAGTACGACTTGTCGCGCATCTCTCGCTGCCAGCGAGCAATGGTCGAGGGGGAACGACCGAGTTTCGTGGCGATCTGGTGTGAGCTAAGGCCCTCCTCGGCGAGCTTGGTGATTTGCGGCAGCAAGGCTTGCTTCGGCTGCCGGCTACCGGCCGTAGTGTGATCGGGTTCTTTCATGGTCTGGGAATGGTGGTTGATGAATGTTTCTGATTTTGCGCCTCTCATAGAAACATTACGCCTTCGGTCCGAAGACTATTTTTCGGGACGTGAGGTTCTCTTCAGCGGCAGGAGCGGGGAAGCAAGGGAGCAAGGGAGAAGGGGAGAAGGGGAGAAGGGGAGAGCGCGTGTTGGAAACAGGCCGGACAACAGATGCCGAAAGTGCAACGAGCGATTGGACTTGCGACGCAAGTTCGCGTCCCGCGCGCAATGGAGCGGAGATTCTTTGCGTATTATGTGGGTATAAAGCGCGCTGAAGAAGATTCAGCCACGGCTGAATACTTTGCGCGTGCATTTGTTCTTTGACAATTCGACCGGCCCCCGGCGTAGCGAACCGGGGGCCATTAGCAATGCGCGGCGCCGACTTGCCCGAGTCGGCGTCCGCGCCGGCGGCTGCGCGGAACCTGTGGCGCGTGGGTCTCGTACCTCGACCCACCCTACGGCCCGGGCAACGGCCGCGAACGGCCGCACTTGCCTTGGCGGCAATTAATTATTTTTATGACTCTGCACTTAAATAGCTGGAAGAAAGCACCATGAGTCCTACTCCTATATACTGTACGCATGAACACATGTGGCACAAGATGGCACAAAGTGGCACAGAATGGCACAAAGTGGCCAGGAAATGGCACGAAGTGGCACAAAAATGGATACGGCCTTTGGCTGTGCCCGAACTATCGTAAGAGTGTCAAGCGATCGTATTCCCGCAGTTTCCGTTATGTGAACAACTACCTTTAGTGAAATCCAAATACGACCGTGGACGTACAAAATCACCTCAAAAACGCCAAAAGGCCCTTTGTCTCGATGTGGTCACACCACTGCCTGACCCGAAACGGCGGGTCGGCCGCAGCGATGGTGGCGAGAGAAATGCCGCGGGAAGCACTTTTTTCTGACTCATGCCGTCTTGCCACCAGCGAACAGATCGGCCATTGGACGCGGCCAAGTCTGCCCAACCACGAATGGAACAAGAGTGGAATAAACCGCACGGCACGGCCTCAGCCACGTCGATGTTGCGCGGGCCACACCGTCCCTCTTGGCCGTGACGGCCGCAAGGGCACCGTGATACAGGCGAACTTCTTGCGGGCGTTGACTTCTTCGCAGGGGCAAGATAGTATCGCAGTCGTACCGTTCGACTTGACTCCTCGGCGAGTGCAAGACGCTCGCCTGCGAGTTGCGCGACATTGCGGGCACGCAGCATCACATGGTCGGCGACTATCGCGTGATGGTCAAGCGGCTCAGGCAGCAGGCCGGGGTCCAGGGGACGGCGGATTGTTCGACGGCCGCGCTCGCCGAGCAAATCCGCAAACTCGGCGGACAAGTGCTCAGGAACAAGTATAGCGTCGAGGCCGAGTGAGAACTTGCGACCGGGTGCCGACGAGGTTTCACGAATTTATGATCCCCTGCGGTCTTGGCTTGCAGCCCAATGCCGAAGTCCGAATACCTTAAGGAATGAGATCAACATGAACACACTGCCGAGTCTGAATCGCACAGTCCCCCGCATGGTGGCAACTATCGCCGTACTAGGGACTTTTTTCTGCTGCCCTGTTGCCAGTGTTGCCAAACCAACCAAATCGGCCAACTCGACCGATATCGATGAAGCATGGCTTACAGCGAGACCCGCGCCCTACCTGTTGGATAGGCCCAACGAAACCTATGTATTGCAGACCGATGTCACCGTAGACGAAACGGCGTTCGTGATTTCTGAGCCCGGCATTACGCTTGACCTGAACGGGCACACCATCACTTACAACAATGCCGCGCCCATTGAGGTCCCCAACGGCAATTTTTCAGCCGATCGGACGGGGGCCACCTCGATCACCGATTGGGATACCAGCGGCGCGGCGACTTCCAAGCTGACCATTTCTCCCAATGATTGTTATCTGCATAGCGACAAGGTGTTGAAATGGTCGGTCGAGAGCGGAAACACTCCGCGCGTGATCAAGTCCGGGAAAATCACGATTCCCAAAGCCCATCGAACGTATACCGCCTGCGCGGCGCTTTCGGGGGTCGGAACCACCGGGTGGAATACCGTCAAACTGGAAGTCTTCGATGCCGTCACCCATAAGCTCGTCGCGCCCTGGCAGCGTGGTGAATCCGGCAATGATTCTCATGGACATTGCCCGCAGTTCAACTTCATCCCGGCCACTACCAACCCGGTGTATATTCAGATCACCCTGACTCCGTCGAAAACCCCCACCTCGATAAAACTGAACCGCGTCATCTTGACGCGGACATGTGACGCGGCAATTTTGGCCACGCGTGACGGCGCCTGGGGAAGCGCTTGGTCCTTATGGTGGAATGAGGCTTCGGGCGCCATGATGACGGTATTTGATAATATGCCAAAACATATCAAAGATATTTCCAACGTCTGGCAATTTACCACCAAGGTCAACGCGCCCACCATCAAGGATTCGTTGTGGAAGAAAAGGCCGGCCGGGAGCTATGGGATCGTGCAAGGGCGGCAAGGCGGTTCAGCATGCCATGCGGTCGTGCTCAGAGCGACCAACGGTCCCGTCGTGCTCGACGGGATCTCCACCTATACCTGGGGCGATGATCTGGTTCCGATCAACGCCAATCTCGGCAATGATCCTACGACCACCATGACCGTCCGTAATTGTACGCTCAGCTATCCGGGCACGGCGCCGACAACGCCGCCTAAGGGAATGGGGACACCGCGGCGGAGACCGATTAATTACCGGCGGGACGAAGTCCGTGGCGCGATGGCCGTCGCCGGGGGAGTGACCGTCGTCGAGAACTGTACGGTGACCAATTACCCGCAAGGAGGCATTTTCGCGGGCGGCAGGGCTCCGGCAGGAAAGTATGACGTCGTGCAAAACTGTACGCTGCATGGCAATGTCGCCATCACTAACGGTTTCGCGTTGAACGCGGGAGCCAGGATTAAATTACTGCACAACACCATTACCGGCTCTACCCGCGGAATCGCCGTTATGGATGGCGGCAACACGGATTGTGAAATCGCCGGCAATTCGGTCATCGTGCGTGAATACCCCAACCGCGAGTATGGGAACACCGGAACGACCGTGCGGGCATTTGAGATGAGAAGTTATAAGGTTTTGGGCACGCTCACCGACATCAACATCCACGATAACCATTTCGAAGCGATTTCCGACGAGACAACGTTCCACGGCGCCTCGGGTGTGCGCATCGTGCAAGTCATTGAAGGGTCCAAGAATATCCGTTTTACCAATAACTTCATCAAAGCCACGGTCGCGCGCACGGTTCCCGACGACGAGTTTAATTGGGCCCACGCGATGGATATCAATACCAGCCGGAGTGACGACGACCTAACCGTCGCCGGGAATACCTTCGAGTCCAACAATATCGGCGTAGGTTTGGGAGGATACGGCTCGGTCGGCGAGGCGGATCCGTTCAAGAACATCCTCTTCTTGCATAACACGTTCAAGAAGTCAAGCGATGGCGTGCAGGACCGCAAATTCTATCCGTATGAGATGGGGTTCTATAATCAACCCTACACGAACGTCAAACTCATCGGATCGTCTTTCCCGGACAACGTAACCGATAGCATCCACTGGCTTGGCGGGGGAGCTATCGATAATATATCGACCGGCTGGCCGGTAGCGGTCAAGGTGACGGCGGGACCAGCAAAATGTCCCGACGCCGTTGTTGAGTTGTATGACAGGAACGGCATGTTGCTGACAAAACGCTCGGCAGACGACCAGGGAATGCTCCGCGATCTTCTGGTTCCCGTGAAAAGATACGCGCGGCCGCTTCATGGTGCTCTCAGCACGACTGACCTGACCCCATTGACGTTACGAATCCTCTGGGATGGGCGTGAGAAGAAACAACAAATTGCCCCGGATAAGGATGCGACCATCGATATCGCCCTGGGCCCGGACCACTAAGCACCACGGGCGGAGGCAAGGTGGCCGCGCCGACGTTCAATCCGGTGGTGCGGAGCTTTCATTCCAAGCCAACGGTGACGATCAGCACCACCACCAAAGGCGAGTCGATGTGGAGGCCATGATTGCCGCCGCTGTGGCGCCACCGTACGATACCTCGCTCAAGGTACCGGAAGAGGCGATAGTGTCAGGCACTGGCGTGCCGCCTTGTGGTCCGGGAGTTGTATTTTCACGGCCCATCGTGTAAGGTGGCGGTCATGAGCATCTCTCTCACACTTGGCATTGTCTTGGCATGCTTGCTCCCTGCGGGCAGTGAAGGCGAGACTGCCAAGACTCTCGGCCCCTTGCCCGTACTGACCACGGTCGGCGCGATCCGGCAACTCGCGGCCGAGGAGGCGCGACGCGGCTACCCGGTCCGCATTCGTGGCGTCGTCACCTTGAATAATCCTCACATGTCGTTGATGTTCGTGCAGGACGAAAGCGGTGGGATCTATGTCTCGCCCGACAAACTCCCTTGGCTGGAAAGGACGGGATTCACCCAGGGAATGCTCGTACAGATCGAAGGGAGGACCAACTTTGGACGATTCTCGCCTACGATACGCGGCAAAGAGGATGCCGCGGTGGTCGTGAAGGTCCTCGGCCGGGCGCCGCTGCCGGAACCGCTCCAGCCACCGATCGTACAACTCGCCGATCCCCGCTACCAGAATCAATGGATTGAGATTTCCGGGACTGTCCGCCAGGTAACCAGCGAAAGCCTGTTCGAGGGCGCCGTGGAATCCGTGGCAGTCACGGTGGCCTCGCCTGCCGGACGCGTGACGGCGGCTGCTTTTTGTGACCCGCCCACGCAAAAGCTGCCCAGGGAACTGGTCGGCGCCACGGTCCGCGTCCGCGGCGTGTTTACGGCGATTCTCAACAACAACAACCAGTTTCTCGGCATGTGGCTGGCCGCCGCCGCGCTCGATGACTTCCATGTTGTTGGGCCGTTGCCGGGCAAGCCCTTTGCGCTGCCGGTCAGGCCGATTGCGTCCTTGATGCGGTTCGATGTCCTGCATTCCGTATCGGAACGGGTCCGTATCCAAGGAACCGTGACCCAGGCGGTCGCCGACCGCGGCATGTACGTCCAAGGTGACGACGCCGCCGTGTACGTGAAAACGATCGAACCGCCCCAGGTGCGGCCGGGCTGCCGGGTCGACGTGGCCGGCTTTCCCGCCCAGGGTGAATGGAACCCGACCCTCGAGGACGCGGTCTACCAGACCTGCGGGTCCGGTCCCCTGCCCGAGCCACCGGCCATCACGACCGAGAAGGCGCTCAGCGGCGATTATGACTGCCGTCGGGTGGTCATGGAAGGTCTCTTGCTGCAGGCTTCGCTCAATCCCGAGCAACCGACGCTCGTGTTGCAGTCCGGCGAAAAGGTGTTCTTGGCGCTACTCGCCGATGCCTCGGACCTTTCCCGGCTGGCCGGGCTGGCGGAGGACAGTTGGCTGCGGCTGGAGGGCGTCTGCATCAACTCGCGCAGGGAGGACCTGCTCAAGCAGGGTCCCCTGAAAGCCGACGTTCGGCCCGGCAGGTTTCAGCTCCTGCTGGCTTCGCCCGACGGCGTAATGGTGCTGCGGAAGCCGTCGTGGTGGACGCCGCCCCGGATTCTCGCGGCCGTGGCGGCGGTCGTGCTGATGGCGATGGCGGCCGTCTTGTGGGTCGTCGTCCTCCGCTACCGCGTCGCCGTACAGACGGGGATCATCCGCCGGCAGATGGCCCGAGAAACTGTCTACGAGGAGCGGGGGCGAATCGCGAGGGAACTGCACGACACCTTGGAACAGGAGTTGGCCGGCATTTCGCTGCAGTTGGACACGGTCAGTGCGAAACTTCCCGATGTGCCGGACACGGCGCATCGGCTGCTCGACCTGACCCGATTGCTATTGCGGCACAGTCGGGCCGAGGCCCGTCGCTCGATCATGGACCTGCGGGCCTCCCTGCTGGAAAGCGGCGATCTGGCCTCGGCACTTCAGGAGGTGGCAGCCCGCGCCCGCGACGGACAGCCGGTCGCCGTGGAGACCGTCGTCGAAGGTCAGCCTCGCCGCCTGCCCGGCAAGATCGAGACGAACCTGCTGCGCATCGCGCAGGAGGCGCTCAGCAATGCGCTAAAGCACGGCAAGCCGAGCCGGGTGAAGCTCTGGCTCTCGTTCGCCGAGCAAGGCGTGGAATTGCGCGTCGAGGACGACGGTACGGGCTTCGACGTCGAGCAAGCCATGGCCCTGAGCGCAGGGCACTTTGGCCTTCTGGGAATGCGTGAACGTGCCGAGAGAATCCACGCTGGTTTCAAGATCCAGAGCGCGGTAGGGAAAGGAACAACCATCAAGGTCGCGGCGGACGACAAAGTGCCTTCACCTTAGCCCTCTTCCGGAGGGAGAGGGGGACGTTGGAAAGGAACCCGTAGTGAAGAAGCCCGCGAAAATTCGACTGCTCTTGGTGGACGATCATTTCATCGTGCGCATTGGATTGATGGGCGCGATCCAGGCGGAAGCGGACATGATCGTGGCCGCCGAGTGCGGCAGTGGCGAGCAGGCCATCGAACTGTTCCGCCAACACGTGCCCGACGTCACCGTCATGGATTGGCGGCTGCCGGGCATCAGCGGCATGCAGACGACGGAGGCCATCCGCGAGGAGTTTCCCCAAGCCCGCGTGCTGCTCCTTTCCGTCTATGAGGGCGAGGAAGACGTCTTTCGCGCGGTGCAAGTTGGAGTCGCCGCCTACCTGCCAAAATCGGCCGAGCGAGCAGAACTCTTGGCCGCCATTCGGGCTGTCCACTTGGGCCAGACCTACTTTCCGCCGGCCATCGCCGCCAAACTCGCGGCCCGCCAGGCGCGGCCGGAACTGAGCAGCCGCGAGAACGAAGTGCTGCATTGGGTGGTATTGGGCCGCACCAACCGGGAGATCGCCCGGGAATTGGGCATTGCCGAAGTCACCGTGAAAGTCCACGTGGGCAGCTTGCTGCAGAAGCTGGGAGCGAGCGACCGCACCGAGGCTGCGACGCTGGCCATCCAGCGCGGCATCGTCCACCTCGAGTAGCGAGAGCGATGAGGAAAAGGGCTGGTCTCGAGGGAGAATCGCCGCGCCTATACCAAAGTATAATTGATGCCCGCTCGGGACACATGATAACCTGAGGGTCGCCGGATGGTTCCTGTCGTGAAAGCAGCCTTTCGGAGCCGCTGCTACGTTTCGTCCGCCCCGCCCCACCTCACGCCTTGAAATACCGCCGGAGACCTGCCACGAGAACTTATTTATGCTGCCTTGTCCTGCTGAGGATTGTATGAATAGCATCAAATTGGCGTTTGCCGTTTCGCTATTTGCCGTTTCTCTGCTTTGTCTCAGCACGCGCAGTATCGCCGCGGATTCGGCGACCATCCGCATTCAAACGGACGTGGTCAATGAGAATCACGTCCCGACCCCCTGCCGGATCACGACCCGCATCCTTGACAAGAAGGGAAAACAAGTCAAGGAAGTTTCAGTTGACAAGACGATCCCCGGCGATACGACGGCGAGCGTTGACCAGGAATGTGCGGTTGACCACCCATACTAAGGCTCCGGCAAGGCAAGATGATCGTGGTCAAGAATGCCCCTACCTGGTTCGGCACGATCGCCTACGAGATCGTTTCCGACGTGGAGGGTGGCAAGATCGCGGCCACGGTGGAGATGCCTTCCCGCACGCCGTCGGGGGCCGTGCGATTGCGTTTGCGGCACCCCAAGGCCCTGCTGATCCGCTCGGTGACTGTCAATGGCCGCCCCTGGACCGATTTCTGTTCCGACCGAGAAGTGATTTCGCTCCACGGCCTGACGGGAAAGGTGGCCGTGGTGGCGAAGTACTGACATAAGAAGAATTCCGCCTTGCAGGAAAAGTCCGTGTGATTTCTTGGTTCTCGGTTGTTGCGTCGCAATAATCGGCCGACGGTCCTTCATCATTACCGCGGCGCATTTCCGCGTGTGACCGGATTTCCAAGATTATTTGCGTCATTTCACTGGATCGAAATCGGGTGGCGCGGTATGATCGACCGTCGTGAAGTAGTTGGCAATGGTCCTTGCGCCCGCCGCATCTCGTCGGCTGAAGACCTTCGTTGTGCGCTGCGGGCCGCCGGCTACCGGCGCCTTGCGTGATCGGGGTTGCAATGCGTAAGGACAAAGAAATAAGCGAAGCGGGAGTCTCGGCAGCTACAGCTACTCGATCGCGGCGGTCGACGGGTTACCAGAGACCGTCGCCAGCCTGATCGACTTGCCCATGACAAGTGTCTCGTGGGGCGACGTCAACGGCGATACCGACCACGACAGTATCGTTTTCAGCCGCGCGAAGTAGAATCAACGAAAAAAGGGTACGGAATGCATTCCGTCTCGCGAAATGACCAAGATCAAAGACATCCGCTTCTTCAAGGCGATCTCGCCCGTGTCGCAACCGATCGCCGACAGCACGCACCATATCGACCAGATTGCCATGATCGTGGCCCGGTTGGAGCTGGAATCGGGCGCCGCGGGCGACTCGTACTTACTGGCGTTCGATTACTCGCCTGCGGCCATCGCCGGGGCCTTGCAGGACATCCGTGCGATGGTGAAGGGCTGGGACGTCTTCCGCATCGGCGCTTTCCATCAAGAGTTCCAGCGGCAGGCCGAATACTTTGGCCACGCGGGTATCCACCGTTGGGCCGAAGGCCTGGTGGACTTGGCCATGTGGGACGCCTGGGGCAAGACGTTGGGCCAACCCGTATGGCGATTGCTGGGCGCTTACCAGCAGCGCACGCCCGTGTATGGCAGCGGCGGTTGGCTGTCCTACAGCCTCGACGAATTGCTTGCCGAAGTAAGGGACTATGTGCGTAGCGGGCTCCGCGCCGTGAAGGTCAAGGTGGGCTCGCCCGAGTTGGCCCGCGACGTGGAGCGGCTTACGCGGGTCCGCGAGGCGGTCGGTCCCGCGGTGCAGGTGATGATGGATGCGAACCAGGGCATGGACTTGGCCGGCGCCCTCGAATTGGCGGAAGCCGCCAGGTCGCTCCGCATCCGCTGGTTCGAGGAGCCGCTGCCGCACACCGACTTTGACGGCTACGCCCACCTCCGCCGCCGCGCAGGGATGTCCCTGGCGATGGGAGAACGCGAGTTCGACCTCGTGCCGCTCAGGGAATTGATCCGCCGCGAGGCCATCGACCTGTGGCAGCCGGACATCCTTCGCCTCGGTGGCCTAACGGCCTGGCGGATCTCGGCGGCCCTGGCCCAGGCGCATCATATCCCTGTCCTTCCGCACTTCTACAAGGAGTACGACGTCCCTCTGTTGATGACGATTCCCAATGGTTTGGGCGCCGAGTGCTTCAACTGGGTCGATCCCCTGATTACCCAAGCGATCCGCATCGAAGACGGGTACGCCTACCCCAACGATGGGCCGGGATGGGGATTTCGCTTTGAGGACAAGTACCTTACGGAGTTGCCCTAGCATGCCTGCGTGTGTGTGCGGGCCATGCGCGGCGGCAAGCACGTCTATTGCGAGAAGCCACTGACGCGCAACCTGTGGGAGGCCAAGGAAACGTACCGCCCCGGCTGGGAAATCGTGTGACCTCGAAAAAGACTCTCGGGCCATACTGTCAGTCATCGATCGACCCCTTTCCGCTCTCGGACCCATCCCAGCTCTTTCTCTCCCCTTGCTTGCGATACTCGCGCGGCGTCAGTCCGGTGGCCCGCTTGAAGACGTAGCTCATGTACTCAGGGGAACCGAACCCGCTGGCATCGGCCACGTGCGGGATCGGCATGTCGGTCTCCACCAATAGCGAGCGTGCCCTATCCATTCGTGTGCGATGGAGTTCGGCCCACACGCTGCGGCCCAGGATTTGCTGGAAACGCCGTTCCAGCGCGCTACGGGAAACGGCCACCGCGCGGAGCACGTCGTCGACTTGCATCGGCTCGCTTGCATGCTGGCGGATGAATTGCAGCGCGGCCGTCACATCGCCGTCTTCCACGGCCATGACGTCGGTGCTCTGTCGCGTTACAATGCCCGTGGGCTTGACCAGGATCGGCCCCTTGGGCGGTGGCTTGCCCTGCATCAGCGAGTCCAGCAAGGCGGCCGCTTCGTGGCCCACGACGTGGGACGGCACGATCACGCCGGAGACCGGTGGGTGACAGGCCCCATAGAGCACCGGATCGTCGTCTCCGCCCAACAGGGCCACTTGTTCCGGGATGGCAAGGCCGGCGCTCATACAGGCTTCGATAATGCGGCCGGGCTGCCGCATGGCCCAGGTAAAGAGGGCCAACGGCTTGGGTTGTTGCAAGAGCCAGCGGGCCAGCTCGCGCTGCTGCCGCATCCAATGGGACTGCGAGCCGCTGGTCAGCGAGGCCTGATACTGCCGGGCAAAGCAGCCCGCCTTGGCCAGGGCTTCGTTGAAGGCCTCGAAGCGCGAGATGAGATATTGGTGCGGCGTATCGCCGACAAAGGCGAAATGGCGAAAGCCGCGGTTGAGGAAGTACTCCGCCGCCAATTGGCCGGCGGTCCGCGCGTCGTAGGTCACGCGGGGAAAGTCCACGCCGCGCAAAACGATGGCCGAGACATTGACGACGGGCAGACCGGTAGCGCCGAGGTGCCGGGCCAGACCCCGGTCGGCAACCCGCGCCACGATCCCGTCGCCATCCCAGCCCCGCGGCACGCGAAAGGTCTCGTTCTGGCCATGGTCCTCCAAGCGGATCAGCCAGGGGCCACACTTCTGGCAGTAGCCGATCACCCCGCCGATCAGCCGTCGGCCCCAGGCCGTCGACGTGTCGACGAGGATCGCCACTCGGAAAGTCCTTGGATTCTTCATGGGTACAGGCATCCGTTGGCTGGGGGCGTGACAATCCACCTGTCTTCCCTCAGTATAATCGAGGCGGCTCTTGCGTGTGACTGGATTTCTAAGATTATTTGCGTTATTTCACTGGATCGAGACTAGGCGAGGGATTATGATCGACAATCGTGAAGCAGTTGGCAATGGTCTTCACGCCCGCCGCATCCCACGCGCCGTCGCGTTATTACCCCGGCCTGACCTACGTGAGGATCTTCCATGCCGGGGTAATACGCCGAGTCAGCGCTCGTAGTCCCGCCATACCAACACAACTCTACAAAAAGGAACTCCTGATGTTTCGCCAATTTGCGTTTGCCTGGACCGTTTTGCTGATTTCCATCTCGGCGGGGCACCCGCTTGCGGGTCACGGCCAGGATTCCATCTGGCTGGAAGGCGAGCAGCCGACGACCAAAAACGTCGATGTCAAGGCCGTGGGCTGGGGGCGGACGGAGCTTCTCTCCGGCGGGAAATGGCTGCTGTTGCAAATCGAGCAGCAGGACGTGGCCAAGAAACTGCCCAAGGAAGGAGCCCGCTTGGGCTACGAGTTCCAGGTTGCCACGGCGGGGAAGTATGAGGCCTGGAGCCGCATCGGCTGGGAGGGCATCCGCTCGCCCTTCGATTGGCGCATCGACCAGGGTCCTTGGCACACGGTCAAGCCGGATTACCCGACCACCGAGCACGTGGAACTGGCCTTTTGGTGTCCGCTGGGGTGGATGAAGCTGGGCGAGACCGACCTGCCGGCCGGCAAGCACACGTTGGAGTTTCGCGTTTCGGCATGGACCAAACAGGAAAACGGTAAAGACGTTGCTCAGGGGATCATGTTTGCCTGCGACGCGACGTGCCTCATGCGCGGTCCCTTCCGACCCAACGGCAAGCACCGGCCCGACGAGGACTGGCAAGACAGCAGCGACAAGCAGGCGGCCCGGCAGGTCTTCAAGTTTGCCGACAGCCCCGCGGATGCGGCGGAGCGACGAGAACTTCCGCTGGGCGGCCTGTGGCAAGTCGGACGGTTCGACGAGCAGGAAGTGGTGGACCGGACCGGGCCGACGCACGCGCTGCCGGACGCCGGGCAGGTCTTCTGGATGGGGACCAACGTGCCCAACAACAAATTCAAGGACCGCCCCGAACTGCCGTTTTGCCACCGGCTGATCTACCGCACGCGCGTGGAGGTGCCCGCTGCGTTGGCTGGCCGGTCGTTCGTCTTCCGCTTCCCGGCGGTGAGCCTGATGGCCACATTGTTCGTCAACGGCCAGAATTGCGGCTTCACCAAGGCCCCTTACGCGCTCTGGGAATGCGATGCCACGGCGGCCGTCAAGCCGGGGCAGGTCAACGAGATTTGCGTCGTGATCAAGGATTCCTATTACGCCGTTAGTTGGGGCGGCCGGCCCGGCGCTTGCCGCAGCAGCTTCACGATACCGGTGGACAACATGAGCCAGTCCTGGATGCAGGGCGGTTTCGACTTCCCCATTGGTTCGGGCGTCTTCGAGATTGCCACGTCGTCGGGCATTCTCTTGCCCCCTAGCTTAATTGTGGCCGGCCCGGTTTACACAAGCGACGTGTTCGCCATCCCCTCGGTCAAGCAGAAGACGCTGGGGCTGGAGATCACGGTCGCCAACCCGACGTCCCATGAGCAGAAGATCCAGTTGGTCAATGAGGTCGTTCCTGCCGCCCGCGCTGGAGTCCCGCCTTCAGGCGGTGAGCCGCGCGAAAATCCGCCTAAAGGCGGGACTCCAGCAGCGGCCGAGAAGGTCTTCGCCCCGCGGTCGCTGGTGGTCGCAGCGGGGAAGGAGGAGGTCGTCAAACTGGCCGAGCCCTGGGCGAATCCCAAGCTCTGGTGGCCCGACGATCCGCAGATGTATCGCGTGGTGACCAAAGTCCTTTTGGACGGCAAGGTCGTCGACGTCCGCAGCACGCCCTTCGGCTTCCGCCAATGGGAGTGGGACAGCCCGCAGTTCAAGCTCAACGGCCTGCCCTGGAATCTCCGCGGCGATACGGCCGGAGGGGTCGACGGCTTTAGCAATGGTACGGTGCAGGAAACCGTGGACTATTTCCGCCAGTCCGGCCAGAACCATATCCGCTACTGGAACCCGTTGGGAAGCGCCGGCCTGCAGAAGTCCCAGGTGTTGGACTCGCTGGATGCCCACGGCGTGATCGTCCGCCGCGACGGTATCATGGACGGCATGGGCTGCAATTACATGGGCAACCTGGGCGGCAACGAGGCCCTTTTCGAGAATTGGATCCCCCAACTCCAGGCGATGGTCAAAGAGGAGCGGAACCATCCCTCGATCTTCGCCTGGTCGATGGAGAACGAACTGACCCTGATCAACGCCCGCAACTTCGGCCTTTTGAAGCAGGTCGAGCCGCGGATCACACGGGCGGCCAAGGCCGTGATGGCGATGGATCCAACACGGCCGGCGATGATCGACGGTGGCAACTGCCTGAGCACGCAAACGCTGCCGGTCAACGGCGCGCACTACATTGAATCGTCGATCACCGGGTCCGGCATCCCCCTGCGCGACTATCCCGATCAGGCCTACACCTGGGAAAAGATCGTGGAGAACGAAAAACAGGTGTTCCCGCTGGCGCTGGACCGGCCGATTCTCATGGGCGAGTGCTTCTTCATGACCGGTTACACTGGGGGGGAATTGGCCCAACTCGGCGGCGAGGGCTGCTTTGCCGGTGCGGGGCCTTACACGCAGCGCGGCGGCGGCCTGTTCACCAAGATGATGACCGAGGGCTTCCGCTGGCACGGCATTGCCGGCTGGGAATTCAGCCTCAGCGGCGGCCAGGCCGGCAACATGCACTTCAATTCGCAGAAGGCCGTAGCCCTCTTCTGCCGCCAGTGGAACTGGACCCTGGGCGGGGACAGCGAAGTCCCGCGGACGTTGAAACTCTTCAACGACACCCGATTCGCCGACCCCATCGAGGCGGCCTGGGAATTGAGACTCGATGGCCGCCGGGTTGGCGGCGAGAAGCAGACCTTCGCCCTAGCCCCGTGCGAACACCGGGAGTTCGACATTACCGTGAAAGTGCCCCCGGTTTCGCGGCGCACGGCCGGCGAGTTCATCCTCACCTGCACGCGCGGCGGCAAGGAGGTCTATCGCGAGGTCAAGCCCGTATCGGTCCTGGACCCCAACGGCGGTCCGCGGCCCTCGCTGAGCAAGAACGATCTGGTTGTGCTCGATCCGCTAGGCTTGGTCAAGGCGCGCTTGCAGGCCCGCGGCATTCCCTTCACGGCGGCTGCCTCCACGGCCGCGATCCCCGCCAAGGCCAAGGTCGTGATCGTCGGCAAGGACGCGCTCAGCGCCCGCGAAGCCACCGATCCGCTTTGGACGGCCCTGGCAGGCAACGGCGCCAAGGTTCTGGTGCTGGACCAGGCCCATCCGCTGCACTACCAAGCAACGCCCTCGGATCTCGTGCCCACCGACTTCGTCGGACGCGTGGCCTTCCAACAGAACACCGAGCACCCGATCTTTGTCGGCCTGGAGCAGAACGACTTCTTCACTTGGTCGAAGGATCACATCGTCTACCGCAACGTCTATGTGAAACCGACCCGCGGAGCGACCTCCCTGGCACATTGCGAGAAGGAGCTGAACTGTTCGGCGATCGCCGAGTGTCCGGTCAACGACGGCTTGCTGCTGTTGTGCCAGATGGTCGTGGGCGAGAAGCTGGCCTTCGACCCGGTGGCCGAGCGGCTCTTCGACAACATGCTGGCCTATTGCGCCGCCTACGTGCCGGTGCGTCGCGAGACGGCCGTCGTCATGGCCAAAGGCAGCCCGGCGCTGAAGTTGCTGCGCGACTCGGGCCTGAAGTTCGACCCGGCCGCCGACGCGGGCACCAGTACCCTGGTCGCGGCCATCGCAGACGGCAAGCATCAGGTCGTAGTCTTCGAGGCCACTCCGGCAGCGCTGGGGTCGCTGGCCGGCAACCTCGACAAGCTGCGGGCCTTCACGGAAAAGGGCGGCTGGCTCATGGCCTGGGGCCTGACACCCGACGGGTTGGCCAGTTTCAACAAGCTGGTGGGCGTGCCCCACGTGCTGCGGCCCTTCGAACTGGAATTCGTCACTCTGCCGGCGCTCCGCGACCCGCTCCTCTCGGGCCTCTCCGTCCGCGACGTGGCGCTGGAATCGACCGAGCAGATCTTCGGCTGGGCGGCCGACAAGTACATGGTGGACGACGAGTTCACCTGGATCGTGGACTTTGACGACATCGCGCCCTTCTGCGAGTTCCCCAACGCCAAGGCGGGCGATCATGCGGCCGCACGGAAGGCCCAGGCCAATTGGCCGCGGAACATTGTCAACGGCTTCAGCCACGTTTGGATACTGAGTTACTATTGCGACACGGCATCGCCGCGAGTGTCGCTGAAGTTGCCACACGCGGAGCGGATCAACCACTTCTCGATCATACTGAATTGTGACTATTCCGCAGCCCGCAAGGTCAACCTGTACTTCGACGACGACCCCAAGCCCGTGTCCCTGACGACCAGGCCCGACCGTTCGCGGCAGGAGTTCGACCTGGCCCCCCGCCCGGCCTCGCGCGTGGTGATCGAGCTGGCCGACTTCGACAAGCCCGGGAAGATCTGCGGCATCGACACTATCTCGCTGGGCGTCGAGCGCACGCCCGAGTGGCGGCAGAAGGTCAAGCCGCTGGCCAATATCGGTGGCCTGGTGAAGTACCCCATGGGCCCGGGCGGCATTCTCTTGAACCAGGTGCTGGTCAAGCCGGCCGAAGCCAATCCCATCAATGCGCAGAAGAAGGGCAACATCGTCACCGCGCTCTTGCGCAACTTGCATGCCACCTTTGCCGGCAGCAAAGTCCTGACGACGGCCAACCTCAAATACCGGCCGTTGCCTTTGGGCGAGCACTGCAACCAGTATCTGACGAAGGACCGCGGCTGGTTTGATGGCCCGCGGGACCTCGCGCACCTGCCGGTGGGCGGCAACGTGTTGGCCGGTGTGCCTTACGTGGTCCGCGACTTCAAGACCTCGCCTGTGCCTTCCTGCGTGATGTTGGCCGGCCCCGGCGCCAAGGGCCAGTTGCCCAAGGAGGTCAAGGGCCTGCCGGCCGGTTGCAAGGCCGACGTGCTGTTCTTCCTGCACACGTTCAACAGCCGCGATCCGGGGCGGCGGGCCGATCCCGCCGCGGCGCCGCCGGTGGCGTTCCGCTACGTCGTCCATTATGTCGACGGGCAGACCGCCGAGGTCCCCGTGCTGTTGGACGAGGGAGTGGGCCATTGGATCACTTCCAGGCCGGCCGGCTTGAAGTCCGCAGCCCTGGCCTGGTCCGCAAGGTTCCCCGGCGATAAGAGCGACGATGAGGCGGCGGTCTACCAGTTCGCCTGGACCAACCCGCGGCCGGACGTGGCGATCAGCAGCATCGACATGGCGTACGGCAAGGACGGAGACAGTTACGGCACACCGGCGTTGCTGGCAATCACCGCGGGCGAGGAGGCACGGTCACCTTGAGTGCCAGCAGGCCTTCGCCCCAACTTGCGGAATACATGATGTGGCGGGTGGCGTCGTAGCGCATTTCAAAGGGCTCGTTGGAGAACTTCTGCTTGCCGCCCCGGTAGGCCGTCCAAGTGCTGCCGTCGTTTTCGGGAGATATGAAGAACGGCTGATTCTCGTTGGAACAGGCAGTGTACAGATTGGCGCCGTCGCCGCAGATACCCATGTACCAACTGTAAACCAGTCCTTTTTTCAGAGGTTCCCAGGTAGCGCCGTTGTCGGTGCTGCGCACCGGGTACTGGTAAGCGCCGGCATACAGCGTGCCGTTCTTGGTGCGATAGAGTTGTTCGCCGCCGTGGGTCATCTGCAGCTTGTAGACGAGCTTCCAAGTTGCCCCGCCGTCGGTGGTGCGAAAGAAGCCACCTTGCTGGGCGGTGAAGAGCCAGGTGTTGGGGTCGCCTTGCCTGGTGGCCGGGTTGTAAAGGAAGAAGACCGCCATGCCATAGCCACCCGCGGAACCGTCCGGAGGATTGTGCTCGATCCAGCGATTGCCGCCGTCTTTGCTCTCCAGGACACCGCAGTTTCTGGAATCGGCCCAAGGGGAATGGAAGCTGACCAGCACGTGCTTGAAATCCGTAGGATCGACGTCGATCGAGTAGAGGTCGCTCGTGCCCACGGGTTTTTGCGTCGCAGCTTTGAACCCCGGCGGGCAGGTCCAGGTATTTCCGCCGTCCTTGGAAATCCAAAACCCCTCGGTGGCGCCGCGCACGCCATCCACGCAATACAGGTGTTTGGAATCCTTGGGGTCCACGGTCAGGTGGAGCGGCTCATCAAGCTTGCCGATCCTGGCCCAGGTGCTGCCGCCGTCCGTAGTCTTGAAAAGGCCGCCTTTATCGACGTCGTAGGCGCAGACGCAGAGGTAGATGGTGGAGGGATGGGCCGGGTCGAGCGTGACGCCCTGACAAAAGACGTGATTGGTGGGAGTCATGGTGACGCCGGAGGGCGTGATGTTCTTCCATACGCCGGGCGTCAGGTCAGGTTCATCGGCTCTGCTGCTCAAAGAGACCGCAGCCACCGCCAACAGAAAGGTAAGTCCGCTCAGAGTGTAGTTTGATCGTGTCATGCGCCTTCTTTCGGTTTCGGGTTGTCGAGAATGATTCTGTGATTTGAAATTCAGTATGACGACTAGTGTTTCCACTGGCAGATCCGCACCTCGCAACCCGTGCCCTGGACCTCCATCTCCCACGTCTTCCAGACCTTCCATTCGGCCGTCACGGGCAGCACCGCAGTCGCTTCCCCGCGCTTCGGGACGAGGGGGACCACGGCTTCAGCGAAGACATTTCCGCCTTTGTCCTTGGGATTGCGCAGCCGGATGCGGACATCCGTAGCATCGCGGTCGCCGAGGTTCAGAAGGCACGCCCGCATGGTCTTCGGATCCACCAATTTGCCGGGGTCCGCGGCGCTGCGGTTCGGCTCTACCAACATTGGCGAACACACGAGCACGGGCTTTTCGTGGCGCTCGGAGAAGAACCTGCCCAGCGCGGCAACGTCGGCCGGGAGTTTCGAGCCGTCCGTGGGCAGATCGGCATAGTGGCTGCACAACTCGTCGGCCTTGGCTACCAGTTCCGGCCAGTCTCCGCCAGAATAGAAGCCAATGCCCGGGGCTTCCGGCGCGAGCATGCGCACGAATCGGACCTGCTGTTCGAGTTCCTCTTTCGTGCGCGCCCATTCTTCACCCGGGTTGCCGCCCTTGCCGATGCCGAGCGCCACAATGGTCTTGGGCAACACGCCGTGGATCCGCGCGCTCTGAACCTGGGCAGCCACGAACCAATAATCGTCCTTGTCCTTCAGGTACGATTCGAGCATGACGAGGTCTGCCACGTCCCGGTAGGCGTCGCCCAGGACCTTGGGAATAGGGCCTCGCATTTCCCACACGGCCAGCCCCAGCTCGGGCCGCTTGCGCTTCGTCTCGCGCAGAATCCGGGCGGCCTTCTGATCGGTCTCGCCGCCGTAGTCGAAGCCGAACTCGTCGATCGAGACGACCGGTTTCGGATTGCCGCCGTAGTCGCCGTTTGCCAGGATGTCCACGGCCTTGTCCACGGGGTTCCGCAGGAGGTCGAACCAGGTGTGCCCTACAGCGGTCGCAACTCCGCGCGGGGTCCAATACCGCCAGTCTTTCGGCGCGGTCGGCTCGATGAACGTCACCGAGCGAAGCTGCTTCGGATCATACTTCCCGCCCAGATAATTGAAAGCGATCACCCGGTCCAGGCCGAACACCTTTTTCGGCGACTCCGCCCGGGCAGGCGTCTCCTGGGTCGCGACCACGGCGGCTAGTACGACCGCAACGACGCACGACATGCGTAGGCCCAGTGTTACCGGTTGTGTCCACGCGCGAGATTCCCCGAGCAGCGGTAAATTTGTGTCCTGCAGCTTGCTGTGTAAATCCACGCCACGCGCAATGTTACGATGCTCCACCACGGTCAGTTCCTCCGAAAGTTGCCACCTAGAGTTCGCGCGGATACGCTCCGCACAACAGTAGTTCTCGTATGTTAACAAGGCGCTACGTCAATTTCCAGCAGACGAACCGGTTCCCCGCCCACGATTCAGGCGATTCCGGAATTATTCCGCCAAGCGCGTAACACTTCCTGATTCGCCCGTAAGAGATGGTGACGGACGAGCCAGTGTGGCTCGCCGATCGAGTTGAAAGAAAAGCATCTCTCTGAAAGGATTAGAATCATGAAGTGTTCTTGGAAAATGTCGCTCGTGGCGATTGGTGTGTTGGGATTGCTGGCGGCCGTAAGCGTCGAAAACGCGATGGCGGCCGGTCATGGGCACTCTGGGACGGGAGGCCGTTCCATGGGTCACTCCGGCAAGTCGAATCATTTTGACAAGGGTCGTTTCGACGGCCGCTATCGTGATTTCCGCAGGCCGTGGTACGGCGATCGTTACGGCTGGTATGGCTACGGCTTCTATCCGAGCTACCCGTTGCCGTTGTTCCCCTCTTGCCCGACTTGCTACGAGCCAGCCTGCCCAAGCTGTTTCCCGAGCAACCCGCCTTGCAATGTGTTCAGCCCCAGTTACCCATGCTACCCGTCCTGCGGCAGCCCCTCGTACGGCTTCGGTGATTACTGCGGCGGCTGGGATATCTACGGCAAGCCGTACCGACATTATGGCGAGCGCGACCGTCGTCCTGGCGACAAGGGTGGCGAGCATCGACTTAGTCCCTTGACGGGTCACGGGAACTCGGGCGGAATGCCCTCTCGCGTCGCATCGAGCGGCGGGCACGGTTCCCGCCGATGATCGGCGCGGAGTGCGTGAAAACGCGCGGAAGTGAATAAATAATTCCTAGGCAGCCTGGCTGCCGCGGGCATACAGAAAGGCCGCATGATGCGGCCTTTCTCTATTTGAGCACCTATACGAAAGTATGATGTCACTCGCCAGGCACGGATGATATACTCAGGTTCCGTCTTTCAAGCGAACCAAGGAGCACCACCATGTCGAGACATCTATCTTTTATCTGCGTACTAGCCTGCTGCACGACGGCTGCGACGGCCGCGGAACCGCTGATTTGGGTCGAGGGTGAACAGGCCGTCAAGAAGCAACTCGTGGACAATGCCGGGTTGAACGACGTCAATCCCGACGCCCTCTCCGGCGGCAAATGGGTATCGAGCTTCTCCCATCCGGGCGAACCGACCGGCGCCGCGGAATACTCCGTGGAGATCCCAGCGGCGGGCAAGTATCGCCTTTGGGCGCGTGCCATGCCCGGCTCGGGGCTGGCCTATCGCCTGGATGGGGCCAAAGATGCCGTCGAGGTGGCGGTCGACAAGGGTCAGGACCCGACCCCCATTTCCGCCGACGCCAACCCGTTCTGGCCGGGCCGGGCGGCGTGGTTCGACGCTGGAACCGTGGAATTGACCCAGGGCAAGCACACGCTTACCTGGTACCTGGGCGGCCTGAAGAGTACGGACCGCTATGCCGGTCTAGATTGCTTCGTGCTCGCCACGGGCCGCTTCGTGCCCAACGGCAAGTGCAAACCGGGCGAGAACCCGCCGCAACCAGTTCGCGATTTCGATCCAGCGCGCAGTTGGGACTTCCAGCCGAAGCCCGATAGGTTCGACTCTGCCGCCGTGCTCGACCTTCGCTCGTTGAACGAGACCACAGCCGGCGAGCACGGCTTCATCAAGCTCAGCCCGGACGGCGACAGTTTTGTCCGCGGCGACGGGCAGCCAATCCGTTTTTGGGCCGCCGGTGCGCGGACCGGATCGCCCCAGGACATGAAGATCCTTCGCCGCCAGGCGCGGTTCCTGGCCAAGCACGGCGTGAACGCGATTCGCGTCTTCGCCATGCTCCCGCCCAAGGCGGAGCACTCGAAGATCATCGATGTCGACGAGCAGGAGTTGGACGCCCTCTTCCGAATCGAGGCGGCCATGAAGGGCGAGGGGATCTACACCTTCACCGGCGCTTATTGGCCGGTCTCCACGCAACTCCAGAAAAGCTGGGACGCAACCGACCCGCAACGCGGCCAGTGTGAAGACCTGGTTTATTTCGACCCCAAGTTCCAGGCCGGCTACAAGGCCTGGATGAAGGCCCTTTGCACCCGCAAGAATCCGTACACCGGCCTACGGATTGCCGACGACCCGGCGGTGGCCATCATCCAGTTGCAGAACGAAGACAGTCTCTTGTGGTGGGGAACGATGGGACTGAAGGGCGACGCCTTGAAGTTGTTCCTCCGCCAATACGCCGACTTCCTCATCAAGAAGCACGGCTCGCTGGAGAAAACCCGCGCCGCCTGGCGAAACTACACGGGCGTCAAGATGCTCGGCAGCGATGATTGGGCCGGCGCAGGGCCTGGCATGCTCAACATCTGGGATTTCAGCCGCGACATCGGCATTCTCAAGGCCGGTTCACCGGGCTTCAAGGCCCGCATTGCCGACCAGATGGAGTTCCTGGCCCGCACCATGCGCCGCTTCAATGCGGACATGGTCGCGTATCTCAAGGACCTTGGCTGCAAGCAACTTGTCAACGCCAATAACTGGCGGACCGTGGACCTCGTGACCACGCAGGACGCCGAGTACTGGGCCGACAGCGCCACGGACGTCATCGCCCGAAACATCTACACGGGCGGCATGCACCAGGGCGTGAACAACGGCTGGCTGATCCTGTCCGACCACTTCTACTCCGACCTCTCGATCCTCCGTGGCCCGCAGCAAATGCCCTTCAACGTGAAGCAGCCGCTCGGGCACCCGTTCATCCTGACCGAGGTCCTCTGGTGCCCGCCGAACCTGTACCAGTCGGAGGCGCCGCTGCTGGTCGCCTCGCGGCAGGCCCTCAGCGGCCTGGGCGCGGCTTGCTGGTTCTGCAACGGGGTGGAAGCCGACTGGGAGCAGAACCCCATGATCAAGTGGACCTACTCGACGCCCCTGCAGATTGGGCAGTTCCCCGCCGCCGCCCTCTTGTACCGTCAGGGCCTGCTCCGCCAGGGCCAACCGGCGGTGGTCGAGCATCGCAGCCAGCAGGACCTCTGGGAGTGCAAGATTCCCCTCATCGGCGAAGAGCCCGGCTGGGACCCCAACCGCGACCAGGCCAGCATGCCGCGCAGTCCCCAAATCAAGACCGTCGTCGATCCGCTGGCCTATTGGGTCGGACCGGTGCGCGTCGTCTACGACAGCGATCCAGCCAAGAGCACGGCGGTCGATCTGTCGAAGTATATCAACCGGCAGGATAAAACCGTCCGCAGCATCACGAATGAGCTGGAGCTGGACTACGGCCGGGGCATCTACCGCATCAACGCCCCGGCGGCCCAGGCCGCCTGTGGTTTTCTGGGCGAGGCCGGCCCGCAACGCCTGGCCGACGTGACTATCGCCTGCGGCAACCGCTACGCAAGCATCGTGGTTGTGCCCCTGGACGGCCAACCGATCCGCAATTCCGGCAAGCTTTTGCTGCAAGCGGGAACACTGGCCCGGCCCACGGGCTGGAGCGTCGTGCCCGCCCGCGCCCGCATCGACGGCAAGCAAGGCGATTGCTTCCGCATTCTCGATATCGGCAAGCCGCCCCTGCAAGTGGAGAACCTGGAGGCCACGGTCACGATCGCCAATCCCCGTCTCAGCAAGGCCGTCCTGCTGGACATCAACGGCATGGCCACCGCGACACCGGTCGAGTTGAAGCAGTCGGGCGGCAAGGCGACGGTCGTCCTGCCGGTCAACACGATATACTTGATCCTTCAAGGAGGTCTGTAATGAGCAAGAAGCCGATTCAAAACGGGTGGAAGGTTGGCAGACGCAGGTTTCTCAAGGGCGCGGCGGCCCTGGCGGCCCCGTGCATCGTGCCATCCTGGGTCTTGGGCGGCGAAGGCCAAACAGCCCCAAGCCAACGGATCACGGTTGGTCTAATCGGCCACGGGACCATGGGTCGTGGCCACCTGTTGCGGCTGGCCACCGATCCCGCGGTTCAGGTTCTCGCCGTTTGCGATGTCGATCGCCTGCGGCGCGAGGAAGCTCTGCGCCGCGTGGGAGAGATCTATTCTGAAGGGCGGGCGTCCGGCACGCGCCCCGGCTGCGTGGCGTACAACGACTATCGCGAGCTGCTCGCCCGATCGGATATCGACGCGGTCGTGATCGCCACGCCCGACCACTGGCACGCGCTGCAGGCGATCGATGCGGCCAGGGCCGGCAAGGACATCTATTGCGAGAAACCGGTCTCCGTAACGATCCGCGAGGGACGCCGGCTGGTGGAGACGGTGCGGAGGTACGGCCGCGTATTCCAGACCGGCACCCAGTACCGCTCGATCCCCAAGATACGGGCCGTCTGCGAGTTCGTGCGGGCCGGCGGGCTGGGCAAGGTCAAATCGGTTTTCACGCTTTGGCAGAATTTGGGGGGAATGGCCGGGCGCTTTCAGCCCTACGCCCAACGATTGGATTTCGCCAGGATCGTCGGTTCCTATGTGCCGGTGAATGCCTATCTGCCCGGCGAGCCGGTGCCGGACGGCTTGGATTGGGACTTGTGGGTGGGGCCGGCGCCGTGGCAGCCCTACCATTCGCTCTTCCACACCAACCCGTCTCCAGGCGTGGTGCCGTGGTCGTTTGCCGAGGCTTTCGGTGTGGTTTCATCGACCTGGTTCCATTCGCACGCCGCGGACGTGATCCAATACGCCCTGGGCATGGAGAGCAGCGGGCCGGTGGAGATCATTCATCCCAGTAGCGGCCGGTTTCCCACGCTCACCTGCCGGTATGGCAACGGGGTCTTGCTGCACCACGTGGACCACTGGAAGCAGGTGATCGACCTCTATAAAGCCGTCCCCGCCGGGGCCCGCCTGGAAGGCAATTTCGGCGGCGTGTTCGTGGGCGAGCGCGGCTGGCTGACGTCGATGACCACGGGCGGACGACTGGAGGGCCAGCCGGATCAACTCTTCCAGGAAATGAAGCTGCAGAACCGCGAGGTGAGCTTGGCCAACGGGCATCACGCCAACTGGTTCGACTGCATCCGGCAACGGACCGCGCCCAGCGCGCCCGAGGAGTTGGGCCATCGCGCAGCTTCGCTCGGCCACCTGGTGATCATCGCACACCATGCGCGGCGGTCGCTGACATGGGACCCGGCCAACGAAGCGTTCGTCGGCGATGAACAGGCAAATCGCATGCGGGCCCGCGCGCTGCGCGAGCCTTGGGCGTGAAACTTGAGCAACCACGAGGACAATATGATGAAAGCATATAGAATGGAACTGGAGCCGGCGGCACGTGTGCATGGCATACTATGGGTTTGTCTTGCCGCAGTGGCGATTCTTTCCGGCCGGCCCGACGCCGCCCGAGGGGACTCCCAACCGGAGGTTAGCCCCGAGGAGCAGTTGAAGATCGAGCAGGCCATCCCCGCCCGGGCTCCGGCGTCGCCCAAGAAAGCCCGCAAGCTGTTGGTCTTCACGTTGAATGTCGCTTACCCGGGCCATCGTTCCATCCCACACGCCAGTTTGGCGTTCACTCTCATGGGCAAGAAGACCGGCGCTTTCGAGACCGTGGTGAGCCGCGATCCCCAGATCTTCCGGCCGGAGAGTCTCAAAACGTTCGATGCCGTGTTCCTCAACAACACCGTGGGGAACCTGTTCACCGACGCGGTACTGCGGCGGAGCCTGATGGAATTCGTCACTGGCGGTGGAGGGCTTTTGGGGATCCATGGCACCGCCGTAGCTTTCACCAGGTGGGATCAGGGCGGGCAGGAAGACTGGCGCGAGTTCGCCTTGATGCTCGGCGCACGGGGCGCCAACCACCGCATCAGCACCGAGCACGTGTTTATCAAGCTCGATGATCCGGGGCATCCCGTGAATCGGGCCTTCGGCGGCCAGGGCTTCGATTTCCGCGACGAGTTCTTCCGCTTCCACGAGGTTTATTCCAGGGACCGCGTACGCGTGCTCTTGAGCATCGACACCGCGAAGACGGACATGCGCCAGGGCCAATTTTCCGACAAGATCGACCGGCCCGACAACGACTATGCCCTGGCCTGGGTGCGGAGCCACGGCAAGGGACGGGTTTTCTATTCGACGATCGGCCACAATCCGTACGTCTTCTGGGACAAGCGGATGTTGGAGTTCTATCTGGCTGCCATCCAGTTCGCGCTAGGCGACCTGGAGGCGCCCACCGCGCCGAGCCATGCGGCGCCGCACGGCGATGCTCCCGGCGGACAGCCTAAGCAATCATAAACGACCTACTTCTTCGCCAGCGCCGAGGTGCTGGGCCAGGCCACTTGATGCTCTTTGAACTTCGTGGCGTCGAACGAGGCCGAGGCGGGCGGCGGAGCGGGATTTCAGATTTCGAATTTGGGATTTCAGATTCGGCCATTGACGCGGCCGACGCAGGCGACTGAGAACTCCGTACCGAGTACTGGGTACTGAGTACTAAGTTCTCCGTACCCGGTGCGCAGTTATTCTCCAGCCAAACGCAAGCGGCGATTCAACGGTTGCCGATCAGCCGTGCGTCGGCCCAGTCGGCGTGGTCGCAGGTGATGCCGTCGCCGGCGTCGGTGACCACAAGCGCCATCTCTTCCACGCCGTCCAGCGGGACCGAGATCTTGCGGGCCGCCTGCTTGCCGCGCATCACACCGCTGTCGAACACCTTGCAGCCGTCGGTAAAGACTTGGAATACGACCGTGCCGGCGCCGTCCTTTTCGTCGTCCACGCCCACCTCGGCATCCAGCCGCGTGTAGCCGTTGTCGAGCCGGTAGCGAATCTCGCTGTTGGCGTGCGTGCCCAGCCCGCGCTCGTATTTGCGACCGGCGAGCCGCAGCGGATTGGCGTCGAAAGTCTGCCGCAGGCCGAGGGTGCCGCAGTCCTGCTGCTGGTAGACCGGCCGAATTTCGTCGAGCCACGCATCCTTGGCCTGCCGACGGGCGAGCGGCGGGCGCGTGACCTTGCCGGCGTCGATCCGTGGGCCTTCACCGGCCCACGTGACCGGGGCGATTTCGTAGTGGTAAGTCACGCCGCGGCGGCGCACGTGGTCGGCAAAGCTCGTGCCAGCCGTCTGGCCCAGGAGCGTGCCATCACGATAAATGCGGTGCGCCACGGCCCCATCGTCCTGCCATGTCACGACCGCGCCGAAGTCGCGGAGCGCGACCTTAACAGCCTTCAGGGCCGCCTTTGGTCCAACGGCCGCGCCCTGCCGGAAGGCGATCGACCACGGCAATTCCATGTTCTCACCACTCGTGAGCGTCAGTACGGCCAACGGTCCCTCGATCTTCGCGCTCTCCCCGGCAATGGCGGAGCCGGGGGGCGGCGTGAAACTGGGCCATCGATCCGGCCGGACCATCGGATGGCCAACGGTCCAACCCGGCGGCAAAGTGAATCGTAACTCGTAGGGATCGCCGCCGACCACGCGGCTGCGCCCGCTCCAGGTTCTTTCTGCAGGGTTCCATGCGGCCTCCAGCAGGTCGTCGGCGCCCTGGGTGATATGCCGTGAAGTGCCCACCAACTGCGGGTAATCTACGGCCCGCCTCGCGGCAATCAGTTTACACGACATGGGCGCTAGCCCCACGGTCAAATCGCCCGCGCCGCCGTCCAAGAGCTTCTTTTCCCAGGCATCGTAGAACACGTAACGCCCGGAGTCCCAGCCGAGGTCTTGCGGGTCCAACCGGACGGCGGCGGTCTGCTCCGAACTCCAGTTGAAGACGGCCACGACGTCCCATTGGCCGGCCTGCGGCGTGGCCACGCGAAGGTCGAAGATCCGCGGCTTGCCCGGCAGCGGATAAAGGTCCATCGGCCAGATGTCGGCCACGGGGTACAAGCGTCGCACGATCTCCACGCGCTCCGCCGGAAGCTTGGGCATGTCGTCGCTGGTCATCAGCAACTGCCCGGTGATGCCCACCAGCGTGGCCCACAACCGCGCCTGGTCCAGGGTCAGCGGCGGGCGCACGCAGACCACGTCGGGATCGGTCCAGAAACAGTAGTGGTTCGTATAGAGCCAGCTCATCGTCGCGGCGATGGCCGGCTGCATACCCTGCCAGTCGGGGCCTACGTCGCCGCCGATACGGATTGCGTCGCAGTAGCCGCAACTGCAAAACTGCCCGCCGCAGTTCAGCAGTATCCGCTCCCGGCCCATCACCGATTTCATGATTGCCAGCGTGGCGCGATAGATTTCCTCGGGCCGCGCCTGGGCATTGGCCCCGCGCTGGCAGAACCGTTGGTACACGCCCGGGGCGCCGCCCTGGCCGTCGATCTTCACATAGTCGTAACCCCAGTCGATCGAGATCATGCGCAACAGGTCCGCGAACCACTTCCGGCCCTGAGGGACCGTCGGATCGATGGCGTACTGGCCGCACCAGTCGATTTCCACCTTCCCGGTCTTGGGGTCGCGGGTCTCGAAGGCGCTGCTGCCGTCGGGCCGGCGGAGGAACAAGCCGGGCTCGGCATGGAAGCGTTTCGCATCGCTGGTGGTGTAAGGAATCAGCCAGATGCCCGGCTTGAAGCCCTCTGCACGGATCGCATCGGCCAGCCACTTCATGCCGTGCGGAAACTTGGCCTTGTCGGTGACGTACCAATCGCGGTTCTCTCCCATGCCGCGGCCGACGCCCTGCCAGCCGTCGTCGATCTGCACGTACTGGCAGCCGAACTTCTTCAAGTTCTCCGCCAGCCAGCGGGTGTTGGCCACGATTTGGTCTTCGCGCACGTCTTGATAGAAGATGTACCACGAGCACCAACCTGCCGGCGCGCGGGCGGAAACTGACTTGTCCAGCGGCCGGTAGTAGTCCAGCCCGCGAGTCTGCTTCATGAAATTCTTCTCGACGAGCACGTCCAGCGGCCCCTGGGCCTTGACGTGGTAATGGTCGCCCTGCCAGGCGATCTCCACGCGACGGGCCTCGAAGCGTACCGCCTCGTCGCAGGACGGGGCAAACAGGGCGTTGCAGCGCAGACTCGCCACGCGGCCGATCGCCAGTTGAACCACGTCCTTGCAGGCAGCCGGCGCTAGGCGGCAGAGGAGGGCATCGGGCGCTGCGGCCACGTCGGCCTCCAATGCCGCCGCATTGGCCACGCGCACGCCATCCTTGATGGGCTCGACCCGAGCGGGCTGGCCGCCCTCGACACGAATTGCCGAGAGCAGTGATGCCGCGCGGTCCTCCGCGGTTGCAAGCGAACCGGCCGCACAGGCGACCGCCATGATGAGCGCCAAAGTCTGTTTACACATGATATTGCCCCAATTATCCTCTACTTCTCCGGCCTTGCCGCGTCGATGGCGAAGGTCACGCGGATGTTGAAATCGAAACCGGTGGCGTCGGGCCGCAGGGCCACGGCCTCGCCCTGCGATTCTTCGCCGCCGGCCGTTTGCGCGAGTTGCTGGATGAATTCGTCGTTCCGCTGATAGCGAGAGTATCGCCAGGGCTGCTGATTCAAGCCGTTCATGTCGCTCTGCGTATCGCCGCTGACACTCGTCAGGAGACCCAAGTTTACGCCAGCCGCCTTGGCCAGTTCTTTGGCCTGTTGCTTGGCCTTGGCGAAGGCATCAGCCAAGGCTGTCTGTCGCTCCTGCGGCGAAAGGCGGGCCAGGAACAGGAACCGCGGCTCGCCCGCTGTGTTCACCTCTTCCTCGTTGCCGCTGTTGCGGGTCATCTCGGCGGCCATTTCCTCGGCCAGTTCCTGCTCTTCCGCGGAAAGCCTGGGGGAGTCCTTGGCACCGGCTAATGCGGCGGCCTTGACCTTCTCCCGAACGGCATCGGCGGCCAGCAGCAGCTTGTCCGTGGTGTCGCCCGTCAAGGGCCATTGCACTGTAAGTTGGGTGGCCACGCTCAGCGGCGGCTTGGCCGGCTTGACGCCCTTCTTGGCGCCCCGCCCTGCCAACCGCTGCGCGATCATGATTTCCATCCGCCGTTGCTGGACCACGGCGGATTCATCCACCGCCGCCGCCGAGAAGACCACCGATTTCGTGTCGGCGCCGAGTTTGTCCAACTGCACGGCGACCGCCTCGCGGCGTTCCTTCAGGGCGGCCAGCGCCTCTTCCAGCGTCTTGCCCTTGGCGGTCAGCATTAGGTACATCCGCAGGTGCGTGGGCGGTCGCTGCAGGTGGACGTGTCCCAGGGCGGAGATTTCCCCTTCGCCGCTGGTACGGCCGACCTGCGCCCGTGCGGCGGCAGCCGGCAATAGGACCAACGCGCCGGCCAAGAGGGCGGCGACAGACCGTGTGGATAGTCTCACGATAGATTCTCCTTTTGGGGTTTGCGTGACAGGTTATTCTCCCGGCATGAAAGATCCTCACGTAGATCAGGCCGGTGTAATATTCTCCGCTAGCGGCTTTTGCCGCGAACGCTATGCTACCCTGTCGACAGCACCAACGCAAGCAACTAGAATAGAAGCCTCGCATTCGGAAACGCCTCGATCCAATTATCGCTGCTCAATTCTGGAGAACCTGCCCATGAACGTGAAATTCCTCGGTGGACTGCTGCTGGCCTGGCTGGCGCTGGTACAAGCGGCCCCGGCGGCCGGACAAAAAGTCTATCCCTTCTTCCCCTTCTGCATCGACTGGCACGACGCCAAGCACCGCTCCTACAAGGACCAGGCCGCCATGCTCAAGGACCTGGGCTACGACGGCGTCGGACACATCTTTCTGGACGGCGTGGCCGAACGCATCAAGACGCTCGACGATGCCGGCCTGACGCTGTATCAGATCACCATGAACGTCGACGTGGGAGCCGGCAAGCAGCCCTACGAGGCGCGCTTCAAGGACGTCCTGAAGCTGGTCAAGGGGCGGCACGTGCAGTTCGATCTCTTGCTCAACGGCGCGAAGTCGTCGGACCCGTCGGTCGATCCCCACGCTGTGGAGGTTCTACGCGAGATGTCCGACCTGGCCCGCGACAGCGGTTCGCAATTGCTGCTCTATCCGCACCTCGGCTCATGGGTCGAGCGGATCGA
Organism: uncultured Planctomycetaceae bacterium; assembly: GCA_964615095.1. Lineage (GTDB taxonomy): Bacteria > Planctomycetota > Planctomycetia > Pirellulales > Thermoguttaceae > JANXQG01. The sequence continues at coordinate 5,512 of CAZTPX010000054.1, read as the reverse complement.
GGACTCGATCCGCGTGGCCGATAAGGTGGACCGCGCAAACGTCGGCGTGATGTTCAATCTTTGCCATTGGCTGCGCGTGGACAAGCAGCGCGACTACAAACACTTGCTCAAGCAGGCGATGCCGCGGCTCTGGGCCGTCTCCATCAACGGCGCCGATTCGCAGGACGACAAGCCCGGCTGGGACCACTACATTCAGCCCCTGGACAAGGGTTCGTTCGACGTCGGCGCCTTCTTGACGACACTCAAGGAGTTGGGTTATAAAGGTCCCATCGGCTTGCAGTGTTTCGGCATCGGCGGCGATGCCCGCGAGCACCTGGTCCGCTCGATGAAGGCCTGGCAGAAGTTAGGCGCGCCGCTGGGCAGCGAGAAATAGATCTTTTTGGAAAGCTAAAGCACATGGATCTCAAGACCTTGGAAGTCTGGTTCGTCACTGGCAGTCAACCCCTTTACGGCGAGGCGACCCTCCGCCAGGTCGCCGACAACAGCCGCTGCGTGGTCGAGGGGCTGAATGCCTCCGGCCGCCTGCCGCTGCGCGTGGTCTTCAAGCCCATCGTCACCACGCCCGACTCGATCCTGGAGGTCTGTCGCGCGGCCAATGCGGCAGCCGACTGCGCAGGCTTGATCTTGTGGATGCACACCTTCTCGCCGGCCAAGATGTGGATTGCCGGGCTTACGGCCTTGCAGAAGCCGTTCGTCCATTTGCACACGCAGTTCAATCGCGATTTGCCCTGGTCCACGATCGACATGGACTTCATGAACCTCAACCAGGCGGCCCACGGCGACCGCGAGTTCGGTTTCATCTGCTCGCGAATGGGCCGGGCACACGGTACTCCGGGTCGGCGGAAGGTGGTTGTCGGCCACTGGCAGGAGGCCGAGGTGCAAGACCGCCTGGCGGCTTGGATGCGGGCGGCAGCCGGCGCGCAAGAACTGCGGGGCCTAAAGGTTGCCCGGCTGGGTGACAACATGCGGCAAGTGGCCGTGACCGAGGGCGACAAGGTCGAGGCCCAACTCCGCTTTGGCGTGGAGGTCAACGGTTACGGCGTGAGCGAGCTGGTGCGGCGGGTCATCGAGGTCTCGGACGCCGAGGTCGATCGCCTTGTGGGCCAATACGAACAGCTTTACACGCTGGCCCCGGCGTTGCGCCACGGCGGCGACCACCGGCCTTCGCTCTGCTATGCGGCCCGCACGGAACTGGGCCTACGGCACTTTCTGGAATCTGGCGGCTTCAAAGCCTTTACCGATACCTTCGAAGACCTGCACGGGCTGATGCAATTGCCGGGCATGGCCGTGCAGCGGCTGATGGCCGACGGTTACGGTTTCGGCGCGGAGGGCGACTGGAAGTCGGCCGCATTGGGCCGCGCCATGAAGGTGATGGCCCAGGACGTCGGCGGAGGGGAGCCGGCTAAAGCCGGAACTCCAACCGGCGGCACGTCGTTCATGGAAGACTACACCTACCACCTCGATCCGGCCGGGCCGGTGGTCCTGGGCGCGCACATGCTGGAGATTTGTCCGTCGCTGGCGGCGGAAAGGCCGTCCTGCGAGATCCATCCCCTGGGCATTGGCGGCAAGGCCGATCCCGTGCGGCTGGTTTTCACCGCCCCGGCGGGCGCGGCGGTCAACGTGGCAATCATCGACCTGGGCGACCGTTTCCGCTTGTTGGTCAACGAGGTGGACGTCGTGGCCCCGCCGCAGCCGCTGCCCAAGCTGCCCGTGGCCCGCGCCTTCTGGAAGCCGCGGCCCGATTTGAAGACCGCGGCCGCCGCCTGGATTTATGCGGGCGGTCCGCACCACACGGTCATGAGCCAGGCCGTGACCACCGAGCAGATCGAAGATTTTGCCGAGATCCTGGGTATCGAGTGCTTGAAGATTGACGGCCAGAGCCGGATCGGCGATATTAAGAATCAACTCCGCTGGAACGAAGCGTTTTACGGCGGACGGTAAGAAGGGCACATCCATGCAAACTCTGGACTGGGTAATGATCGGCGGCTACTTCACCCTTCTCTTGGGCGTAGCCTGGTGGGTCGTCTACAAGAGCAAGGACACGGCGGCAGACTACTTTCTCGCCGGGCGAAACCTGAGCTGGTGGATCGTGGGGGCGTCGATCTTCGCCTCGAACATCGGCTCGGAGCACGTTGTCGGCCTGGCCGGTTCGGGGGCCAAGGACGGTGTGGCCATGGCTCACTACGAGCTGCACGCCTGGTGCCTATTGATGCTGGCCTGGGTCTTCGTGCCCTTTTACGCCCGCTCGCTGGTCTTTACCATGCCGGAGTTCCTGGAGAGGCGTTTTTCAACAGGTTCGCGGTACGTGCTCTCGACCGTGTCGCTGATTACGTTCGTGGTCTCGAAGATCGCCGTGGGCATCTTTGCCGGCGGAATCGTCTTCTCCACGCTCTTGCCCGAAGTTCACTGGATGGGGTTCGACAGCTTCTGGATCGGCTCGATCCTCGTGATCTTGCTGACGGGACTATACACCATTCTGGGCGGCATGCGGGCGGTGGCCTACAACGACGCCATCCAGACGGTCGTGCTGATCCTGGGATCCGCCACTTTGACGATCTACGGACTGCTGTTACTGAGCGATTGGCAAGGACTGGGGGTCGGCTGGCACAATCTCCGCGAGGCCTGCGGGTCCGACATGTTCAACCTTTGGAAACCGCTCATCCCCAAGGGTGTGGATGGGACCTGGGCGCCGGTGTTGGACAAGGATTCGGCGGGCAATGTCGTGCGTGAGGCATGGTACTTCAACGACCGCTTCCCCTGGTTGGCGATGGCGATTTGCGCCCCGGTGATCGGCCTCTGGTACTGGTGTACCGACCAGTACATCGTGCAGCGTGCCTTGGGCGCGCCGGACGAAAAGACGGCCCGGCGGGGCAGCATCTTTGCCGCCTTCCTGAAGCTGTTTCCCGTCTACTTGTTCATCGTTCCCGGTTTGATCGCGTTCGCGCTTGCCAAGTCGGGCAAGGTGCCGGAGTTGGCCGCTATTGTCCAGGGGGGTGAGGCCGGCCGTGCCGCGGCGCAACGGGCCTTCCCGCTGATGGTCTTGCACATGCTCCCGCAAGGGCTGCGCGGCATTGTCGTTGCCGGTTTGCTCTCCGCCTTGATGGGCTCGTTAGCCGGCGTCTTCAACGCTTGCTCGACGCTCTTTACGGTCGACCTGTACGGGAAATGGAAACCCAAGGCCTCACAACACCAGATCGTGCGGACGGGCCGAATCGCCACGGGCGTTATGGTACTGATCGCCCTGGCTTGGCTGCCCGTCCTGGAACACGCCAGCAGTCTCTACGAGTATCTGCAGGCCATTCAGGGATACCTGGCGCCGCCGATCTTCGTCGTCTTCTTCTTCGGCGTCTTCTTCAAGCGGCTGAACGCCAAGGGTTGTTGGTGGGCGATGGTCGTAGGCTTCGTCATGGGTGTCTTCCGCATGTTGGTGGATACGCCGGTGACGCTGGGGATGTTCGGCTACAAGGACGGAGTGGCCATTGGATACGCCGAGCATTCATTGCTGTGGATTGTCAACAACATTTTCTTTCAGTACTTCAGCATCCTCATCACGATCGTCTCGGCGGTGGTGATGGTGGCGGTGAGCTACATGACAGCGCCGCCGCCCGCCGCGCAGATTCAGAGTCTGACCTTTGGCACTTCCACGGCCGAGGACAAGCGGAAGACGCGGGCAAGTTGGGATTGGCGCGAGGTGGCCGCCTCGGCCGTCGTGCTGGCGGCGATTCTCGGGGCGTATCTGTATTTCCGCGGTTGAGGGGCGGGTGAAACTGCTTGCCGGAAGGGAGGAGCAGACCCCAGCCCGCTTGCCGGGCTGGTGAACGAGTCTTGCTAGCGAGACGACGGACGTCCCCAACGTTGTTCGACCCCTGCCAGCTTGCCTGGCCGGTGAAGGAGTTTTGTGAGCGAGGGGGTGCGATGACGCAATTTCCCGTAGAAACTCCGCAAACGTCATTTCGCTGAAAAGACTCGTTCACCTGCCAGACAAGCTGGCAGGGGTCCTGGAGAGGTCCTGTGATCGCCTCTTCGCTCACAAGACTCTCTCACCTGCCAGGCAAGCTGGCAGGGGTCGTCTTCTTCATTAAACTAAAGAGTTGCCTTCGGACAAAGCCGTGTAAGGATCGAGAGATGACCAAAATCCGTGGTTTATTCAGACTCTGGGCACTGATCGCCGTATGCACTGCCCTCAGCCCTTGCTTCGCCGAGAACTGGCCCGGCTTCCGAGGTCCAACCGGCCAAGGCATCTCGCAAGAGAAGAACCTGCCGCTGACCTGGAACCTCCACGAAAACCTGGCCTGGCGAACGGCCATCCCAGGGACGGGCTGGTCGTCGCCCATCGTCTGGGAAGACCGCGTGTTCTTGACGTCGACGACTTCCGAGGGAACATCTTGCCACCTGCTTTGTCTCGATGCGGCAAATGGCCGCATCGCCTGGGACAAGGAGTTGTTTCACCAGGCCCAGAGCCGCAAGCTGGCGGAGAACTCGCATGCCACGCCCACGCCCGTGACGGACGGGAAACTGGTGTACGCCGCCTTCAACGGCGGCCGGCTCGTAGCCGTGGATTTCCAAGGCCATATCGCTTGGCAGTGGCGCGACGAGCAGTTCGTCAGCAAGCACGGTTTGGCGGCGTCGCCGATCCTCTTTCGCGACAAGCTGATCATGCCCTTCGATGGCAACGGTCCCGCCGACATCAACAACATCGGCTACCTCAGCGCTTGGGATGGGGCCTTCATCGTCGCCCTGGACAAGCGCACGGGGCAAGAGAAGTGGCGGGCGAAACGCGGCCTTTCGCGGCAGGCGCACGTGACGCCGATGGTCATCGAAGTCAACGGCCGACCGCAATTGATCAGCGGCGCTGGCGACGTCGTACAGGGGTTCGACCCCAATTCTGGAGAGCGTCTTTGGACAATTCGCAGCCTGGGCGAAGGCGTTGTGCCGTCGATCGTTTGCGGCGACGGCCTGGTCTTTACGTCATCGGGCTACGGATCGCCCACGATCCGGGCGGTGCGGCCGGACGGTCACGGCGAGGCAACCGCAACGCACATTGCCTGGGAGTCGCAGGCCAACGTGCCGCTGATCGCGTCATTTCTTTATGCGGATGGCCTGCTTTTCTGCATCAAGGAATCCGGGACCATCGCCTGCCTGGACGCCAAGACGGGCCAAACCGTTTGGAGAGAGCACCTCGGCGGCAGGTACAATGCGTCTCCCGTGCTGGCGGAAGGCCGTTTGTACTGCCTGTGCGAAGACGGCTCAACCACTGTACTCGCCGCCGCCAGGCAGTTCAAGCGGTTGGCGAAGAATCCCCTCGAAGGCCCCTGCAACGCGTCTCCGGCAATTTCTGGTGGGCGAATTTTCATCCGTTCGCAAAAACTGCTGTTCTGTATTGGCAGGGCCGCTGGCACGTCGTTGAACAGCGGCCGGGAGTGAGATTTGGCCGGTCCTTAGAAGAGAAGCGCACTCGGATTACCCGTGTTATTCCGGAACGAACCACCCGACGCCAGGAAGGCCGCGTCGA
>CAZTPX010000053.1:0-58269 GCA_964615095.1 uncultured Planctomycetaceae bacterium | reverse complement strand
AAATGCGTAGCTCGATCGCTCGGGGTGCATTGGCTCTCTTGTTGGTGGCGGCGATTAGCGGCTGCCAAAGCGGCAGTACCTGGACGCCCCAATGGTGGAATCCGTTCCACACGACACCCGCCGCCACGTCTACGACTTCGTCGGTAGCGGCGGCGCCGGCCCGGCCTTCGTCGCTGGCCGGCACTTCGACTGCCGGCGGCACGGCCAACCCCTACTCGCCGTACAGCACCACGCCCAGTTACGGCACTACGCCCAGCCCCTACGGCACTGCCAGTTATGGCAACAGCGGTTCGACGGCGTCGGCCACGCCCGGCGGCACTTACCCCGGCAGCTACAATACACCCGCCGGGAGTTCCTACTCGGGTACGGCCGGTGGAACAACCGCCAATCCATACGCCGGCTACAACACGCCAGCCGTGGCATCAAATCCTTATGCGCAAACGCCTGGCGGGACCTATCCCACGACCGGCAGTGGCACGACGCCATGCACAGGCGGCAGTTGTCCGGTGCCTGGCAGCACGACACCGGGTTACGGCACAGGCGCCGCGACGCCGGGTTACGGCACAGGTGCCGCAACGCCGGGTTACGGCACAGGCGCCGCGACACCGGGTTACGGCACAGGCGCCGCGACACCGGGTTACGGCACAGGCGCCGCGACGCCGGGTTACGGCACGGGCACCGCAACGCCTGGGTATAACTCGGGTGCCGCGACACCTAGTTACGGCGCCGGCGCGGCAACCGGCTTTGGCTCAAGTGCGGCAACGCCGCGCTACGCTGCAGGCGCCACGACGCCGGGCTATGGGTCCAGTGCCGCACCACCCGCTTACGGCGCAGGTGCTACAACCAGCTACGGCGCAGGCGCTGCCACACCGAACTACAACACGGGCGCTGCCACACCGAACTACAACACGGGGGCCACGACACCCGCCAGCTATCCTGCGCCAGCCAATTATCCTTCGACCGGTAGCAGCCTTGGCGCGCCGCCGTCATCGAGCCCGGCCACCCCGGCCAGCAGCAGTTCGGCTGCCGCCGGATCAGGAGCGGCCTATTCCACCGCGCCGGCCGCCTCGATGGCCGACAATCGCGGCCTAGCGGGCGGCAGCAGTTCCAGCGGATTGGCCCCCAGCAACAGTTCTTACACGCCGGGCGCTGGTTCCGTATACAGCTCGCCGGGCACGTCGTACACGCCGAGCGCCGGTTCTGCATATAGCCCGCCAGCCACGTCGTACACACCGGGCGCGGGTTCCGTGTATAGCTCGCCGGCTGCGTCCCCCACGCCGCCGAGCACTCCCACTCCCTATCCGTCTAGTGGGACGGCACCGGCCAGTTCTGATCCCAACGAGCCTACCTATCGGCCCGGAAGCATGAAGACCTCGGGCGATCTGCCGCGAAACCCCAACAACCTGTTCTCGTCGTCGCTGGGTAATAATTCCAGCAGTTCGGGCGTTGTACCCGCCGGTTATGCGGAAACCCCCAGCACGCATTACTGAGCACCTTGGTAGGGTGGACTTCAGTCCGCCCAAGTTCAAAGGACTCGCTCGGTCGACCATCCTATAAAACCAATCGATCCATGCTGCCGCGAGCCAACTCGCGGCAGCATTCGTTTGTTTCTTGGATCGCCCCGGCCTCCCGGCCTCGCTTGCGCTTCGGCTTCGTATTGACTATAATATTTCTATGCGTTTGAAATTGATTGCCTGCGAGATCATGTACCGCGAGTTGTGCGCGGCCGTTGCCCGAAGTGTGAATCTGGTCGATGTCGAGTTCCTGCCCAAGGGCTTGCACGACATTGGACAGGCAAGGATGTCCAGCCGGCTGGCGGAAGTAGTGGCCGCGGTGGACGAGACCAGGTACAAGGCCATCCTGCTGGGCTATGGCCTATGCAGCAACGGCCTAGTCGGCTTGGCGGCCCGCTCCATACCGCTGGTCATCCCCCGTGCCCACGATTGCATCACGTTGTTCTTGGGCAGCAAGGAGCAATACCTGGAGTACTTCCAGGGCCACCCGGGCGTGTACTTCAAGACCAGTGGCTGGATCGAGCGCGGAGTTGGTCTGCACCAAGGGGGCGATGAGCCTACGCAGTCGCAATCCGCCCTGGCCCAGTCCTATGAAGACCTGGTGGCCCGCTACGGCGAGGACAACGCCAAGTTCCTCTTCGAGGAATTGTGTAATATGCGGCACTATTCGGGGGTAACCTATATCGAGATGGGCGTTGGGCCGGATGACCGTTTCCAGCGGCAGAGCCAGTCCGAGGCCGAGGAGCGCGGCTGGAAATATGAAAAGCTTGCGGGTGACATGCGGTTGCTGCAAGGACTTCTGGACGGCCCTTGGGACGAAGATCGCTATCTCGTGGTGCCGCCGGGCAAGCGCATCGCGGCCAGTTTTGACTCCGGCGTGATCAAAGCCGTCGATCCATGAACAGCCAGATCATCATCCCCGCCCGGCTGGCTTCCACACGTTTGCCGCGGAAGTTGCTGCTGGCCGAGACCGGCAAGCCGCTGGTTCAGCATACGTACGAGTCGGCCCAGCGGGCGCGGCGGCCGGCCGGAATCTGCGTAGCGACCGATCACGAGGAGATTTACCGGGCCGTGCAAACCTTTGGCGGCCGTGCGGAGATGACCGACCCCGCCGCCGCCAGCGGCACCGACCGCGTAGCCGAGGTGGCCCGCCGCATGCCCGAGGCCGGCATCATCGTCAACGTCCAGGGCGACGAACCGGAGATCGCCGGCAGTTCGATCGATCTGGCCATCAAGCTTCTGGAAACGTACAGTGAGGCCGTGATGTCCACGCTCGCCACGCCCATCCGCAGTCGCCGGCAACTGGAAGACCCGGCTTGCGTGAAGGTCGTCTTCGACGGCCAGGGCCGGGCCTTGTACTTCAGCCGCAGCCCGATCCCCCGTGCCCGCGAGTGGGACGACGCCTTGTTGGCCGCCAATCCGCCGCACTTTTACCAGCACGTGGGGCTATATGCCTATCGCCGCGAATTTCTTTTGAAACTGGCCGCTATGCAGCCTTCCAGTTTGGAAAAGGTCGAGAAGCTCGAACAACTCCGCGTGTTGCAAGCGGGCTACTCGATCCTCGTGGGCGTGGTCGATGAGCCGACCTTCGGCATCGACACACCCGAGGATTACCGGGCCTTTGTGGAGAAATGCTCCGCCAACCCTCACGGTTCCACGACTACTCTTCGCACCACGGGTGGATAGGGCCTCTCCGGACCCTTGGCCACGTGCCATAGAATGCGGTTGAGTTGGTCCTCGTCGGCCCGGTCGTAATCGTCGAAATCCATCTTCGACGAAGTTTCCCAGCCATAAGAGTCCATGTCGTTCACGGCGTTCAAGTCGATCTTGGGACGCTGCGGCTGGTAGGCGATCACCTGCGGCTGCTTCTGGAAGCAGCCGAACAGGGGCGTTGCCGCTGCGTCGTACTGCGTCATTGGCGGCAGGCCCAAGATCAGCTCGATGGTCCGCACCATGCCGACCTGCGTATATTGCGTGCTGTCGATCGCGCCGCGCCTGGCCCAGGGACTGGCGACCAGCGCCACCGTACGATGGCAATCGACGTGGTCCGGCCCGTTCTGCGAGTCGTCTTCCACGACGAAGATCGCCATCTCCTTCCAGAAGCGGCTGTGGCTGGCCGCCTCGACAATCTTGCCCAAGGCCAGGTCGTTGCTGCCCACGGCCGCCTCGGGTGTCGGCCGGCCGGGCGAGGTTCCCTGCGTGTGGTCCTCGCCCAGCGACATCACGGCCAACTGCGGCAAATCGCCGATTTTCTCGGCGGCGTGCAGGTCGGCAATCCAGCCGTCGGCCCGGTCCATGTCGCGGCCGAACTTCCAGGTTCCACGATTTTCCTTGGGCACGCGCGATGCGCCCTCGCCGTAGCACTTGAAACTCACGCCGTTGCGGCGGCAGTGGTCCCACAGGTAGCCCGCTGCGGGCGTGCTCATTTCCTCGTTGCCGGGCAGGTTGCCGTGCCTGGAATAACTCATGATCCAGGAGCGCTGCTTGAAGTCGGTGACAATCGATCCGTCGCACCAATCATGCCCATCGACACTTACTTCACCGTTACAATAGAAGTTGTCCAGGAGCACGTAATCGCGGGCCAACTGGTGGTGGTTGGGCGTGACCTTTTCGCCGTACATCACCAGCGACGGGTCGCCGTTGCCTGCGGGGCGGCCTTGGGCGTCTTTGAAGTCGCCCAGGACTTGGTCGTAGGTGCGGTTCTCCTTGATGATGTAGAGCACGTACTTGATGGGACAATCGCCGCCGGTCTTGTCGGGAATGCAGCAGTCGCTCTTGGTCGCCGCGCGGTGGATCATCTGCGGCGTGTAGGGGCAGTTCTTCCTGACCTGTTGCGTGTAGCGCGCCAGCGTTGCCTCGTCGGGCTGCGGGATCAAGGCGATCGAGCCTTGCAGGGTCTTGCCGGGATGGTCGAAGGGCACGCCGCGCGAGGCCTTGCGGGGCACGCGCGGCGGATAGCTGGGGTGCGATTGCAGCCCCTTACCGTTGGCCACCAGCAGCGTGTGGCTGTCGGCCGAGACGGCCAGCGCGGTCGGATACCAGCCCACCGGAACAAAACCGGCGATCCGCGACTCGCCCGGCACGGTGATATCGACCACCACCACGTCGTTATTGTCGGCGTTGGCCACGTATAGTGTCTTGCCGTCGGGGGCCACGGCCACGGCGTCGGGCGTGCTACCTTCCGGCGCGGCCGGATAAAGCGACGTCGCCAGGATCTCCCGCCCGGTCTCCGGCGGACGCCGCCGGGGGCTGGCCCCCGCTTCCGCCTTCTCCACGGTTTGCGTCTGAATCACGTGTACCGTGTTGTCACCCGAGCAGGCCACGAACAGCCGGCCGTCGGGTGCCAGGGCCATGTCGTTGGGGCGGACACCGACCGCCAGATCGCGGCATCGCCGGCCGGTCTCCGTATTGATGACGCTCACGCTGCGACTGCCCCAATTCGAGACATAAAGATGTTGACCATCGGCCCCAAAGACGCACGTATGGGGGTGCTCCCCCACGGGGACCGTGGTCTCCAGGCTCAGGTCCTCGCCGCGGAGCACCCAGATCTCATGGTTGGCCTCATCGGCGACGTAAAGCTTTCCCGACTTGGCATGCACGGCGATGCCGGCCAGGAACACGCTCGGCGACTTGGCCGCCGGCTTGATGTCCTTGCCCGGCGCGAGCTTGCCGTTCTCATAGATGAAGACGTGGATCGCACCCGAGTTGCCGCCGGCCAGGAACACTCGCTTGCCGTCGGGACTGGAGGCCAACCCGTTCCAGATTCTGGACAAGGGAAAAAACTGCACGACCTTCTTCGACGCCAATTCGATTACGGCCAGGCCCGTGTTGTTGTATCCTGCACAGGCGGCCAGCAACATTTTTCCGTCGGGTGAGACGATCATCTTCAGCGGCAGATCGCTGGGCATTCCTCCCTCCGGCTTCTGAAACGCCGGATCCTGTACCATCGCTTCCAAATGATCAAGCGGAATCATGGCCCCGGCGGGGGTGATCGTCCAGCCGTTGAAGAGCATCGTGCCGCTCTGGCCAAACGCCGAGTTCGAACGGCCGCAGGTGGCGAAAATCAACGCCGCGGCAACCCAAGGGAGAATATTTCGCGAAAATAGGGACAGCATAACGTACCTCTTGAATCTGGTATCTCTTGCTTGTGTGAGCCGCTGAGCCTACCATAAAGTGAATTGGCCGACAACATTCCGCCTTCATTTTTCCTTGTTTTGTTGATGACTGCTGAGCTTTCAAGGCCCTCGCCCGGGCGAATATGTGGAGTCGATTACGGGACCGTTAGGATCGGGTTAGCCATGACCGATGCCGACCGCACGATGGCCAGTCCGCTGGAGATTTATACGCGCCGCAATCGTCAGCTCGACGCGCGGTACTTCCAGCAACTCGCCAAGGAGGAACGCATCGTGCTGTGGGTCGTGGGCCTGCCGGTACATCTCGATGGCCGCGAAAGCGGCAAGTCGCAAGAGGCGCGGCGCTTCGGGCAGTGGTTGACCGAACTCACTTCGCTGCCCGTCGAATTCTATGACGAACGGTTCAGCAGTGCGCAGGCCGAAGAGTTGCTCATGGCTGCCGAGTTGACCAGTAAGCAACGCAAGCAGCGGCTCGACAAGCTGGCCGCGCAGATCATGCTTAGCGCGTATCTCGAATCGCAGACCAAGGGGCAGGTGGAACCAGGCCCGCTGAACGACTGAATGGCGATCCATACCGAAGGCATATTTCTGTTCCCCATTTTTCTGTCCGCAAAACTAAACTACAATCATTCTGTTTCGGAGCGCGCGTGTCGAAGCTGATCGTCGGTTGTGGGTATTTGGGACTTCGCGTTGCCCGCCGCTGGATAGCGGCCGGCCAGACGGTGGCGGGCCTCGTGCGCAACGCAGACAACGCCGAGCTGCTCGCCCGCCAATCCGTGCAACCGATCGTGGCCGACGTCACACGGCCATTGACGCTACGCGACCTCCCGGCAGCCGAGACGGTGCTCTATGCGGTGGGCTACGACCCGGCCGGTGGCGCATCGCGATCGGCCGTCTATGTCGAGGGGCTGCGGGCCGTGCTCGATGCCCTATCGCCGCAAGTCCGCCGCGTGATCTTCATCAGTTCGACGGGCGTTTACGCGGAGCAAGAGGGCGGGTGGGTCGATGAATCGTCGCCTGCGGGGCCTGCGAGCGAGTCGGGCCGCGCGCTGGCGGTCGCCGAAGCGGCGCTGGCCGCGCATCGTCTCGGCCGACTGGGCATCATACTGCGTCTGGCGGGCATCTACGGGCCGGGCCGATTGCCGCGCCGCGCGGAGTTGGCCTCCGACGGGCCTTTGCCGGTCGCGGCCGGCCAGCAAGTGAACCTGATCCACGTGGACGACGCTGCCACGGCGGTTCTAGCCGCCGAGGCTCATGCGCAGCCGCCGCGGACCTACCTTGTGTCCGACGGGCATCCGGTGGATCGTCGCGACTACATTGCTGAGTTGGCCCGGCAGCTTGGCCTGCCGCTGCCCGCCTTCCGTGACCCCTTGCCCGGTGAGACCACGGGCCGCCGCGGCGGCAACAAGCGCGTGAGCAACGCGCGGATGCTGGCGGAGTTGCGCGTAAAGTTGGCCTATCCCACGTATCGCGAAGGACTGGCGGCGGCGGTGGGACCTGGATCCTAGAACCGGTGAATGGATAACGGTCGCAAGAGAAGTCCGTAGGGTGGGCCGGCGAGAGCTGCGCTCGCTAGTCTCCTACTTCCGCTCAGTTCGCTTCCGTGCCCGTTGCTGTGCATGCGCCAAGGCGTCGAGCATGCCGGCGTCGGCCGGTTCCTTCTTAGGCTCAGGGGCGGGCTTCGTGGACGCTTTTGCGGATAGGTCCGTAGACGCGGCGGCGGTCTGGACCGACCCCTTGCTCGCCGCCGAAACCTTGCTCGCCACCGGACCCATGCCCGGTCCTCCGTCGGTCGCGGCCGGCCTGCTGGCGAAAGGCTGGAGCAATGCCCGCGGCAGGAGCCGAGGCAGCCGCAGCCGACCCGCTGCGCGGGTGCCCCGCCAGAAGGCAGAGAACAGCCCGGTACGCCGCTCGATGACTTCGAGCAAAAACAGCACCACGGCCGCTAGCAGCAAATAGGGCGCGGTCGAGATAAACCGTGGCTGCCGGGGAATGTCCTTCCAGACGCCGGCCAGGTTCAGCCGCTCCACACCGCCCGTCGCCTGGGCGAGTCGCTCCAAGGTGCGGGCGCCCTCGTGCGCGTCGGGCGGCCGGTACTCCGGCGAGTAGGGCAAACACGTGGGAGTGAGCGTCGCTTGTCCCAAACCCGGCGCATCGATCGTCGGCAGGGCGGTCTGGCTTCCGTTAAGGGAGATTTCGCCCAGCAAGGTATCGGCCGACGACCACTGCATCACGGTCGATTTCGCCACGGCCGTCTCACCGGGCCGCGCGAAAAGCGTCGTCAGCGATGGCAGGCTGGTAAAAGGATTCGTTTGCCGGGCTGGATCGAGGTGCAGCTCAACGCGGCAGACACCGTTTCGCATCTCCTGTGTGGGAACTGCGCCTCGGCCGAGCTCGCCTGGCTTGCCGGCTGTCCAGCGGGCCAGCGACGTGAAGAATTCGCCGACATTCTTCCAGCCGGCGATCGCGCCGGTGTACTTGCCGTCGGCCTCGCCAGTGTAGCAGAGCACACGCCCCAGGCCGGCCTGCCAAGCGGCCAGGACCGGGGCGTGGTTCTCATCGTTGGATACCACGGCCAGGTTCGCGCTGGGCTGCAAATAACAGAGGTTATAGCCGCCGATCTTGGGAAACTCACCCAGGGCCTGCCGCGTGATGGCGGATAGCCCTCCGGTGGAACGAACGGCCACTGGGTCCTCCAGGAACGCGCTGCGGGCGATAAGGAACGTGTCCTGGGCGAACAACCGCGGCAGCTCCTGGGCAATGTTGGTGAACATGCACTGCCCGCCGCCCCGCCGGGCGATGTCCTTGAGCAGTTCGGCGTCGCAATCTTTTTCCGTCCCCAGGCCGACGACGCTGATGGTGATGCCGGCCTTCGCGCACTTGGCCACGAGGGTCTTGTAGTCGCCGGGCTCTTCCGCGTCCGCGGCGTCGGAGAAGAGGATGATGTGCTTCGTGCCCGCCTTGGCCGGCGCGATGATCCGGGCGGCTTCGGCCAGGGCGACATAGACGTAGATTCCGCCGCCCGACGAGTCGATTCGCAGGACCGGGGCCCGCATGGCGGCCTTGTCGGTCACATCGGAGAGAGGGACAATGGTGTGGGGAATCGTATCGACGGCGATGCAGCCAAACTGGTCCTTCGTCCCCAGCATTTCGATCACCTCGGCGGTGGCAAGGTCGGCGAGGTCGATCTTGGCCCGCCCTCCTTCCGCTGGCATCGCCATGCTGCCGCTGCGGTCGAGGGCCACGACGATAGCCACCGACAGCTTGCGGTGCTCCCGCCGCATCTCCATCGAGACCGGCATGATCGGCTCCAGCGGGCTCTTGTAATAGCCGCCCGGCCCGTAGGAGTCCCTGCCGCCGGTAATCATCAGCCCGCCGCCGCTATGCGTCACCCAGGTGGCAAGGTTCTCCATGCCGACGTGGCCCACGAGGCTGGCCGGCGTGTTTTCCAACAAAACGCCCGAACAGCCGGCTAGTTCCTCGAGCGTCCAGTTGCATTGCGAGGAGGGGATCGCCTTGACCTTGACCCCTCCCTTTGCCAGCAAGGTTGACAGCCCGGCCCCTGCTGCCGACCCTCGCTGCGCGGGGTGCCCCGCACCCCTCCCGGACGGCGTGACACAAAGCAGCGGCTTGGCCGCGCGGACGCCCACGAGCAAGCGGGCCGTGTTGTTCTCGGGCACGGGATCGGCGCCGTTGCCAGTAACGTGCAGCGTGTATTCCGCTACGCCTTGCGCAGCGGCCGTGTCGCGGAAGACCAGGCGGCTTGTGCCCGCAGGAACTGCCTGCGTGCCGCGGGAAATCATCTGTGTGCCGCGTCGCAGCTCGTAGGAGACCGTATCTTTGAGCGGTGAGTCGATCCAGGCGGTGATCATGAACGACTCGCCCGGCAGGACGCTCTCCGGCCCTTGGAGTGACTCGACGGCCAGATCGCCCGCCCGGGGCCGCTCCATGAGACGGTAGTCGATGGCCACTCCCGCTGCCGCCGCGCGGGCGGCCGCGCCGGAGATGTCGCGACCGGTCCAGCGGCCGTCGGAGAGGACGAGGATGCGGCCCGTCGACCCTCGCTGCGCGGGGTGCCCCGCGGGCGGAACGAGCGACACGGCTAGATCGAGGGCGTCGGCAAGTTGCGAGGCCTCGCGGCCTACCTCCGCGGTGCAGCCGGCGAACTTGCTTGACTGTGGCGCTTGCTCGACCGCGGCGGTCTCGCCGAAGGAAACGACTCCCAAGCGGTCGCCCGCGGGCATGGCGGCGTGGACGATGTCAGCCGCCTCCTTCTGTGCCGCCGCGCTGTCCTCCGGCATCGAAAAGCTGCGGTCCATTACCAGGATCGTGGTGCCGCTATGGACGGAGAGGCGGACGCTCAGCTTGCACAAGGCAAGCAGCACCAGGATCAGGGTCGCGGACCGCAGGACCAGGATCGGCCGCCAGCCGCGACCCGCAAGCGGGTGCCCCGGTACCCGGAGCCGCCACCACCAGATCGACATCGCCAAGGGAATCGCCAGGACCAGCCAGAAGGGATCGCCGAGCGTCATGTCGCGCGCCCTCCGCTCGATCGGGCGACCAGGGCCGCGTGACCCGTCATGAGCGCCACCGCCGCCAGGAGGAACGGCCAGCCGAGGGCAAATTCGTTGTCCTGATAGGTCGGCGAGCGGTTCCAGTTGCCCCAGCGACCGGTCTGGCATGCAGTCAAATCCGACGTGTCGCGAAAGAGCACGTTGGCCGTGAACTGCCGCTTGCCGTCGGGCGTATTGATTTCGTACAGCCCCGCACGATCGGCCGCGACCGCGACCCGGCGGCCCCGAACCGGCAACTTCCGAGAAGTCTTGTCAGGCGACACGATCTCAATCTCTTTGGCATCCTGGGCAGGCACGAAGGCCACGGTTCCGCCCAGGCGGACATTCGGCGTGCGCACGCCGGGCAGACCGGCTCGACGCCATTTAACGACGTTCGCGAAGAGGATCGGCCAGTCGGGCGTATCCTGGAGGTTCGAGGCGGCGGGTGCAAAGCTCAGTTGCAGCCTTCGCGCCCCGCCACCCGCGAGCGGGTACCCGGCAAGCGGGCGCCCCGGTGCCCCGGCAGACTCCTCACTCTCCGTCAAAAGCGGCACGTTGCCGGCGGTAATGATAGGCAGCCCGGTGAGCGACGCCTGCGACCCGCCCGACCAGACGGTGTTGGTGAGGGATAGTCCTTGCACCAAGGGATGATTGCGGTTGATGACGAACGGTCCGACGTAGGCCTCCGCCTCCTTGGCCGGAAGGATTTCCATTCGCCAGACCTCGCCTGCGAAGTCGCCGTCGACCATGGGTACATGCTGCCCGTCGGAAACAACCAGGTCCGGGCGTTCGTCGGCTTCCAGCGTCTCGTCGGTGGCCGCAAGCGCCCGGGCAACCGCCTGCCGCAGTTTGGTGTCGGCCAGATCGATCCGCACGCGCAGCGGTCGGGTTGAGGCGGGCAGGAGCACGACGTGGTTGTCGATATCGAGGGCGTCAGGTGCAAGTGTCGCGCGGAGCGGCGACGAGCCGGCGGGCAAATCGAGAAAGATCTGCCGGACTGCGCCGGCGGCAAGCTCCAGGCTGCTGGTTCGGGCTGCTGAGAGGTTGCCGCCCTCCAAGGTCAGCTCTCCCTTGGTGGCGGAGCCCGAGAGGTTCGCCACTTCCAGAAGGACTCGTTCCTTGCCGCCGGATTCGGTGCGCGTGGCGGCCGTGAAGGCCAGATTGGGAAGCGGCTCGCCGAAGGCCCACCACTCGACCTGGCCTCCTTCAAACTGCGCGGCGGGGGCGTGGTCCGCGAGGACAAGGATCCGCGCGGTTGGGCCGCCAACTTGGGCCGCCAGGGCTGTGGCCGCACTCAGGTCAGCCGCGGGGCTCTGGCAGATCCACTGCTCCAGGATCTCCGAGAGTCCGACAGCGGAATTGTCATGGTCCGCTTCGCCGGCCAGGCGTGGTCTTGCGCCCGCGAGGACAAAGCGGGCCAGATAATCGCCGTTCTTCAGCAAATCGGTCAGCGCGGCCGCCGCACGCTGGCGAGAGGAATCCGCCTTCTCATCGCGCTTGGCCAGCATGGAATAAGAGTCGTCCAACACAACCACCAGCGGCCGTACGAGGTCGTGTCGCACCATGACCGGGCCGGCGGCCGCGAGGACGAGGGCGGCGATCACCAGCAGTTCCAGCAACAACGTGAGGGGTGTTTGCATGCGGTGGAGAATCCGCCCGCCCTGCCTCGGCGTCTGCGGATCGGTCCAAAACGCCAGGTTGGAGACGACCGCTTGCCGCGAGCGGCTGCGAAACCAATAGACGGCCGCCAGCACCGGCAAGGCGGTCAGTCCCAGCAACATCCATGGCAAGGTGAAGCTCATAGTGTCAACATCCCCGCCTCGACCAGCGGCGACAAGTCCCAATTGCGGCAGAGGTCCTCGGCAACCAGCGGCACGAAGACCGCGCCGGCCTGCCGCGCGGCCTGCTGCCAGTTCTCGCAATGCCGCTGGAACTTGCCGCGGTACCGCGCGATCGCGGCGGCGTCGAGGAAGAGTTCCTCGGCGTAATCGCTCTCGCTGTCTACAAGCCGGTGGTTCCCTTGGTGCGGCGGGTTAACGTCGTCCGCGGCCAGCACCTGGATCATGTAGACGGCCGACGCGGACTCTGCCGCCGCCAAGAGCACTTCCAGCGGGTCGCCCAACCAGAGCAGGTCGCTCACGATCACGCGCATGCCCCACCGCCGCCAGGCAGGCGGCTGGGAGCGGAATGACTCGGCCGGGCTTTCCACGGCATCCAGCGACCAGTCGTGCCAGGCCTGCGGCGATTGGTCGACCATGATCGGCCGGCAACCGCGGCCTGTAACGTACGCCCGGCGCGTGTAGCCGGAGTTGTCGGCGGCAGTGAGAACGGCTGCGGCCAGTGCTGCCGTCGCTCGGGCCTTTTCCGTGCCCGGCAGGGCCATCGAGCGCGAGCCGTCCACGACCAGGTCAACGTGGGGGGAGACCTCGTGGCGGTAGAGCTTGATGATCATTTTGTCGCTCCGCGCGTAGGCCGCCCAATCGAGCCGGCGGAGGTCGTCGCCCGGCTGGTATTCGCGGTGGTCCATGAACTCCATGCTCTCACCCGCCAGGCGGCCCAATTGCGAGCCGGCGGTGCCTTGGGGCGCGCGGCGCGGAGCGGCCAGCCCATAACGCGAGGCGGCCTGCCGGCCTTCGGCAATGAACGGGGCGAGGGATGGGGTCATGTCAGAGATCGGGAAGTGGACGGTTGAAGCGACTTGCCGTCAGGCTGGAAAGCCCGACCTACTTCTCCTCAAGGGGAACGAACCGCCGCAATTGTCCGAATGCCCATGGGGCGCTCAGCAGCGTGCCCACGGCAAGCCATACGACCACGACCGGGGCTGCCATCTCGGTGGCGAAGCGTTCCCCGCTCGTCAGCACCATAGGACTGCCCAGCATGTACCACGGCACGGTGTGCGACGTTCTCTCCATAAAAATGAAAGCGAATAGGAAGGGCACGATCATTGCAAACGCGGCGACGATTATGGTTATCAAAGCAAGCGTCGCGGTGGGAAGCCGGCGGAACAACGTGATCCGCAAAAAGGCGGTGGTAAGGCAGTAGCACAAGATGTATCCAAACACGGTCGCCAGGCTGCCGGCGACGTTGCTGAGCGAGTCGCCGCTGAACTTATGGCGCAAGTCCGACAGGCCGCAAATATAACAAACGTAATAGGTGACACCGACGGTTGCCGCGAACATGATCCCCGAGAAGATCACCCCGCCCGCCGAGCCGGTGTATATCAAAAAGGCGATGGCTCGCAAGAGCGGATTGCGAGGAATGGCGCGGCGGACGCGGGTCGTCCACGTGTCACGTTCGCCCATGGCCGCCACGGCGGTGATCATCCATGCGATTCCGCTGCCGATCATCCAACTCCCGATCGGCCAGACCTCATGCTCGTGCCAACTCCAGACGGCCGTGACGCTACCCGCTGCAATCCAGCTTGCGATGAGGTAGACCCGCGGCAGAAGCATCCGGTTCGAGAGGACAGGGCTCAACAGGGCCACGGAAAGGACGTAGAATAGTCCAATTGTCAGGCTCGCCAGCAAAGCCACCGTTGCCAGCACACTCCAGAACTGTCCCGCATCGACCGTGGCGATCCCCATGCCGCGAACGAGCATCTCGTTGAGCAGCGCAATCACGCCCGCGCCGAGGTAACAGAGGACGAAGACGCATCCACCGCCCGCCAGTCCCCGGATGAGCCACGAACCGGACACGGAACCGGCAAAGATCCCCAGGGCGTTGGCCACCGCGCAGGCGGCAAAACCGGCGGCCAACAGGAAAAGTATCGTCGGCACGTCCACGCCGCCCAGCAAATACGTGAGGACCATGAACGGCATGCATGCGCTGAAGATAAGCAGCGTGAGGGCCATCGCCGACAGGTATTTACCGCGGACAATCGCCCCGGGCCGGATCGTGGTGATGAACAACAGGTCGATATTCGAATCGTTGCGTTCCAGCGAGAGGCGAATGCCGGAGTACAGCGGGACGAAGCCGACGCACGTTGACATCAAGATGGCCAGCAGAGTGGCCAAAGTCGTACGCCCGGCCCGGGCGTTGGTCGCCACGTCCGTGGAGAGGGCCAGATAGCTTCCCACGAACATTACGTCGACCAGCAGGAAGAGCATCAGAACGGCGACCACCCATCGGCTCTGCACCGCCTGGCGGAACTCCTTGACCGCCACCGGGTTCACCCAATCGCCAGCCGCGGCCCATGCAAGCAATCTCTTCACGTCACTTCTCCCTTGGTCACGGTCATGAAGACGTCTTCCAGATCAATCTGGCGCTGGTGGTAATCGATGACCTGGAACCCCTTGCCGATGAGGTGCGCGAGAACACCGCTTTGTACGTCGTCGCCGCCGTCGAGGCGGAATTCAACCGCCTCGCCCGTCACGCGGACCTCGAAGACCGAGGGCGTTTGCAACAACTCCCGCTGCAAGGCGTCGGTCTCGCCCGCCGCGCGGACGACGACCGCCCGATGCGGCGATTCGCCGGTAAGAATCTGCGCCATCGGGCCGGCACGGAGGATCTTGCCGTGCTCGATGATTACCGCGCCGTTGCAGATCTCCGCCAGTTCCGTGAGGATGTGTGAGCTGATGAGGATCGCCTTGCCGCGGTCGGCCAGCACCTTCAGCAGCTCGCGGAGCTCGACGCGGGCCCGCGGGTCGAGCCCCGCCGCCGGCTCGTCAAGCACCAGCACGGGGGGATCATGCACCAGCGTCCGGGCGAGACTCACTCGCTGCTTCATGCCTTTCGAAAGCGCCCGCAGCAGCTTTTCGCGAATCCCCTTGAGGTTGGCGAACTCCTCGACCGAATCGACGACCGATCGGCGCTTGGCGTCCCGCAGGCCGTACGCCCGCGCGAAGAAGTCAAGGTAGTCATGCACGGTCATATCGCGGTGGGCGGGCAGGCTGTCGGGCATGAAACCCACCAGGCAGCGCGCCTTTTCCGGATCGTCCACCAGCGAAACGCCGTTGACATAGGCATTGCCCTCGCTGGGGTCGTCCAGCGTGGCCAGGATCCGCATGGTCGTGGTCTTGCCCGCGCCGTTGGGACCGACGAAAGCGAAAATGTCGCCCGACGAAAAGCCGAAGCTGATATCGTCCACAGCGCGGGTCTTGCCGAAATGCCGCTTGAGATTGACGATGCTAACGTCCATTCGCTTGACCCTCGCAGATGCCGTAGACGATCGCCACCGTGTCCTCCGAAGGCGTGCCCGCCAGGCTCGCCTCGACGAACGGCGACTTCTTCAAATAGGCGATGTAGGCCCCCGGCACGAGCTGTTGGGCGGGGGAATCGTCGGATCGGTAGCGGTCGAGGGCGGAGAGCAAGCCGCCTGCGAAGTTCACTCCCATCGCGTCGTGCAACACGACACGTCCCCGGGCCGCCGCGGGATACCCGGGGTACCCGCTTGCGGGTCGCGGGTTGGCGGGCGTCTCGGTCGAAGCCGCAAGAGCCTTTTCGGCCCCGGCGGCGATGTCGCGGCCTGCAAAGACCTTGCCCGAGGCGTCAGCCCAATAAAGCCGATCGATATCGGCGCCGAGGGCGTTGACCACGGTTGGAACATCTCCTTTCATGGAGAAGTTCAGCCGCTCGCGGCGGTCTTCGTTCTTGCAAAAAGGGAAATAGGCGGGCACGCGGGCACGAACCCAGCCGCCGGCAAAGTCCTGGTCGCTGCTGAAGTCCACATAGCGGGCGTCGAGGTTAGCTCGCCGACGGTAAGGCTCCGGAGAAGGGTAGCGGGACGACTCTTCGTCGATCATGGTCACGTCGGTGTCGGCGCCGAAGTGCGGGCCGGAGAAGGGCGTCAGCGGGCAATAGTACGAGACGTAACCGAAGGTCGTCGCGCGGTGCGTGCGCTGGTCGAGCAAGGTCATGCTGGCCGTCTTGCCGTGGCCCCTCCAGCCCTCGGAGAAGACCGAGTAGCCGAAAACTGCCAGGCAAGTCAGAAGGGAAATCGCTGGCACGTCCCACCACAGCCAGATCCGCCGCTTGTAGCGGCTCAAGAGCCAGAGATTGGCCGGCCCGATGGCCACGGCGAAGAGGAGCACGAGGGCAAACATCCCGCGGACAGGCACACGCGACTCCGCAACCAGCAGATGGTGAGGATCACCGGCCTTCGGATTTCCGTACTCGTGATTCGGCAGCAGCGACAGCCTGCGGAGCGTTTGGGCCGCCATATACAAATTTGCCTCGTCTTTCGCTCCGCCGGCCACGGCATGGCCCCGTCCGACAAAATAGCCGCCCCCACTGTCTTCCATGGCGTTTTCCGAGAAGACCGCGGGCACTTTCTGCCCGTGAACCAAAAGCGTTCCGCCGCACTCCAGGTATCGCCGCAAGGCCAACTGCACTTCCGGCGGCATCTGCTCCACGTCCTTTTCGGTCAGCCAGACCGCGTCGAAACAGGAATAGCCCAGCCAGTTGGCACTCCACTGGGTCACGGGAAGCTCGCTGTGGAAAAACTTGAAATTCGTTTCCAGTGCGACCAGCCCAACCAGTTCGGGCGGACCGACGGTACTCCCCGCCGCGGGCGACTTATAGGAGTCCAGCGAAATAGAACGACTCAACAAGACGGCCGGTCTCGCCCAATCGGCTGATGAAGTGCCGCCATAACTGTAATATGCGGACGAGATCGCCCCAATTTGCACCGTCTCCTTCTCCGATACCCCTTCCACACGAACTTCCATAGTGCCCTCGTTCCCGTCTGGAAACTGAAAAAGGGATACCATCGCCTCCTGCCCGGCGGCAATCGGCACGGTGCGGGAGACAATCGTACCCGCGTCCGGCCGGTAAGGCGAGGGCGCGGGGATTTGAAGATGCACGACGCGGTCTTCCTTCGCAGTATTTTTGATATGCACGCGATATTCCAACCGGCCGTGCTGCAACGAATCGTGACTGCCGCCGCCCAACGGGCTGGGCAGCGGCAGGACGTTGACCATGACTCCGCCGACCGCGGCCAACGCCGGGCCACCCGCGCAGCGGGTCGCGGGAAACAGCGCCGTGCCGAGCACGAACGACAACGCGATACTGCTTCTCGATAAGAGCTTCACACCTGGCCCTCCTTTTCCGCGCCCCGCCGACCCACTTCGTGGGTGCCCGGGGGTGCCCCGAGTTGCACGTCGGTCGGCAGATCAAGCCCCGCTTCGTCGAGTGAATCCAAGAGGCCCTTCACCACGGCCAACTCGCCGACCTGGTCGAAACGGGCCTTGTAATTGAGGATCAAACGATGGTTCAGCGCCGCGGGCGCGACCTTGCGGATATCCTCGAAGCCCACGCTCGGCCGCCCGGCGATCAGCGCGCAGGCACGCGCGGCCTCGGCGATCGCGATGGCGGCCCGCGGACTGGCGCCATAAGTGACGTACTTCGACACCTCCGCGGTCGCCTCGGCGTTGCCGGGATGGCTGGCCGCCACCAGCCGCGAGATGTACCGCGAGACGGCCTGCGGCAGGTAGATCCGCTCCATTGCCGCGAACAACTTTTGCAGCTCCTCCAGCACAAGCGGCGCCGCGGGTACGGGCGGCTCGCCGCGGCGGCGGGTCGAAATGATTCGGTCGAGCACGTCGACCCCCACGTCGCTCACCGCCAGCTTGAAGAGGAAGCGGTCCAACTGGGCCTCGGGCAGCGGATAAGTGCCTTCCAACTCGATCGGGTTCTGGCTGGCGAGCACGAAAAAGGGATCGGGCAGCGTTCGCGTCTGGCCCAGAAGCGTGACCGAGCTCTCTTGCATCGCTTCCAGCAGGGCCGACTGGGTCTTTGGGCTGGCGCGGTTGATTTCGTCGGCAAGCAGGATATTGGTGAAGACCGGGCCGCTTTGAAAGGTCATCTCGCGGCCGCCCCCCGGAGTGTCGCGGAGGATGTGCGTGCCGAGAATATCGCTGGGCATAAGATCCGGCGTAAACTGCACGCGGCGGAATTCGAGCTTGAGAATCTGCCCCAGGGCCTTGATCATGGCCGTCTTGCCGACGCCGGGCAGCCCCTCCAGCAGGATGTGGCCGCGGCTGAGGATGCCGGCCAGGACCATGCGATGCAGCTCGCTACGGCCGAGCAGGACCTCGTCCATTTGCGCCAGCGCGCGGCGGGTGAGCTCCACGGCGGGGGCCAGTTCCTCAGGCGACAGCAAGGCGGGCGACGCGACGGTCATTTCTTTCCTCGTTCGAAATAGCGCTGAACGGTTTTCTCGTGCTCCGGCAGGATCAGTTGGGTATGGGCCTCGCCGCCGCCTGCCTGCGCGGCATTCAATGCGCCGCCGGACGACTCGCGACCCGCAAGCGGGTGCCCCGGCTGTGCCTCGCCCGGGTCGCCGCTGCTGACGCGGGTCAGGCGGCTATTCTTGAGCGAATTGACCGCGCCCGGCGCGAGGACCTTGGCCTTGAAGGCGGCACCGTCCTTTTCCGCGCCTTCCGTCCAGGTCATGGCGGCGGGCGCGGGACCGCGGGTCAGCCCGCCCCGGCCGGGCAGGCCGAGTTCCTTCAACTCACTCGTATCCGTGCCGAGCGACTGGCCGGCAAGGAATGCGGCAAGGTCCGCTTCATCGGACGGCGAGCCGCCTTGGCATTTGGCAAGCGCCGCGGCAAGTTCCTTCGCGTCGAGTTCTTCGCCGGCTTCTTCTCCGGCTGCCTTGCAGCGCTCCACGTCATCGGCATCGACCAGCCGCGCGTCTGCCAGTCTGGCGACCTTCGCCTCCTCGCTCTCCATGGCTTCCGCGAGATCTTTAGACAGCTCCTCAAGCTGCTTCTCGCTCAATTCACCCTTACGACACGCCTCCTTCAGCTCGTTCGAAAGGTTTTGGCTGAGGGCGTTGTTCTCCTCGGCGGATTGCGCGGTCATTTTGGCCAAGGCCTGCATCGCCTCGTTAAGCTTTTTGGGGTCCTTCTCCGATTCGGGAGTTTTGAGAGCCTTGTCCAGGGTTTTGGCCATCAGTTGCTCGCGGCTGAGGGCCTCCGTCTGGCGGATGGCCGACTCGGCGGCTTCGGCGGCTGTCTTGCGGAACGACTGGGCCAGGTTGTCCATCGCTTCCATGGTCTTGGCGGGATCGTTGCCCTGGGCATCCTCGCGGACTCGCTCCAAGTCTTTTTCAAGAATCTTGGCTTTCTCGGGCGGCACGAGCTGCTCCCGGGTAAGCACCTGGAGCTGATCGGCCAGCTTGCGGATGTCGCCGCCGATTTGCAAGGCGTTACCGCCTGCAGAGAGGGCACGATCGGGCATGAGGAAGGCCGCGACGACGAAGGCCGCGCTGGCGGCCCACAGCATCAAGGGACGCCGATAGCGCCAACCCAGCGCTGGCGCCGGCACCCGGCCGATCTGCGAGGCCCAACTCCCGATATCGACGTCGCCGTCTGCCATCAGCAGGCCGCCCAACCCGCCGTGCCTGTCCAGGACCGCGCGGATCACGGCGGGGGCCGGGAGTTTGCGGAGGGTGATGATCGCCGCGGCCGCGGCCGCTACGGCCAGACCTGCGGCGCCCCACAGCAGGAGCCATCGGTCCACCAGCCAAACTCCCCGCAAAGCGACCACCGCGCCCGCCCAAAACATGTTCCAGGCGAATGTGAACCGCAGGCCCTCGCGAACCGCCAGGACGCATCCCAGCCGCCGGCGAAAGGCCCTGCTGACCTCGGTAAACTTCTCGCTGGGCATGATCCGCTCCCCGTATACCGCCTGCTGTTACCCGTCACGAAAAAAGATCAATTTAGGGTGAGCTTTAGCCCGTCAACGACGAACTAAGGTCCATACTACGTATGCGTTCTTTTCGCGCCGGGGTAATGGTTATTCACGAACCGTGCTGTCGATTCTATCCCGCCGGACGGGCGATCGCAAGCAGAAGCGGCGCGGAGGAAAGAGAGGGGAAAGCGCAATCGCCAATGTGAAAAGACTCCCTGGCAGGTCGAATTCAATCCCCTTAGAACCCCTAACACAACCGTTATTCGGGCCGTAACCTTCGGGAAAGGGTGCGGTATGTTAGAGATTCTCAGACGGTCAGAGTCTAGCGCGTGGACGTGCGACATACCGACGCGCCCAAAGCAGGCCAGCCCCACCAACAGGTGGCAGATGGCTGACTTCGCACCAATCGCCGCAGCTCCTCCGCAGGCCGAACCACAAGCTCTTCGGACCGCGGGTTGTCGTTCGTTCTCGCGGCCAGCGGGCTGAGCATCGCCTGTGGCCGGCACTTAGCCGCCCATCCCGAGCATCGACTGGAGCAACGGGAAGAGGAATCCCGTGAAGCCCAGGCCCGTCGCCGACGCACGCGAACCGCTCGTCGGATTGCGGCCGCTCAGTAGGCGACCTTTTCACGGACTCTTCTCAGCGACCCGAGTCCGCGATACGATTAAAAGGGTACGGCAGTTCCGCAGTCTATAATATCCGTACCACATATATCGGCTGCATTCACTCACCACTGAGAGCGACGACAATGGCATTTCGCCGTGGACTGGTTTCGATATCAGTCTTTGAGGCTTCTGATCTGGAGCCCGTGATTCGCGAACAGCGCGAGCCTCTCAGACCTGACGGTCTATACCCAATTCCGTATCCGCTCAGTTATGGCACTTCTACTGATTCTCAGGGCAACACTACGAAGTACCTGCTGCCCAACTTCGCGTCGAACGTGGCGCGAAGCTTCTCCGTTAGGCTGGAAGACCACGGCTTCAATTCCGGACGGGCCACGACAACCATCCGGCTAACCCCGTCACTAGCCGAGGAAGAAGTGCGGCATTTAGCCAGAGAAGTGTATCGGACTGGCTGCATCGAGAATGAACTCGCCGTCGGCATATCACGCGCTCGTTGGACGGACGGCACTTTGGCTGACCGCCGGATGATTCTTGTGTCTGCTATCACGCGCAGCGTAAAGCTGGCTGCCCACCGCGAGGGTTGGCGTGCAGATATTCCAGATGCCGTGAAGGCAGAGTTTGACGCCGAGCAGAAAGAGCTTGCTGAATTCAAGGATGATCCCAGGTCGCAAGTCCAGATTCCTCGCCGTGTCCTCGCCTCATTTGATATGGGCGTCTGGAACAGTCTCAGTGCCGAAGAACGGCAGACAGCCGCAGCGGCGACAACCGAATCGCTTAATAAACAGGGCAGGAGGATGCGATACTTGGGAATTGGCACCTTCGGCCCTGACTTGGACAAGCAGTCGTTGCCGCAGTGGCATGATGACGAGACCGATTTACGCTTTTCACTTATTCCGGGCGGAGAGTTCCTTCCCGCCTATGATGACCCTTTGTTGAACAAGTACGAGGCCGTGTACCAACGCCTTTACAGCATGACAATTAGAGACGCCCAGGAAGCGGGGGAGGCCGAAGGTGTCCACTCCCGACCGGATTCCTTGTTTCCATTTGGAAGTATGGGGTCATGCGATTTAAGGCGTAAAGCCCCGGTGCAAGTCAGTCCCATGTTGATGGCGTGCGATCCCGTAACCCGTCGTTTCAATGACGGAGGCCGCTTGGTTGATTCCAACAGAATCCGGGTTTACGGAAACTCCGGCAACGCGTGGCATCCTCTTTACCTTGAGTGGGGCGAGGTTGGCCCGACTCTTAGGCTCTTCGGTTGGGCGATTCCCTCTTCGGTTGAGATGGAATGGGCAATCGGCGCTGGGTGCCGCACTTTGTTCTACTGGGGAGATGAGCCCCACAATGCGATCCTTGCATTTCACTCGGAGGACCAATTTTCGGAAGAGGAAGGCGAGAATGCGTTTGATACCTTGCTTCACGCATCTTTTGAGCCCGATCGGCCCAGAGTTTGGCCTTGGACCAACCGGTTCGGACTTGCGGGTATCCTATGTGAGGCGACTTGGTGTCGGCCAGATCAGGACCCCAACAGTTTATACCCACTGATTCATCGCGGGGGAGCTTCATCCAGCTTCCCATGGCAGTATTGCGGCGAATGGGAGTTGCTGTTGACGGCTGCCGAATCGCGAATCACCCTTGACGGACAACTTGGGGCAGGTCGATCAGCAGCTATTCGTCCAATCTTGAAGTTCTTCGAGTGCGAATAGGCTACCTGCCGCGCCGTCTGCTGGACGCGGAGTGCCGCTGGCGGCTTTGTGCGGCCAATAGGCGGATGGTGATTCATTGACGCTTACGAATCGGCAGAACTCCAAGCAGCCCGTGACCGATCGGGAGATGGTGGACTTCGCAGACGCTCTGCATGGTTGGGCCAGGTCGGTATACTCGTTCGGCTGCGCCTTTATCCACTTGTCGCGATTCCACGATTATCAGGTGCGGGACCTCGTTGATCAGATTTCGGCCGAAGAGCGGGACGCGATTCTCGCGCATCTGCGTTACTACCACGCTGGCCCACCCGGACTATCGCCGACGTTCGCAGACGTTGTCCCACTCCTGCCAAGTGTCTTCGAGAAGATCGCGGACAATCTGGAGTGCTACATTAGGGATCTGGAGAATGACGGAGAGATCGAAAAATCCACAGTCTAACGATAGGCATTCAAGATGTTCCCGTTGTCACCTTTAGCGGCCAGCAGAACGGAGTCAACGTATTGGTTTGCCCATTGGCGTTCGCGACGGGCCGAGAGGACATCCTGCTCAGCGTCAGGAGCCGTGATGGGGCGATCTCTGCTCCGGAAAACAACTGCCGTAGCGGCAGTTCGAAGTCCAGAAGGACATCTCCTCCCTTGAGCACGCCGTCGGGGCCGATCTCCGTGGGCTGGTCCGGACTGGTATAGACGGTCGCCGATCGCGTCGGGGGCTCGATGTACCAAACGAGTTCCGTTCCGGCCAGAAAATATTCGCGGAGCTTGTGCATATTCACGCCGCGCACAAATGGCGGCGAGATTCGTTGCGTATTATATGGGTATAAAGCGCGCTGAAGAAGATTCAGGCCACGCCCGAATAGTCTGCGCGTGAATTTGTTCTTTGAAAATTTAACCAAACCGGCCCCCGGCGTAGCGAACCGGGGGCCATAAATTATGCGCGGCGCCGACCTGCCCAAGTCGGCGTCCGCGCCGGCGGCTGCGCGGAAACCGTGGCGCGTGGGTCTCGTACCTCGACCCACCCTACCGCCCGGCAACGGTCGCGAACGGCCGCACTTGTGGTGGCAGCAATTAATTATTTTTCTGACTCTGCACTCCAATATCTTAAAGAAAGTGCCATGTGTCCTACTCTTATATACTGTACCCATGAACACATTTGGCGCAGAATGGTACAAAGTGGCTAGGTTGGCTACAAAAGTGGCTGGGAAATGGTACAAAGTGGCCAGGTATTGTCTAGGTATTTCGGCTGTGGCAAGACCATCATTAGAGTGTCAAGTGATCGTTTTCCCGCAGTTTCCGTTGTGCGAGCAACACCTTTTGCGAAAGCAGAATACACACATGGACCTGGAAAATCGATGCGGAAGCGCGAAAAAGCCTTTTTTTTGTTACCAGGTCACACCACTGCCTGACCCGATACGGCGGGTTGATCACGGTGGCCAAGCCTGGCGAATGCCTGCTGAAAGCACTTTTTTCTGACTCACGATGCCCCGTTGCCGACCCGTTGTCGACCCCGCTGCCCTGTGCCCGTGGCCCCACTGACCGCTCAGCGGGCAATCACTGGACGGTTGAGCCCGATTCCGCTTTGCACATCTCGAACGATTTCAGCATCGCTTGGACGTCGCGAAAGATACGTTCGTCGAACTGCGGCGTCGCGCGGCAGAGGGCAAGATAGCACTTGTTTTCGACCGAAAAGACCCATTGCCGCCAGCGGAAGCTGCCCACGTTGGGCGGCGTCGCCGTCGTCTCAAAGTAGAAGGCGTCGTGGGCGCCCACCTTCGCCGCCTTGAGGTCTTGCCGCCCCACGTCGTCCCGGACGCGACCGGCCCACTCCAAGGAAACGTCGGCCACGACCTTCTTCAGCAGCTCCGCCTCCGTGCCGGCCTCATCCGACGAATAACTGCCCAGTTCGTAGATTTCCATGCCCACGGGAAAGTAGGGCGGAACGTACGCCACCGTGTTTCCCTTTTCGATCGCCTTCCAGCCCTTGGGCAGGACGATCCGGAAGGGTTTGGGCCGCTTGGCCTCGGTGAACTCGAAGATCGCGAGGTCTTCGGCGGGGCCGTTCTCGACCTCGCTTTCGAAAAACTTGCTCGTCGGGTCGTACTTCCACTGCGAGGAGGTCTGCAAGGCGATGGCGTCGAGGCACTCGCGGAGGGTGGGCCGGTACGAAACGGGGAAGACCGGCTGCAGCTCGGTCTTGGCGACGGTTCGCGAGGAAGTCATCAGCGCTACGCCGTACGGCAGTTCGACCCGTGTGGAAAGAAGAAAGAGCTTGGCGCATCGGCCGAAGGAGTAGGCGATCCCGCCGTGCATCCGCGCG
Organism: uncultured Planctomycetaceae bacterium; assembly: GCA_964615095.1. Taxonomy (GTDB): domain Bacteria; phylum Planctomycetota; class Planctomycetia; order Pirellulales; family Thermoguttaceae; genus JANXQG01. Next base: position 33,796 of record CAZTPX010000053.1, on the reverse strand, counting down.
GCCAGCAACTTATCTTGTTCCGGCTTCGCGAGAGGCTTGACGGCGACCGGCTGCAAGGGCTTTGCCAGCCGTGCTGTGGCGAACTCGGAGAACCGCACCGTGAGCGGTTCCTTGGCGGTGTTGATGACCGCCACGCCGGCCTTCAGCTTCGCCTGGAATTTTGCGATCTTCCGGCCGAGGTACAGCCACTTCTTGCCATCGGCGCTGACGTAGGCGGCCACCCTGTCGCCTACGCGGTCCAGCCGCAGAAAACGCGTGTAGGCCTCTCCAATCGCAAAACTATTCCACGCGCTGGTGTCGGTGGGCGTGTCGCCGTCTAGTTCGAAATTCGAGCGCAGCTCGAAGTTGGCGTATCTGTAGATCGAGTTGTTGGTCTCGAGGAAAGCCGCGCGATCGAGCCGCACGTAGTTGGCGTCGTCTTCCATCACGACCAGCGAGGCCCCCTGGTACGGCTTCCTTCCGGCGCCGGTGCGCGTCTGCGGCGACAGGTGGCAGTCGGTCTTGACCCGCACGCTGAAGTCGCCTTCCATTTCGCACAGCGCTCGCGGGGCGTTCACGTGCCCCGTCTCGGCGCTTAGGTCGTGGGCCGTTCCCGGCACGGAGATCTCCGCCTCGCCTTTCCGCACGACGCACCGGCAGTCGCCGTCGGGATCCACGACCTTCAAATCGCGCGATTCCCACTCCGTCGCTTCCGCACAACCCCAACACGCCGAGAGCGCCGCAAGCAACGCGAACAGAACTTTTTTGGACGAAATTTGCATAAGTCGCTCCTGCTGGTACGTGGGCGATTTGAACCGCATGAACCGAACGGTTCGGCACGGACTCAGTATACCGCCGCCGCGGTGGAAAAGGAAGCAATGCGACGGGGAGAACCGTTCACCGTAGCCGCCCGGCCCGGACATTCGGGATGGACAAGGAAGTTCTTGGAGGTGCTGGGAACGAAGATCGAGCCGTAGGCGGCGCCGCTATTCTGGGCCCAGCAGCGATGCCTTCAGGTCCTCAAGCGGCAGAGATGGAATTCATTCCGTCGCTACTGCGCGACGCAAAATGGTCCACAGCTTGTCGATGCTCTGCTGCATGGAGAAATTCTGCTCGACGTGCCTTCGTGCCGCTCGCCCGATTCGCTCGGCCAAATCGGGATCGTCGACCATTCTTCCCATCAGCAGGGCCATGGCAGCCACGTCATGTTCTTCCACTAGAAGACCGGTTTCCCCGTCGATGACGACCTCGGGGATGCCCGCATGTCGCGTGGCAATCACCGGGAGTCCGCTGGCACCCGCTTCGAGGACCGTCGCCGGCGTGCCTTCGCAATCGCCGTCGGCCGCTTGCACGGAGTGCTGCAGGAAGGCCCGCGCCGCGAGCATCTCTCGCTCGACCACCTCGGACGGTTGCCAGCCGAGAAAGGTAACCGCGGCGCTGATGCCGAGCGTTTCCGCCAATTCGCGGCAGGGTCCCAGCAGCGGCCCGTCGCCGATCATCCGCAATCGCGACTGCGGATGGCCGCGAAACACTTCCGCAAAAGCCCGCAGCGTCGAGTCAGGCGATTTCTTCTCCACGAACCGCCCTAGCGTGAGAAACACCGGGGCGTTGGTCGAGGGCGTCGCTACGCTCGATCGGGGACAGTCGACGCCACAGGGGCAATAGAACACCTTTTCGGGCGGGGCCCCCAGCGAAATCAACTTTTGTCCCATGGCCTGCGAAACGGTCACCAAGGCGGCGGCCTGCTGGAACATTCGGCCATAGGCCTTGCGATGTTTGTCGAGGACCGCTTTCCGGCTGGCGTCAAAGCCGTGGAAAAAGACGATTAGCGGCACCCTCGCCCGCCGGCAGGCTTCCATGGCGTGTACGCCGGCCGTGCCGTATTCGGCCAGCACGGCGTGGGGTTCGACGCGGCGAAAAACGGCAAGCAACGCAACCGTAGTGTGCCAACTCCGCGGCCGCAGGGCGAGGATCCGCCCCACCGCTCGCCCCGCTCGCCGCAACGCCGATTGGGATAGGACCGGCTTCTCGCCCAACCACACAGGCCCGCTGCTAACTCCGTGTACGACGGTAACATTCGCCGGTAGTCGCTGGGCATGGATACGGATGAACGTTTCCGTGGGAACATTCAGGGCAGGCTGAACAATGCAGATATTCATTGGCAATTTCACAGATCAATTCCAAGCCGCGTCTTCACATGCCTTCGGCGGCGCCACGTCGTATAACGTCGCCCCCAACCGCGGAACATCCGGGCGAGGCGTCGAAGGGCCCGTTGCCAGGCGGTATCGTGCATGGCCGACACATTCCGGACCGGCTCGTAACGGGGCGCTCGAGCCATCACGACGTGTATGTAGTCGTTGCTGTTCCAGATGCTGACCATCTCGAACGTCACAATACGCGATTGCAGGTCACGTGCCAAGGCGGCAATATCATCGAAATCCACCGTCTCGTCCACAATTTGGAGTTCCTCGGGTTTGTGTTGAGCCAGATACTGCTGGTGCAGCGGGCTGGGGATTGCCACCACAACAATTCCTTCGGGGGATAGGCATTCGGAGAGCAGGGCATTGAACCGCGGCCACTGGGTGCGAGGCACGTGCTCGTAGACGTCCAGCAAGGCGATCAGGTCATAGGTCGTCGATGTCGGCCGCTGCTGCATGTCCGAGCAATGAAAGGCAAGGCCATCGCGCTCGAAGAGCCGTTTGGCGGTCTCGATGTTCTGGGGACTGATATCGACGCCGTCCACGCGGCACCAAGGTCGTCTGCGCAAGTACGCGTCGGAGGAAGCGCCAATACCGCAGCCGATGTCCAGCACCTTGGAAATCCTGCGATCGATTTGCGAACAGACGCGGGCGATTCCGGCCGCGCAACGATGATTCTGGAAGATGTAATCGCCCAACAACCGCGGGTTCAACTGGTCGTAGAAGCGGGCGATAGCAGTCGACCGCGGGTTGCGGTCCGTTATTCCCTCGCTCATCAAAACGTCTCCTTTCCATCTCTTCGACGATTATACCTGAACCGGAAAGTGAAAAAAGCAGCGCGGCCACGGCAGAATGCTTGCGTAATGAAATCTGACACCCAACAGAAAAAGCCCGTCTCGCCCCCGGGAGCGGGCACGGGCCTCGCCAAATCCGCCTTGCCGTGGATTCTGTGCTCAGGTTTGCGCACTGAACAGAAAACCATTGATCGACTGGTTGCCGCTCGAAGTGCCGGTAAGCTGCGCTAGCAGAGCGGCAAGCTGCTGGAGCGATGCCTGTTGCGTCGCCGACACCGCAGTCGTGCTACTGGTCGTCGTGCTGCTGGCAGTCGTACCCGTCGTCGCGCCGCTGGTCGTTGTGCCGCTGCTGGTCGTGCCCGACGTTAATTGCGTGCTGTCGCCGCCGGTTTCGCCGGCGCTGCCCGCTTCACTGTGATGATGGTGATGGTGATGGTGCGCACCTTGGGTTTGGCCCGCGGCCTGCTGCTCGAGCGTGCTCGGATCGATGCCGTTGTTCTTGAGAACCTGGTCGACGGCGCCCTGGATGGCCGAAGCGAGGTTCGAGGTGTTGTCCGATTGTTCGGCCGTCTGCACGGCGCTGGTGATGGCCGTGGCGAGCTGATCCTGCAACGTGTTCGAACTGCTGCCCGTGGTGGCGGTCGTTGCGGAGGCGGCCGACGTGGCCGTCGTCGCGCTGGACGAACTGGTGGACGGCGTGGCGCCGCTGCTGGTGGCCGATTGGCTTGCAATAAGCGCCATGAGTTGCCACAAATTGGAATTCAGACTACTGACACTGTTGATACCGGACACAACAAGTACTCCTATTTAAGGAATTGTCGAACTGCTCATTGCCCTGAATCGTACAAAAACCCGAGCAAGTTCTGGTTGTTGTCTTGAGAAAAAGCGGATGAGGAAAGCAAGCTATCCGAAGTCTGGCTCGTGCTCCCGGAGGCCGAGAGCAAGGAAGACAGATCGGTCGATCCTTGGCTGTCGTTTTCCAAAGCCAGGAATTGCGACAATGAGTCGCTGGAATCTGTGCCGCCTTGAGAACCCGAGAGCGACGACAGCAGATCGCTTGAATCTGTGCCGTCCTGGGAATTCGAGAGCAAGGAAGACAGATCGCCCGATCCCTGGCTGTCGTCCAGCGATGACGTAAGCTCGGCCAGCGGGTTACTGGCTGTGCTGGCACTGCTCAAGGCAGTCAGGACCTGGGCCAGAATCGCGCTGGTGCTGGAACTCACGGACTGCTGCGAACTGCTCGAACCAGTCGCAGTACTGCTGGTCGGCTTCAAGGTCTTGGGATCAATGCCGTTTTCCTGAAGCACCTGGACCAGGCTGCTGTAAACCACGCCCTTGAGGTCCGAACCGCCCCCCTGCTCGGCGCTTTGCAGGGCCGCCGCAACGGCCGACTGGATCTGGTCTTGCAGATCGGAAGAACTCCCCGTGGCTGCGGTCGACGAGCTGGCGTCTTGATTGGTCGTTTGCAGATCGCCGGATATAGGCGAATCCAAGATCGATGAATCGCTTGCGCCGCTTTCCGTTTCGGAAAGCAATGGCAGGAGACTGGAATTGTATCCGCTGATGCCTGTGATTCCTGACATGCAACCCGTCCTTTTCGCAAGCAGGGGCAAGCCCCATGCGACATAATGCCGCTAATCGTTAAAGTCGGTTTTTTCCCCAAAGGAGATAAGTATTGAACAGCCGATTGCCTTAATAACCGCGTTTTTGCGTTGTTTGGATAATATAGGCGATAGCGAACAAGTTGGTCGGGCAGGAAACTTGCACAGTTCCGCTAGGCAAGAGCCACCGCTGTACAAAAAACGATATATCTTCGTCACCGAGGGCAAGCTAGAATTACTCGTGAGCCTGTTTCAGTAAGAGCTTCGGAGCGATGTCTTCGTGATGCCCTTGCAGTTGTTGAGATAGGTTCTCAGGGCTGAACGGTTTTCCGTTCGCGTGGGAATATGACATTTCTCTTCCCCACGTAAAATACATCTCATCATGGCCCCGAACATTCGAAGGAACGCTTTGATGCAATTAGTACGTTTTCGCTCGGTGGTCATTCCGGTGAGCATCGTCGGAATTGCCTGCGGAGCGATCCTGATTGGTTACCTCAACTCCAAGGCGAGTGCGACATCCCACACTGCTCTGGAATCGCCCTACTGGGACCATATCTCGCATGTCGATTTGACGAATCTCTCTGCGTCCGGCAAGAACGCCTACTTCAACCTTGAACCGGGCCTGCGGCTGCGATATGCCAACGGCGAGACCATCCGCACAATGACGGTGCGGCGGAAGACCAAGGTGGTCGATGGTGTCGAGACGCGGGTTGTCGAGGAAAAGGAAGAGCAGCACGGGCAACCGACCAAGATCGTCTGGCGGTATTATGCCATCGACAAGTCGACCGGGGCGCTGTACTGTTTCGGGGTCCACAACCAGGCCTGCTACAAAGGCCGCCTCGTAAACCATCGCGGGTGGCGGTCCGGCGCGCATGGAGCGATGTTTACGCTCGTCTTGCCCGCCGTGCCCAAGGTGGGCGATGTGCTGCCCCGCAATCACAGTCCCAATGCGCCCCGGCGGCAAGAGGAAGTAATTGACGTGGCCGGGAAGGTCGTGACCCCGGCCGGCACGTTCACCAATTGCGTCCGCATGGAGACCAAGGGAAGCCGAGAGAGCAAGACGAAGGTTTTTGCGCCCGGCGTGGGGCTTGTCCAAGACGGCCCATTTGTCTTGGTGAGCACAACCCAGACCGTGCCGCGGAAAACGGCAGAGGCCCACGCCGATTGACCCGCAGGGTGTGGCAAGGTTTTGGTGGAGAGTATTCGTATATACTGCGAACGGTTGAGATTGATACCAACCCGAAGCGTAAGCGAGGATCACAAGTCGTTGCCTCGCTTAGGCTTCGGGTTGGTGTGGACGGGGCCAATTTCAACCGCGAGCAATATAGCCTCGATGGTTGCGTCGGGTTAGTCCTATTGTAAGGATAGCGAAAATCAAGCAGTTCGTTCGTCACCTCAGCCGGTATGTTCTCACCCTGGGGCTAGCCGTCGCAATGGCGGCAGCCTGCCGGGGCCAAGGCTTTGCGCCTCCGCCAGGTTTCGCCGAACAAGGATTCCCTCCAAGTCCCCAGATCCCGCTGAACCAGACGCCGAACGCCGGTGCCGCAGTGTCGGACTCGTCGCTGGATCCGCGCGGCTCAAGCGCCCCGCCTGCCGCGCCCGGCTTCTGGCCGCCGATGGCCCCTACGGGCCCAGGCTTCGATTCCCGCGCCAACGGCGACGAGACCTGGCTGCCCGACGACATGCTGGGCTTTGGGGGCATGGGAGGCTTTGGCGAGGGAGGCCGGGGCGGCGGCATGAACACCGTGGACTCGGTACGGTACTCGGTCATCTGGTTGCCCAAGGTCCCCGTGCTGGAACAGTCGGGCGACTTTCAAATGGTGGGCGAGAACTTTTCCTTCACGCATCCGCTGTGGAAAGACCCGCTCAACGCCTTGAGCCTTACGGGCGGCGTCCGCAACGACCTCATTCAGACGGACGCCATCCTTCCCGACACCGGCCAGCTATTCCCCTCGGAACTCTGGGGCGTCAATTTCGGTCTGCGCTACAGTCGACAGCTTGAGGACGGCTGGATCACCGGCGGCGGCGTGAGCATCGGCTCGGCCAGCGACCACCCCTTCGCCACGATCCACGAGATGAATATCGGCATGAACGCCATGCTGCGGATCCCGCAGGGAGAGCACAACGCATGGCTTTTCACTTTGACGTATGGGCCCATGGGCGAGTTGAACTTCCCCGTACCGGGCGTCGCATTCAGTTGGAATCCCTCGCCGCAGTTCCATGCCAATATCGGCGTTCCCATGATGGTGATGTGGCGGCCCACCGACGACTGGCAGTTCCAGGCATCCTACATGCTCATCCGTACGATCCATATCAAGGCCCAGTACCGCTTCACCGACCGTTTGAGGGCCTTCGCCGCCTACGACTGGTCGAACGAGGCCTACAGCTTGCTGGACCGGCCCGAGTTGGACGACCGCTTATTCATCTACGACCAGCGCGTAAGCCTGGGACTCCAGGCGGCCCTCATGCCGCACTGGACGGCAACGGCCTCCGGCGGTTTCATCTTCGACCGCTATATGTTCGAGGGAATCTCGTCGTCCTCCACGAGTTCCGATCGCGTGGACTTGGGCAACGGCCCCTTTGCCGCGTTGAATATCGCGACGCGGTTCTAGAGAAAGTTCATCACGGCGTCGCAACACTGGTCGCCGCAACGACTCTGGAAATGGAGAGTTACGTCGCCATCGGAACTGATGGCAATAGGGTGAGCGCCCCAATGATAGGCCGATTTTGCGGCCGTGATCCTGGCGCCCAATTGGCTGCCGGCATCGGGATGTGAACGAATCAGCGCCCCGACCGCCAGCAGGTGGGTGTCGTCGAAGACGATGGCCCCGTCGATACAGGCCATTTCCACCAGTTGCCTTTTCCGCTTGATGGAACCGGCCCGCTTGCCGATGGCGATGTCTTCAATCGAACTGCCGATCAGGACTTGCCCGCAGGGCCGGTTGGGATGCCCGTTGCCATTGGCTTTCGGCGGCGGCAACATGGCAATCTCGGGATTCAAAATGCTGACCGGATTGAGGATCCGCTCGAAAATCCGATGCTCGGGGTCGTAAATCAGCAACGCCCCTTGGCGTTTGAAGCTGAGATCGAAGACCACTTCCACGAGATTGGCGGCGACATTTTGGCTGCCCAGGCAATAGGCCAGGCTGCTGCGGAATTGCCGCGTGTCGTACAGCCGCCACTTTTTCTTGCGTTTCGTGGCCAGTACGCCGGCCTTGTTCATGATCACGAGGTCGCCGTGCGGCGTAAGATGGGCGACGAGGTCCGTCTCGTCCATCACGCTGTGGATCGGGTGCAGGAACTCGGGATAGTATTTGCAGGACGTGGCGTTGTTGATGTGCGACCATTCCACCGAGCCGTAGTTCATCAGGCGCAGGTCGGCGTCGACAGCAAGATAGGTGAACGTGGAAGGCGAGGCGGCCAGCCGATCGAAGAATTTCTGTAGATGGGTCTGCGTAATGTCACCCACGCCCGCGCCGGAACGGACGAGAAGCGTCAGGGCGACCGGCAGGTTCTCGCTCGTCCGCCGCGAAACGCTCTCCAGGTACTTGATGAGTTTTACCCAATCCGGTTCCCGCGACTGCATCCGCAGCCACTCCGTGGCGAAGCTCTCCGTGAGCACGTCCGTGGCCCCGGCATACTCCAGGAAACGGTCCAGGGGGAGTTGTTCGGTGCGGGTTTGGATAATCGCCAGCAACTCGCTGAGGTTCCCCGAGAGCTTGCGATGGTTGCAAAAGTGGACCGTGTAGGAGGGGCCGACGGAAATGGAGAATTCTTCCGGGCCGCATTGGGCCTCGTACCAATGGGGAACGAGGCGAATGATTTCCCGGCCAATTTCGGCCTCAGTTATGGAGCGGAGCACATCCAGTGGCGTCATGCGGCGGATAATACAAAAGAACCGCCGATAACCCAATAGCTGTTTCTGTTTTTACTCGGCCAGCAGCCGTTGCCGCGTCCAGGGGATCTCGTTGCACCCGTGCCGGGCAAAGAGTACTTGGAAAAGCTGCAGCGAGCCGGTGCGGAAGGCGGCCAGCGAGCCGACAAGGTAGAGCCGCCAGGCCCGCACGAAAGCCGCGTCGAACATCGCCTCCACGCGCGGCGCGACGGCCTCGAAGCGTTCGTGCCAGTGCTGCAGGGTCAGGGCGTAGTGCAGCCGCAGGTTCTCCACGTCCAGCACCGAGAACGATCGCGGTTCCAGCACTTGCATGATCTCGCGCAGACTCGGCGCGTAGGCCCCGGGGAAGATCCGCCGCTCGATCCAGGCGTTCAGACAACCTGGATAGTCGCGGCCGATCGTATGGAGGATACCGCGGCCGCCGGGCCGCAGGCAGCCGTGGATTACCTCGCCCAACTGGCGATAGTGGTCCGCGCCGACATGCTCCAACATGCCGACCGACGCGAACACGTCGAAACGGCCGCGAATTGCGCGGTAGTCGTCTTCGATAAACTCGACGCGGGCCTCCAGCCCTTCGGCCTTGGCCCGCTGCCGGGCCGTGCGGATCTGCTCATGGGAGACATTATAGGCCTTTACGGTCACGCCGTAATGCCGCGCCATGTAAAGCGCCAGCGCCCCCCAGCCGCATCCCGCTTCGACCACCGTCTCGCCCGGCTTGAGCCAGAGCTTGCGACAGACCAATTCCAGCTTGGCCGCCTGGGCCTCTTCCAGTGAAACCGCAGGCGAGGGGAAAAAGGCACAAGTGTAAACCATTTCCCGATCGAGCCAAAGACGATAGAAGTCGTCGCCGATGTCGTAGTGGTGATAGATGTGCGAGCGCGAGCCGCCCAGCGTGTTGGCTCGCGGCTTGCTGCGCCAATCGGCCAATGCAGCCGCCAGGCGGTTGCGCGGCTGTGCGTCTTCCGCGCCGTAGATGATTTCCAGAAACTCCAGCAAATCGCCCTCGACCTCGATGCGGCCGTCGCTGAAAGCATCACCGAAGTGCAGATAGACATTGCTCAGAAGCTGCCAAAACGTACGGCGGTCACGGATTTTCACCCGTGCCTTGGGGGCCGCGTGGCCAATCGCTTCACCGTCCCAGAGCACCAGAGCGATGGGCGGGTTGCCGATCACGCTCAACAGGCGGCGAACCAACCAACGCTCCACGCCCCACACCCGGCCAGTTGACTGGCCAGATATCGGCTGACTCCGCTTTCCAAACGATCTGCCTGCCCACTGCGGAGGCAAGGTTGACCCAGAAGAAACCGATGAACCCATCCGCGGCACTCCCCCTGGCAATCTTCGAGAACTGCAATTCGCATCGAGGTTAGGTATTTTCTATTGTAACGCTTTGGGCAATGGTTACAATTCCCCTAGATGGGCGAGCGTGCCGAGCACCGTCTTAAAGCGGAAGCCGTTTCCAGAAAACGCCTTAAGGCATCGCCCCCAACGACATTGCAATTGTCCCCGGATATCCCTTACCCCCTATATTAAGGAGTATGACTGATGTCTCGATATTGGCTTCCACGACTATCAGTTCTTTGCGTCCTTGGCACGCTGGGAAGTGCCTTGGCCCAGGTACCGCGAAATCCGCCACCCAACCGAGCCGGGGCCGGTAGCGGCGCGCCGGCGGTCTCGAGCAAGTTTTTGATGATTCCCGGCCTGACGCCCCTGAGCATGGAGGGGGTGCAACACGATATCGGCCTGGCACCCGAGCAGAAGCAGCAACTCAAGGCCGTTTCCGACGGCTTTGCAACCTCGCTGCAGAAATTGGACAAGTCCTATGCGGAACTTTCAGCGGAAGAGCAGCAGAGCCGCGGCAAGAGCTTCTCCGATCAGGCATCGCAACTCGCCCACAACGCCCGGCGCAAGGCGGAAGCGATTCTCACCCCCCGCCAGTTGCAGACGATCGAGAAGATCGCCTTCCAGTTGTCGGCCGCCGGCGCGCTCTCGGATCCGGCCTTGCAGGCAAAGATCGGGCTGAGCGCCGAGCAACGGCAGCGGCTGACGGTGGTTTACGAGAAGGCCGGCGAGAAGATGCAGCAGCTTCAGCGCGACACGGCCACACAGGTCATGCAGTTGCTCGACGCGGAACAGGCCGCGGAACTGAAGAAACAAATCGAGTCGCAGCCCGCGACGCGTTAACTCAGCAGCGAGACAGTGATGTTTGTTGATGAAGTGGTGGTTTCGTTCGAGGCCGGCAAGGGGGGCGACGGTTGCGTCAGCTTCCGGCGGGAGAAGTACGTGCCCTTGGGCGGTCCCGACGGCGGCGACGGCGGCGACGGCGGCAGCTTGATCCTCGTCGCCCGCGAAGGGGTCGATAGTCTGGCCATGCTCGCCCACCGTAAGTCATGGAAGGCCGAGCCGGGCGAAAACGGCAGCGGCACCAATTGCCACGGGGCCTCCGGCAAAGATTATACGATCGCCGTCCCGCCGGGCACCGTGATCATCGACGCCGAGCATGGCCACGTGCTGAAAGACCTGGCCAAAGCGGGCGACCAGGTCGTCGTGGCCCGCGGCGGTAACGGCGGCAAGGGCAATAACCGTTTCAAGACCGCCACCAATCGGGCACCGCGGCAATCGACGCCCGGCGAGCCGGGCGAGGTCCGCACCGTACGGTTGGAACTGAAGTTGATCGCCGACGTCGGCCTGGTGGGCATGCCCAATGCCGGCAAGAGCACCTTGCTCAGCCGCCTTTCCCGCGCCCGGCCCGAAATCGCCTCCTACCCCTTCACCACCAAGCATCCCAACCTGGGCCTCGTGCAGATCGACGGCGATCGCTCTTTCGTCATGGCCGACATCCCCGGGCTGATCGAAGGCGCCCACGCCGGCGCAGGTCTAGGACACGAATTTCTCCGCCACATCGAGCGGACCGGCATCCTCGTCCACCTCGTCGAGCCTGAGCCAATCGACGCCACCGATCCGATCCTGAACTATCGCACGATCCGCAAGGAACTGGAGCAATACAGCGCCGATCTGGCCGCCCGGCAGGAGATCACCGTCGTCACCAAGGCCGATCTTCCCAAGGCCGAAGAGATCCGCCGCCAGTTGACTGAACTGCTGGGTCGCGATGTACTCTTGATCTCCGCCGTCACCGGCCAGGGCCTGAACCAGTTGGTTGGCGCGGTCGCCCAAGCATTGCAGAAACCGGTAGAGAGGTGGTAGGTCGATGTTACCTACTCCCCTTATCGCCGTCGACGTTGGCAACTCGCGGATCAAGCTCGGCCTGTTTCGGTGCAGTGTTGGTACCGGCCTGCCCGAGCCAGAAAACACCCTGCACCTTACCGGCCGATTGCCGGAGTTCGACCAGCTTCACTCATGGTTGAAGGGTTTCGCACAATGCGAGGAAGCGCAACAGAGCAGCCCCGTGCGTCTCCGTTGGCACATTGGCAGCGTCAACCGTCCGGCTGCCTCGCGCCTGATCGATTGGCTCCGCGATCATCGCGCAGACGACGAAATCATGCTGCTGACCTCGGGCGATCTGCCGCTGGCCGTCAAATTGCCGCGCCCCGACATGGTCGGCGTCGATCGGCTGCTGGACGCCCTGGCCGCCAACCGCCTGCGAACACCGGGCTGCCCGGCCGTCGTCGTCGACGTCGGCTCGGCCATTACCGTCGACCTGCTCGATGCCGCCGGGGCCTTCTGCGGCGGGGCAATCCTGCCGGGCATTGCCATGTCGGCCCGGGCACTGCACGAATTCACCGATCTGTTGCCGCAGATCGATATGGCCGAACTGGCCGAGCCGCCGGACGCCCTGGGCACCGCCACTGTCGCCGCCATGCGTTCGGGGCTGTTCTGGGGCGCTGTCGGGGCCGTGCGGCAACTGGTCGAACAACTCACCGGCCATAAGGATGCCGAGGTCTTCCTCACCGGCGGAGCAGGCCCGGTCGTCGCGCAGCTCATGGGCTCGGCCGCCCGCTTCGTGCCGCATCTCACCATGGCCGGCATCGCCCTGGCTGATACCACGTACCTGAAAGACCCATGAAACGCGCCTGCTTCACCGCGCTGCGCCAGATCGAATTGCTCGACGCCCCCGAGCCTGTGCTCCAGCAGCCCGGCGACGTGCTGCTGCAAATCGATCGTGTGGGCATTTGCGGCTCCGACGTTCACTACTACCTCGACGGACGTATCGGCGACCAGGTTCTGCAATACCCGGCCACCGTCGGGCACGAGTGTTCGGGCACGGTGCTGCAAACCGGTTCGGCCGCGCAGGGGCTGAAAGCGGGTGACCGCGTGGCCATCGATCCGGCGTTCCCCTGCGGCCAATGCGACCAGTGCCGTAGCGGCCGCTTCCATACGTGCCGCCGGCTGCTCTTCATGGGCTCTCCCGGCCAGGCCCCCGGCGGACTGGCCCAGCGTTACGTCGCGCCGGCCACGTGCTGCGCGGTGATTCCAAATACCATGTCGCTGGATGAGGCCATGCTGGTCGAGCCGTTGTCGATCGGCCTGCACGCGGTGCGGCTCTCGCAATTGGCCGCCCGCATGAAGATCGCCGTCCTCGGCGCTGGCCCCATCGGCCTTTCCGTGCTGCTCTGCGCCAAAGCCACCGCGTCTTGCACCGCCTGGGTGACCGATCTCTTGGATGAGCGTCTTGTGGCCGCCCGGCAGTGCGGGGCCGACGCCGTTTTGAACCCGCGGCAGGGCGATCTTCTGGCGGCAGTCGCCCAAGCCGAGCCGCTGGGATTGGACCTGGTCTTCGAGTGTTCCGGCGATCCGGCCTGCCTAGAGCAGGCACAATCGCTCCTGCGGCCCGGCGGCGCTGTGATGCTCGTCGGCATTCCGCCGGTCGACGCCCTGACGTTCGATCCGCACGGCATGCGCCGCTTCGAGTTGCGTTTCCAGGCCGTGCGCCGACAGAATGCTTGCGTGGTCCCCGTGATCGATTGGATTGCCCAGCGGCGGCTCGACCCCGCGCCGCTGTTAACCCATCGTTTTCCGCTGAGCGAAGTCGCCGCCGCATTCGAACTGGTGGCCGGCTATCGCGACGGCGTGATCAAAGCGGTGATCGAAGTGAGCGGAGAGTAACGGCTGCCGGGCCATCAGCGTAGGAGTCATCAGCTAGAGAATGGCGGTTTCGGGGGACTCTATCCCCTTCAGCCTATAAAGCTATCCGCCCGACTCTCGACTTGCAATTGGGCCCCGGCATTGCGTGCGACTTGCCTGAAAGATGGAAGGGGCAAAACGGGAATGCAGGTTCTATGCCTGCCTCACCTGCCGGGCGATCCGTGCGACGAGTTGGGAGCAGAAGAGTCGGTTCGCGCGGATTTTGGCGTGTTTCAAAGCAGGGTAACACTTTGCCGTCGCCGTTCCCTACAGGTGCCACCCTTGCGGCCTTTGAATTGAACCATGCCGCAAATTGAACTGTGCGCGGCTTTTTGCAAAGAATCTTGAGCAACCTCTTGCCAAGCCCGAAGTTTCTGGTATCATAATGGAATCTGTTCAAGTGTCCACCCACAAACCCCTGGAGGCGCGACCCATGACCGCGTCAACAACCCTGCCGGCCGCCCCGCCGGATGCTCTGCCCGTGCTCCGCCAATATTTCGGCTTCGCCGACTTCAAACCCGGACAACGCGAGGTTATCTCGCATCTGCTGGCCGGCAAATCGGCAGCGGCCGTCTTTCCCACCGGCGGGGGGAAATCGCTCTGCTACCAGTTGCCGTCGCTGGTGCTGCCGGGCCTGACGTTGGTGGTCTCGCCGCTGATCGCCCTGATGAAAGACCAGATCGACGCCCTGGCGGCCCGCGGCATCGCGGCGCGGCGGCTCGATTCGACCCTCGACCTGGACGAATACCGCACGGTGATGGACGACGTCCGCTCGGGCCGGCTGCGGCTGCTGTACGTCGCCCCCGAACGCTTCGTCAACGAACGCTTCTGCGAAGTGATCCAGCGGACCGCCATTTCGCTGTTCGCCGTCGATGAGGCCCACTGCATTTCCGAGTGGGGCCATAATTTCCGGCCCGATTATCTGCGGCTGGCCCGCTTTGCCCAACTCTGCCGGGCCGAGCGTGTGCTGGCGCTGACGGCCACCGCCACACCCCAGGTACTGGGCGATATCTGCCGCTTCTTCCATATCGAGAGCGGATGCGCGATCCGTACCGGCTTTTACAGGCCGAACCTAGCCCTGCTGGGTACGCCGGTCACTGTGGCCCAGCGCGACGAACAATTCTTTGCCGCCCTGGCCCAGCGCGAACCGGGACCGACCATTGTCTATGTCACGCTGCAGCGCACGGCCGAGGAGCTTGCCCAACGACTGGCCAAGACCGGACTGGCCGCCCGGCCCTATCATGCCGGCATGGAGGACGACCAGCGCCGCGAGACCCAGGAGTGGTTCATCCACGCGCAGCAAGGGATCGTGGTGGCCACAATCGCCTTCGGCATGGGCATCGACAAAGCCAACATTCGCTACGTTTATCACTACAACCCGGCCAAGAGCCTGGAGAACTACGCGCAGGAAGTTGGCCGCGCCGGCCGCGACGGCAAGCCGGCCACCTGCGAGATGTTCTTCTGCCCGGACGACCTGAATGTGCTGGAAAACTTCGCCTATGGCGACACGCCGACGCAAGCGGCCGTTGCCGCGCTGGTGCAGGAGGTTTTCAGCCAAGGCGACGATTTTGACGTCAGCGTTTACGACCTGTCCGCCACGCACGACATCAGAAACACGGTCGTCCGCACCCTGCTGACCTACATGGAGTTGCTGGGCCACATCGACGCGGGCACGCCTTTCTATTCCGAGTACCAATTCAAGCCGCTGGTCACCTCGGCCGAGATCCTGCAGCAGTTCGAAGGCGAACGCAAGACGTTCGTGCAGAAGGTCTTGGCCCAAGCCTACAAGGCGAAGACCTGGTTCCATATCGATTTGGATCAGGCGTCCCAGGCGATCGGCGAACCGCGCGACCGCGTTGTCAGGGCGTTGGATTACCTGGCCGAAAAGCGCTGGCTGGAACTGCGGACCGCGGGCATTCGGCAGCGCTTTCACGTGTGCAAGCGTCCGAGCGATCTGGTGGCGTTGGCCAAATCGCTCTACGACCGTGTGTTGCAGCGAGAGACGCGCGAGATCCAGCGACTCCGCCAGGTTGCCCATTGGGTCGAGCAGGACGGCTGTCAGGTGGGGGCGTTGGGCGCGCATTTTGGCGACCCACGGGATCGGCCCTGCGGCCATTGCTCTTGGTGTCGGCGGGGCGCCAAGCCGGCAAAACTGCCGCCGCGGCCGAAATTCCAGATCGATCCGGCCCTCTGGTCGCAGGTGGACACGCTCCGCCGCGAGCAGGAGCGCGTGCTGGGCGAGGCCCGCGCCTTGGCGAGGTTTCTCTGCGGTGTGAATTCACCGTGGGTGCTGAAGGCCAAATTACAGACGCACCGGCTCTTTGGGGCGTTGGCCTACGTACCCTTCGCCGAGGTCTTGGGGCAGGCCGAGAGATAATGGGCTGCATCCTTGCGGGCCACAAGAATGGCCAGGTGCGCCGCCTGGCAAGCCAAGCGACTGGACAAAGGCAGCCTCCACCGCCAGGAATTCGCTTTCCGTGCTGCTCGAAAACGGGCAACCGGTGACTGGATTTGTACCATCCTGAGGGCAATCAGGCCCTGCTGGAACCGGCGATGGGGAGTAGTTTGGGTCCATCACAGCTTGCCCTGGCATTAAAGTTGTTGCACCCGCGGCATGACAGAAACGGATACCTCTAAGCAACGTAGACGAAGAAAGCAAATGCAAGTCCCACATGCTGACGAAGAACACCTGCAAAGCAGGGGGGGTGCTAAATCTCTAGCGGCGTCGAAACTTGGCACACGGAGCCGCCTTATCCTGCCATTGGAGCACGAGTTTCTGCAACTCCGCATCCAGCCAACGGCTGAAGGCGACATAAGGCTCAAGGCGGACCCGAATGGGAACGTCCCAGAGTTCGCGGATTAGTGCTCCGGTAGGAGTTTCGGACTGCGGCTGCGTGTTCATGACAATGACCTTTCTGCATCTAATACGAAAGACACTCGCCGTGTGTTTCAGTTCGCATGCGAATTTCGTTCCAATTGGCTTTCTGAAGGGTTTAAAAGTCCAGCCATCGGAGTTTTAGGGGGTGTTGGATAGATAGGCGGATTCGGGAAACTTAGTTCAGCTCGCCGCCCGATTGATCTTGTTCCAACTTCGCGCTGGACCTATAATCCGGAATCCTGTCGCTGGCCGCGAAATCCGTGGAGCCGGTCCAATTCCTAGAACCTTGCGTAGTGGAATATCGTATAGGTACCAGTGCTGCATGATCGGCAGAGTCAAGTGGTGAAAACAGAACGCTTGTTGCCCTCGTGCCACACGCGCGCCCCGACTGAGGCCGCACAGGCGATATCATTCGTGAAAGGGCGTTTTTCGGTAGGATTCGAGCATTAGAGGATTCCCTGAATCCCCCAGCAAACATCGCCGATGACAACGGAGCAGGCTTGATTGCAAACGGTCGAGAACGAAACGGACCTCTGCCTGCCGGTGCGTTTCGCGTCATTTCAAACCGTGTGGAGAACCGAAGCAAACAATAGGACGGATCGCTCTGCGAGCACCTTGGTCTGGGACAGTTTCCCGGGTTGGAAGGGTGCGGGGCGGTCGAAAGGGTTCTGGCAGAAGAACCGCTCGTTGAATCATGGCGGATGGTGCGTGCGGCTGGTGAAAATAGAGTAGAATTGAAGGAGAAGTAGCAATGCAGATTTACGGCCTCGCACAAGTACACGGCCCGCAAGCCATCAGTGCCCCGCACACGGCCCGGGCTGCCAGTTCCGCCTCGCAAGTGGAGTCGGCGAACATTCAAGACGAAGTAAACATCTCCGACATGGGCCGCCTGGTCGAGCAGGCCAAGCAGGCGCCGGACATTCGCCAGGACCGCGTGCAGTCGCTCCGTGCGCAGATTGCCTCCGGCACCTACGAGACGTCCGGCAAGCTCGACGTGGCCGTCGACCGCCTGTTGGACGAGATCGGCTGACCTTAGGCGTCTGGTACATCCACATAGTTCCCGCAATGCGGACAGGTCTCCACGTAGCCCCGACTTTCGCCGGGAAAGGCGAGCATCTCGCCGCACTTCGGACATAGAATCGTGACTTTTGTCGAATCGTCCAGTTTCGCATCGGCGTCCGGCACGTCCACATAATTCCCGCAATGCGGACATGTCTCCACGTGCCCCCGACATCTGCCAGAAAAAGCGAGAATCTCGCCGCACTCCTCGCACGGAAACGTGACCTCTGTCGGATCGTCCAGTTTCGCAAGATCAGCGGAGCCGAACGGCAGTTGGCGAGCTTGGTTTATAAACTCCGCGATGATCTCCCGTGCGCGCCCCGCATCGCCTTCCCGCACCCAGATTCGCGGCGCCAGCGATTGGCCTAGCGGAAGGCGACCTGCCGCGTTTTGCAGTGACTCGCCCACGACCTCCGCGCGGATGTACCTTTCCTGCAAAATCGCACGCAGGCTATGCGCCTCCACGCCGTTGGCAGCCGAGTAGACCTCCGCGAGGCGATCGGCCGCCGCTTCCGAGAAGGTCGCCTCGGCGATTTCCGGGTCGTTGTCCCAGGCGGCGTTGATGTACCGCGCCGGGTTGGCCAGAAAATCGGACCACGACATACCCCGGTAGGTAATGAGAAGTTCGTCTTCGCGGTCATACGAGCCATACTTGCGTAGCGAGGGAATATAGACGAAGATTCCCCGCGGATCGTAGCCTTCGCACGATTTCACAAGGTCGAATGCCCGGATCGTGCATTTCGATTTGTGCTCTTTGTCGCTGACAGTCAGGTCGATTTGCTCGATCTCGTCCAGCGTGCGGAACGTGAAGACGCCGATTTCGCAAGTCGACGCGTCGTACTCCAGGCGGCGATCGGACTCGATAAAATCGACGAGATCGTCGGGTAATTCGTCTTGGAACATGGGGCTTGCTCGCTCAGCGGGAGGAACTTGCTAAAGCAAGTTTCTCAGGGATATTACTTGATAACAACAACGACGTCCGAACGCACGTATTCTACCATGACTTTAGGGGAATGGAATTAGACTGCGGCCTACGCGAATTCCCGAGCCGGAGTGGTTAAGCGCGGGCTTTTGCCAAAGACGGCGATGTGTCCAGGCAGGATTCACGCAAACGCGCCAAGACGCAAGAAAGACGAGGAGGAAGGAAAGGAAAATGGGGAAAGGAAGATGTGTCAAACGTGAAAAAGCACCGGGGAGAATCGCGAAACGCTCAAGTCCCGCTTCTCATTATCTTTATTTTCCTTTCCCGCATATTCCTTTCACCAATTCTCTTCTTCCCATTGCATCTTGGCGTCTTGGCGCATGAACCTGACCAAACGGATCTGCCCCAAAGACGATGGTTCCCGCGTTTTCGATGTAACTGTCTGTTCCGGCTTCGCTTTGTGGCAGCTTCTCCGGGCAAGAAAAGCCCAAGAAATGGTTGGCAAAACAGTTGCCCTCGCTTAGGCTTCGGGTTAGTATGGTGGAGATCGCAACTCTGCCCGCCAACATTCTTTGGACTGGACGATGAGAACTATCCGCCACCCCCTCCTCTTTCCGCTGGCCGCCCTGGCCGGCACACTGATCATGGCATCTACCACGGCCGCCGAGCCGAACGACAATGATTCGCTCGCCAAACAGTTTATCGCCCGGCACGAGGCGACGGTCCGCCCCCTGGAACGCGAGTCTTGCCGCTGCTGGTGGGAAGCCAACACGACGGGCAGCGATGCGGCCTTTCAGAAGAAAGAGCAGATCGAGACGCGGCTCAACCTGCTGCTGGCCAACCGCGAGAAGTTCGCCGAACTGAAGGCGATCCACAAGCAGCCGGTCCGCGATCCGCTGGTCGCCCGGCAAATCGCCGTGCTCTATCTCCAGTATCTGGCCCAGCAGATCGACCCCGCGCTGATCAAGGAGATCACTTCCCGTTCCAACACGGTGGAAAAGGCCTACAGCGTTTATCGTGCCCGCGTCGGCGGGAAGGAACTGACCGAAAACGAGGTCCGCGAGGTCCTGCGGACGTCCAGCGATTCCGCCCGGCGAAGGGCGGTCTGGGAGGCGAGCAAGGCCGTGGGGCCGGTCCTCGCGCCGGACCTGAAGAAGTTGGCCCGCTTGCGGAACCAAGCGGCTCGGCAACTGGGCTTCAAAGATTTCCACGTCATGCAGCTTGCCCTGGCCGAACAAAGCCAGGAGCAGGTGCTGAAGATTTTCGACGAGCTCGACGCCCTGACCCGCGGGCCGTTCCATGCGGCCAAGGCCGAGATCGACGCGGCCCTGGCCCGGCAATGCGGCACGGACATCACTGACTTGCGGCCGTGGCACTATCAGGACCCGTTCTTCCAGGAGTCACCGGCCATCTACGGCAACTTCGAGCCGATCTACCGCCCCATCGACACGATTAAGACCGTCCGCAAGTTTTACGAAGGCATCGGCCTGCCGATCGACGACGTGTTGGCCCGCAGCGACCTTTTCGAAAAGCCGGGCAAGTGCCCGCACGCCTTCTGCCAGGACATGGACCGCGAGGGCGACGTCCGCGTGCTGGCCAACGTGGTGCCGGGCCGGGAATGGCTGGGGACGATGCTCCACGAGCTAGGCCATGCGGCCTATGAGAAGAACCTGCCGCGGAGCATCCCTTATGTCTTGCGGGTCGAGTCGCACCCTCTGAACACCGAGGGCGTGGCGATGATGTTCGAGCGGCTGGCCGGCGATCCGCGTTGGCTGCGGGAGATGGGCGTACACGTGCCGGACGCGGAGAAATTCGCCCGGGCGTCGCACAAGCTCCAGCGGAACCAGTTGTTGGTGTTTTCCCGCTGGTGCCAGGTCGTGTTCCGTTTCGAGATGGCCCTGTACGACAACCCGGAACAAGACCTGAACCGCGTCTGGTGGGACCTGGTGGAGAAGTACCAGGAAGTAAAGCGGCCGGAGGGACGCAACGAGCCCGACTACGCCAGCAAGATCCACATCGCCACCAACCCGGTCTACTACCAGAGCTACATGCTGGGCCAGTTGTTTGCCTCGCAGGTACACCATGCCATCGCCCGCGACGTGCTCCGCACTGCCCCGGCGACGGCCGTTTACGTGGGCAATGCGGCGGTCGGCCGCTTCATGCGCGAGCGCGTCTTCGCGCCCGGCGACACGCTGGACTGGAACCAGCTCACACGGCACGCCACCGGCGCGGAGCTGAACTCGAAGGCCTTTGCGGAAGATATCAAGGATTGATTTCCATGCAAACCATCATTTCCGGCCAGATCTTGGAACTCCATCAAGGCGACATCACGTTGGAAGAGACCGACGCGATCGTCAACGCGGCCAACAGCCGCCTGATGGGCGGAGGTGGGGTGGACGGCGCGATCCATGACCGCGGCGGACCGGCGATCATGGCCGAGACCGACGCCAAATATCCGCAAGGCTGCCCCACCGGCTCGGCCGTGATCTCGGCGGCCGGGAACCTCAAGGCCCGTTACGTGGTGCATTCCGTGGGCCCGGTCTGGCGGGGCGGGCAGCGGGGCGAGGCCGAGTTGTTGGCTGGAGCCTATCGCCGTTCACTGGAACTGGCTGTCGAACACGGCTGCCGCACAATTGCCTTGCCCGCCTTGAGCACCGGCGCGTATGGCTATCCCATGGACCTGGCGGCTCGTGTGGCCTTGCAAACGGCGATCGATTTCCTCCGCCAGCACAGCAAGCCGGAGCGCGTGCGTTTTGTGCTCTTCGACGCCGGGGCCTATGGGGCCTTCGCCGCGGCGCTGGAAGAGTTGACAGACCAGTAAGGAGAACTCGCGATGCTCGCCAGAACGCCACGGAGCAAGGGTTCCCGGGCCCTTGTGATCGGAGCAACCCAAGCGGTGTTCTGGAGCGTATTGTGCGCGGCCCTGGTGGTTGCCTCCTTCTCCGTGGGAAAGGCTTTTACGAAATATGGCATGAAACTGCCCGATACGACACAGGCGGTTTTCGACTTCGCTCTTTGCCTTTGCCGCTTCTGGTACCTGGGGCTTTTGGTAGCCGGCTGCTGGCCGCTGGTGAACTGGGGCGTGGTCAAGCTTTTCTCGCGGGACCCGGAGGCCTTCATCCTCAGGCGGCTTTGGTATCTGGCGACGTGGATCGTTCCCATCGTGGCGGCTATTTTCGCCTTGGCCGCCTTGGCGATACCATTGATGGCGCTGCACCGCCATATTTCCTGACAATGCGCTCCGACGCGCGTATTTCCTTCGGACAGGGTGCGGCATAAAATGCTATCCGGATACCACCACGGCGGTTCTTCGGCTGGGATTTTCCGGCTGGCGCCGCGGTGTCTCCGCGGACAGTTATGCGAGGGTAGCGATGTTGGCAATGCACGACGACGTGAAACGGCTGATCGAGTTCTCCATCGAGAACGACATGGAGTCGGCTGTCGCCTTGTTCCCGATGTTCTCCGCCCAACAGATCGGAGGGCTGTACGATATCAGCATTTCGCAGCGCGTCCAGCTTCTGCACGAGTGGGGCATCGAGGAGTCCACGGCCCACTTCCTCCGCCACTTCCACGATCCGCACAATCCGGCCCAGGCCGAGAAGATCAAACAGCAGGCGACCGATCCCTCGAACCGATGAAGGCCGCACCGCCGAATGCGGTGCAACCGGCAAATGCGTGGGGTATGGGTTCCGGTGCAAGACCTAGCCGGCATTTCGCCGATGGTCGCCGTACAACGCGGGAGTTCAAGTGCGGGCGACAAGGCCAGGCTTGCGACCGCGTAGCGGTCACCTGTGAATAGCCACGAGTGGAGCGCAGCGCAACTCGCGGAGTCAGATTCATTTGGTTGGGTGTGCCACGTAGTGGCACGACAGGGTTCACGCGCGGTATGGCTCGCTGTACGGAACGCTGTTTTCACGGAGCAATCGCCGATATTCATCGAGCAGGGAATGTGTCGCCGCTAACGCGGCTGAGATCGCATTGGCATATCATAGCCGCGGGTTGCGCTGCGCTCCACCCGCGGCTATTCACATGGTGTCGCTAACGCGGCAGACTTCGACCGGCAATACGAACAGCGCAATCGGCTCAAGGCCGCCGCACCGCCGTTGGCGTTCAGTCTGAATTGGCTATAATGATGGTACATCATGCCAATCATCGAACTCGCCAAACTGTCGAAATCCTACCGCGTTTATCAGAAAAAGGAAGGACTGGGGGCTTCCATTCGCGGGCTTTTCCATCGCGATATCCGCATCGTCGAGGCCGTCCGCGGCGTTGATTTGGCGGTCGAGCCGGGCGAATTCGTCGCCTTCCTGGGACCCAACGGAGCCGGCAAGACGACCACCCTGAAACTGCTCTCCGGCGTGCTCACGCCAACCAGCGGCACGGCGTCGGTCATGGGCCATGTGCCGTGGAAACGCGAGAACGCCTACCGCCGCCGCTTCGCCCTGGTGATGGGCCAGAAGAACCAACTCTGGTGGGACCTGCCCGCCGCCGAGTCATTCCGCTTGCACCAGCACATTTATCGTATCGAGCCGCAGCAGTTCCAAACGACCCGCGACGGCCTGGCCGAGATGCTCGACGTCCGGGATCTGCTGAATCGGCCGGTGCGCGAGCTTTCGTTGGGCGAACGGATGAAAATGGAACTCATCGCCGCACTGCTGCACGGGCCGGAGGTGCTGTTCCTCGACGAGCCGACGATCGGCCTGGACGTGGTCGCCCAGCACAATATCCAGACGTTCTTGAAACAGTACCAGCAAGAGCGGAACGTGACGATCCTGCTGACGAGCCACTACATGAAAGACGTCGTGGCGCTGTGCGGCCGCGTGGTGATCATCGCCCAAGGGCGGATCATCTATGACGGCTCGCTGGCAGGCATTCTGGACCGCTTCGGCGGCCAGAAGGTCATCTCGCTGCTGGCCGCCGACGGCCAGTTGCCCGAGGACCTGGGCCGCTACGGCGAATTGCTCTCGATCGAGCCGCCCCGGGCGAAACTGCGGATCGAGCGGAGTCGGGTCACGGAGGTTCTCTCCTCCATCCTCGCCTGCCATGCGATCGAGGACGTCAGCGTCGAAGACCCGCCGCTGGAAGAGATCATCGCCAAAGTTTTTAAGGACAATCGGGAAGAATGAAAACCACGTGCAACAGAAATACGAAATACGAATGTCGAAAATCGAAACAGATTCAAGACATTAAACATTCAATGACACAAACGGCATAATAAACCACCAACGATGTGAAGAAGGAAACCACGAAAGACACGAAATACACGAAAAAATCCGCCTTTCGTGTAGTTCGTGTCTTTCGTGGTTTCTCGCCCCCCGTGCAGAGTTGACGGTAGTTTTGGAATTTAGAGTTTTCCGATTCTGATTTTGAATTTGTTTCGGATTTCGATATTCGGATTTCGAATTTCCTTTCCCTTTTCGCCATGCTCTATTTCACTATTCTCCGCATTAGCATTGCCGAGCGACTCGTTTATCGTGTCGATTTTGCCTTGGGCACGCTCATGCGCTTTCTGCCGATCGTCTCGCAGATCTTTCTTTGGGACGCCATTTTCAAGGGCATGGGCAGCGGCCACAACGAGATCGTCGGCTACAACTACAACGAGCTGATCGCCTATTACCTGCTGGCCATGGTCGGCAGGGCCTTCTCCAGCATGCCGGGCCTGGCGTCGAGCATCGCCCGCGATATCCGCGAAGGCACGATCAAGAAGTACCTGCTGCAGCCGGTCGACATGCTGGGCTTCGCGCTGATGAACCGGCTGGCCCACAAGCTGGTCTACTACGGGGTGGCCGTGGGGCCCTTCGCGCTGGTCTTCTGGCTCTGCCGCGGTTTCTTCAACGGCTGGCCGGACGCCGTGACACTGCTGGCCTTCGTCGCCTCGCTGCTGATGTCGTTCCTGCTAGGGTTCTTCCTGGAGGCCACGCTGGGCATGATCGGCTTCTGGTTTCTCGAGGTCAGCTCACTGTTGTTTGTCTACATGCTGATGAACTTCTTCTTTTCCGGCCACATGTTTCCCCTGGACATGATGCCCGGCTACTGGCCGCTGGTGATGAAGATCATTCCGCTGCAATACCTGGCCTATTTCCCGGCGGCCGTGTTCCTGCACAAGGTCATCGGCTGGGACTTGGTGCTGGGGCTGGCGGCCGAGGCCTTCTGGATCGTGTTCTTCTACGCCACAGCGCGAACGATGTTCCACTACGGCGTGCGGCGCTACAGCGCTTTCGGAGGTTGACCGCATGCAGACAGTCGCCGCTTATTTTCGCGTCTTTGCCACCTTCGCGCGGAACAGCCTCGTTCGCGACATGACCTTCCGCGCCAATTTCCTCATCGACTCGGTCACCTCGATGGCCTGGATGTTCCTGAACCTGGCCTTCTATCTGCTCGTGTTCCGCTTCACGAATTCGATTGGTGAGAACACGGGCTGGCAGGAATACCAGTTCTTCATTTTCTTCGCCACCAGTCTATTGATCAACTCGCTAGTGCAGTCGTTCTTCATGACAAATGTCGATGAGTTGACCGACCTGATCCGCACCGGGGGGTTGGACTTCATCCTCTTGAAGCCCATCGACGCGCAGTTTCTCGTCTCGCTCCGCCGCGTGGAATGGTCGTCGCTTTCCAATTTCTTCTTGGGGCTCGTGCTTTTGGGCTACGCCCTGTTGCGACTGGCCTATGTGCCCAGTCCGATCCAGGTGGTGCTGTACGTTGTCTACCTGGCCTGCGGCGTAGCGATTTACTACAGCCTGATGGTCGCCCTGGCGTCGGCCACGGTCTGGATGGGCCGGAACCTGACGCTTTACGACTTCTGGTTCTACATTACGACTTTCTCCCGTTACCCGATGGAGATCTACGAAGGGCCGATAGGGCGCCCGCTGCGGCGGTTCTTCACGTTCATCATTCCCGTGCTGGTGGTGGTGAATGTGCCCGCGCGGATGCTCGTCTGGCCGTTGCAGGCGAAGTACTCGCCGCTGGCGGCCTTCACGCTTTTCGCCACCGCCGCCAGCCTGGCCGCCTCCCGCTGGCTCTTTCAATTGGCGCTGGCCAGCTATCGCAGCGCTAGCAGTTGACCGTAGCAGGCACACTCCGTGTGCCGTCCGCCTCTTCGGAGTGCGGTGATCTATCACCGCTTCGGATTTGCCGCGGAGCGGCTTTTGATCTTTGCGTTTACTAGGGTTGACAATAGCGTGTTCGGCCGAGAAAATGTTATAATGTTCGGCCGTGCGTGGAAATCCACGTGTCAAGACCACAGTCGGCTTCGCAGAATAAACAGGCCAATGCCCACGTTTTCGTAGACGGACCATATAGTTTCGTCATCTTCAGTTCCGATCAGGATGAGCCGCCGCACATTCATGTGAAGCGCGATCGGCAGATTGCCAAATTCTGGCTTGTGCCCGTAGCGTTGGCGAAGAACCGAGGTTTCCCAGGACACGAATTGAATAAAATTGGCCGGCTAGTAACCGAACATGAATCAAGTCTAGTGGAGGCATGGCGTGAGTACTTTACACCTTGAAACCGAACCCATAGCAAGGGCGGTCACGGTCACTGACGACGATTTGATCGTTGACCTTGTCGACGGCCGGCAACTCCGAGTTCCCTTGGCCTGGTATCCTCGTCTGCTGAACGCAACGGCCGCAGAACGCCAGAATTGCTTATTGTTTGGAGAGGGCTACGCTATTGAGTGGCCAGATCTCGACGAGCATATCGGCATCGAAGGTCTGTTGGCGGGGCGTACAAGCGGTGAAAGCCGGAAATCGCTGGAACGATGGCTGGCGGCGCGGCGCGATCGAGCCCAATAGTCGGAACTGTAGAATGTTGCGATGTCTTGCCGGCTGAGCCGTGTCGTTTCAATGGCGAGAAAACAAACCGCTCCGCGGCAAAGCCAAAGCGGTGATGGATCACCGCACTCCAAAGGGCCTTCTACGCTGCCCATTCCCGTTGCCATAGCTCGAGCACTAGCAGCGACCATAACCGCTGGCTGTGGTCGGCGCGGCCGGAAACGTGCTCGTCGAAAAGCCGCTTGACCGCCTCGGGACGGAAGTACGCACGAGATTGTGTCTGCGGATCGAAGAGCACCTCCCGAGCAAAATCCCGCATCTCGTGCCGGAACCAATGATCCAGCGGGACGCCAAAGCCCATCTTCCTACGACGGCGGATCGGCGGCGGCAACTCCGCGGCAAAGGTCTCCAATAGAATCCGCTTGCCGCGCCCGCGGCGGAACTTCAAGCTTGCCGGCATGCGGGCGGCCAGTTCCACAACGCGATGATCGAGAAACGGCTGCCGGCACTCCAGCCCAAAGGCCATTGAGGCCGTGTCGACCTTGGTCATCAGGTCGCACGGCAGATAGGTCAATAGGTCGGCCAGGCTCACCGCCGTCAGCGCATCGCGGCCGCGCGCGCGCAGCAGGGCCTGGGTAAGGAATTCCAGCGGGTCGGCATCCGGCAACCGGGCGAGATGCTCCTCGCGATATAGCCACGCCCGACGGGCCTCGCCGAAAATCGAGATCCACTCCAAGTAGCGCCGCGCGGGACGATACGAAAGACCTTCGACGAAGCGTTTCCATTGCCGCAGCCGCGATTTCTGCCGCGACGACGAGGGAATCCACTGCCAATAGGGGCCGGCGATCAGCCAGCGCAGCGCCGCCGGCCAGCGATCGAGCATGTCGGCCAGCCGGACCGCCCCGTACCGCGGGTAGCCGGCAAACAGTTCGTCGCCGCCGTCGCCGGTCAGGGCCACGGTGACATGTTGCCGCGTCAATTCCGCTAAGTACCACGTCGGCAGGGCCGAACTGTCGGCAAACGGCTCGTCGAAATGCCAAACGAGCCGCGGCAGGACCTCCATCGCCTTCGGCTCGACACGAAACTCCTCATGGATCGTCTGGAAGCGTTGGGCCGCCAGGCGGGCATAGCGAGTTTCGTCGTATTCGGGCACGGGGAAGCCGATGGAAAACGTGCGCAGCGGCCCGGACGTAAGTTGCCGCATCAGGCCCACGACGATCGTTGAATCGACGCCGCCGGAGAGAAACGCCCCCAGCGGCACGTCGCTTTGCAAGCGGGCTTCCACCGCCGCGGTAAGCTGGCTGCGGAGCCGTGCAGCGTAGTCGGCCGGCGGCAGTTGCTCTTCGCTGCGTAAGTCGGGCTGCCAGTAGGGGCGGATCTCCAGCCGATCATCGCGATAGACGGCCAGGTGGCCCGGCGGCAGTTTGTTCATGCCCTGCCAGATCGTGCGCGGATGCGGCACGTACTGATAGGTCAGGTATTCATCCAGGGCCTGCGGGGCGATATGCCGCGGCACGCCGGGGACCTGCAGCAGGCTTTTCAACTGGCTGGCAAACAGCAGCCGGCCAGGCTCGTGGCGATAGACCAGCGGCTTCTTGCCCAGGCGATCGCGGGCCAGGAGCAACTGACCTCGCCCAGCGTCCCACAGGGCGAAGGCGAACATGCCGTCCAACAGGCCGACCATTTCCGGGCCTTCGTCTTCATACAGATGGACCAGGACTTCCGTATCGCCCTGCGTGTGGAAACGATGTCCTCGGCCTTGCAGGCGGCGGCGCAATGCGGAGAAATTATAGATCTCGCCATTGAAGACGCCCCAGACGGTCTCGTTCTCATTGGCGATCGGCTGGCGCCCACCGGCCAGGTCGATGATCGCCAACCGCCGATGCCCCAGGGCTACACCCGGCAAACAAGCTCGCCCCGGGCGGAGGGCCAGATCGGCGGCGTAATAGCCCTCGTCGTCGGGGCCGCGATGGCGGAGCGTCTCGGTCATGCGGCGCAGCGTCTGGGCGTCGATGGCTAAGCGAGGTTCGATCCAGGTTCCACCAGTGATACCGCACATAGGTGTTGAATGACGAATGACGAATGACGAATGACGAAATGCCGGCTTCCTGATGTTTGTTCGTCATTCGTCATTCGGCATTCGTCATTTCTTTCAAGTTCCGCGTTGCTTTTTGCCCGCTGCCTGTTCCCGCTCTTCTGCTGTGAGTTCATAGACGGCATTCCACATGGCCGCGTCGGCCTCCGTCCACTGGCATTTCCGCCGTCCCATGGCCGTGCGGGCGGTGGCGTAGGCCGCCTCCTTGCCCATGCCGGCGGTGATTGCGTCGTTGAAATACCAGGTGAATGTGGGAATGAACTTGGGCAGTAATCGGCCGCCGGCAATCAGCACGGTCATGGCCCCGACGCACGCGCCGGTGTTCAAGAGCGTGCCGATCGAGGTCTTGGCGTGATCGCCGATCAAGGCCCCGACCTTCGTCGAACCGGTCGGCAGTTGCCTGCGGCCGTCGAGCGTGATCTTGACTTCCGAGTAATCGTTCTTCAGGTCGCTGTTGGTGGTCAAGGCCCCGAGGTTGACCCATTGCCCCACGTAGGCATGGCCAAGGAAACCGTCGTGGTACTTGTTGGAATAGCCCTGGATGATCGACTCCTCGACCTCGCCGCCGATGCGGCACATGGGGCCGATGGAGTTTCCTTCGCGGCACTTGGCGCCCAGGAGGATTGAATCCCGGCCGATGTAGCAAGGCCCTTCGATGCGGGTGAAGGGATGAATCTCCGCACCGACGTCAATATAGATCGGCCCATGTTCGGCGTCGAGGACCGCCATGGGATGGATCTTTGCGCCGCGGCCAACAAAGATCTCGCTGCGGCTGCCGCGGATGGCAAAGGGATCTTCCACCTGCGCTGTACTGTCGATTCCGCAACGGCCGGCACTTCGAAAATCTTCGATCAGTTGCGCCGGATTGGCCAGGATCAACTCCCAGATGTAGTTCCAGGTGGGAAGCTCGATATCCGCTGTCACAGGGAAATTCTGCTTGGCCGAGTTCAACAGCGCGTCGATGGAACCGGTTTGCAGTTTGGCCAGGTCTTCACGCACGATCCGCGCAGCGAGCACCTCCCCGTTGCCATCAAGGAAGACTCGGCTGGGACCATCGTCAAGTCTTGGCAGGCCGCCGGCCTTGACGCGGGCATCGACCACCAGGAGGTCTGCGCCGGCGAGGCTTTGTGGATCGTTTACCGGCCAACCCGTCCACCAGACTCCAGCCAAATACGGCGGCAAGAAGCAGGCCATTTCTGCAGGCCGAACCGCATCGAAGAGCTTTTCGCCCAGCGACGTCATGCCGCAGCGCAGCTCCCAGATCGGCCGAGAAAGCGCCAAGGGATAGAAGTTCCGCCGCTGAGGCGTGGGATGATCGACCAATACCAGCCGCATGCCAAGATCCTCCAGAATAGTGCTACCGCGAGTCGAGTTTGGCGGATTTTGTGTAAAATGTCAATGCTGGAGCCATATTACCTCGTGGGCGAGGCCTTCGACATGGTGATGAAAACGCTACTGGCGCAGGGCGACTTGTGACCCATTTGCCCGCGTGCGCCTATCGCAGGCGCTTGCGGCGATACGCTGGCCATCGGAGAAGGCGGGGCATTGACTGCGGAGCAAGGTCGTGACGGATTGGTTGATCGGATTACTGGTCTTTCTGGTACTGGCCTATCTTTTGGGTGACGGCTTGCGGGCCATGCTCGGGACATGGTCGGGACGCGCCGTGCTAGCGATCGTACTGATCGCGGGTTGCGGTATTGCGTTGTATGCGATTATCCGGCTGGTCGGTAGGTGACCAGCCAATCCGCTTGAAAACGAAGGCCAGAAAATGACTTTGGCATCGCCCGTGAAAATGGACCGGCCTCGTCAATTAGGAAAGCGGGCGCAAACAGCGTGGACTAGGTAGGTTTTTCCGGGAATAACGGATTATCTCAGTATTCGGATTGTGCCGCGCCGATTCCCTCGATTAGTCGGGAAACATTGCCCGGTTTACGGCATTTGCAGTTCCATTGGGGATGCGAAATCTCGGGACGTTCAAGGGGGGAGATTATGGCGAAGAGAGTTTTCTTTGCGATCGTGTGTGTAGTTTTAGGCGTTCATGCCGCTGCATGGGGACAGCAGGGACCAGGCCCTGCCTTCCAAGGTCCATACTATGGCCCTGTCGGGCCTTCGGCAGGCGGCTACGGCGTAGTTCCCGTAGCCTACCAACAGCAGGAACCGATGCAGGCAGGGCCGATGCAGGGGGCGCCGATGCAAGGACCGATGATGCAATCGCCACCGATGCAAGGGGGACCCTCGATGCAACCGATGGCCGAGCCGGTAGGAATTGGCGAGTGCTTTCAAAGTATTTCGACATGGGAGGCATTTGGCGATTTTACGTATCTGCGGCCCCGGAACGCGAACGTCACGTACGGTGCGGTGTTCAACACGACGCCAAACGTGTTAGGCGCCCCCGTTACCAACTCGAACCAGGCGGAAACCTCTCCCACGAGCGGAATCCCCATGGCCCAGATCGCGGCGCCCGGAACTGCCAGTATCGATTACCATCCAGGATTCCGCATGGGCTTTGCCAGGGCGCTGGACGAGTGCAACGCCGTGGTGGCGACCTTTTCGCACTACGAGGGCGAGGACCAGGACAGTATTTCGGCGACCGCGCCGGCCTTTATCCGCCCGCTCGTCATGAATCCGGCCACATGGGGTTACTTCGGCACCCTTTCCAATACTATTGGCGCGGGCGGCAACGAGGTGAGTGACTGGGTTTCCGCCAACTCGGACTACCAGATGATCTACAGCCTGGCGGACGTCGATTTCCGTTGGACGTTCCATAACCAGTGTGACACGCGTTTGAGCCTGTTGGCGGGCGTCCGCTACGCCTCGCTCGATCAGCGGCTAGACGTCGTGGGAAACACGGAGGGCAGCACGGCGCTGGGCATTGGGCCTGACGTGTACGTCTCGCACACCCAAGTCAACTTCGAAGGCGGCGGCTTGCGAATCGGCTTCGAGGGCCAGCGCCGCACACCCTACGGCATCGTGCTCTACGGCCGTACGGCAGCCAGCGTCGTGGCCGGCACCTTCCGTTGCAATCACACGGAGGCCAGCGGACTGAACGGTACCTGGGTCGACACCACTTCTCCGATCGACCGCGTGGTGCCGATGGTCGACGCCGAGTTGGGCGCGGGGCTGTCGTTCTGGAACGACAAGTTGCGGCTCACGGCGGGCTATTCGTTCAGCGGATGGTTCAACACCGTGCTGGCCGGCGACTACATCAGCGCGACCCAGTCGAACAACTACACCGGTATGAACAACACGCTGACCTTCGACGGTTTTGTGAGCCGCGTCGAGCTGCAGTTCTAAAGGCACGCGAATCGCAGAACAATCGATTTTCCCGCATCGACGCATTGCCGTAGGAATTTGGAAACGCCGGGCCGTTCGCAAGAACGGCCCGGCTCGTTTCTTTCGGCCCACCCACGGTCTGAAGTCTTGAACACAAAGACGTTGGTGTTGCACGCAAATTCCCAGGCCCTTCCTGTCCCCTGGGCAGCCGTGCATGGGCCGATTACAATCCTGAAATGCTTTCCTCCCGTTTTCCCCGGATTTCCCGTTCGTGAACGCCATTTGTCTCGTCATCGATCGTCTGCATGCCGGGTTCCTGGGCGCCTACGGCAATACCTGGATCGAAACCCCGGCCTTCGATCGCCTGGCTGCCGAGTCGTTCCTCTTGGACCAGATGCTCGTCGATTCGCCGCAGTTGGGGCCCTTGTATCGCTCCTACTGGCAAGGCTGGCACGCCCTGGCCCCGGCCCTCGAAAATCGGCCCTCGCTGCCGGCTTTGCTCCGCGAAGCCGGTGTCACCAGCACGCTCTTGACCGACGAACGTGCCTTGATCGAGCATCCCCTGGCCATCGATTTCGATGATTGCATCCAGATCGACCCGCCCTGGCAGATGCAGATGGCCGCCGAAGGGGCCTACGAAGAAACGCACCTGGCCCGCTGCTTCTTGCAGATCATCGACTGGGTGCAAACGGCCAAGCGGCCGTTTTTCCTCTGGTGCCACCTGGGCAGCCTGGGCACGCTGTGGGATGCGCCGCTGGAATGCCGCGAACGCTACTGGGACGAAAGCGATCCACCCTTGCTGGCCACGGCCGACGTGCCCGACCGCATGCTCAAGCCGGGCTTCGACCCCGACGAACTGCTGGTCTACACGCAGGCCTATGCCGGGCAGATTGGCCTCTTGGACACCTGCCTGGGTGGGTTCCTCCAAGTCCTGGATGAGCATCCCGCCGCCCACAAGACGCTGCTGGCGCTGACCGCCTCGCGGGGTTTTCCCATGGGCGAGCATCTGCGGCTGGGTCCGTGCGACGAGGCCCTGCATGGCGAACTTGTCCGCGTGCCGCTGCTTTGGCGATTTCCGCATCGCCTAGGCGCCATGGCCCGCAGCCAGGCCCTGATCGAGCCTGCCGACATTTGGGCCACGCTCTTGGAGTACTTGCGGGTTGCCGGCGCGCCCCTGTCACCGACCGGCATGTCGCTCATGCCGCTAGTGCGCGAGGAACCTTTTGCGGCCCGCCAGCGGCTGGTCGTGGCCGGGCTGGGAAGCGAACGGGCCATCCGCACGCCGGCCTGGTATCTGCGGAAGTCGGAAACGCCCGAACTGTATGCCAAGCCGGACGACCTGTGGGAGGTGAACGACGTAGCGGTCCGCTGCCCGGAGGTCGTCGATTGCCTGCTGGATGCCGCCGATCGTTTCGAGCAGGCGATCTACAGTGGCAACGTGGCCGAGTTGCCGCCGCTGAGCGACGTCCTGGTGGACGGGTTGGAATAAGAGCGTCCGGAAGAAATGACTGCGTGCTGTGTTATGGAGGGTACCCGTATGCCCCAGCCACACCGCGCTAAGGCTTTGCCACTCGCCACTCAGTAGTCGGAATAATCGCAGTCCATGCCGAGTCGCATCTTCAACTCGTCAAACTGCTGGGCATAACGGTCGCTGGACGAGTGAACGTGCTCCGCTTCCGTGATGAACTTCAACTCGTCGTCGCAGCGGATCTGTTGCTCCCGGTAGATCGACTCGAATTCCTCCAGCCGGTTGCCGTAGACGATCAGCAGCTTGTGCTCGTCGAACTGAATCTCTTGGGGAATACCCGGATTGAGCACGGCAATGCCGCAACAACCGTCGTTGACCAACAGGTCTTCATATTCCCAGAGAATGCTCTTGAGCACGGGCGCATCGATGTGCTCGCGATAGAGATCGGTATGCCCGTGGTCCTCGCCGGAGTGGCTGGTTTCCAGAACCACATCGACGACCCCCCCTAAGGGGTCGAGGAGATCCATGAAGGTTTCGAACAGCCGTTCGGCTGAAACGGCTGCCATGAGCACGGGCACGTTGCTGTGGCTCTGCTCGTCGCGATAGGCATCGTGGCGATAGCCCTGCGTGGGCACCACTTGCAAATCGTACGACGGGCGTACCGCCTCGGATAACATGAAGCTGCCGTAGCGGGCGACCCCCAGGTGTGCTTCCAATTCCTCTTCGCTGAGGCGTTCGAAGCTGCTGGTGCCAACCGGCATCGAGCCTTCACGGAATACATTT
>CAZTPX010000052.1:0-58541 GCA_964615095.1 uncultured Planctomycetaceae bacterium | reverse complement strand
CCCTCGCCCGACACCTCTGCTTAAGCTAGTGCCATTCGTCACCCCCACCGCCGCGTCGAAAGCAGCACGGCCTGGGATAAAAGTCGGGAAACCGCGGTTTTTTCTTGACCTCTGCTTTTATGGCCACTTGGGGGATGGAACTGGATTTCATTTACTTCGAAGGACTTGCACACGTGCGCGTGCAATACTCTGCATTAAAGCTGGAATGTGGTCTCCTCCGTTCTGGAACCGGATTCCTCGTAGAGCCACTCCCATAAGCCCCGGTTTTCGGCACTTTGATTTCCGTAATGGCAATATCGAGGTGGCTACGTGCCAGAATTGCCGTTCGGCCGTCGGTGAGTCGGCCTGCTCGCAAAACAACGAATCTCCATCCGCTTCCGCTGCGTACCCCGGTGCGGCCGGCGGAGGGTCTGGGCTTAGCGGGATTCTCGTTTTGTCGCTGCTCCGGCCTATTCTCAAGATGGGTAGCTGCCCATCGGTTTGCCAGCAAGACTTCCAGGGCGGCGATGAATCAGCGTATAATGCGTTAACCCTGCGATCCGAATTCCAGCCTGAAGAGGTGGCCGATGCGATCTGCGCTCTATCTTCTCGTTTCAGCCTGCACGTTGTTTCCATTCGCTAAAGCGGTCTCGGCCGATGGCGATTTGCCCCGCGAAAAGTTGGCAGAGGTGGGCAAGGCTGCGACAGCCATGGTCGAGGTGACAAGGTTTCATGGCAAGGCGTACGGCACCGCTTTCTGCATCAGCCCGGCGGGCATCTTCGTGACCAATGCGCACGTCATGGAAGGCGCGCTGCAGTCGGAATGTACCCTGGTGCTCAATCCGGCACTCAAGACGCAGCGCAAGTTGAAGGGCAAGCTCCTCCGTCTCGACAAGCCGCACGACCTGGCAATTCTACATGTCGAAGGCACATCCGACCTGCCGGCGCTGGCGCTGGGATCGGTGGATGGACTGACCGAGACGAATGAGATCGTCGCTTTCGGATTTCCCTTCGGAACGCTCCTAAGCGAGAACGAAATCGACCCGCCCGCCGTCAGCGTCAACGTCGGCAACGTCACGTCGCTCATGCGGCGGCGGAATGTAATCCAGAGAATTCAAGTCGACGCGGCGCTGAATCCGGGCAATTCGGGCGGGCCGCTCCTGAATCGGAATGGCCAAGTCGTCGGCGTGGTCGAGGCCGGCATCCCCGGGGCGCAGGTGAACTTCGCTATTCCTGTCACGTTTGTATCGGCGATCGTCGCGAAACCCATCATCGACTTCCGGCCGCCGCCGGTCGACGGCGCCGCGATGAGCCAGCCGGTCGTCTTCGAGGCGCGGGCCTATCGCGTGCGGCCATCGACGAAGGTTTTCATGATGGAGTTGGTGCTGGAAAACGGGGACGCCACGCCGCGGCGATTCCCGATGGAATTAAAGCAAGGCGTCTACCGAGCTACGGCCGTGCCGCTGCCTAGAGTCGACGGCCGCTCGCCGGTAAAAGTTGTCGTCGAGTGTGACGGCGGCACGTTTACCGGTACGGCCACCGATCGGACGGTAAGACTCGCCGGGAAAGAGTTCAAGCTGAGCGAGCTGCGATCGATCCGCTGGAAACCGAAGCTCGAAACATTGACCACCGGCGGCACAACCTACCCTGCCGTGCCGACCGGGTTTGACGCACTTGACCTTTCGCTGGGAAAGAGTTCCGTTCATATCGCGATGGCAGACGCCCTCCGCATGACCATCTCCCTGCCGAAGGTCTCCGGCATCGTCAAATGTCTCGCGATTGCCAAGGAGGACGAGGCCGAGGTCGCCCGGATGATGGGCTACATGGGCAGCGATGCGCCGCCGATTGCCCAGGCTTCAAGCAGCACGCCATTGAAACCGGCCGCCGCGCCGCACCGGCCAGTCGCCGTCGCCGCCATCGTACCTCCGTCGCTCGATCGGGATCGGGTCGTCCGCCCTTTGCCTGGCGCGGTGGCCGATCTGGTCGACGGTGGCAACGGCCGTTACCTGATTGCTCGTCTCGCCGGCCAGCAACAATTGGCTGTATTCGACGTGTCGGCGGCGAAGGTTGTCAAGCAAATCCCGTTGGCCGAGGAAAAAGTCCACATCGCCGCCGGCGCGGAGCGGCTCGTCATCATCTTCCCGGAATCGAAATTGATGCATCTTTGGAACCTGAAGGCGATGCGGCGCGAGCGATCCGTGTTGCTCCCCGAAAGCGTCACTGTCAACGGTATCCACCAGGTATGCATGGGATCGGCGTCGGGCGGCCCGCTGTTCATTTATGTCGCCCCGGAGAAACGGACCTTGTCGCTCGATCTCGATACGCTGGCAACGACCGAAGTGCATTGGACCAACTGGGCGCCGAACAACGCGTATGGACCATCGGAGATGCGAGTTTCGCCCGACGGGTCGATGCTTATCGGCTGGGGCGGCGGCTGGGCCGGTAGCGAAGTGGCCTTCTTCAACCAAGGCAAGCAGACCGGCTCGAACCCCAATGTGCGATGCGGCTTGGCCTTTGCTTTGCCCAGTGCCGACAATCGTTACATCTTCGTCTCCGGCGGGATGCATGTTCGTTCCCTGGCGATCACCGACATTCCCAGCTTGGGCGGCGCGTATATCGTGCCTGCGACCGAGCCGGGCTACTTCGTGGGCCTGGCCAAAATGACCGGTTGGGCCCATGTGGGCGACAAACTCGATAGCGCGCAGATCTCGGTCTACAACTACGATCGCCGCATGTTGTTCGCGCTCAGCAAGCTTGACGAACTCAAGGTGGCCAGCCCCTTGCGTTGGGAGAAGAGGATCCACTACTATCCGCTGGCCGGGATGCTCGTGACGGTCGGCGCCGAGCAAGATCGCTTCATCGTGCGGCGCGTCAATCTCGTCGATGAGTTGGCTCGGTCGGGCGCCGACTATCTGGTGGTCGTCTCGCAGCCGCCCATGGCCAAGGCCGGCGGGAAGTTCTCGTACAAGCTCGCCATTCGCGCCAAGGCGGGTGGTGTGAAAGTTTCGCTCGAATCGGGACCTGACGGGCTGACCGTTAGTCCCGACGGCCAAGTGAGTTGGGACGTACCGGCCCGCTTCGAGGCGCCGGAAGCAAAGGTCATCGTCGCCATGCACGATGAAACGGGACAAGAAGTGTTCCATACGTTCACGGTGACGATCGGCGACGAGTGACAATTGCCGCGTGCAGCCCGTCACTGGCGGTCTCGGCGATTCGCATCGATCTCGTGACGCAATCGCTCGCGCGGCCCGAGTTCGTTGAGCTTTGTATTGCCAAGGCAAGAAACATCCTCGCAATCCGCGGGGACCAACAGGCTACTTGCGGTACTTCCTCAGTTCCTCAAGCACGGCCTGCATGTCGGGCGGCAGCGGGGCTTCGATCTCCAGGACCTGCCCGCTGCGCGGATGCGTAAACCGCAAGCGCCGCGCGTGCAGGGCCTGGCGATTGAGCAGGACCGACGCGTCGCTTGCGTCCCCGCTGAGCTCGCCGCGCGACAGTTCCGCGCGGTGTCCATAGGCCCGATCGCAGAGCACCGGCAGGCCGATATGCGCCAAGTGGACGCGGATCTGGTGGGTCCGGCCCGTCTTGGGCATCGCTTGAACGGCGGCGAAACCGCGAAACCGCTCGGCGACGCGATAAAAAGTCTGCGCGGTCCGGCCTTCCTCTTCGTCGCGGACCGTCGTCATCTTCTCGCGATGCACCGGGTGGACTGCAATCGAGCGGTCGATGATGTCGCTGTCCATTTCCGGCGTGCCCACGACAATCGCGAAATATTCCTTCTCGATCGAGCGGGCTTGGAATTGGATGCCCAGTTGGTAATGGGCCTGGTCGTGCCGGGCCACGAGGATCGCGCCGCTGGTGTCGCGGTCCAGGCGGTGAACGATGCCTGGCCGCAAGGGCCCGCCGCTGCTGCTGAGGCTGGGTCCGAAATGGAACTGCAAGGCGCTGGCGAGCGTCCCCGACCAGTGTCCGCGGGCAGGATGCACCACCATGCCCGGCGGCTTGTTGACCACCACGAGATCATCATCTTCGAAAAGGATCTCCAGCGGAATCTCTTCGGGCCGCGGGGCCTCGCGAGGGATTTCCGGTAGGATCACCCGCACGCGCTGTCCCGCGCGCACGCGGTAGGCCGGCTTGCCGCCGTGGCCGTCGATCTCCACGCCGCCGGCCGAAATCACCCGCCGTAGATGGCCCCGGCTGTAACTGTGAAAGTGCAGCGAGAGTAGGACGTCCAGCCGCTGGCCCGTCTCGCTTTCCTCGACGACGAACTCGACCGGCTCGTCCGAGAGTGTCGGATAACGCGGGACGTTGGTCAGGGTCTTACTTGTCTTTCTTCGGGGCGTCTTGTGTCTTGGGAGGCTCTGCCGTCTTAGGAACCTCTTTCTTCGGGGCCTCAGCCTTCGGCGCCTCGCTGTTCGGGGCATCCGGCTGCACGGGTTGAAGTTTTGTCGTGCCGGGCCCCGCAGGCTGCGTGGCGGAGGGGAGATCCATCTTGAGCGTCGGCATCTTGCCGGGTTCCCCAGGCGTCAGCGGCGGCACCGGGATCGCACCGCCAGTTTGGGGCCGGACAGGCGGCGATGGCACCGGTTCACCGGACGGGTTGTCGGGCAAGGGACCGAGGTTCTCCAACTTGCTGCGGGGGCTTTCTGCCTTCGGCTTGGGAGTATATTGGGCCAGCGCCAGGTAAAACTTCAACGCATCCTTCTTTTGAAGCTGCTCGATCCGCTGGTCGGCGAGTGCCTTGTAGATGCCGTCCGGAAAACTCTTGTTCAGGTCCTGGTAGGCGGCCACAGCGTCCTCCAGATCGCTCTTGCTCTCGATCAAGGACTCAATGGCCCTGGCCTTGCCAAACATCGCCTGTTCCTTGGCCGCGGGAAGAGTCAAATTATCCAGCGACTTGGTGTAGACCTCTTTAGCCCGCGTGAGGTAGTCGAGGCCCACCTTCTTTTCGGTCAGGATCTTGTTCGTGCCGATCATGAGGTTGGTGTCGGCGATGAACACGTCGGCCCACTGGGCCGCGATCGTGCCAGAATAGTTCTGTACGGTCTTTTGCTGCAATTCGCTAATCGTGTGCTCATCCGCAAGATTCGGCTGGAACACGGGTACTCCCAGCGAATTCCAGGCCTCGGCATTCTGCGACACGCTGTGGCTGTGCCAGAGCGACACGCCCAGAATAAGTACGGCCACAAGGATGACCACGCCCAAGATCATGTTCTTGTAGGGCGCGGCCCGCTCGTAAGACTTGACAATCCACTCCGCCAGATCGTTATGCTGCAGTTCGTGCCGACGTTCGCTTTTCATAGTCTTTCACTCAGGATTCAAAGGATAGACTCATAAGTATAGTGCCTTCGAGTGAGGGGCGTCAAGGCGGGCTTTTCGCTCCCGTGAGAATTGCAAGTCCTTCGTAGCACGGAATTTATTCCGTGCTACGTAGGGCTGTCCTGCCAGGCTTTGCAGTTCTCCTGGATCCGCTCCCCCTTTCCCCGTGGGAAATCCTGGCTTACCATCAAGCGCATGGACGAACTCAACCCGCCGCAACGAGAAGCCGTGAAGACACTTTCCGGCCCTTTGCTAGTTCTGGCGGGGGCTGGCACAGGCAAGACTCGGGTGGTGACCTTTCGCATTGCCGAACTGATTCGCCACCGCACTCTGCCCGAACGCATTCTCGCGGTTACCTTCACCAACAAGGCGGCCACGGAAATGAAGCAGCGCGCGGCGGCCCTGCTGGGTAAATCATTGCCCAATCAGCCGGAAATCTCCACGTTCCACTCGCTCTGCGTCCGTATCCTGCGGCGGCACATCACCCATCTCGGCTATCCGGCCGCCTACGGCATCTGCGACCGCGGCGACCAGGAGAGCATTGCCCGCACGGCGCTTCGCGAGATCAAGGTGGCCGAGGCGGTGCTCAAGCCGGGCGACCTACTGTATCTGATCGGCCGCTGGAAAAACAGCTCGATCCGGCCGGAGCAAGCGGTCTCCCTCGCGCAGACCGATAAAGAACACCTGGCCGCGTCGGGCTACCGCCGCTATCAGAACGCTCTCAAAGCGGCCGGCAGCGTCGATTTCGACGACTTGTTGCTCCTCACCGAGGAGCTTTTCCAACGTTTCCCGAGAATTCGCACGGATGAGGCCAAACGCTTCGATCACTTGCTGGTGGACGAGTACCAGGACACCAACGGCAGCCAATATCGCATCGTCAAGGCCCTGGCCGCAGGGCACCGCAACCTGTGCGTCGTGGGCGACGACGACCAATCGATCTATGGTTGGCGGGGGGCTGAGGTCACGCACATCCTGAATTTTCAGCACGACTGGCCGGACGCCAAGGTTGTCCGCCTGGAAGACAACTATCGCTCGACCCGCGAGATCATCGCTTGGGCCAACCGCCTGATCGCCTGCAACCGTAAGCGGCACGCCAAGGTGCTGCGGGCCGGCATCGACGGGGAGCCGCCGCGGATTCTGCAACTTGAGGACGAGGCGGTCGAGGCCCGTACCGTCGTGGCCGAGATTGCCGCGCGGGTGGCGCAGCTCAAGCGGAAGTACAGCGACTTTGCCATCCTCTGCCGCACGAACGAACAGCCGCGGGCCTTCGAGACGGAACTCCGCCGGGCCAAGGTGCCCTACGTGCTGGTGGGCGGAATGTCGTTCTACGACCGCAAGGAGGTTCGCGACCTGCTGGCCTACTTGAAAACGCTGGCCAATCCGCGCGACGAAGTCTCGGCCCTGCGGATCATCAACAATCCGCCCCGCGGCATCGGCCAGAGTACCGTGAAGAGCCTGCTGGAGAAGGCCACTGGACAGGGCAAGCCGCTGTGGGACGTGTTGGGCGAGTCGGGGCTGGATGCGGTAGCCAAGTTTCGCGATCTGATCGGCCGCTTTCGCCGCCGCTGCCATCAGGACCCGCTGGTGGAGGTGTTCCGCGACCTGATCCACGAGATCGGTTATCGGCGGGAACTCGAGCGGCTCTACCCCGAGGTCGCCGACCAGCAGTCGCGCTGGGAGGCGGTCGAGGAGGTCGTGAACGCCCTGGGCAGCTATGCGAAACGGGCCGGCCAGCCGACAATTTCCGGATTCTTGCAGGATATCGCCCTCACGACCGGCGATCAGGACCGCGACAAGGAGTCCAAATTGGAACGCGACGCCGTGGTGCTGATGACGCTGCACGCCGCCAAGGGGCTGGAATTTCCTGAGGTCTACATGGCGGGTATGGAAGAAGGCACGCTGCCCCACGCCCGCTCGGTGGCCGGCGACGAGTCGGCTATCGACGAGGAGCGGCGGCTGTGCTACGTAGGCATCACGAGGGCGCGGCGGCGGTTGACGTTGACTCTGGCCCTGAGCCGGCAGAAGTGGGGCAAGCCCCGGCCGACAATCCCCAGCCGCTTCCTCTATGAAATCACGGGGCAGACCAATAGCCCGAACTACGCGGCCGCCAAGCAACAGCGGCGGCCGAACAAATCGGCCAAAGCGCCACCGCTGAAGAAACCTCTTGCGGTCAAGGGACCGATGAAGAAACCGCCCGGGCCGACCAGCAAGCGGCCCTACGGCCCACCGTAGCGCGTAGTTGACCAAGTCCCATTGACGACAGGTTGTGGATCCCTGGTCGAGCAGCTTGCCTTTGCCCCGGAGGGGCACTTGAGAATAGCCCAGCGATTTATCGCTGGGTAAATAACGCAAGTGAGATCAGAAGTCCCGGACGAGTGAATCCGGGCGATACGGGAACCTTCAACCGTCCCTCCCGGACTGAACGCGGTTGTGGCAAACCCGGTCCCAGCGATGAATCGCTGGGCTATTCTCGGTCGTCCTTCCGGGACGGTAACCCGTTGCCCCTACTTCCCGATGCAGAACCGGCTGAAGATGCGGTCCAGTACGTCGTCGGTGTAGACCGTACCCGCCACTTTACCCAATTCGCTCAAGGCAACGCGGACCTCGACGGCGATCAGTTCCTCGCCCAGCCCTTCGCGCACAGCGTCGCGGGCGTGGTCCAACGACGCTGCCGCCAGACGCAACGATTCGCCACAACGCACTGCCGTACCCACAACCACCTCGGTCTGGGGGCCGGCCGCTTCAAGCACCGCCGCGCGGATCGCCTCTTTCAGCTTGTGCATCCCCTGGCCGGTGAGCGCGCTGGTTTCCAACGTCGGCGCGACGTACAATCGCGACCGGTCCTCGCGGTCGCACTTGGTCCGCACGATGATCACGTTCTTGTCGTCAGCCTCCATGCCGACCGTTTCCACGTCATCCAGACCGGTGCCCGCCTGGCCCGCCTCGACACAAAACACGCGCACGTCGGCCGTGCGCAACTGCTCTTGCGCCATGTCCTGGGCCGCGGCCTGCACCGTTGCGGCATCGCCGGTAAAGTTCTCCTCGATCCCCGCCGTATCGATCAACTGGCACTTCAGGCCGTCGAGATCCAGTTCCGCCGCCAGATAGTCGCGGGTCGTGCCCGGCTGGTCGGAGACGATCGCTCCGCTTCGTCCGACCAGGGCGTTGAAGAGACTGCTCTTGCCCGCGTTCGGCCTGCCCACCAGGACTATGCGGACCCGTGCAACCGCCTCGCCGCGAAAGGCGAGCTTCTCCACAAGTTGCGCGACCTGCGCAGCGGCCGAATCGAGTTGCCCGATCAGTTCCTCGGCAGTGATGAATGGCAGGTCTTCGTCGGCGAAGTCGAGTCCCGCCTCCAAGTGGGCCAGCAGTTCCAACAGATCGTCGCGCAAGCGTCGCAGGGGACCGCTCAGTCCGCCAGCAAGTTGTTTGAGGGCCGCGTCGAGTTCCGCCGAGCCGATGGCGTCGATCACTCCCAGCACGGCCTCGGCTTGGGTCAGGTCGAGGCGTCCGGCAAGGAACGCGCGGAGCGTAAACTCGCCCGGCTCGGCCGGCCGCGCGCCGCCGGCGCAGACTGCCCGCACCACGGCTTCCAACAACGGCGGCGAGCCAAGTGTATGAACCTCGGCCACCGGTTGGCCCGTATAGCTGCGCTTGCCGGGCCAGAGGTAAAGGTCACACGGCAGGGGCGATGCGAAGCCAGCCAGCCAGAGGTAGCCGGGCACGACGGTCGCCGCATGCAGCGACGCCATCTGTACGAACGGATCGGGTCGGAAAACCCGCTCCAGGCAGCCTCTCAGATCCGCACCGCTGATCCGCACG
The DNA here is from genome assembly GCA_964615095.1 of uncultured Planctomycetaceae bacterium. Lineage (GTDB taxonomy): Bacteria > Planctomycetota > Planctomycetia > Pirellulales > Thermoguttaceae > JANXQG01. The sequence continues at coordinate 49,421 of CAZTPX010000052.1, read as the reverse complement.
ATGCCCCTCGCCCCGCCGCCGGGCGGAGAGGCGAGGGCGACGATCGTTTCGTCGGGAGCGTGCATGGGATATGGCTAGCACGGGATCAAATTGTAGGCCGGAACAAGCGCAGCGCAGTTCCGGCCTACGGCTGCTACTGCTTATTGGCCTGGGCCATCACGTAATCTTTGTAGGCCTCCAACTGGTCTTGGTCGACCTCATATTTCTTGGCCTCTTCGGCGGTCGGCACGCGCAACGGCCGGATCACGCGGAAGCCGACAAACGTGGCGTCGGTCAGATACCAGATGCTCTGGGGAATCTGCGGGTCCTGCTTCTTCCAGATCTTTTCCGAGGCCCGACGCGTGGCCGAGCGGCACTTGTCGGCGTCATCGTCCCATGAGCCACCGCGGACCACTCGTCCGTATTCCTTGGTGGGCGGAGACAGCGGGTTGCGGGCGGCCGCTCCGGCGGTCTTGCCGTAGAAGTCGACCGCATACTGGTCGAGGGTCCACTCGGAGACATTGCCGTACATGTCGTACAGGCCCCAAGGATTGGGCTTCTTCGTGGCCACGCGATGGTATTTGTCGTCGCTGTTCTCGGCAAACCAGGCATAGTCGCCGAGCTTGGCGGCGTCGTTGCCGAAACTATAGGCGGTCGATTTCCCGGCGCGGCAGGCGTATTCCCATTCGGCCTCGGTCGGCAGGCGGTAATAGCGGCCGGTCTTGGCCGAGAGCCAGCGACAGTAGACCTTGGCGGCGAACTGCGTCATGCAAATGGCCGGCGTGCCGTCCTTGCCCATGCCGAACGACATCTCTTGATAGGGGTGCGTAGGTACGGCCACGGCGTCGACCAGTTTGTCGCGATCGGTGGTCTCGACCTTGTTGAACTTCCGCCGCTCCTTGTCGAGGGCCAACGACCAGAGCTCGTACTCGCCCCAGGTGACCTCGTGCTCTTCCATCCAGAAGGGATCGATCGCCACCTCGTGCTGCGGACCTTCGTCGGCCTGGTGCCCCTTCTCAGCCGCGGGGCTGCCCATCACAAACTTGCCGGCGGGGATGGGCAGCATCTTGAACTTCGCCTCGGTGCCCGGCACTTGCTCGACATAGGCCTTCATGGCGGCCGCATTGGCGGCATTGGCCTCGGGGATCTCGATCGCGGGCTTGGGCATCCACTCGGGCGTGGGCCGGGCGAGGGCCTTTGCCTTGGCCTCCGCGATCTGCTCTAATTCATTAACGCTGGGCAGCGCGCTCTTGAAGGCCGGCGCCGCCTGGGCGGCCGGCTTGTCGGCGGCCGGTGCGGCGGGCAAGAGTAGGCTGGTCATCCCGCCTGCTAGGACCAACAGGCCGAGAATCCAAAAACCATTTTGCCGCGGACGGCGGGCAAGCAATAATCGAATCATGGAAACCTCATAGGTGCTACGATGAAACAAGTTCTACAAACGGCGCCCTCGGCCCGAGTTGCAAGGTGGGAAGGAACTCTCTTGGGCCGAGTGCTGGGTGTGTGGTTGCTGGCGGGAATGTCGGCTGCGGTCCTGGGCGAACCATCGGCCGGGCAAGCAGCGCCCCGCCGTTTTGAGTTCACTCAGATTGAAATGGCCGTAACAGTCAAGCTTGTATTGTATTATCCCGACGCGAATGCTGCAACTCTGGCCGCCAAAGACGCCTTTTCCCGCATCCATGCCCTGAACGGCATCCTCAGCGACTACGACGAGACAAGCGAGTTGCGGCGGCTCTGCGATACCGCCGGCGAGGGGAAAGCTATCCATGTTAGTGCGGAGTTGTGGAAGGTCCTGGAGCATGCTCAAGCGGTATCGCGGCGGAGCGACGGGGCCTTCGACGTGACGGTCGGCCCGGTGGTGCGGCTCTGGCGGCGGGCGCGGCGGCAGAAGGAGCTTCCCGCGCCCCAGGTCCTGCGGCAGGCGGAAGAGCTGGTCGGTTACAAATTTGTCCGGCTCGACGCCGCCCATCAGGCGGTTGAACTGCTCAAGAAGGGGATGCGGCTGGACCTGGGCGGGATTGCCAAGGGCTACGCCATGGACGAGGGCCTGGCAGTGCTTCAGCGGCACGGCATCACGCAAGCCCTGGTGGAGGCGGGCGGCGACATGCGCTTGGGCGATCCGCCGCCGGGCCGCGCCGGTTGGCGGGTCGGCATTCCGCCCTTGGACGATCCGCATGGCGAGCCGCTGTCGTATCTCGAGCTATCGCGCGTGGCGGTTTCCACCTCCGGCGACGTCGTGCAGTACGTCGAGATTGGCGGCAAGCGCTACTCGCACATTGTCGATCCGCGGACCGGTATGGCGTTGACGGATCATTGCCGCGTGATGGTGGTCGGCCCCACCGGCATGGCCGCCGACGCCATCACCAAGGCCGTCGGCGTGCTCGGTCCGGAGAAGGGTTTGAAGCTGATCGATGACACGCCCGGCATGGCGGCCATGGTCACGCGTGCGCCCAAGGGGCGCATCGAGCACTACGAGTCGAGCCGCTGGAAAGACCTGCCGCAGGTGCGGCTGAAAGGGAAGGAGTGAAGCGGAGACTCGACGTTGTGATCAGCCAAGATCCTCAGCATCGGCGCGCTCCCTTTGCTTCTGCCGACTGCGAACCTCCTTCAATCGCTCATCGGCGCGCCGGCGACATTCGTCCACCTTCGCCTGCACTTCCGGCGGGTAGCGGTAGTTATGGTGGCGATCGAGTATCCGCTGGTATTCCGCCTCGACCTCCGCGCGGTGGGCCTCGATATAGTCGATCGCCGCCTGAATGTCGAGCGACGACAGCCGAAAGAGCAAGGCAATGCTTTCCCGATTCCAGTCGTTCTTCAAGTAATCCATGACGTCGAACACGGTGATCCGTGATCCGGCAATCTGCGGCCCGCGGCCACGGTCGATGATCGCGGGCTCTCTTTCCTTTGGCGGGCTTGTTGCGCTGCCCTGAGCGAAGACCTCAACTTCCGCGTTCTCGGGTAAATTGCAGGCGGTCGTCGGAACGAACACGCCGTTGCGAAAAACTGCTCTTACATTTGTTTCCATAAACAACGCCTCCCGGCTTGGGTTCTCCACTCTGCCTAAATTAAATCATAGCCGCGACTGGCCGCATAAGCAACAGGTTGTATAGGCCCGGCCAGTTGTGATGAAATGACAGGTAGGAGCGGAGTCGCAATCATGAAGGAAAGTGATCGCTACGTGAAGATCGTCGAGCGGTCGGAAGTAGACCAATGTTACGTCGGCGGCTCGCCCGGCCTGATGCTGGGTGGTTGTCATGGCGACAACCAACAAATTGTCTTCCAAGAGCTTTGCGAGATTATCGAGGAAATGATCGAGCTTTACCACCGAGAAGGTAAACCGCTTCCCCCGTCCACTGCCGGACGCGATCTGGCGAACACGCTGAACGTAGGTTGACATTCCTCGCCATCATTCGGCCCAGAGTTTCCTTTTCGACCGTAGCAGCTTCTCCATTGTCTGCGCAATCATCGACTCCAGATCCTTCTGTTCAACCGCCTGGCCTTCCCGTGCAGACGCTCCCTGCACCAAGCCAACGAGTTGCCTTGCCTTGGTCCTTGCCTGTCGTCTCCTCCGTTGTTCACTGCTGTCTTTGGCTACCGCGTTGCTCAACGGCAGGCACGGCGGTCGCCGCACCTGCCTTCTTAAATCGGGTTGAACTGCCAGTCAGTGTACCACGTTCCCATGGCCTGCAGCATCAAGCGGCGACTTGCGCTGCCGCCGTGCCTTGTTGGCGGCTACTTAATAATGCCACCGCATGCCGCTGAAAAAGGGAACGTTCTGCCATTGCCAGGCTATGAGCACAGTGCAAGCCCACATGAGAGCTAGAATCCAAACGGCCTGAATCACCACTTCAAACACGACCCTGGACTTAGGCGGCACCCAGATGGATATGCAGCCGACCAACAGCGCTAAGACAGGAACTGCATAGGCATAGTTCCTGTAACGGGTTACAATCTCGCCAAGGGGAGTCCCGCCAAGGTGCTCTCCGGGATGATCGACCCTGAATCGAGCCAATGCAGAATAATCGAACTCGACCACAAACCAACACACCAGTAGGCCGACAATCACTGCCCCCAGCAACCGGACGAATTCGACGCTTCGCGTTTTGGCGATGACGCCCCCGATTGCCGCAAAGACCACGACGGCCAAAGGCATACGCCAGCCGATAACGCTGCCGATGGAACAGAGGGAACAGAGTGCGGAACAGAACAGGCTCCAGATGAAGTCCCAGCCAATGTATGTTGCAATGGAACAAAGCACGGAAGCGAATGTAACGACGACCAAGAGCGTTCGCAGGCTGAATTGGAACCAGCGACGTTTGGGCTTCGAAACGGCGAATTGGGTTTCGGCTACGCTCATCTCATGGCTCGTGGGCGCCAATACTCTGGCCGCCGAAGTGTCCGTATGAACGGTCCTCGGTCTGGTCTCCAGCCGTTTGGGTTGCGCAAGCAATCCTTGGGGCACGGCCTACACCCCCCATCTTAACCCCGTACCATCGTTTGGTCAACGGCGAAGAGGCGGGGGATGCCTACGGTCGGCCAGCATGCCCAGCACGGTTCAATTATCTACAGTCTCGGCGCGCATCGCTACCGCCGTACGCGTTTTCCGAAACTGCTTTTGCCCCCCAATGGTCTCAGGGGCCGCTTGGCCGTTGGGCTGATCCCCGGCAGTCCGGGGCGGTCGTGCTAGCCGGCCTCGGCCCGACGGCCGGCAATGGTTGCGAATCGCGGGCCGTTACCGTTGCCGCAGGCGGCAGCGCCATTCGCCGAATGGCGGAGGTATGGCTCAATTGGGGTCGCGAGCACGGATACCTGTGATCCATGGACCTTCGCCTGGTATCTCCCAAGCTCACGCCGCAGAACCACTCGCTCGCCGGCCCGGCCACGGAGGAGTATAACTACGTTCAGGTCAACGTGCGCCTCACGGTCGAAGTAAACGCGACGAACCGATGCCGTTGACAATCGTATAGCATAGAGTATACTATTCCCATGGCCAGCGAAAAACGATTCGCCGATGTCAAGGCAATGCTGGAAAGTGCCGGTTACAAACTCGCCCGCGTTCACGGTTCGCACCACATCTTTACTAAAGAAGGCGAGTAACCGGTTTCTATTCCCGTACATCGGGGCAAGGTGAAACCCTACTATGTCCGACAAGTCGAAAGAATCTGCCAAGGCGATTGACCGCCCCTTCTCCGCGCAGGTATTGAAAGAAGCCAGGCGAATTGCCGTCGAGTATCAAATCATTGTGCATTGCGAAGCTGGGCACTGGTACGGCCGCAGTCTCGAACTGCCGCATGTCTTCGGCGACGGCAAGACTGTCGAGCGGTGCATCCAGGACGCGCAGGAGGCATTGTGCGGCGCCGTGGCCTGCATGTTGGAACAAGGTAACGCGCCGCCAGCTCCCGCCCGGGAAGGTATCCGCACCCAACAGGTCAACGTGCGCCTCACGGCCGAAGAAAAAGCCGTGCTGGAAACTACGGCCAAACACAAGGGCTTCAAAGGGCTCTCCGACTTCCTCCGTGCCGCAGCCCTCGATGCGGCCCATTAGCGGCATGGTTCAATTTGCGGGCCGTTTGGGAACACTGTAGGGAACGCCCTCCGTGGCGTTCCGGTGGCCCTGGAACGCCACGGAGGGGGTTCCCTACAGAATTTCCGCCAGTGGACGTGTTGCTGTGGTTTTGAAGCATGCCCCATTAGCTCAGAATTATTTTTGAACTTCTCCCTTTGGGTGCTAGAGCAAGAATGCAACAAACTGTTTCAAAGTTTGCAACAGGCCGAGCGCCGTTTTTCCGGCCGCGATTTGTGTCACCCCGAAAAGGCAGCAGGAAAAGGCGACAAGGTCCTTGCGTGCTTCGCGGCCTGTTTCAAAAGATGAAGCAGATCCCTGGCAAATCCATCACCCTCGTTGATGAATATTTGAAACAGCACGCAGGCGAGTCCACCGTAATTCAAGGAAAATCGATGAATCCATTCTTCGCTAATAAGACTCGTTCACCGGCCAGGCAAGCTGGCCGGGGTCGCGGGCATTTCGTCGCCGCAGATCGCGAACGAGGCGCACGTCGGCGTGTTCTTCTTCCAGGCAATCGCCGCGGTAGGGCAGGCGGCGACACACTCGGCCGCGACCTGATGAAAAGCCTCGGCGGCGGAATGGCCTAGCGGCACGCCGATCCGCACGTCGAAACCGCGGCCGATGTAGGTCAGACCGAAGTACTCGCCGCCGGCCGCCGTGATCTGCACGCAGAGGCCGCAGTCGATGCACTTGCCCGGCTCGAAAAGTATGTCAGCATGGCGGATGTCCTGCTCGTACTTGCGGCGTTCGGCCTTGAACCGCCGCGGATCGGCGCTGTAGAGGGCCGAATACTTCCGCAAGCGGCAGGTCGTCAGCGCACGGCAATCGCAATGCAGGCACCGCGCGGCCTGCTGGGCAGCCGCCGAAGCGTCGACACCGCTTATCGATGCGCAACGCGGGGCAGCGGCCGTCTCGATGGAAAGCTGCACCAGTTCCTCGCGGTCCATCTTCCCGATCCGCGTGGTAAACGGCGGACTCGTGCCGGTTACCGGCTGGCCGCGGAGATACTGGTCGATGGCCACCGTTGCCTCCTTGGCATCGGCCACGCTGCGGATGCCGGTTGTCCCCTGCCCGCGCAAGGCGTTGCCGACCGCAAAAACGCCCGACAGGTTCGTCTCATAGGTCCGCCGCTTAACCGCAATCCCGCCGCCGGAAACGCCCACCCCCCAGGGCGGCACTTGTTGGGCTGCTGTCCAGCCGACGGCGATCACCACCACGTCGGACTGGTCCCGCAGTTCCGCCAGGGAAACGTCGCGGCCGATCCGCGTATTCAGTTGCGTCTCGATGCCCAATCGCAGGATCTGGGCGATCTCGCGCTCGAGCACGTCGCGCGGCAGTTTCTCCGCGGGGATCTCGCGGCCGAACATCCCGCCCAGCGTGTCCGAGTCGTCGAAGATCGTACAGGCATGGCCCTCCTGGGCCAAGTAATAGGCGGCCGCCAACCCGGCCGGGCCGCCGCCGACAATCGCTGCCCGCTTGCCCGACGCGGGCCGACATGGCGGCAAGTAAGGCTCCGCGGAAGCTAGATCGACATCGGCCACGATCCGCTTGAGCTCGCAGATCGCGATCGAACTGTCGAGATTCCCACGGCGGCAGACCTTCTCGCAGGGCGCGGGGCAGATCCGACCCAGCACGGCCGGCAGGGCGATGTCGGCTTTGACCGTGATCAGGGCCTCGCGGAGTTGGCCGGCGCCAATCTGGCGGAGCATCTGCGGGATGTTCATCTGCGCCGGGCAGCCAAACGAGCAGGGGGCCACGCAGTCGCCCAGGTGATCGCTGAGGAGCAGCTCAAGTGTATTACGGCGGAGCGCATGAACTTCCTCGGTCTCGCTTTCGACCTGCATGCCGTCGGCCGTCAGCGTGGCACAGGCCGGAACGAGGCGGCCGCTGGGCAATAGCTTCACCAGGCAGACCAGGCACGAGGTCGACGGTTCGCACTGCCGCGCGAAGCAGAGCGTGGGGATTTCGATGCCGAGGCTCTCGGCCGCATCCAGGATCGTCGATCCGGCCGGTACGTCGATTTCGCGTTGGTCAATGGTGATGCGCGGCATTTGCTCAATCACTCCACGTACACCGCTTGCGTCGGACAGACCTGCCGGCAGGTGTCGCAGCGCGTACACTTCTGCATGTCGATCGTATGCCGGGCGTAAGGCGTCATGGGGATGGCGTCGGCGGGGCACTTCTGGGCACAGAGCGTGCAACCGATGCAGGCCTCGTTTACACGGTAGGCGATCAGATCCTTGCACTTGCCCGCCGGGCAGCGACCGGCCAGGTGAGCCTCGTATTCCGCGCGGAAGTAACGCAGCGTGGAGAGCACCGGGTTGGGCGCGGTGCGGCCCAACCCGCAGATACTGCCGGCCCCCACGGTGCGGCTGAGGTGTTCGAGCAATTCGAGGTCGCCCTTCTGCCCCTTGCCGCAACATATGCGATCGAGGATGTCGCGCATCCGTCGCGTGCCGATGCGACAGAGCGTACACTTGCCGCAGGACTGGTCCTGCGTGAAGCGGAGGAAGTAGCGGGCCATGTCGACCATGCAATCGCGATCATCCAGCACGACCATGCCGCCGGAGCCCATGATGGCCCCGGCCTGGGTCAAGGCCTCGTAGTCGACAGACGTGTCGGCCAGTTCGGCGGGCACGCAGCCACCCGACGGCCCACCGATCTGCACGGCCTTGAACGTGCGTCCGCCGGCCACGCCACCCCCGATGTCCTCGACGATCTGGCGAACGGTGATGCCCATCGGCACTTCGATCAGGCCGCCGCGCACAACTTTGCCGGCCAGGGCAAAGACCTTCGTGCCCTTGCTCTTTTCCGTGCCCAGGCGGGCAAATGCCTGCGGCCCGTTGCGGAAGATCCAAGGGACCAGGGCGTAGGTTTCGACATTATTCACCGAAGTCGGCTGGCCCCACAGGCCCGATTCGGCCGGATAGGGCGGGCGCAGGCGAGGCATGCCGCGGCGGCCTTCCAGCGAGGCCAGCAGCGCGGTCTCTTCGCCGCAGACGAAGGCCCCCGCCCCTTCTTTTACCGAGAGGTGCAGGCGGAAATCGGTGCTCAAGACACGGTCGCCCAGCAGGCCGCGGTCCTCCAGCCTGCGCAGGGCCTCGCGAATCCGCTTCACCGCCAGCGGGTACTCGGCGCGAATGTAAAAGATGCCCTCGTCGGCCCCCACGGCCTTGGCCGCGATCACCATACCCTCGATGATGCGATAGGGAAACGACTCCAGCAGCATGCGGTCCATGAACGCGCCTGGGTCGCCTTCGTCGCCGTTGCAGATCACGTACTTCTTGTCGCCCGGCGTGGCACGCACGGCGGCCCACTTCTGCCCAGTAGGAAAACCCGCGCCGCCGCGGCCCCGCAAGCCGCTCTCGCGCACGTGTTCGATGATCTGCTCCGGCGAAAGTTTCTCCAGGCAATGCCGCAGGGCCTTGAGCCCGTCGTGGCGCAGGTACTCGTCCACATCGGTCGGATCGATTTGGCCGCAGTATTCCGTGGCCACGTGCTGCTGCGGCCCCAGGAACGCACAGACTGGCCGGTCGCGAACGTCAATCGCTCGATCAGCCACCGGGTCGGGTGTCTCGTCGCTCAAAAAACGATCGAACCAACCGGCCGCCCGATGCGACAGCCGCCGCCAGAGACCCTTGGGCTTGTATTGTGAGAGCACGATCGCCCGAGCGTCTTCGGCCCGCACGCGGGCAAACAGCTTGGACGGGCCGCCGCCGGGCGGAATCAGTTCCACCAGCGGCGTTTGGTGGCACATCCCCACACAGCCAACCTGCTTGACCACGGCGGCGGCGCCCGTGGCGGCCAAGGTCCGGCAGATGGTGTCATGGACCTTTCCACTGCCCAAGGCCACGCAGCACGACCCCAAGCCGACGCGAATCTCGCCCACGGGGCCTTCGAGCGCAGCCGCTGCCAAGCCGGAAGGCCGGCCCTCGCGGTCTTCCGCGAGAAATGCCTCGAGCACCTCGCCCACGCGATGCGAATTGAGATGGCCGTAGGTTACGTTGTCGATCTGGATGACCGGCGCCAGCGTGCAACAGCCCAGGCAGGCGACTTTCTCCACCGTGAAAACGCCCTTGGAATCGGTATCGATGCCGTGGCCAATACGGAGGTGCCGCTCCAAGGCGTCTTGCACCAGTTCCGAGCCTTTGACATGGCAGGCCGTGCCGTGGCAGACGCTAATGATGTGCTGGCCGACCGGCCGGTGGCGGAACTGTGTGTAAAATGTGGAAACGCCTTCGATAGTTGCGGGCGTGATATCCGTCAGCCGGCAGACCCGCTCCATTGCCTCGCGGGGCAGGTAGCGAAAATGCGACTGGATGGCCTGCAGAATGGGGATCACGGCCTCCGTGCGATGGCCCAGGCGCTCAACGGTCTCATCGACAAACTCTAGATCGCTGGGGTTCACAGGCGGGCGGGTCGCAGGTGGGTGATGGGGTAATTGTGGCGGGTCAGAATGCATTGTACCACACGGCGGCCGCCGGGCACAGAGGATGTTGGCCAGGAGATGTCGGCCAGGAGAACTGCAAAGTCTGTCTACGACATTCCTACGTAGAACGGAATTCATTCCGTTTCCCTGAAATAGGCATGGCCACGGAATAAATTCCGTGCTACGAAGGACTTTACAATTCTCCTGCCCCGCCCTACTCCTGCACCGCCCACAAGTAGCGCTGTGAGGCCACGTACAGAACGCCGTTGGCCACCACCGGCGTACAATACACGGGCGTGCCCAGGGGGATGCTGGTCAGCAGCTTGTCCTGCTTGCCGGCGGCCAATACGATCAGGCTCTTCTTCGTGCCCAGATAGACTTTGCCGTCGGCCACCATCGTCGAGCCCCAGACCTCGGAACTGAGGGGATGGAACCAGTACTTCTTGCCCGTGTTCGCGTCGAAGCAATAAACGCCCTCGAACGTGTCGGCAACATAGAGCAGGCCGTCGACGATCGAGGGCGAAGACAGACTCCGCCCGATCGGATACGACCAGATTTTGGCCGTGCCGCTCACGTCGCCATGCTGGGTGGCGTCGATGCACGTCAGCATGCCCACGCCGCGGCCGTGCGACGGGTCCTGGCCGATCGTCACGTAGACGCGGTTCTTGTAGAAAACCGGCGTGCCGATGATCTCGCTGAAGCCCACGAAGGTGCCGTCGTTGTTGTTGCAGCGGTGCTTGCGTATGTCGCCGTCGAAGTATACGACTTTCTTCCCCTTGACGACCTTGTACTCTGGCGGATTGCAATCGAAAGACCAGACTTTTTTAAGCTTCACCGGCTCCTTGGGCATCGACGTTTGCGGCTCGAAGGCATACAGCACGCCGTCGCCGCCGCCGAAGAAGATCTGCGGCTTGCCGTTGACCACGCCCAGCGAAGGCGACGACCACTGGCCGTGGAACAACCGCGTGCCGATCTTCTCGTCGTCCGCGGCTACCAACCGGCCGGTCCTCTTATCTAGCACGATCAGGCTGGGCGCCAGCGGCCGCGGAACGCGCGTGTGCGAACGGTCGACGCCATTGGACGTGCAGACATAGAGGAAATCGCCATGCACGAGAATCGAGCAGTTGGCCGCGTCCTGGACCCAAACGTCCAGATCGTGGATGATGTCCAGCTTCCAGACGATGTCGGCATCGGTGGCCTGCAAGGTGACTGGCGGACGCCCCGGGCCGGCGATAAAACGGCCTTCGTCAATAAACGGCCCGTCGTTGCCGTTGGCCAGCCCATGCACGTCCAGGCAAACGACCTCGCAGCGGTTCGTCACCAGGTAGACGCGGTCGCCGTCGACCGTTGGCGACGAGCAGATACCAAGGCCCATGTTATCGAAATTGAATTCCGGCAGGTTCGTTTCAAACCGGGGTACGATCAATTGCCAGATCAGCTTGCCGGTCGCCTCGTCGAGACACATCACCACGCCGCCACGGGTGGAAGGGACCCGCGGGTCATGCAGGTCCTCGTCGTTGGTGCCCAGGTAGATGCGACCATTAGCGACCGTCACGTTGCCGTAAGTCTGCGTGCCCAGCCGCGCGACCCACCTCACGTTGTGCGTGGTCCGCATGTCGATGCCGCTGCCCTGGGGACTCTTTTTCCCCGGAACGAACGTTGCGGGCAGTCCTTTTTCGCCGGAAATCATGTTGCAATCATCGCGGCCGCCCCAGCGTGGCCAGTCCTCGGCAAGCAGGATTGCAGTCCAGAGCGAAGCACAGAAGAACGAAGACGCGGCGAGGGAAAATCGCGTGGAAAACATGGGATGGCAGGAGGCGGGGGGCGGGCGGGGGAGGGATTCCACTAGTATAACATGCCCGCGGGCCGGTTGTACATGCCTATCGCGCAAACCGGTGCGTGGGAACGGGCCGGCTGGGGCGAAAACTGTGCATTGAGGTTATCGCCGTGTCCAGCCGTTGACCGGCGGCGACTTGCACGGCGCGCTGGACAATCGCCCGCAGTTCGTCTGGCCCGATATGTACGCGGGCGTTGATCCGCATCGTCGATTGCGTCAACGCGGCGCCGAGACGGCCACTGATAAAAGCGGGGCTGTCGTTGCTCGTGAGATTGCCGGTCAGGCTTTCGGCCCCCCGACCGATAATCAGTTTGACGTGCGCGATCTCCGCGCCGGCGGCGGCCGACTGACGACGAATCTCTTCCAACAGGTCTGTGGCAAAGGCCTGCCAGTCGATTGGTCCGCCGCCGCGCAATGCGACCATCGCATTGAGCCAACCCAGCGCGGCTTCGCCCGCGGCGTAGGTATCGTAATCGACGTCAATGGCGTTCTGATGGGCTATACCCTGCCCGGCAACGGCATCGAGCCAGGCATCGACACCCTCGCCGCTGAGGGCCGACATCGTCAGGATTGGCTTGCCCGGGAACCGCGCGGCAAGCGAAGTTCTCAATTCCTCCCGTTCGCCGCCGGAAAGGCGATCAACCTTGTTGAGCACGATCAGGTCGGCCTCTTCCAATTGCTTTTCGTAAATATAGAGGACGTTGTCGGGGAACCGCCCCGGCTGTTCCGCTTCCGCCCGCAAGCGGGCCAGCACGCGGACCTGCTTGCCATCCACCAGCACGGAGAGCGGGGCCACGTCGAACTGTGCGGCGTGCAGCGCCTTGAGCGGCCGCATCACGGTGGCAGCCAGGTCCGTGCAGCTTCCCACCGGCTCGCCCAGGAGCACGTTGGCCCGATCACGTTGGACCATGCGATCCAGGGCCGCGATCATGTCGGGAAAGCGGCAGCAGAAGCAGCCGCCGGCCACCTCCTCGACGCACGTATTGGCGATCTTGAGAATCTCGCTATCGACCAGGTCGGCCGCCTGATCGTTGGCCACCAACCCCACGCGATAGCCCTGTTGCGACAACCGCAGGGCGGCCCGGGCCAGGAGCGTCGTCTTGCCAGCGCCGAGAAATCCGCCCACGAGAATCAGCCGGGGGAGCGTCATAACTGCAACTTCGAGAGAAATTGTAGGGTGGGCCGAGTACCACGAGTCCCACCAAATGCGATGCGGAAACTGGTGGGACTCGTGTTACTCGGGCCACCCTACGAATTTGGCCTGTTAACTTCTCACTCCTTCACCTTGTCCACAATCTTGCACTTGGGCAGCGATTGTTGCAACCGTTTCACGCCGTCGGCCGTCACGTGCGTGCGCGTGACGTGCAACTCCTGCAGCTTGGTCAGGCGGCTTAATTGCGGCAGGCCCGTATCGGTGATTTGCGTGCGGCCCAGGTGCAGAAACTCGAGATTCGTCATGCCGTGAAATTTGGCTAGCCCGGCGTCCGTGACGGCCGTGTTGTCGAGGTTGAGCCATTTCAGGCTACGGAGCGACTGGAGCGAATCCAGGCCGGCATTCGTGACGCGGGTTGTGTATAGGTTGAGCTTTGCCAGCTTGGGCAAGCGGGCCAGCGTGGTCAGCCCCTCGTCGCCAATCGCCGTCTTGCTCAAATCGAGATCCTCCAAGGTCTTGACAGCCGCCAGGCTGGCCATTCCGGCGTCGGTGACCTTGCTGCCGGAAAGCCGTAAACGCTTGAGCTTGGGCAACTTCACGAGGTGCTCGATGCCGACATCGCCGATCCGCGTGTTTGCCAAGAGAAGCTCTTCCAGCGCGGGCAGCTTTTCGAGCCCAGCCAGGCCGGCATCGGTGACCCGAGTTTCGTCCAGCCCCAGCGACTTGAGTTTCGTGAGCACCAGCAACTTTTTCAACCCGGCGTCGGTGATCGGCTGTTTTGAGAGCTTTACCGCACGCAAGTCCGACAGCACCCCAACGAACTGTAGGCTTGCATCGCTCAACTTCGCATTAACTGCGTCGAGAGCAATCGCCGTATGATGCTCGTCGAACTTGATCGTGACACCGTCGCGTTGAAATGCTTTCGCGGCACCGCCGTCCAAATAGGGAGCCCAGTCGCCGGGCTGACATCGGGCAATACCAACTGCAAACCAAGAAACCACGCAGGCCATACTGATTGTGCGTAAAGCAAACATCGCGATACCTCCAAGCCAACAAAACAACATTATGCCGCCGGGTTCTTCCGCCGCGGGCCCTCGGCTTTCAGCCAACGGCTGATCTGCTCCAACTCGCCGTTCCAATTCTTGCCCACCCGTTGCTCGCAAAACGCGCGAAACATCAGGTCCACCGTCTCGTGCAGGCTGCGAACGCTTTCGATACGGTCCTCGAGTACGCCGCGGCCCTCGGAAGTATCCTCCACGTGGATCTTGGCTCCGCTGATCATAAACGTCTCGGGCTGGATCGTCAAATCGTACTGCTCGCCGTGCCGCACGATCGTCATGCCGGCCTTCCGCGGCAGCTTGCCGCTGCGGACCGCCTGCATGACTTCCGGCAGGCCGGTCGGCCCATCGGCGGTAATCGTCTCCTTGCCCGACTCGTCGCGCGGACACTGCAAGCTGAGCGTGCGGGCGAACATGCCGGTCACCTCCGACTGGTCGCCCAGCGCGAGCGTGTCGCTCACCGTCTCCCACCGCCACCAGAGCCAGAGCAGGAACTCGTTGCCCAGGAAGTCCCAGTTGCCCTCCTGCTGGTTCCACCAGGAGATCTCGGCCGTAGTGTTGTTCGTGTGGAACACGGAGGGGATGGTCTGATCGAGCGTCTTGCGGCGTTTGGCCTCGGTGGCCCAATTGTGGGCACGTCGGCTGGCGGTCATGGGCAGCAACTCGAGCCCAAAGGCGCGGGCGAACAAGTCGCAGCAGAGATCGGCCGCCGTGGCGCTGGAAGCGCCGAAATAGAGCATGCGCTGGCGGGTATCCCAGAGCACAGGGAACTGCTGCATGCGCAAAAAGCGGCCACTGCGGATCTCGTCCTCACAGCGGGCCTCGACTGCCTCGCGGGCCTCTTGCCGCTGGGCCTTGCTCGGCCGGCTATCGGGGTTATCGGCCGTCAGGGCGGCCAGTTCCAGTTGCTGCCAGGCCTTGCGCACGGCCGCGGGGATCTGGTGCGTATCGACGCGGATGGCGCAATTCAGGGCCTCGCCGATGACGTTCTTTTCCAGGCTGAATTTGAGGTCCAGGAGATGCTCACCGGCCAGGAAACCCACGCCCGGCTGTTCGGCCGTGGCGGCAACCTCGCTGATGGCAAACTTTTCCAGGATCTTGATGTCGCTGGGGCCAAACTGTCGCGTGTCATCGCCGTCGATCTGGAAACACTGGAACGACAGCGGCCCGGAAAGAAATCCCATGTTGACAAATCCCTCGCATTCAAAATACTTCCATGCGGCCAAAACGCCTATTATACCCGCTTCAACGGGATGCGGTAGGCCGGAACAAGCGCAACTGTAGGCCGGAACAAGCGCAGCGCAGGTCCGGCAACGGTATGGGTATCCCCAGTTCTTCTCAAAAGCAATTCTCAAAAACAATGGCAGCGCCCGAATCCGCATGTTACCATGAATGCCGCGGGGCCACCGCCGAGGAGAAAATCATGCAAAGAAGGTTTTGCTTGCCGTCGTTGCTTTTGGTTGCCGCGCTGGCAACCAAGGCCGGCCATGCTCAAATAAAAACCTACGGGGCCGCCGCGAAACCGGATCGGGCCGCCAACGTCGCATGGCGCATGGACGGCAACGGCCATTTCCCAGGCGTCCGGCCGCTCGTCGACTGGTCGGCGGATCGGAATATGCTCTGGAAGACCCGCGTGGAGGTTGGCGGCTATTCCTCGCCCATCGTTGTGGGCAACAAGGTCTTCGTAACCGCCGAGATGGGCAGCCTCATCTGCCTCGACCTGGCCGACGGCAAAATCCTTTGGAAGAAGGACCTCTTCAGCAAAGATAGCCAAGACATCCCAGCCGATCTTTCCAAGAAACTCATGCGCGGCTGTGGCGGCGAGAGCAAGCATTCCACACCCACGCCCGCCAGCAACGGCCAACTTGTCTTCTACGTCAACGCCATGGGATTGTGCGCTTGCTACGATCTGGAGGGGAACCTGAAGTGGATCCGCATCGTCGAGACGGCCGAGGATGAAGAACATTTCTGCGCGTCACCGCTTTTCCACGGAGACCGGATCATCCAGTCTTGGGGTTGCCTGCTGGCCTTGAGCGCGAAAGACGGCAAAACACTATGGAAAGCCGCCGACGCCAAACCTACGTACGCCACGCCCGTGGTTGCGAAGGCTAACGCCACGCCCGTCGTCGTCACGCCGGCCGGCGACATCGTCAGGCTGGCCGACGGCGAGGTCCTTTGCTCGGGGCTCTTCGAGTCCGCCTACACCACGCCGTTGGTCGAGGGCAACGTCCTTTACGTCATCGACGGCAAGGCCGTGGCGCTGGAACTGCCCGCCAAGGCCGAAAAGGGCCTGCGGCCGAAAGAACTTTGGAAAACCGATCTCAACGGCGTCTTCATGGCCTCGCCCGTTTACCGGGACGGCCTCATTTATACGATCGAGAAACGCTGCCGGTTGCACGTCATCGACGCGAAGACTGGCAAAGTCCTCACGGTCAGCCGTGCCCTGGATGAGGCGACCAAGACCGAGCAGCTCACATCGGGCGTGAAGATCGAGGGCCTCGCGCCCGCGCACTACGCCTATGCCAGCCCAACTGTGACGGACAGGAACGTCTTCTTCTTCGACGACGCCGGCAACGCCGCCGTGTTCGAACTTGGCCCGGCATGCAAGCCGGTGCGGGTCAATAAGATCGAGGACGGCTTCACAGGTACGCCTTTCTTCGTCCAGGACAAGATTATCATCCGAGGCACAAAGACTATCTATTGCATAGGAGCGAAAAACTGATGGCACGGAGAGACGCATATCTCGGTGCGGTGGCAATCGTGTGGCTGGTGTGTGCCACCGCGATGGCGGGCGACAAGGCGGCGACGAACTCGCCAGGCGCTGCGGATTGGCCCCGTTGGGCCGGGCCTAACGGCGATTGCACGTCGAACGAGCGGGGATTGCTCAAGCGGTGGCCCAAGGGCGGCCCGCGCGTGCTCTGGCGGATCCCTGTGGGCACCGGTTCCAACCATCCTTCCGTTGCCGGCGACGATCTCTGCTTTGCCCAGTTGGACGAAGATGCGGCGCATGAGACCGTTCGTTGCGTTGACGCCAACACCGGCAAGGAGAAGTGGAGGCACACCTATGAAGTGCCGCCCATCTGGTTCGTCGGCTGGGGCGAGCTGGGGGTCCGCGCCACGCCCACGATTACCGACCAGTACGTATATGAAGTGGGGACCTTCGGGAATGGTTTTTGCTTTGAGCGGAAAACCGGGAAGATCGTCTGGCAGCACGACTTCCGCAAAGAGTCGCCCTACTTGGACGGCTCAGTGAAAGACAACGGCAACCTGGAGTGGAAGGGCTTTAACGGCTCGTTGTTGCCCATCGGTGATAAGTTCGTCATGTTCTATTGGCAGGGCGGTAACCCGGCCATTCCCGCCTGGGACAAAACCTCAGTAACCGACAAAATGCAGGTCTTTGCCTACAGCACGCTGACCGGCAAGGTCGTGTGGAAGTTGGAGGAAAAGTGCCCGCCCGGCAGTCGCGGAGGGGGACTGATCTTCGGCAGCGGGCTGCCCCTGACATTCAACCGGGAAGACTGCGTGGCGATTCACGGCAATCGCCAGTGGAAGATACTGCGGCTGGCCGACGGCAAGCAGGTCTGGAACTGGGAGTGCTGCGGCCCCAACGAGGCCCCGGCCTGGGCCAGCGGTGGACTCAGGCCCGTCGGCGGCAACCTCTACCTGGACGTTTTGAATGGTTGGCAGATGGCCCTGGTCCAGTGCGATTTCTCGCAGGCCGATCCCAAGCCTAGGGTCCTCTGGTCGGGCATCCCCGTACATGAAGCCATCACACCGCCGGTGGTCGTGGACGGTCATATTTATGGTCTCTGGACCGACGTCCGCCAGGAGGCATGGGAAATCAGCGGCAGTCCCGGCAAAGCCAATTTCTCGTTCCGCTGCTCGGATTTGCAGACGGGCAAGTTGCAATGGATGCAGCCCGGCTTCTTCATGGGCGTGTCAATGTGCGCCGCGGACGGACACATTTATCTCCGTAGTCACCAGACGGTTACGCTGGTCGAGGCCAACCCAGGCGTCTATGTCGAGCGGGGGCGGATCGAGAAGGTCCACAATCTGAAGAACTCGGGACCGCGCAGCCATGCGGGCCTGCTGGACTGGAACATGCCCGTGATCGCGCAGGGGAAGTTGTACATCCGCACGCCGCTAGAAATTATTTGCTATGACATCCGCGAGTGAGAGCCCGTAGGGTGGGACCAGCAAACCGATCTTCTGGTGGGCCTGCGGTCGCGGTCTAACGTTGTTTCCGAGTTGATCCACGAATCGAGGTTGTCCGGTTTGCGCAGGCCCACCATAACTCGCGCGACCTTGTCCCACCCTACGGCTTTTCGATGCGGTACAGGTTCGTCCTGGTCCGCACGAAGAGGGCTTTCCCGGCCACCGCCGGACTGGCCATGAGGTCGTCGCCGTCCAGCTTATTGACGGCCAAGACCGCATACTTGCGGCCCGGCTGAATCACCGTGGCGGTTCCCTCGTGATTGAAAAAGTAGATCCGCCCGTCGGCGCAGACAGGCGAGGCCGAGTAGTTGCCGCCCATCCGTTCTCGCCAAACCACGCGGCCTGTCTCGGCCTCTACGCACGATGCGATGCCCGTGGCACTGACCATGTAGAGCAGGTCGTCGATCAATAGCAGCGAGGGACGGGAAGGCGCTGCCTTGGCGTCCTTCCATGCCACGTGGCTATCGGTCAGATCGCCCGTGCCGCCGGGGCGGATGGCCCAAAGCTCGGGACGTTCGTAATCGTTGACCAGGAAGATCAGACCGCGGCCGAACACGGGCCGCGGCGTCACCGACCAGCCGTCGTAACGCACCTTCCACAGCTCTTTGCCCGAGCCGGGATCATAACCCATGATGGCCTTCGCCCCGGGGCTGACAAGCTGCTGGCGGCCGCCCCAGTCGATGAGGATCGGCGTACAAAACGCCTTGCGTGTGTTCTCCGGATATTGGCCGTAGTCGATCGACCGCTTGGTCTTCCAGACCGTCTTGCCCGTGGCCTTGTCCAAGGCTACGACATACTGGACGTCGCGGCCGTCGACGTTGAAGATCAACAGCTCACCCCAGAGCATGGGTGAGCTGCCGGGGCCTTCGTGGTGGTCGCAGTTGAAGTCCCGGCGGCTCCAGAGGATTTTGCCCGAGACGGTATCCAGGCAGGCCGTGCCATAGGTGCCGTAGTGGGCGTAAAGACGGCCGGCCTCAATGACCGGCGTGGGCGAGGCATAACTGTTCGACGTGGCGACGTGTTCCGGCTTCTCCGTGTCAAAGACCTTTACGTCAAGGACGATCTTGCCGCTTGCGCGGTCGATACAAACGGCGAATTCCTGGTGGCCGTCGATAGTCGCCGTCGTCACCCATACCGCGTCTTTCCAGATGACCGGCGAGGACCAGCCAAGGTCGTGGATCGGCGTTTTCCAGACGACGTTGTCATGGTCGCTCCATTTCAACGGAAGGCCCGCGGCATCCGCATGGCCGTTGCCCTGTGGACCGCGGAACTGCGGCCAAGTTTCCTCTCCGTCCGCGGGCGCAGCCAAGAACAGTGCTGCCAGAAAGCATGCCAGGATCGCCACAGTTTCCTCCAGACTCAAGTCAAGTGTTATTGCCGACGGGCGTTGCAGGGGTTGCCAGCCGCAGGCTCTAAGTGTCAAACTGTAAACGTCCCCACCGGCCCTGTGCCGGGGGAACGCGTGTTTGACCACTACCGGCTAGGGCGTTCTCCACATTCGCCGCCCTTCGCGTGCCGCCCGCCCGGCCCGGAGGGCCGGGCGGGCGGCACGCGAAGGGCGGCGAGGAAACGTTGTGGGGGAACCGAGCGTAGTGGCCAAACATTGCTCCACTGCCGCAGGGGCAGTGGGGGCGTTTTCAGTCTGAGTAAGTATTATTGTCGGATCGCTCCGTGTCAATCGCCGGGATGTTCCCCACGGATGAAGTGTTCGCGACATGCGATATTTCAACATAGCCCGCATACGTGGAACGGAGCGGCCACTTCGCCTGCCCGGTGAGCAGTTTCCACCCTCGCATCCAGGTGTTTTCCTTGCGATTTTGCCCGGCAGCGGTCATAATGTTTAGCAGGCAAAATACCTTCGCTATCGGCCTGTTGCACGGCAAGACTCATCATAACGGCTCGATCAATTCGTTCATCCCTGACCTGCGGCGGCCGACATAGGCCGCTTGATCGAGAAACCATTCCGTCGAGGAACAGCGACATGAAGGCCCCGAGACAGTTCGCACTCGTTTGCATCTTGGCCTTGTGGTCCCTGCCGGCCATGGGGATCGAGATCAACGATTACACAGCCGCGCGCAACGGCCGCTTTGCCTCCGGTTATCCCAACGGCCCGTTGGTGCCGAACACCGATCCGTCCTTTATCGGCCTGGGCTACGATTGGTCGGGTGTGGGTTGGAACGCGGCCAACGACAATCTCAACTATGCCCTGATCACGCCGCGGCAGATGCTGGTCGCCAATCATTATTCGCCGCTCAAGACAAGTGGGCCAAACATCCAGTTCGTCTCCAATACCGGCCAGTTGACCAATGTGACCGTAGAGAGCGAACCGGGAACTCACGGCGACCCGCCCTATCCGTCGGACATGGCCACGGCCCAGTTCAGCAGCCCCATACCGCAAAGCGCAGGGCTTACAACCTACTCGATTCTCTTCCTAGGCTACACTCCCAGCAACTATGTGGGCCTCAACCTCTTGTCCGACGGTATGACGGCGGCGATCGGTTGGAACAAGATCAACGCGGTGAACACGGGTACGGTTCTGTTCGATGGTTTTGGTCCCAATTACGTGCCGGATAATGCGTATTACATGCAGTACGGCTGTGATTCGACGACCCCCGACCGTACCCAACTGATAAGTGGTGATTCCGGCAGCCCATCGTTCATCGTCACCGGTTCGCCGGGCGTCATGTATTTGGCCGGCGCGCATTTCGCTGCCGCTACCTTCTCGGATGGTTCAACTTACGGTTACGACACATTCCTTCCCATGTCGCTGCCGACCCTCGACAGTTACGCCGCGCCGGCTGGCTACCTGCCCTCGGTGGTCACCCCCACCACGGCCCGCTGGACCGGCGGGCTCTCCGGCAGCGGCAGTTGGAACACGGGCGGCAACTGGTCCGGCGGCAGCGTGCCCAACGATGTGCTCAACAGCGGCGGAAGCGTGACTACTTGCGCCTCGGTGCTCTTCGACGGGCTGGCCGGCCCCCAGCACGCGATCACGCTCGGCGGCACTCAGGCCGTCACCTCGCTGGCCTTCAACCTCACGCCTACGACCAGCAGCGGCTTCACCTTCAGCGGCGGCACGCTCACCCTGGGCGAGGCCGGGTTGACGAACAACGACGTCCACGTTCAGACGTTCACCGACGCCCTGGTCCTGCGGACCTCGGAGCAGTGGCAGGTGGGCAGCGGCGGCGTGAACATCTCCGCCGCCGGCAGCCTCAGCCTGGGCAGCAGCCAGTTGCTGTATCTCAACGGCTCCGGCACGAGCGATTTCGAGGGCCTCGTCAGCGGCACTGGCAGCGGCATCGCCAAGGACGGCAGCGGCACGCTCATCCTGGGCAACACGGCCAATACTTTTTCCGGACAGATCTTCGTTCACAACGGCACGCTGCAATTCACTTCGATCCAGCCGGTGGGCGCTGGCAGCAGCGCCCTGGGCGCGCCGACGTCGGGGACGGCCGGCACGATCTACTTGGCCGGCACCTTGGTCTACGTGGGCGGCGGGAACACCTCCGACCGCGTGATCGACGTGGCCGACGGACCCGGCGCGGTGGGCGCTACGGGCGTGATCGACGCCTCCGGCACGGGTCCGCTGGCGCTCACCGGCCGCGTCGTCTGCGAAAACTACAATAACTCCTATAGCGGCGCCACCACCCTCGTGTTGCAAGGCGCGGGCAGCGGCTCGCAAAGCGGCGTCATCAGCAGCAACGGCGGCAACGTCCTCTCGCTGGTCAAGACCGGCAGCGGCGGGTGGAACCTCTCCGGCTCGAACACGTACAACGGAACCACCACGGTCAACACCGGCCTCTTGACCCTCTCGGGCAGCGGCGCTATCAATCAATCGACCGCCTTGACCGTCGGCGGCGGGACCGTGCAACTGGACGACTCGGCGCAGGCCGCCAACTTCAGCAGTAGCCGCTTGGGCAGCCAACCGATCAGCTTGCAAGGTGGCGTCTTGAGCGTCAATCTGGGCAGTGTCACGGGCGGCACAGAGACCTTCGGCCTGGTCACGGCGGCGATGGGCGAGAACACGCTGGCCCTGGCGGCCGCCGGCGGCAGCGGCTGGATCAGCGGCGGGTCGCTCGCGCGGCAAAGCGGCGCGACGCTGAATTTCATCGGCGCGCTGAGCGGCAGCAGCGGCATGGCCCTCAGCGGCATGCCGTCCGGTTCGAACTTCATCGACGCCGGCACCTTCGTCAACGGCGCCGACTACGCCGTCTACGACGCGGCCGGCTACGTGCGGGCGATGGTCGCAGGCCCAGGTGCGAGCGACTACGCCACTTATATTCAGGCCAACCGGCACGTGCTCTTGACATCAACGTCCGCTTCCCTGCCCTCGCTGGCGCTGCTGACCTTGAGCCTCAGCGGCGGCGCCAGTGGCTTCTCGTTGAGCAGCAACGCGACGCTCACGCTCACCGACGGCGGCATCCTCAAGACCGGCGGTGGCACGGCTGTAGTCAGCGGCGGGGCCGCCATCAGCACCACGGGCGAATACGTGCTCCGCGCCGACACGGCCGCCGACCAACTCGTCATCAACACGCCGCTCGGCGGCGGCACGGCGCTGACCAAATCGGGCCTGGGCACGCTCCTATTGGGCGCTGCGGGCAACAGTTACGGCGGCGTGACGACTATCGACGCCGGCACGTTGAAGACGGGCGTGGCGGGCGCTATCCCCGCCACGTCGCCCTTGGTCATCGCCAGCGGCGGCTCGCTGGACCTGGGCGGCCAGCCCCAGACCGTGGCTGGGATCACGCTCTACGACGGTTCGGTGATGAACTCCGCCGCGGCCACAACCTTGACCTTGGGTGGCAGCGCCGCGGGGGTGACCTATGCCGGCGTCGGTTTCGGCAGCACGATTTCCGGGGGTACGCTGAACCTGGCCGGCAGCGCGTCGCCGTCGGGCAGCCACACCTTCAACGTCGCCCGCGGACAGGGCAGCGTCGACCTCAACGTCCTGGCGAACATCGCCAACGGCTCGACCAGCGGTCAAACGCTGGTGAAGACCGGCAACGGCATTTTGCAGCTTTCCGGCGCCAACACTTATTCCGGCGGCACGCAGATCGATGCTGGCACGCTGGCCCTGGGCAGCAACCGCGCCCTGCCGGCCACTGGCAGCCTGGCGCTTTACGGCGGCACGCTGAACCTGGGCAGCTTTGCCAACACGACTAGTTCGCTGCTGCTGCAAAGCGGCCTGATCACCGGTAGCGGCTCGTTGTCCGCTACGTCGTTCAACCTGCAAGGCGGCATGCTCGCCGCCAGCCTTGTGGGCAGCGGCTCGTTGAGCATGACGGGTTCCGGCGCGGCGACTATCAGCAGTTCCAACAGCTACTCCGGCGGCACCACGCTCAGCGGCGGCACGCTCACCGTTTCCGCCGTCAACAACCTGGGTGCCGGGCCACTCGTGCTCGACGGTGGCATGCTGCAAGTGCTGGGAACTTCGTTCACTTCGACCTCGGCACTCCCATCCGTCAACACGACCGCCAACGGCGGCGGCATCTACTTGGCCGATCCCAATAACAGCTTCACCCTAGCCGCGAATCTGGCCGGCAGCGGGCCTTTCACCAAGGCTGGTCAGGGCAGCCTGTTGCTGGGCGGTTCCCTCGCCAGCACGGCCATCACGGTCGAGGATGGCAGCCTGCAGCTTACCGCCGGCGCCGGCCAACTGATGGGCAGTCCGGCCCTGACTCTCTGGAACGTGGCCTCCTTCTCGTTTAACCATAACGAGTCGGTTTCCTCGATCAACCTCACCGGGGGCACGATCAATTCCGGCAACGGCACGCTGAACCTGGCCGGCAGTGTAAGCTACGCCCAATCGATCTGGCCGGCGACCATCGCGGGCAACCTCGCCCTGGGCGCCTCGGCCGGCACTTTTTCCATCACGCAAGGCGACTCGACCGACCTGACGGTCATGGCCAATATCTCGGGCAGTCCGACCAGCGGACTAGTGAAACAGGGCGACGGACTGCTCACGCTCTCGGGCACGAACAGCTATAGCGGCGGCACGACGATCGATGCGGGAAATGTCGTGTTCACTTCCAGCAACTCCCTCCCTAGCGGTGGAATTCTGATCAACGAGCCTGGCGCGCTGGATGCAACGGGATCCTATCTGACCGCGAGTGGGTGGTTGAGCAGCGGCCTTATCAATCCGAATTCGACGGGCGTGGTGGCGCTCTCCGGCAACTCAAGCCTATCCATAACCATGACAGGCTATAGCAGCCTCTCCCTAGGCGCGGTGCCCGGGGGCGCGACGTACCGTGGCACGCTCACGCCCGCGGGATCGACGTATCGCCTCGGCGGCGGCGGCGGCATACTCACCGTGACTTCCAATCTCACCGGCGCCAATAATCTCGTGGTCGGCAGCGGGGGGCCCGGAACCGTGGTTCTCGCCGGTGGAAGTGACACTTACAGCGGCACAACAACGATCACCGCCGGTACGCTGCAGGTGGGCACTGGCAACTCCATCACGACCTGGGGCGCCGGCCCGGTCTCCGTCAGTCTCGGCGGCGTCTTGAATTTCGATGTCGGCAATACGCTTACCGTCGCCGGCGCTATCAGCGGAGAATTTGGCCGGGTGACTTTGAGCGGCACTGGCACGATCATCTATACCGGCAGCAACACGTATGCCTACGATACGTTTATCAACGGGGGCACGCTCCAGGTAGGCAACGGCGGCGGCAGCGGAACGCCAGGTTTGAATGACGTGTTCAACTCCGGCACGCTAAGCTTCAGTCGCTCCGATACCGACACCGTGCCGATCGCGGTCGTCCTTTCCGGCGCGCTGGTGCAACTGGGGCCGGGAACCCTGGTGCTCACCGCGAACAACACTTATTCCGGACCAACCACGATCAGCGGCGGGACCCTGCAAGTCGGCAACGGGGGCAGCGGCGCGTCGATCGGATCGACGAGCGGCGTGACGCTGAGCAACGGTTCTGCGCTTGTCTTCAACCATTCCGATAATGAGATATTTGCGCCCGGCATTAGTGGCAACGGCAACCTCCTGCAAATGGGCAGCGGCGATCTGACGCTAACCGGTAGCAACACCTACATGGGCGCGACGACGATCTCCTCGGGCACGTTGCAACTCGGCAATGGCAGCATCGCAGGCACGCTGGGCACGGGCCCGCTGACGGACAACGGCACGCTGGCTTTCAACCTTCCCGCCAATTCCACGTTCAGCGGCGTCATCGGCGGCAGCGGCGGCCTCGCGCAGATGGGCAGCGCAAATATGATTCTCACGGCCAGCAATACCTACACCGGCGCGACGACGGTCAGCGGCGGGGCCCTGCAGATCGGCACTGGCGGCACGGGCGCGTCGATCGGCTCGACCAGCGGCGTGACGCTGGGCAACAACGCGGCGATCGTGCTGGACCACTCCGACAACGTGACGTTCAGTTCCGTCATCGGCGGCACGGGCAGCCTCACGCAAATGGGTAGCGGCGTGCTGACCCTCACGGCCAGCGACAGCTATGTGGGCACGACGACGATCGGCGGCGGCACGCTGCAGGTCGGCAATGGCGGCGCGTTGGGCACGGGGCTCGTGCTCGACAACGCTGCCCTGGTGTTCAGCGGTTCCGGCACACACAACTTGAGCGATCCGATCAGCGGGAGCGGTTCGCTGACCAAGAGCGGATCGGGAACGCTGATCCTTAGCGGCTCGAACACCTACGGCGGCGGCACCACGATTACCTCCGGCACGTTGGAAATCCTCGGCACGGGGGGCGTGCCCGACGGCGGCCTGGTTATCGCCGCGGGCGGGACATTCATCTACGACCCGGCCGCTACGCTTTCCTCGCCGGTCGTTGGAGAAAGTGGCGATCTGCTCGCGTCCGACGGCAGCGGGGCGTCATCCCCATTCTCCGCTGCCGGCGGTGCGGACACTCTTTCGGAGAGTTCCCCGTCAGCGTCCAACGCCGTACCCGAGCCCGATTCGCTGCTGTTGCTGTGTGCCGCCGCTGGCGCCGCGTTGCTTTGGCGCCTGCGACGGAAGCCCCGTGGCCGCGTAGGCCGGAACAAGCGCAGCGCAGTCCCGGCATGAATCGGTGCTGAAGAGTGCGCAAGTGACGATTCCGCTTGACGAGCGCTTCGCAGCCGTGTTAGACTTAACCCGCCGAATCGGTTCCTGCCTTCGCTCGCCCGACGGGCGATGCATACTCTCAACCTCGCAAAGGACAAACCTATGGCCGATCTCAACAACGTAACCCGTCGCGATTTCATCCGCAGTGGCGCCGTCGCCACCGTGGGGGCAGCCCTGGGACTCACGCCCACGTATACCGTGCAGGCCGGCAATCCCGACAAGGCCGACACCAGGCCCATCCTCAATTACAATCCGCAAATGGAATACCGCCGTTGCGGCAAGACCGGACTGATGATTTCGGCTGTCTGTATGGGCGGGCATTGGAAGCGGATCGACAAGGTTGTCAGCCGCCTGGAGATCGGCGGCGGTTGGATTGCCCAGGGGGCGGGCAGCGCGGAATTTGAGAAGAACCGCCACGATGTCGTCAGCCGCTGCATCGAGCGCGGCATCAACTACATCGATGCCTGCGTGGGCGCGGAGGTGCTGGCCTACAGCAAGGCGCTCAAGGGCCGTCGCGACAAAATGTACCTGGGCTTCTCCTGGTCCGAGGCCGAGATGCGGGCCTTGGGGCACCAATGGGTCTCGGCCGCCAAGGCCGGCAAGCCGAAACCGGCGGGTTGGATCACGCAACAACTCAAAGATGCTTTCGATCTAGGCCTAAAGCGGGCGGAACTGGAGCATGTCGACCTCTGGCGGATCACGTGCCACGAGGGCAGCAGCGAGCACAGCGACCGGGAAATCGAAGAGATGCTTGCCGCCTTGGAATGGGCCAAGCAGAGCGGCCGCGCCCGCTTCACCGGCATCTCCTCGCACGACCGCCCGCATATCAAGCGGCTGATCGAGAAGTTCCCCCAGCAACTCGAGGTCATCTGCACACCGTATACGGCCAAGACCAAGGTAGTGACCGACGAATCGGGGCTCTGGGCGGCCATGAAGAAGCTCGACATAGGCTGGTTCGGCATCAAGCCGTTCGCCAGCAATTCGTTATTCAAGGGCGACAGCGCTCCGGACAGCCCGCACGCCGACGAGGACAACCGCATCGCCCGGCTCGCGCTGCGGGCGATCCTCTGCAATCCGGCAATCACGGCGCCCATTCCGGGCTTGATCAGCCAACAACAGGTCGACAATGTGGCCCTGGCCGTGGCGGAGCGACGTGAATTGGACAAGCACGAGCGGGTAGAGTTGGACCGTGCCATGGACCGTGCCTGGACCAGCTTGCCCAGCCATTACCAGTGGCTGAAGGACTGGGAATACGTTTAGGTTCAATTCCGCGAGGGCATCCTGTCGCTTCTGTGCAACAGCAGGTCGAGCAGCCGATCGCTGCACGCCAGCCGCCGCGCGAAATCGTCGTAAGACTTGCCGGCCGCCGGGTTCCAGATCCGC
Organism: uncultured Planctomycetaceae bacterium; assembly: GCA_964615095.1. Taxonomy (GTDB): domain Bacteria; phylum Planctomycetota; class Planctomycetia; order Pirellulales; family Thermoguttaceae; genus JANXQG01. The sequence goes on along the minus strand of CAZTPX010000052.1, from coordinate 21,736 downwards.
TCGATCATGGCCGGCACACGCAGCCGCTCGTTGGGCAATTCGAGCCGCTCGGGCTGCTCCCAGGCACAGAGTTGCGCGCCGAGCACGTTGTCGCTCCGCGGCACGGTGATGCCCTTCTCCTCGGCCTTCGCCCCGAAGGGCTTGAATTGCAGCAAATTCCAGGCGTAAATCTCGCTCAGCGGGCGGCGGTTGTCGTTGACCACGTAGAGAGGTGTCCAGGAGGCATTGATCACCTTGTATCCGTCGTTGACCAGTTCGTGTGGCAAGTAGAAACGAATCTCGTAGCTCATGACGATGATGTCCTTGGGGATCTGGACCTTGCCCTGCCGGCCGAAGCCCTCCCAAACGATCATCTGTTTGCCGTGCTTCTTGACGATCTCGTCCATGCGGCAGAGGAACTGCCGGTAGAGTTCGTGCTGGTTGGGCAGATCGTATTTCTTCATGGCCGCGCGGAAATCGACGTTCTGGTCGGCCAGGGCCAGGTCGGCCTCGTCGCCGCCGATATGAAAATAGGGCGACGACTTGAAGACCTCGCACATCTCGCCCACGATCGTGGCCACCGCCCGCATGACCTCCTCCTTGCAGAAGTTGATCGAGGCGTGGTGCTCGTAGGGCTTGGTGTGGGCGATAATGAACAGGTCGTGCAGGGCGCGATTGGCGGCCGCCGAATGCCCCGGCACTTCGTACTCCGGGATGATCGTCACGCCGCGGGCGTCGGCATAGGCCACCAGGTCCCGCAGCGCGTCGAGTGTATAGCACTTGCCGCCGTGCTCGGTCTTCTCATTGAGTTGCGGATAGGCCCGCGAGGGGAACGTGAACGCCTGGTCGTCGGTCAGGTGCAGTTGCAGGTAGCGGACCTTGTAGAGGCGGCAGAGTTCGACCATCTCCTTGAGACTCTCGATCGAGTGGTACTTCCGCGCCACGTCGATCATCAGTCCCCGGAAGTCGGCCTGCGGCGCGTCGCGGATCGACATGCGGGGCAGCCCGACCTCGCCGCCGCGGACGGCCAGCGATTGGAGCAGCGTGGCTGTGCCCAGGGCGACAGCGGCATAGTTGCCGGCGGCAACGCGCGCCGTATCGGCCACGTCGAGCCGATAGGCCTCCTTGGCCAGCCCGGGGTCGATCGCCAGGGCAAGATCGCTCTGCACCGGCTTATCGGCGGCGACGGCCAGTTTCAGGCCGGCGATGAGCCGGATCTCCTCGGCGAGGATGCCGGCCAGCGGCCGCAGGCTCGGGCTTTGGCAGACGATACGGCTTCGCGTGGTCAGCGGGAGAGTGCCTTGTGCCAGGTTCAACGTCTGTGGCCACGGCACCAGCGGCGGCGGAAGCTCGGCGGCCAGTGTTCTAGCGACTGGTGTAGCCAAAGCGGCCAGCACCACGAGGGACATCACAATCGGCGGTAGTTTCTTCATGATGGCGGGGATCTTTCTATGGTAGGCGGGGAAAGGACAGATTATGCGTTCGGAAGAAATGCCGAAGACGCCCTATTGTTGGAGTTCCGCCTCTAGGCGGCATTTCAGGGATTCCGATTAAATCCGGCGCTCCAACGGTTTCCCAAAAACATCATTTACCCAAATGCCAGTTCTTGTCCTCGACCATGACCGTAACCGGCCGGCCGTTGAGAGTCAACATCGGCGACGGCCCCGCGCCACCGTCCCCCATGTCAAACCCGACCAGGTTCCCGCGTGCCACGATGTCGATGCCCCGGCAGCGCAAATAGGCATATATGCGGAACGTAAAACTCTCGCTGCCGCTCGGGCTCTTCAATGTGATTTCTCGCTTCTCGTCCAGGGGGTTGCCGAAACCGATCATGGCGTAATCGACGTAATCCGGCCCGACGATCTTTACTGCGATCGCATCCGCCGTTTGCGCGACCAGTTCGAAGCTGCGGATACGCGGCTGGTCGACCGGCTTTCCCTTATCGCGGAGCAGCACCGGTTCGTGCAGCGCGGCGTACAGCGTGCCGGTGACCTGGCGGCGGGCGACCACCATCGGCAGGCGGCCTTCAGGGTCCTGCGGCCGCTGGGCCATGCCTTTCTCCAGGTCGCTGACCAGCAGCGGGCCCTCGCCCACATAGGCCGCCGTGCCCGCCGCGCCCAGCATCCACATCTTTACGCCAACCTGCGTCGTGAACCAGGCATCCGTGTGCCGCGAGGTGGGCATGCCTTTCACTACGCCCGCGCCTTGCTGCACCCATTGGACCGACCACGTTCCGTCGGTGGTCTGCCTGGCCACGTCCTTGATCCACTTGTATGGCGCCAGGTCCTGGCTCGACCGGAACTTCTGCCGATCGTATTCCAGGCGGCCGAAGCCGTGCAACGCCCAATCGTAGACGTGCTCGCTCGGCGACGTAGCCCAGAAAAAGTCGGCCAGGTACTCCTTGGTCAGGAACAGCGCGCGGCTGAGCGTCACCTTCTTCGGCCAGGTCTGTGGTCCCACGGGGCTGGCGGCGATGCCCTCACGCCGCTCGAACGGCGCGCCCTGGGCGGAAATGAACTTGACGTCGGGACTGAAATCGTGGCGATGCGTGTAGGACGCCGCCACGTTGCTCGCCCCATCGACAGCCAGCGTGTTGTGGGCAATGGCGCGGTGCGTCCAGCCGATCTCCTTGTCGTTCTCGTAGTTCCAGACGTTGAGGTCGGGATACAGCAGCCGCCCCTTGCCGTGCAGCACGATCTGGTAGTCGTCGCAATGGCGGTGGCTGCGGAACTCGGGCTCGCCCATCATGAAGAAGCAGGCCAGGCCCTTGCCGTGCCAGTAGGCGGGCGATTCGTCGGCGCGGAGCATGGCCAGCCCGGCCTTGGGCAGCAGCGAACTGGGCGCCGGCGGGGGCGAGGCGGGCGCGTCGTCCAAGGGCCGACCGTAAGCCAGCGCCGGGCGGCTGAGGCCCAGGAAGCCGCCGCCGGTATTGCAGAAGAAACCGTCGCGCTGGGCGGGCTGCTTGAGGAACCAGGCAAAACTGGGCCGCGGATCCAGCCCGTGGGCGATCTCCAGCATGCCTTGCGCCGACCAGACCTCTTCGGGCGGAATTGGCCCAGCCGGAGATTTCCAAGGGGCCATCTGCCAGGGCGAGTTCACCAGGAACAAGTCGCGCCAGGCCGTGGTGCCGCCGTCGCCGTAGTTGGCCACACGGAACGTGCCGCCCGGTACACCCGTCTCCTCGGCTGGAAACGTCAGGTCGATCCAGCGCGGAAAGAGGGCCGAGAGTGAGTTGCCGTTGGGTGCCCGCCAATGGTACAGGTCCGTGCCGTCGTAGTGCTTGGCCGCCAGCGCGATGGTGAAGAAGGGGTAGGAAATCGCGTTGAAGAGGTACTCCGGCGGCTCGTGCCAGGTGGCGTCCTTGACGTTGCGCTCGATAACCTGGTGGAAGCCGCCATACTTCTTCGGATCGTAGCGGGCGTAGCCCTTGCCGGAAGTCGTGCCGCCGCCGGGATCGTTCAGGCCGTAGTCGATCAATTGCCGATCGCCGGTGACGTAGCCCATCATGGCCACGTTCCAGTGCTCGACCCATTTCATGTTCCAAGTCTGAAAGCCGGACTCGGCCAGATCCATCTCCAGGCGGCCGATCGTGCGGAAGGCGTCCTCGATTTTCTGCCGGTCCGCTTCGTTAAAGGTATCGTAGATCAGGTCGTACAGGATGGCTTCCTGGACACCGCGGCTCCACTGCCAGGGGCAGTTCTTGTCCGACAATTCCTTCAGGCGTTCCAGGACGTGTTCCCGCGCGGGCTTGGCGTACTTCGGGTTGCCTGTGAGCGCGTACATCATGGCTGGGGCCACGCGAGTCGGGATGCGCCACTGATTGCCGCCGTCGGCATCGAGCGCGGCCTCGGCCTTAATGTGCTCGAAGGTCTGGCGTGCCCAGGGGTACTTGTCGATCTTGGTCTTGATCTCGGCAATTTCCTCTCGGTTGAGCAGTAGGTTCGGATGCTTGGCTTGGCCCCTGGCGGCGACAGGCAGGAACAGGAACAAAACGGCGATAGACGTGATTGCGCGCGTGACGGTCATGACCTGGGTTCCTTGTTGTAGGCGGCGAGCATGCGACTCGAATCCTAGGTTATCATAGGCCGTCGCGCGAAACAACCGCCCAGCGCCACCGTGTGTGGCCAGTCTGGCAACGGCCTCTCCGAGCGGGCGGACGCGTTTTTCCCGCGCGTCGAACCCCCTCGTGCGGTTTGCGCCGTACCCCTCGCAGGCGCGACATTTTCGTCGCGTCTGCACGCCCTGTTTTACAAGAATGTCGCGATTTCGGCCGGCTGGCCGTTCTAGCCCCGCGTGGCATGCGAAAGTGACGATCCCCGTTTCATGGCGTGTTTTGCGGCGGATTCCGCGGAACAAGGGCGTAAAATCGCTTTTCCAAACATGGCTCACGTTCTCCGCGTGCTTTGGCATCACAATTGCGTATTAGGCACTCGGCCAAACGAACTTACCATCAACTTTGGAGGAACGAAATGAGCGTCGAACTAATTGGCACCAGCGTTGCAAGCCACATGCTACTCCCGGATCTGCCGGCCCTGATCGGCCCGAAGACCGGAGAGCAAGCCGATAGTGGAAGCGTAGATCCCGGCTATCTGTGCCTGATCAGCCAAGTCGAGGGCCAGCTGGTCGTTTGGGACTTGGGGGCGAAAGGCGGCACGCTGGTCAACGGCTCTCGCGTCAGCCGGGCGACCTTGAAGAACTCCGATACATTGGTGCTCGGTGGCAACGAGTACCGCGTCCACAGCGACCAATCGCCCAAGCGGTACGTGTACGGTCCGCGGAATTAGCGGCATTCTTGCCGTTGATCGGTAGGTCTCTCTTGCCGAGAGAGACTATTGTGCGCCGCCTCACTTGGAAACGTTGGGGTTTCTCGTAATACGGCGCGTATTAGTCCTTTCCGGCAGAAAGGACCTACTTACTGCCTACTTCCCCACTATCTCCAGCGGGATCGCTGGCAACATCCCCAGGGAAACCCGCCGCTTGATCGGTTTGACTTTCCCTTTCTGGACATCGGGCACGCGCTCGACCGAGGCCTCGATGATCGCGTTGCCCTTCCAGCCGGGCTTGAGTTTGGCTGCGTCTGCCCGCAGCGCTACCTTGATGCCGTCGTCGCTGACCGTGACCTTCTGAATCGACAGCCCATCGGGCGGCTCGCTCAAGGTCATCTTGACCGATTGCACGAGCGGGCCATGCGGGCCGATAAAGTGCAGTTCGGCCGTGCCGCCGGAGGGCAGTTTGATCTCTTTCTGCTCGCGAAGCCGGAAGGGGATCGCCGCCCGTCCGCGACCGATGATGTCGACCAGCCACTCCTGCGCGGGCACTAGGTGACGATAGAAATAGGCCTGCATCATGTCGTCGGCAGGGACGGCGGTGTGGCGCACTTCGCGGCCAGCGATCGTCGCGCGGCCTTCCATGCGCAGCGCGGTCGTCGGTCGGCCCGGGTCCAAGGGGACCGTCAGCGTCAGTCGCGTCTTCGCCTGCCCCGCCGGGATCTTCGCGCCGCTGAGGCTGAAACCGGTGGGGGCGTCTTTCAGTTGCAGGTTGATCGGCCCATTGAAGCCGTCGCGGCGCAGGGCATGCACGGTGACCGGCACGGCAGTGCCCGCCCGCGCGTTGACGCTCGACGGCACGACGCGAAGCTCGAAATCGGGCCGTGGCGGGCTGATTCGCAGGCGATACGCATATTCCGGGCCACCCTGGTTCTGGGCGTCGTACAGGTGTAGATAGTACGTGCCGGTCGACGGCAGCACTGCTCGCAACCAACTGTCGGCATGATGTGTGATCAGGCCGCAGCCCTTATCCTCGTGATCGTCGTTGAACGCCAGTTGCCGCCCGCTGGAATCCGTCAACTTGAGCACGGAATCCAGCGGCGAATCGAGCCTGCGGGCGTAGACCTCGGCGACGATTTCCTGCCCCGACGTGCCTTCGAAACGGAACACATCGCGATCGCCGGGGCGATCGATGCGGCCGTTGACGATCACCGGGATGGTTACCGGCTGGGCATGCTCGGGCGAGTCGTTCGGCTCTTGTTCCATGCACTCGGGCAGCGAGTCGAGGGCAAAGGTTAGAGGGCTTGCGAATCCGGAGCGGGGACCGACGGCGAGGTGGTCGATGCCCGCGGCCTTACGGGTGGCGTCTTCGGTCAGGCTGGTGAAAGGAAGGTTACAGCCCTGCAAGGTGACGTAAGTAGTTTCGCCCGCCTTGCCGCCCAAGGGGAAAAAGCCGGTCACGAAGGGCAATTCACCCAGGGCCATGCGATAGATGAAGTCCTCGCGTCCGCGAAAGCAGGAGTCGCAGATCTGGACCGCGTACTTGCCGTCGCGCGGGACTTCCAGTTGCAACACGGGGTCGGGATGAAAGCGGTAGCTGCCGGCATAGGCCAACTCCTTGCCCTCTTCGTCGCTGAGCTTGATGGCGGCCTGGAACCACCCGGGTACGGCGTCGGCGATATAGGGGACCAACTGCTGGGCGCTGACGGCGATGACCAGATGTTGCCCCTTCTTGGCCGCGAAACGATAACGATCGATCTGCCCGGAGAGGACCTGCCCATTGACGACCACGGGCAGTTGGACGTCGATCGTCGGCTGCTCGCTTGTGGCCGAGCGTCCCTCTTCTCGCAGTTTGCGGATCGGTTGCCGCCCGGGAAGATCGTCGTCGGCGACCGTCTTGCGCACGACCTCCGGCAGGCGGCCGATCTGGAAGACCAAGGGGTTCGTCAGTCCGGCGGGCGTTTCCAGCCGCAGTTCACGGGTGCCCGGTTCAGCGTCGGGCGAGGTGGTGATTTGCAACACGGCCGTTTGGGCGATAGCCGGATTGGTCGGTCGATTGAAGAACTTCAGTAGTTTCTTGCGGATATCGAGGACCGTTTGCCGTTCTTCGGCGGATAAGGGGGTAGTGTTTTGCGGCGACTGGGCGGACGGCACACGGAGTGTGCCTGATACTTTGTTGGCCGGCTTGTCGCCCTGTTTGCCAGTTGCCTTGCCGGCCGGTTTAGCGGCTGTGCCCGGCATTCGGTCGGTCAGAGTCTTAAGCTGCTCGCGGAGTTGGTTGGCCTGCTGCTGCGTCATTGGTTTGACAAGTTCCACGACCTTGACTTGAACACCTGAGCCGGAGACGCGGCCGCTGGTGATTCCGTCGAGGAACTCTCCGCCGACGCGGACCTCGAAGGTCGTGCCTTGCCGTCCGCCGGCTGGAAAGGCGTAGCCGATGTGCGGCGATTGCTGCGCGAGGGCTTGAGCTTGTACGACCTGCGGGAGAATGCCTGCTGATACTACGGCGATGAAAGCTAAACGTCGGTCCATGGTCTTACATGATCTCTTTCAAGCGGCCAGCCGATGGAACTCCGTCGGCGGGCGACGGGGTCACGCGGGCGACAAGTCCCAGTGGGTGCGGCAGGCGGGCCTCGGTGTCGATGCCCAGCAACTCGTAAATGCTGCCGATCATGTCGCAGGGATAGACGGGCCGGTTCTTGACCTCTTCGCCTTTCGCGTCCGAGGCGCCTACGACCTGGCCGCCCTTGAATCCACCACCGGCCACAACGGCCGAAAAGACCTTGCCCCAGTGATTGCGCCCGCCGTTCCAGGGGGCCTCCCATTGGACCTTGGGCGTGCGGCCGAATTCGCCGATCCACCAGACGATGGTGCTCTCCAGCAGGCCGCGGTCGCTCAGGTCCAGCAGCAGGCTGGACATGGCTTTGTCCATCTCGGGCAGCTTCCGCCGCATGGTCTGGAAGTTCTCCTTGTGTGTGTCCCAGCCGGGATAGTTGATGGTGATATAGGGCACGCCGCGCTCGACCAGCCGCCGGGCCAGCAGGCACGATGCTCCGAACTTGCTGCGGCCGTATCGATCGCGGAGATCGTCCTTCTCCTGCGTCAGGTCGAAGACCTTGCCGGCATCGCCCAGGATCAGGTCGTAGGCTTGCTTCTCGGATTCCTGCAGGCTGGCCATCCGCGGATCGTTGGCGGCGGCATGCTTGAGCGAATTGAGTTCTTCGAGCAGCGCGCGGCGGTCTTTCTGTCGCTGGTCGGAGATGCCCTGGGCCACCACGCCTTCCACGACGAAGCGGGCCTGCGACGGGTCGCCGCCGGTGGCGAAGGGCTTGTAGCGAATGCCCAGAAAACCCGCCTCGGAGAAGCGCCCCTGCGGCTCAGTAAGCACAATATAGGGCGGCACGAGCCCCTTGTAGCCGGCCTCATACCCGCGGAAGAGCGAAACCACCGCGCCGGTGCCCGGATAAACCTGCCGATCGCCCGGCATGCGGCCCGTCTGCGTGGCATAAGAGGCCGTCTCGTGGGCGTTGATGCCGTGTGTCATGCTGCGGATGACCGAATACTTGTGGGCCAGCTTGGCGAGGTTCGGCAGCAACTCGCAAATCTGCACGCCGGCAACGTTCGTGGCGATCGGCTTGCCCAGCGGACCGCAGTAGTCGTAGCCCAGGGCCGGCTTGGGATCGAACGTGTCGAGGTGCGGCGGGCCGCCCCACATCCAGATCTGGATCACCGCCTTGGCTTTGGCCTTAGGACCGGGCCGCTGTTCCGCAGCCAGCCCCGTGAGACCGAATTGGTTGCCGATGACCAGGCCGGCAGTCCCCGCCAACATGCGGCAAGCCGCTTCGCGACGCGAGAGCAGTGCGCCGCAAGCTGTCGATTCATCCGTGCCATTCATGGTTTCCAACCTTTCTTGAAGGTCAATGCCGATACATGAACTCCGCGCTATTGACCAACGCCCAGGCCAGATCGATGACCGCCTGGCGACGGGCCAACTTATCGTTATTGATATACCGCAAAGCAGTTTGTGTCTCCGCACCGGTGGGGTAACGCGAGAGGATGGTAAGGTAAAGCGTCTCAATTAGCGGACGGGGTCCCTGCCGTGCGGCGAGCAGTTCCTGAAGGCGCGTGCCCTGTTCCAGTTTCCGCTGAATGTGCGATGAATTCAACATGTTCAGCCGCTGTGCCGCGGAAATCCGATTGTTCCGCTCCGATTCCAAGCCGGTGTCGCGCGGTGGCCGGCCGAACTCATCCAAAAAGGGGCTGGTGATGCTGCCGTCGGGCAGGGCGATCGAGCGATGCCCTTCCGGCAGAAAAGTATACGGCTCGGGAATCGCGCTGGAATACTTCTCCGACGTGCCCGTCACCTGGCAGATGGCATCGATGAGCACTTCAGCTTCCAGGCGGCGGAGCGGATAAGAGGCGAAATTCGCCTCGGCCCCGGGCTGAGTGTCGCGGGCCAGGGACGAAAGCTGATAGGTCTTCGAGTTCAGGATCAAGCGATAGATGTGCCGCAGATCGTAATGCGAGGCAATCAGTTCCTGTTCCAGGTAAGCCAGCAACTCAGGATTGCTGGGCGGATTGTCCGGGCGGATATCGTCGACTTCCTGAATAATGCCCCGGCCGTCGAGCCAGCACCATGCGCGATTGACGATGTTGCGGGCGAACCAGGGGTTCTTGGCGTCGATCAGCCAGTCGGCAAACAGTTCGCGGGGATCGCGATCGGGCGGGATGCGGGCGGCCGTGCCATCGGGGAAGACCGCCGCAGGCGGGACCGCGCGCACTTTCGGGGCGTCTTTGCCGGTGCCTTGGGCAGGCTCTTTCGCGGTGGTTGCGTTGGGATCGAAGAAAACGATCTCCTCTTTCCATTCGCCCGTCGATTTGTAGCCGATCTTGGCGAAGAAAGCCGACATGCCGGCCAGGCGTTCCGGCGGCCACTTTTCCGCCCGCGTGCCCATCATAGCCAAGGCCACGGCTTGGGCGATGGCCGCCGGCTGCCGGCTCTGGATGGCACGATAGAAGTTGACCGGCGGCACGCGGAAATTGCTGCCGCTGGAGGTGAGCAACTCCCGGGCGAAGCGGTCGAAGGGCTTGTTCTCGCGGATCGAAGTCCGGATCCAATGGTAATAGGCCTGGGCCGCGTTGGGCCAAAGATTGATGGGGAACTCGGCCTTGATTCGCAGCAGATCGCTCCACTTCATGGCCCAGTAGTCGGCCAACTCGTTGCGCTGGAGCAAACGGTCGATCAATGCCCGCCGCTTGTCGGAAGTTTTGTCGAGCAGGAATTCCTTGGCCTCGGCCGCGGTCGGCAGCGTGCCGATCACGTCGAGATATACGCGGCGCACGAAAACGGCATCGGAACACAACGGCGACGGTTCGAGCCCCAGTTTCTTCAAGCGAGCGAAAACCAGCTCGTCGATCTTGCCGGCGGGCGCCAAAGCGGCGGGACTCTCGAACGGGCGAACGGGCGCGGCCGCGCCCGGTCCGGCGCTAATGACGGCGGTCAACAAGACTGCGGCAAACGATACGGACATCGTTCTATCGCTCCAAGCGGGAAAACGCTACTCCTTCGATCTCGACCAGCAGTTCGGGCCGGCAGACGTCGGCAATCGCGTAGATCGTCGGCAACACTCCCAAGCGTTTCTCGCACACGGCGCGAACGGCCGTGTAATCCTCCGGCCGCTTGATGTAAACACGCGCGAACCCCAAACTGGCAAGTGACGTGCCCAGCCCCGGCAGATCATGCCGGGCGAGGTTCTCCTCCGCAATCAGGGCGGCGATGTTATCCAGCGTCTCCTCGGTCTGTTTGCCCGCGTCGCCCGTATGCCGGGTCTGCGAATGCGTGATGCTTGCGGTGCCGGAAATCAATATGGTTGTGTACGTGCCGCAAGAGAGCGCCATCGCGCGGGAGAACTTGGGGCTTTGTGGGCTGTAGGCGGCCGCGTAATCGTAGGCCGCCGTCTGCCGCGGATTTTCCAGCGGCACCGCCCGAATGTCGTTCCGATCGGATACCAGGGCGATAGCACTAAGCACAATGCCGCGGCCGGTCGTGCCAATGCCGGTACTCGCGGGATACACGGGCCGGTTGTGCGCGGCGGGGGCGCGGCCGTTGAGGAAATGAACGTTCTGGAAAAAGTCGGTCCTGGCGCGGTTGAGTTCCTTGTAGCGCTGCACGGGACCGTCATCGTCGACGATCCCGCCCAGGTAGAACCACGTGCGGATGACCTGGTCGAAGCGGACGTTGACCCGGCCCAACGTCCGGCAAACCGCCTCCAGGACTGCCCGGCTGCCGTCATAAACCGATCGCTCCTCGGTTTGCGGCACGGCTTTCGTGCAGTGGATCCAGGCGATGCCGTTATGCCGGGCGATCGCCAGATCGTCGCCGACGCGCTCGATTTGCACCTCTCCCCTGCCCTGCCCGACGCCGAGGGCCTCGATGGCCAGCATTCGCCCGCCGCATGGCGGCTGGGGGATATAGCTGGTGGTGGGCAGTCCCGGCCCGTAGAAATCCCGCATGATCTGCCGGCATCGCTCTACGTGCGTCATGTCGGCCAGGAAGACGGCTTGATGGACGATCGAGCCGTGCGTGCCCTCCTCGCCCGTCACCGCCCCGATTGTCCGCAAGGCGTCGTCGGCTTGCTCGTCGAAAGTCGAGCCGGCCCGCGGCGTGGCCGCGGCAAAGACATGCCGCACATCGTTCAGATCAACGACCGAATACCCTACGCCAGATTGCGAACATTTGCGAATGGTATGGTCGGCCATGGGTCGATCTTCCGGGGAACAGGATCTCAAGGCGCGAAGGTGGGCGACCGCGCTCTGGCAGTCTGCGAGTCAATTATACCATATTCAACCCCAGTGCCGCCAGAACGGACCTTAGGAATATGTCGGTCCGTGGCAGCGTGCCCCACCCAGCCTTTACTACGTCGCGATTTTCAACATGGGTATTGAAAAATAGGGTCCGAACGAAATTTCCTATAAAGCCCGCGCGGCCCGTCCGAGCGCGCCGAACTTTCCATCACGTGGGATGATGAACTTTGGCTCTTTGGCGCGCGAAATTTGAAACAACCGTCGCCGTACGGCCGAATTTTTGCCCGCCCTGGCACGGGGATTTTCACGAATCCGTGCCCGGATTCCCTTACCGGCGCGCTGAGACTGTTTAAAACTTTGAAACAAAATGTTTCACTTGTTTTGTTGCCCCAAAGCGGTGAGTTCAAAAATTCCACGAACCGCCGGGCAGTGCTCAGTTGTCCATTAATTAGGCCGCGAACAAGCGCAGCGCAGTTCCGGCATGCGTGTCGCCAGCGTCTCGTTGTCGCTGAACACGCGCCTGGCCCCAGCGTCTGGCCGCCGGCCAACACCGGCGGAGCCACCAGGGCCGACATCGCATCGAGTGTCCCGCCGGCCACCGTCACCCCCGCGCCGCCCAGCCTGCTGTCCAAAATCAGCGTGCCGGAGTCCGTTTCCGCGAAGTTGCCGGTATCGCCGCGTGGATGGTCGCCGTGCCGCCAGTCGTGACGTCGATCATGCCCGAACCGCCGCCGCTGGCGTTGGTGAACGGCCCGGCCGACTCGAACTGGGCCTGCGCGGCGCTGGTGCCGATTGCCTGGATCAAGCCCGCGTTGCTCTGCAGGCTGGTTTCTGAATGTAGAAACTTTGGCCGGCCGCGATCCGCACGTTGCCGGAGGACTGGTTGACTAAGTTGCCCAGCAGGCTGCCGCCGCCGAGAAAGATACCACCGTTGTTGAGACTCCCGAATTGAAGCGAGGAGTTGTTCTGGATGCGGCCTCCAGGTCCAGTCACAAGATCCCCGCTGAAGACCAGGCTCGGCGTAAGGACCACCTGGCCCGCATTACCCACGATGGTAGGGGGACGTCGTGGGGTCAGGCCGACGTTAGTCGTTAGCAAGTATTGCATCAACGTCTGGCATCTAAAGTCGGCTTGACCCTAAAGCCTTTCTCAATCGGAAACGGTTAGCCCGAGCAACCTCGCGTGTGCGCGAATCTTGGCGCGGAAATCCGCGGCCGCCCCAGTGCGGCATTGATCGAAGGTTTCTAGGATACGACGGGCCCTCGCAATTTCGACCTGTACGACGCGGGAGGCAACGAACCGATTGTCGTCCAAATTATAGTCAGCCACCTTTCGTTGCGATCTCAAGACTTCAAGTTCGCGCGCTGCCTTGGCAGCATCCTGATCGCCACAATCCCGTAGGCAGTATCCAACTTTCATGTGGACCTGCTCGGTCTTCGGCAGCCAAACGCCGCAAGCGTGCAACAGCGCCAACGCCTCGTGGAACGCGCCGTAATAGGCCCTGCTCACAGCGCTTCGCAATACGGCCTCGGTAGCGCTTCCCGCGAATTGCTCCGCACAGGCCACGAAATCACGGCCCGTCATGATGGGAATTCCGGGATGACCAAATAAACCTGTGGAGAACGGGGGATGATCTCCATGAGCCGTCGCCCCCACTGTTCGCTCTTGTCGAGGTCCTCGTCAATCGTGCCTTGGGCCGGAACATGAAAGATGATATGGTCATCGCCCAGAAACTCGGGATCCTCGCTGACCGTTACGCGCGAGAAACTGCCGAATATCTGCCGCGTGAGATCGATAACCTGAGGCAACTGCTGTGCCACACCCAATCGGCCAGCGGTTTCATTCACGTCCGGTGGAATGACAACCGCCGGCTGAATGGGCGTAACGAGGGGAGCATTGATAGCGTCGGCGGATTGCGTGGTCATGGCAAGATCCCTTCGAGTCCGTTGGGCAGGCCGCGTTTTCCATCGCTTCTTTGCAGCCTTTCGACCCTCTATTCTACATCCGCACGATGGGGCTGTCGAGATCCTTCTGGATGACTTTGCAGCCGGTATCGGGTATCGGTATGGGTATCGGCGTAGGGTATGGTATCGGGGCGGGGTATGGGTATCGGGGCCTGACTTTAACTGCTAACTGTAGCATGGAAGTTTGCGGCGGAGACGCTTTCAAGGGCTGTTGGCCGGAGTCGTTGCCATCGTGGTCGGACCTTAACCGCTAGCCGCAGCTAGCGTGTTTATGGTCTGCGCTGGAGTTCCGCCCGGGCACCGCGTACTCGTGGTCGGCGGCATTTCCCGGCTAAAGCCGGAACTCCAACAGATACGGCAATTCAGACACTACACTAGCGGCCTGATCCTGACGTTGCGGAACCGCACGAGGCTGCCGTGGTCTTGCAGGAAGAGCGGACCGCAATCCGTCTTGAGGATGCTCGCCAGGATCTTGTCCGTGTAAGGCGTCTTCTTGTAGCGCAGCGGGTTCCTGTAGGGAACAGTTGCTAAATCGCGCGACTTCGATTAAATTATACTCCGCGCGGCTGAATCGCCACACTAGGCGGGAAATCGCATCAGTTCAAGCCGTTTGCAGTATAATCCTCGGAGTCGCGTGATGGGAAATCGATGTTGGCCGGTCTTGCTGGCCGCGGTAGTCGGCTGGCCGTTGTGGGGACGCGTGCAACCGGCGGCCGATACGGCTTTCGCCGCGGCGCCGGCGGACCAGTCGCCAGCAAACAAGCCCGTTGGGGACGACGATCCCGCACACCTGACCTTGCGGATGATCCGCGAACCAACGCCGGCCTGGATTCCCAAGCCAGTGGAAGAGATCCCCGCGTCCCGCGCGGCCGACCCCGCCGCGATGCGTCGCTATGCGGAGCAGATACCCGGTACGGGCGTCGAGTTCGAGATGACCCCGGTTCCCGGCGGCCGATTCAAGATGGGAAGCCCCAAGCAGGAAACGGACCGCGCGGAGGACGAAGGGCCGATCCACGAAGTCCGCATCGATCCTTTCTGGATGGAAGTCCACGAAGTCACCTGGGAGGAATACGACCAGTGGGCGATGCGGCTGGACAAGAAACGCCGCGAGTCGCAACGGTCACCGGCCAGCAATGGCGATCTGGTTGTCGATGCCATCGCGCATCCCTCGGAGGCCTACACCGACATGTCCTTCGGCATGGGGAAGGCCGGGCGCCCGGCCGTGAGCATGACCCAGTTCGCGGCGAAGGTCTATTGCAAGTGGCTCTCGGCGAAGACGGGCCGCTACTACCGCCTGCCCACCGAGGCCGAATGGGAATACGCCTGCCGGGCGGGCAAGGCAACAGCCTACAGCTTCGGCAACGACCCTGCGCACTTGGAGGAGTACGGCTGGTTCTTCGACAACAGCGACGACAAGTACCACAAGGTAGCCGAAAAGAAGCCCAATCCCTGGGGCCTGTTCGACATGCACGGCAACGTGGCCGAATGGTGCGTCGATCAGTACGCGGCCGACGCCTACCGGCGGCGCGAGGGCAAGGCGGCCGATAACCCCGTGGAACCGTCCACGGCCGAGTACGGGCGAATCGTCCGTGGCGGTTCCTGGGACGATCCGGCTGCGGGCTGCCGCTCGGCGGCCCGCCGCGCCTCGACCAAGGACTGGAAGAAGCACGATCCAAAGTTGCCCCAGAGCATCTGGTATCTGACCGACGCCTCCTTTGTCGGCTTTCGCGTCGTGCGGCCGTTTCGCCTGCCCACAGCCGAGGAGGCGAGAAAATATGAGGTCGACGAGGTCCAGTTGAAGGCCTACGAAAGTTATGTCGGCGGCCAAACGAAAACCAAAAAACCCTAAACCTACAGGAGTGCTTTCATGTCCGATTCTCTACCGATCACGCGGCGCGGTTTCATTGGCGGCACGGCAGCGGCATTGGCCGCCGGCCAGGCGGCCATAGGCGCGGAAGTGCCCAAGCCTGCCGCAAGTCCGCAGCCCACGACTCCCGCCAGTAGCGGCAAGGAGCCTGCCGATGGCATGCCCTGCGGCATGCTGGGCAAGACGAAGCTCAGCCGCATATTTCTGGGAGGAAACCTCGTCGGCGGCTACATGCATTGCCGCGACCTGAAGTACGTTCCCGACCTGTTCCGGGCCTATGTGACCGAAGCCAAGCTTATGGAAACGTTCAAGCTTGCCGAAGAGCAAGGGATCAACGTGGTTCTTGAGACGGGCGAGGATTATGTGCGCAAGTACAACAAGGAGTTCGGCGGTCACATGAGCGTCATCCCCAGCATTCATCCCGACGTCAACCAGAACGACGCCGCGATCAAGGATGAAATCAAGCGCAAGGTGGACGGCGGGGCGCCGGCAATGTACGTCTGGGGCGTGCGCTCCGACGAGCTGGTCCGGGCCGGCCGTGTCGACGTCATCGCCAAGGCCGTGGAGTTTGCCAAGGTTCACGGCCTGCCGGTGGGCGTGGGCGGCCACGAGTTGCAGGTCGTTCAGGCCTGCGAGAAGGCCAAGGTCCCCTGCGACTTCTACGTCAAGACCTTCCATAGCATTGACTATCCGTCGGCGAACCTGAATTGCGACAGCAACTGGTGCAGCAACCCCAAGGAGACCGCCGAGTACATGCAGTCCGTGGCCAAGCCCTGGGTGGCCTTCAAGATACTGGCGGCGGGGGCCATCTATCCGCGGCAGGGGTTCGCCCACGCTTTTCGCAACGGCGCCGATTTCATCGCCGTGGGCATGTTCGATTTCCAGATCAAGGACAACTGCGAGTTGGTCCGCCGCGTGGTGAAGGCGGCGAAGAAACGCGCCCGGGCCTGGTACGCTTGAAATGAACCTGCCAGGTTTGGCTGCAGCCGTTGGGTGGGATGATGAAAACCTCCAATTGTCGTCGTCAGTTTTGTTGCGCCCTTCCGCTGCAGTGCGAATCCCCGTCGCGTAGCGACGATGTGATCGTAGCCGTGGGTTTCAACCCACGGACAGCGAACACGCTCAAGGATATTGCGTCGCGTAGCGACGCCTGAGATTTCAGCCGTCGCTACGCGACGAACGGAAATCACGGGCATCGCCAACCGTGGGTTGAAACCCACGGCTACCATCGTGGCGTCGCTACGCGACGAGCCGAACGGACAGCGTGCTGCCAATGGAATGCGTAGCAATTGACGATCCCTCCATTGCCCCCAGTTTTCCGAGGTTTGCGTCGATTAATCATCCCATTACAATCTCACGTTTCGCAATCCTCGTACCGTAAGCTGGAAGAGCCGTGAAATGAACCTGCTTGCACTGACCGCTTTACTGGCGATGGGGGCGTTCCCCGATCCCGCGCCCAAGACTCCGGGCATGGCCTACGCGCCGCCCGAACATCCCACCGCCGTTGGCGCCCCCTTGATCTCCAGCTTCAGTTCCGATGCCGGGGTCGCCGAAAGTTTCCTGCTGGTCGGCGAGGGATTGACGAGCGAGTTGATCGCCTGGGGCCTGCGGCCCTACGCTGCCGGCGGTGGGCCAGTCGATATGCAGGTGAAGATCAACAGCCCGGGGCTGTTGACCGCCACCGTATCCGATGCCGCCTATGAAGGACCGATCGTCGTTTGGGCAAAGAACCGCGCCGGCTTCAGCGAGCCGGTGGTGCTCAATGCGCCGGAGGCCTGGTGGTGCCTGCCCGATGCCGCACCGCCGGGCGCCGAGATTTCCATCTTCGGCCGGAATGTGGCCCAGCGGCCCGATTTTCACGAGGCCTTCGTCTATCTTGCCCAGTCCGGCAAAGCGGGCGTATGGCTCAAGGTCCTCGAGGCGGGCAAGTATCGCCTGCGCTGCGAGTTGCCCGCGACGCTCGCAGCGGGCAGCTATCAACTCTGGCTGCACGCCGGCAACGGCGGCGCGTACGGCTGGGGCGGCCCGCTCGCGCTGGAGGTCCGCGCGGAACCGCCCGCGCTGGCCTTTGTCGCCGATTTTCATGGCGAGAATCTGTCCAAACTGATCGAACAGGCTGCGGCGGCCGGCGGTGGAACCGTACGGATTCCCGGAGGCGATTTCGTCTTGCCCAGCGCCCTGGTCGTCCCCGCAAACGTGCGGATCGTGGGCGCCGGCCGCAATCGCACCACGCTGCGGATCTCGTCCGACCCGACAACCCCCTTGGTCACCGCCCTTGGGGCGGGCTGGAATCGCTGTCCCGACGGGGTCCACGACGCCGGCGCTGAAATGTCGTATCACGTGCAGTTCCCTGCCGCCAGCCAATGGACAGTCTGGCTGCGATACGCCACGCACATGGACCAGTACGGCCGCCCAGGCATGTCGAAGTGTACGACGATTTCCATCGATGGCCGAGAACCGGTCTGGCTCGACAATCTGCCCAATACGGGCGACTGGAACCGTTACAAGTGGGGCCGCTCGGCCGCGATCCAGGTATCGGCCGGCCGCCACGAGTTGGTATGGAAGAACGTGACGGGCGGCGGCGTGGGGATCGACGCCTTCGTTTTCAGTCGCGACCGGAAGTTCACGCCCGGCGATGCCCCTTTCCCGTCGAACAATGAGAATACGGTCGTGCTGCAAGGTGAAACCTGCGAGCGGTTCCTGGTTTCCAGCGGCCGCCTGCCGGAGGTTGACCGGCCGGTGGCATGGCTCGCCGGCGACGGGGCGTCGATCGCCGGCGTCACACTCCGCGGCACGCCGCGGAACAACGTCGGCGTCGTCATTGCCAGTCCCGATTATCCGCGCTGGATCCGCGGTTGCCGCGTGCAAGACGTGTGTGTCTGCGGCTGCGAGGCCCGCGTGTGGCCCAACAGCGGCATCCACCTCTGCAACGCGGACAGTGCGATCGTCACCGACAACGAATTCTGGGGCAGCGCGCCCTTGTTGCTCTCGGGGGTCGAGCGCTGCCGCTTGGAATGCAACCGGCTCATTGCCCAGACCATTACGGGCGGCAATGCCGAGGCCTACATCCTCAGCGCCTGCGATCGCGTCCACCAGTGCGTCGTTGCCGACAATGTCTGTGCCTGCCCACCGGGCGCTCAAGCCGGCGGCCCCACCGGGCGGCGCATCCTCTGGTTCTCCACAGGACGCGGCTCGGTCGATCGAAACTGGATTGCGGGCAACCGCGAGGACAAGGCCCGTTTCGGCGGCGTGGCCGCAACCGACCAGAACGTGGGCGAGACGATCCTCTTCGAGGGCTGCCAGCGGATCGCCTACTTTGGTCCCGCGGCCGCCGCCGGTAACCAGGGCGTGACGCTGCCTGCCACCGTTCCGCCCACGCCCACCGAGCGCCTGGCGGAACTCCATCGCGAGCAGCTTGCTCACGATGCGTCCGGCCGCGAGACGCCCTTCTGGCCGCCCGAGGCGGACGACGGCGGGCAGGAACCGACCGTGCGCGAATATTACGTCACGGTGCTCCGCGGCCGCGGCCTGGGGCAGACGCGGCGGGTCGTGAGCCGCAAGGCCGAAACCTATCTGCTCGATCGCGCTTGGCGAGTGACGCCGCAGCCGGGCAGCCTCATCCTGGTGCATACCGGTTTTTGGCGCAACCATGTGGTGGGCAACCGCACCGTGGACGGGATGTGCGGCATCCAGTTCTGGATTGCCTGCATCGAGAACATTGTCAGCGACAACTACGTGGCGCGGATGCGGAAAGACGGGCTCTTGCTCTTCGCCAATTGCTCGAACCTGGCTTCGTCGATGCCGCTGAGTTGGAACCGGGGCATCGGCCCGCTGTATTTCAACCAGGTCGAGGGCGTCCGTTGCGATGAGACCAACGCCGGCCTCAAGGTGCTCTGCGACGAGTTCGGGCTGCCGATCGAGTTTCCTCGCGGCCTGGGCAACGTCGTGCGGCACAATTCGCTGGTCCGCAGCCGCGGCGACGGCGTCTCCGTCTGCGTCAACGGCGGGGCCAAGGAGCCGCAGCCGGTGGCGGCCATCCAAGGCACGATCGTCGAATACAACCTCGTCCGCGACGCGGCCGCCTGTTACCACGTGGGCCAGTCTGTCGACGCGACGCTCTTGCGGCGGAATCACGCCTACGCCTGGGACATCGGCCGGCCCGGCGGCAACCCGCCGGTCGCTTTTCAGATCGACCGCGAGAAGACCACGGCCGTGCTGGAGTTCAACACGACGGAAGGTCACGAAGGCGTTTGGAACACGTCGGAGCTTGTGCCCGCCCTCCGCGGCGGCAAGCGGCTTCCTAAAGAGGAAGAGCAGTTCTGAGAAAAGTGCGAGATTCTGGTTCCCCCAGGGCCATTTTGGCCGCGGATGAACTAACGTCTGCATATCGCCTAAATTATAAACGGGGCTTGAGGTGGCGGGTCGCAGGCAGGTCGTGACACCAATCTCATGGGGGATTTTTTCACGAACTTGCCCGAAATCAATTTTCTTCGGATTTGAGAGCCATTTTATACATCCGATGGGTGATATTTGTTTCATCACAGGACTTGTATCGCTTTCGAAAAACTGGTGGAAACCACGGGTAAAACAAGGGATTGCAATCCGTAGGGTGTAACGCATATAGTCAACGGAGGGAGGGCAAGATCGGGCAAGATCGGGCATAGTTCAAAACACGTAAACACTTTGGCGGCGCTGTCCTGTAGGGAACGGCCGCCGTGCCGTTCCGCCCGGTTTGGAACGGTATCGACCGGCGAGCGCGTGCCCCGTCGTTCCCTACAGAATCGTGCTGCCAAAGTGTTACGCTGCTGTGAATCATGCCACAACTTTCACACGCCCTGGTTCGACAGCGATTGCGGTGGCGAACTTTCCCAGTCTGGCGACGAATCCTCGGCCGGGTAGAGAGCTCTGTGGATTGCGGCCTTCAACAGTTCACGGTGCGCGTAGAGCTCGTCGTCATCCATCACTGCCAATCTCGGGTTCTTCAACTCCGCAGGCATGGTGCCGCCCTGCGCCGCGAGCAGGTTGGCCAACCGCCAGTTGGCCTCGTAGAGCTCAGCAGTACGCATCTCCATCACGACCTCTTCGCCGAACTCCAACCACCGCTTGTCCTCCGCCAGGCTCTCGGATTCGGGGATCTCCGCCGAACCGGACTTCTTCGTGTTCTTCGCGGGAATCGACCCTTGGCCCAGTTTGGCAACGACGACCTTGGGGGCCTTGCGGCCCTTGAGCCGGGTCGACGCCATCACGGCGGCCATGGCCTTGGTGAGGAGGGCCGCGTTTGCACGTTGCGGTTGGGTGCGGACCGTTTTTTTCTTTCTGGGTTCCTTGCCGGCCACCACGACGTGCTCCGTGAGCCGCACTTTCATGTCGGTTTGCGACTCGCGCCAGGCCTGCATGGCCTCACGGTAGATCGAATCGAGGCGTGCCAGTTCGAAGGCGTACAGCTCCCCGGCGCCCTCCGCCGCCTTGGCGGCCCACTCCTGCCGCAGTTTCTGCAGCCAGTGATTGACGGTCCGCTTGGGCAGCTTGACCTTGCGGGCGATGGCCTGGCCGCTATGGCCCTCCAGGGCGAGCCTTGTAATCTCCGGCAGCAGGGATTTCTTTCGCCGTCGCGGACTGAGTTGCGGCGAATCGTTCCCGGGCAGGGAATGGGAAAGCGGCGGTTGCACGTTGTCGCCGACCTGGGAAAGCGGTGGTTGCACACTGTCGGCTAGCGGTTTTTCGTCGACGGAACACATAGTGAATCTCCTTGCGGTGATAGGGTGACGGAATCATGGTTAACTTACCGTAATTATCCATAACTATGAATAACTGTCAAGAGCGTGGAACGATTGTTTCCGGCTCTCGGCCCGTTACGAGGCCGGTGCGATTGCCCTAAGGGGTTTCCCGGCAAGAGGTTCCGGCATTGGAGAGAACGGGACGATTTCCGGGAAATAAGCGCAAGAAACGTCGGCCCATTGACGGCAACGCTGGGAACGGCGCGCGAAGAATCGTCGCAACTTCGCCGCCCGCAAGTACTTGAGAATTCTCGCCTCCGGTCGACCCCGCCTTGCTTGCGGACTGTCGATTTAGTCGGAAAATGTCCTCTCCTCCCCGCTGGGCCGGGGTACTCGCTTGCGGGTCGCCAGCGGAACGGAGGATCGACGACTACCGGCCAGACTATCATCGCTGTTCGCCGTTCTTTCCACTACAATAATCATTGGTTTCTCGTCGATCCGGCGTCCCGCTATGGAGCCCGGCGTGGTCCTCGTGGCAAAAGAACTGTAACCATGCTCGCGATGCGCTGCCCAACGGCGGCACTCAACCTTCGCGCGCGCCCTCGTGGTTGCTTTGATCCAGTTTGCTTTCGTAGCCAT